>JBKCNS010000014.1:0-32237 GCA_046297095.1 Kapaibacterium sp. (SeqCode) | reverse complement strand
AGAGCCGATGTGAACTATGTGATGTATAACAGAATCGCTACCGAGGCAACGGGCACCGGCAGTAGACTTATGGATATACCAAATGGCGGTTATGCCGTGATTGTAGGGAACGACCTTATGCAAGGACCGCTAACCAGCAACTCAAACATGATCGGATACGGGTTGGAGGGATTGCGCAGCGGAGTAAGCCACAAGCTCTTTGTTGCTCACAACACCTTTGTAAGCACACGTTCCATCGCGCTGTTTACCTCGTACAAGGAGGGCACCGAGCTGGTTGGATTATGGAACAACCTAGTACTGGGAAAAGGTACCTTCGCGCCTGTGGTTGGCACCGTTCCTGTGGAGCAATCGGGCAATATCATCATGCCTGATGTAAATACCGAGGTACTCGAGCCACTGGGAACAAACTTTTCCCTACCGGCGTCGTCTGTGGCGCGCGACAGCGCTATGTGGGACATGATTTCTCTTCGGGATAATGTTCTGCTACCCGTGTGGGAGTATGTACATCCCATGAACAAGAAAGAACGATGCAAGGATTCCCGCTACGATGTGGGCTCTCACGAGTTTTGCAGTGCATCCGATGTACCACTCGCATCGGATGGCAACATAGAGTACGAGCTGCACAATTCCATTCTCAGCTTTGGCTCTGTGCAGAGACTCGTGAATATTTGGAATGCCGGCGGTGCATTGTTGCATTCGTGTACCGGGTGTTCTATCGTCGATCTTAGCACTCTACCCTCCGGCCTTCTTCTTCTACAAACACCCGGCGGCCTGCTTCGCGTGATGAATTGCCGGTAAGTAACTAAACGCAACACCGAGCACGGCCGTAATCCTGTTCTCAATCTTTGCTTTTAGTGAGGCCCTTCATATGCCGATACTTCTACCGCTGTCAGATAGTCATTATGAGTGAGAACGCGAGGCGGAGAATCACAGCAAAGAATAAGATAGTTTCCTCTGTGATTTGATTGGAAAAAAGAGTAGTTCTTCGTACAAATTCGCACAAGATTGTGCCCTTTTCGCCGTCTACCTCAACGCAATCTGCTATTTTTGCGGGCAGCAAAACATCAATCACCCACTATCAACGAGCGTAGTCTTGAAACCTACAGATATTTCCGACCCGGAGTATTTTCACAAAGTTGTTGATTGTCAGTATGCGTGTCCGGCGCATACCCCCGTTCCTGAATACATCCGCCTTATCGCGGCAGAGCGATACACAGAAGCTTACATGATTAACTGGGAATCGAATGTGTTCCCCGGAATCTTGGGCCGCACCTGCGATCGTCCCTGCGAACCGGCATGCCGGCGCGTGCGCGTAGAGGAAGAGCCCGTGGCAATATGCCGATTGAAACGTGTAGCAGCCGACAACAAGAGCGGCGTCGAAGACCTTATTCCCAAAGGCCCATTTCCTTCCAACGGAAAGAAAGTGGCGCTTATTGGCGGCGGTCCGGCATCTCTCACAGTAGCGCGCGATCTTGCTCCCCTTGGATACGAGATTCACCTCTATGACGAGATGGAGTTCGGCGGCGGCATGATGCGCAGCCAGATCCCCTCGTTCCGTTTGCCGCTATCTGTTCTGAATGAAGAAGTTGACTATATCCTGAACATGGGAATTCATACCCACTTCAAGCACTATGTATCAAGTCTGCGGGATGTTGTTTCGCAGGACTACGATGCTGTGTTTGTAGGAACGGGCGCACCCCGTGGCCGCGACATCAACATCCCCGGCCGCGAAGAAGCAGCGAAGAACATTCACATCGGTATAGAGTGGTTGGCAAATGTTGCCTTTGAACACACCGCTACTGTTGGTAAGAACGTGATCGTTCTAGGTGGTGGTAACACGGCCATGGATTGCTGCCGTACCTCGCGCCGTCTGGGCGGAGAGAACGTGAAGGTAGTTGTTCGCAGTCCTTTCTCCGAAATGAAGGCTTCCCCATGGGAGAAAGAGGATGCGATGCACGAGGATATTCCTATCATCGATAACCACGTTCCCAAAACCTTCGTTGTTGAAAACGGCGTGCTGAAGGGAATGACCTTCGAGAAAGTTAAAGCTGTGTACGACGAGAAAGGCAAACGTCAACTTGTGCCCACCGGCGAGCCTGATGTGTTTATCGAGGCAGATGATGTATTGGTTGCCATTGGTCAGGAAAATAGTTTCCCCTGGATTGAACGCGATCTGGGCTTGCAATTCGATAAGTGGGACATGCCCGTTGTGAACGAAACAACCTTCCAATCCACTCTCCCCAAGGTATTCTTTGGCGGCGACGCGGCATTCGGTCCGAAGAATGTGATCACTGCGGTGGCGCAAGGCCACCAGGCGGCTGTGTCCATCGATCTGTTCTGCAACGGTAAATCGGTGTTCGAGCGTCCTGCTCCGCACACCAATCTTGTGAGCCAGAAGATGGGTATACACGAGTGGATCTATGACAGTGCTGTTACCACCGATCAGCGTTTCAAAGTGCCTCACGCGGATAAGTCGCTTACCCTTACAGACCGCAAGAAGGAAGTTGAACTCGGGTTCGACCGCAGCACCGGCTTCCACGAAGCACAACGCTGCCTGAACTGCGATGTTCAGACAGTATTCTCTGCTCCCCGCTGTATTGAATGCGATGCATGTGTAGACATTTGTCCCACATCATGTATCAACTTCACCGTGAATGGCGAGGAAGAGGATCTGCGTCAACGACTACTTGCTCCCGCGCTGGTAGAAAGCCAGGACTTGTATGTAGCCGATGGTTTAAAAACAGCCAGAGTAATGGTCAAAGACGAAAACGTGTGCTTGCATTGCGGCTTATGCGCTGAGCGTTGCCCAACCGCAGCATGGGACATGCAGAAATTTGTATATCAAGTAACGAAGGCCGGAAATCAATGTCGAGTAATAGCATGAGTAATGTAGTTAAGGTTAATGATTTTGTTGTTTCGTTTGCCAATGTAAACGGTACCGGCTCGGCCAGTGCCAACACCATGTTTGCGAAATCTATTTTCCGCATGGGCATTCCTATCTCGGCAAAGAATCTCTTCCCCTCGAACATTCAAGGCTTGCCCACATGGTACGAAGTACGGGTGAGTGAGAAAGGATATCTGGGGCGCCGCGCCGGCATCGATATGATGGTTGGCCTGAATGCCCAAAGCTTTGCCAAGGATGTTCGCTCGGTGCTTCCGGGCGGATACTTTGTGTACGACTCAACAAAGCTTATTCGCAAAGAAAATATTCGCGAGGACATCACCTACATTGGAATACCCATGATGCAGATATGCATGCAGGAGTATTCCGATCCCCGTCAGCGACTATTGTTCAAGAACCTTATCTACGTAGGCGCACTAGCCCGTCTGATGAACATCGATCTTGATGTGGTACGCGGTGTGATTGCCGACGAGTTCAAGAAAAAACCAAAACTCATCGAACCAAACGTTCACGCCATGCAACTCGGTGTGAAGTATGTTGAGGAACACTATCCTGAGCCTATTACCCTCCGTTGCGAAACGCGCGACCTGGTGGGCGACAGCATCATGATTACGGGCAACTCTGCCTGCGGCCTGGGTGCCGTCTATGCCGGTGCTACTGTAGCAGCATGGTATCCTATCACGCCTTCTACCAGCATGGTAGGCGGATATGAGAAGTATGCCAACAAGCTGTTGGTTGATAAGGAAACCGGAGAGAAGAAGTTCGCGGTGGTTCAAGCCGAAGATGAGCTTTCTGCCATTGGTATGGTGCTTGGTGCAAGCTGGAACGGCGCACGTGCATTCACCGCAACCAGCGGCCCCGGCATCTCGTTGATGAACGAGTTTATTGGCTTGGCATATTTCGCTGAAGTGCCGACGGTGCTCGTTGATGTGCAGCGGGCGGGTCCGTCTACCGGAATGCCCACGCGCACACAGCAATCCGATGTTCTGCTTTGCGCGTACGCATCACACGGCGACACAAAGCACCCCTTGCTCTTCCCCAGCACTCCCAAAGAAGGTTTTGACATGATGGGAACAGCGTTTGATGTAGCAGAGCAGTTGCAAACACCCGTGATCGTAATGACCGATCTTGATTTGGGAATGAACGATCACATGTCTCCCGCGTTCACCTGGGACCCCACTACGGTGTACAATCGTGGTAAAGTTCTTAGTGCAAACGACCTGGAGAACATGAAAGAGTTTGGTCGGTACCTGGATGTGGACGGCGATGGCATTCCCTACCGCACCATTCCCGGAACGCACCCCACCAAAGGCTCATTCTTTACTCGTGGTTCCTCGCGCGACGAGTACGCACGGTACACGGAAGACGGCGCCACCTATGTTCGCAACATGGACCGCCTGTTGAAGAAATGGGAGACAGCCAAGAGCTTGGTGCCTGCTCCCGAGTTTTATCAGGAACAAAATTCACATTCTATAGGCATCATATTCTATGGTACCACTGCCTATCCGGCACTGGAAACCATGGATCTGCTTCGCGAAGACGGCGTACTGGTGGATGCCATGCGCATTCTTGCATTCCCATTTAACGATCAAGTGAATGAGTTCATCGATGCGCACGATGTGGTGTACGTAATCGAGCAAAATCGCGACGCGCAAATGCGCACATTGCTCATGGTGGAATGTGATGCCGACCCCAAGAAACTACGCAAAGTGCTCAACTACGACGGCATGCCCATTACTGCAGCAGCCATCGCTGCTGCTATCAAGGCAGATCACGAGGTTGAAGTGGCTAAGTAAGAACAGCTCACTCAGAATTCGGTAGGCTTTAAGTAAATCAAAAAAGAAACATCTACGGTACGTTTATATGTCATTCATCAAACCACAGTTCTCTCACCCGCAACTTCCAAAAAACGAGCTGGGATATTCGCGCAAAGACTATGAAGGTGTGATCTCCACTCTGTGCGCAGGATGCGGACACGACTCCATCAGCGGTGCTATTGTTCAAGCCTGTTACGAGATGAACGTTGAACCACATCGCGTGGCTAAGCTCTCGGGTATTGGCTGTTCGTCGAAGACGCCGAATTACTTTTTGAATAATTCTCACGGATTCAATTCCGTGCACGGCCGTATGCCCTCGGTAGCAACGGGAGCAAATCTTGCCAATCGCAATTTGTTGTACCTGGGTGTATCGGGAGACGGTGACACAGCATCTATTGGTATGGGCCAGTTTGTACATGCTATTCGCCGAGCGCTGAACATGACCTATATCGTGATGAACAACGGCTGCTATGGACTGACCAAAGGTCAGGACTCTGCCACCGCTGATGCGGGCTCCAAGAGTAAAGCCGGTTCAACGAATCCCTTTGCGGCTATCGATCTCTGCGCCTTGGCTATTCAACTTGGTGCCAGCTTTGTAGCGCGCAGTTTCAGCGGTGATAAGGCGCAGCTTATTCCCCTTATCAAAGCGGCAATGTCGCATCATGGGTTTGCGTTACTGGATGTTGTATCGCCCTGCGTTACTTTCAACAACAACGAAGGCTCAACCAAGAGCTACGACTTTGTTCGTGATCACGAGGCAGTGCTTTCCGAGGTAGGATTTGTGCCGCTGAAAACAGAAATTACGGTGGCGTACGAAGATGGTGGTTCGAGGATGGTGGAGCTACACGACGGTTCGCATGTTGCGCTTCAGAAGCTAGCGTCGGATTACGATCCAACCAATCGTGATTCAGCTATGAATGCCTTGGAGCAGGCAAAATCTCGTGGTGAGATTCTTACGGGCTTGATGTACATCGACACCGAATCGCGCGATTTGCACGATATTATTTCCACATGCAAGAAGCCACTCAACGAGCTTACAGAACAAGATTTGATGCCGTCGGTAGAGTCGTTGCTGGCTATCAATGCTGAGCATCGTTAAGCCGGCATTCACGGATACACGCAAGCTGTTTACCGACGGAGAATATGTGGGGATGATCACGCGATCATCCCCTTTTTTATTCAGCGGAGTGTGCGTTAAGCGAAATTCTTATTCAGCGCTTCCGATCAGATCATTCCGGTTCTCTTTCTCACAAACCACTCCAGCGCAAAACACAGCAAGGCTGCCGCGAGTATCTGTGCCATGGAACTCAGATTCCATTCAACGGTTGAAGTCTGAACTCTCTCGCGGAATCCGCGGTGCGCAGAGATATCGTCGGCAAGAGATGATGCGCTCTGCGGAGTGTAAAAGCGCCCACCGGATCGTTCGGCCATAGCGCGAAGCAGCGCTACATTCATGCGCAAATCTTGATACTCCAAAGGCAGATCGCCAATGGTAAAACGACCGGCGTCTTTACCCAGAGGGCGACTTTCGGCAACAGCAGTACCGGTGTAACTGTAATCGCCCGAGCCAAGCCCGTCTATCGACGAGCCATATTGACCGTTACCGAGCGACTGCAACACGACGGCCCTCTGCTGATTTCCCGAAGCAATGTTCACCGTAACAGTAGCGTTTTCTTCCGGTACCATGGCATCGTTGTATACCTGTGCCTGCATATACACCGCTTCGCTTCCGGCATAGAAGGAGCGCGAGGGCCGAATGCGCACTTTGCGTTGGTCGTCGTCGGTGCTCAACCATTTAGTGGAGTTTGAAAGCAATACCGACAGTGCGTCGGTAACAGTGCCGCTGCCGCGCATTTTCTCCAGAGCCGTGCCCAAAAGCTTCCATCGGAACAAGCCGTAACCCAGCACTGCCACACACTTGGAGCGATCCACATTACGGGTCACAATGAGCGGTTCGTCCAGCGATACATTATTCACTTTGATGGAGGCAACCACCCTGGATTCCGGCTTTACCCGAAGGAATGTTTCTGTGCGAAAAATCGGCGGCAGAGAATTCCAAACATCGGCATCTTCGGCCGATCCGGATAATCTGAGCAACGCGTTGGCTTCCTCGCCCGCAGCTACGTCCATGGTAACGGAAAACTCCTGCTGTCGCGAGGACTGCACGCTGAACGGCAACACCGCATCGAACTCGCGAAGTTTGGAATAGTCCAGATTTTGCGAAGCCACAAACAAGAGCGGCTTCTTCGATCGGGTAATCTCTGCCGCTACTTGGCGTACCAAAGTGCCTGAGGTTGATGATACGGGAAATCCAACCATGACGATCAAATCCGCACCACGAAGTGTAGACTGCGTACTCGCTTCGTTATACACTTCGGCACCGGACTTCTGGATGATCGTAGACAACGAAACGCCTTGCATTGCCTCGATGGACGATCGTATAAAGGCCACGTCGGGGCTAGGCGCACCGGCAATAAGCACCACATTGCGCTTGTCGTCGCGTATGGTTACAAAGTCACTGACGGAATTGTTGGCAGCAGTTAACTCGCCGGGAACACCTTCGATAACGGCCGAGAGCTTATGCACGCCCGCGGTAGTGGCCTTGTATTGAAACACGTGAGTTATCACATCGCCCTGTTGACGAATATTCAGCTGCGCTACATCCGTTTGAACATTGTTGTCAAGCAAGCGCAGCCGTAGCGGAGTATTTTCAAAACCATGTGTTCTGACAGACACTTGCACCGGCAATACTGTATTTAAAAAGCCCACATCGTTCGTCACTAACGAAGAAACCGACACATCTTTTGCCCGGGCGGAATCGCCAACGCCGATCACATAGAGCGGTACTCCAAGCTGCTCCGCCATTGCTATAGGATTCGCTCCGGCTGTATAAGCACCGTCGCTTACAAGCACAACGGCCTGCGTGTTTTCTGTTTCGGCGTGTTCCTGAACATACCGCAGTGCTCGCTCGATGTCCGTACGCTGTCCTTTCCACACGAGCTTTGACGGGTCACCGGTGTTCAACGGACGTACGGATTCATCAAAGCCTAGCAACGATTGCCCGACTTCTACCGACTTCCATGGCGCTTCGGCAATCAGTGCACGAAGGTCGCTATTTCTGTCTCGGCTTGCATCACGCTGAACCATCGATATCGATTGGTCCAGCAGCACGCGAACCTTAGGCTCTTGCGCAAAGGAGCGCAGCAAGGTAAGCACCGGTTCAAAGAGTACGAGCAACAACAACACTAATCCCAGCGTGCGCAAAGCCACCAGTACTGCGCGTAAGCCTGTCTGTATCTGCGGCCTCGTTACGCGGTAGTACCACACCGCAGCAGTCAGCGCGCAAAGAAATGTGATGCCTACAAACCACCAGGGACTATTCCACGCCAGATCAAACGATGCCATGCTATTAGGAGAAACCATGATTCAACTCGCCGCACAAACAATTCGTGCACAACGACGCACAAAACTACATAACCTTTGCCCAGTCTCCCGTGAATGTCTATTTTCGCAGCCTATTCGGGGTGTGGCTCAGCCCGGTAGAGCACCTCGTTCGGGTCGAGGGGGTCGGAGGTTCAAATCCTCTCACCCCGACGAATAGACCACATCGCAATGCTCGTGGAGAATCTCGCAGAGATAGTAGTTGAGATAGTCGCAGAGATACTCCGAAAGGTACTTGTTCCGAGACTTGAGATGTATGAATGATAAAGTCTGCCCTAACGCGGCAGACTTTTTTCGTTTATATCGGTTTTTCGTTTTCGGCAGGTTCCTTTTGAAACAAACATCCCCGCCTATAACCTGATGTAACAATCAGCTATGACTACCTCTACAGCGGATACCCGCAGCTCTTCTCACTTTGCAGGTCTTAACACAGCGCGATTTGTAGCCGCAATGCTTGTGCTCTTTGCGCATGGCGAAGCCATTCGTGCCAACCGCGGCCTGCCCTCGTTTAGTGACTTGAGTATTTTTCATAACGGAGCCATGGCGGTATCGTTCTTCTTTGTGCTCAGTGGTTTTCTGATCACCACTGTGCTGCTGCGCGAATACGATCGCAACGGAAAAATCTCGGTAGCTTTATTCTATCAGCGCAGAGCGATGCGCATACTGCCTCTGTATGTTCTGCTTGTAATCTTGGGCATTGGCGTGATTCCCGCCATGCTCCCCTTGCTGGGCATCAGCACTGTGCTTCCCTACGAACCATGGACAATGGCTGGTTGGTACGTGATAATGATGCCCTTCGTTGTGAACATTTACTATGATGTGTTTGTGATTGGTCCGCTTTGGTCTATAGGCGTGGAAGAGTGGTATTACCTTGCTGTTGCGCCACTGATGAACACTTTTATCAAGTACATCGGATTTGTGTTTACCGGCGTGATATTGATAAAACTTGTTTTGCTTACTCTGGTGGATACTCAGGTGATCAACGGAGCATTTGCCGGTTTTACTACCATTCTATCGTTCGAGAATATGGCTGCGGGCGGCCTCGCTGCACTGGCAGTGCGCAGAGGCAAGGCTTTTAGCGAGCGGCAATCACGGCAAACGTTCGGTATGCTCTTGCCTCCCTTGCTACTCTACACTGCCTATGGCGTTATCGCCCTGCGCGTGTTTGCTCAAGGATGGCTCTCACAAACAATTCCCGTGGTGCATTCTATAACGGAGTCGTACACCGCACTGGCACTGCTGGACATGTTGGTGTTTTCGTTTGTGATGTACTGCATAGCTCTACGGCCGCCGTCGTTCCGGGGAGTGGTAGGGCGATGGTCGGAGAAGCTGGGAGAGTTCTCCTATGGCATCTACATGTACCACAACATCATTGCTTTCGCGCTGAGTTACAGCTTGTTTTCGATGTGGATCAAACTTGATCGAGTGGTAGGAAGCGCACTCTATCACCTGCTATTGAGTTCCATTACTATCGCAACAGCGTGGTTATCTCATCAGAGTTTTGAAAAGTACTTTCTTGGCAAACAGCGCAGGCCGGAAAAAGCCTAATCACTTTGCGGCTGTCAAATGCAGGAGTTCAGCCTGTGCTTCGCCTAAGGCCGCAGCCGGTTCTTTACGACCGTACAACGCCTCTACTACGGCATTCTCAATCACCGTCTCCATCTCCAGCCAACGCGGATGCACGGGCGTCATACGCGCATGCTGAAGCTGCGCGGCAAATACATGGCGTATCGGATGTGAAGCAAAGTAGGAATCATGAAATCCCTCCGTGGCAGCGGGAAATCCGGCTTCGGTAACCTGCTTGCAGAACGCAAGAGCATTTTTGGCATCCGTCAGAAAAGTGATCAACGCAAGAGCAAGCTTTTTCTGCTCGGATGCTTCGCTTACTGCCAGGTATTCGCCACCGGCAAAGGAAATACCGGGCATTCCCGGCTTTGCCGAGGGCAAGGGCATTACGGTGTAATCAAGCAGAGGATTCTCCTTACCGATTTTGTCTGCTAGCCAGCCGCCGGAGTTCCAGTACGCTACATGACCCTGAGCAAACTGACCGTCCAACTGCTTTTGCGTTTCGATGAGGCCCGCACGTGATAGCTGAACATACATGCTCAACGCTTCAATATTTGCCGCGGAATTAAGTACCGGAGCGCCATTCTTATCAAGAACGTCTCCCCCATAGGACCAGAAAAACGGAAGTATTTTTTTATAGAGGCGATGACCGTCGGCGCCATTGGCACCAAAGCCGTGGTCGTCCTCAGAGCCGCCAACCTTCTCGGCAGAGCTTAACACATCCATCCATGTGGATGGCTCGGTGCTACCGCCGATTTTCTCCAGAAGTTGTTTGTTCACATACAATACACGCGTGTCCACCACCCAGGGAAGGCTGTAAACTTTTCCCTGCCAGTACGAAGGTGCGGTGGTCCATGGCGCAAACCCCTCCATACGCACAGGCTGAATAGAATTCATGTCCGCCAACACACCGGACGACGAAAACTGAGCCACCCAATCCGAGCCGAACTCCATAACATCGGGAGCAGTGTGGGAACTGAATGCGGCAATGAGCTTTGTTTTACCGTCACCCCAACTAAGTTCCGTGCAATCTACTTTGCAACCATTTTGTTTTTCAAATACTTGAATCAACTGCTGAAGAGCTTGTTTCTGCGAGGGTTCGCTCCAAAAGTGCCAGAAGCGCAGATGTTTTTCGCCGGAGGAACTATCTGAAGAGCAGGAAGAAAACAGCACAAAAAAGCAAGCCGCCACTGCATACAAGGCTGCGGATCGGAGTTTGGTGGGAATCATAGGATAATTCGTGTACGCGGATCCAGGGATTTTGAAGGCCGCCGGGCGTTGAATTGTTTCGCCGAAGCATGGTTGCTTCGCCCTGCGTACGGAGTCCGCTAACTACGCGGGACGAACAGAAGTCGCGCTATCATCAAAAACTATCGAGGGAGCGGAAGGAGAGAGATTCGAACTCTCGGTACCGTTTCCGGTACACACGCTTTCCAGGCGTGCCAATTAAGCCACTCTTGCATCCTTCCGAAGAGTTGCAAATATACACCATCGGGTGAATGCGTAAAGAATCAAAGCATGAAGAACACAAAAACGAGGCACTGCGAGAAAACGTCCCTTCGAGTTCATAGCAGAACGATCTGACTTTTTGTGGCACTGTTTTTGATGAACAAAAAATCATGTTGAATTAGCCGCAAACCTTGATTTGATGCGGACTTCAGACGAAAAAAGCTGTCGCGGTTACGCGACCGTAAATTAACTTTGCACCGGACGTAACCCGGGCTAGAAAGGCTCAATGGAAAAGCACAACAGAAGAACATTTCTTGGCGCTACAATGTTGCTGTCGGCGGGGGCTGTAATGGCTCGTGCTACGGCACCCACTTCCGTTCCTTCGGTATCGAGAAGGATCGGTCGGTCGTTTATTCGCCCCGACGAACTGATACTTCCTGCCTCACTAAAAAAAGGCAGTACTATTGCCGTTACCGCACCTGCCAGTGGTGTAAACAGAGCTGAACTCGAGTCCGGCTTCCAATTCCTCCGTAATCAGGGTTTTCATCTGGAGCTTGGAAAGCATGTAGGCTCAACGGCTAACTACCTTGCTGCTTCAGACAAAGCTCGAGCCGACGAGTTCAACGAATTTGCCCGGCGATCCGATATCGACGCAATCATTTGCGCGCGTGGCGGTTACGGTGTTTCACGCATACTGCCCGACATCGACTATGCAGCCATCCGTGCTAATCCCAAAATCATTATGGGATACAGCGATATCACCGCACTGCTTGTGGCTATCTACGAACGTTCCCGCATCGTTACGTATCACGGACCGGTGTGTTCTTCTTCTTTTGACGACACCACAAAAAGCTCTTTTGTGCAGGTAACGATGGGTAATTCTCTGGATGAAAACCTAGGCAGTGGAACAACAGTGATCTATTCCTCCGACGATTTGGAAGTGCTGCACGGCGGATGTGCAGAGGCGCGTCTTGTGGGAGGCAACTTGGCAACGATTTGCTCCACCTTGGGAACACCGTTCGAGATCGACACTCGCGGAGCCATTTTCTTCCTGGAAGACATTGCCGAAGAGCCGTATCGAATTGATCGAATGCTTACTCAATTGTGGTTAAGCGGAAAGTTCGACGATGTGCGCGGCGTGGTGCTTGGCGTGTTCAAAAGCTGCGAAGGTATTCGCCGCTCACCGCACACCCCTACCATGTCTCCCAGTTTGAAACAGGTTTTTAAAAATAGATTTACTACAATGAACGTTCCCGTTCTTTCGGGATTGCCATTCGGTCACATAAAGAGCAAGCTCACACTACCTATTGGCGTTCGTGCCAAAGTGGACTGCTCTTCAAAAACATTCAGTTTGCTGGAAGCAAGTGTGGCCTAATTGCTTCGGCAAATTGAACTCAACATGAATAGAAATGACGGTCTATACTTACAAGGGGTTTCTCGTGAGATCATATCAATCCAATAGCTCTGTGCGGCTGTACATCGCGGCACTCGTGTTTTCGCTCATCCACATGGTTCCTCATGTGCAGGCACAGTACTTTACAGTCTACGGAATAGACGACACAAACTTCCCGCGGATGCGCGCTCGATTTGTTGCACTGGATGCAGCAGGCAAAGAGCTGCGGAATTTCTCGAACAACGAATTTGATGTACGTGAGAATGGCATTTCCATGCAGGGCTCGCTTTCTATCGACTGCAAAGACACCGCAGTTGAGCCTGCTGCAAATGTTGTACTTATCCTGGACCGCAGTGGTTCGATGGAGACCATCGTGGATACCGCAACCAAGGCCACCCGTATGGACTGGGTTATATCGGGAGCGAACACATTCGTAAACACCTTTAAGTTTAATCCGCCATCGGAAGTAGCCGTAATCTCGTTTGGCACCCTGCCCACATTCGAGAGCCCGTTCAGAACAACGGCTCCACCCCTTGTTGACGTGATTTCAAAACTCCGTCCACAGGGTGGTACGAACTACAACCCACCGATGCTCGATACATCGTTCGGTGCCATAAAGCTATTGGCAGGTCAGCGTCCCGGTGTGCGCCGCATTGTGATTTTTCTTACGGACGGTCAGCCGGATAAAGAACCGCTTACCGATTCCATCACAAAACTTTGCAACAGACAGAGTATACAGTTCTACGCGATCACCATTGGTACGAAGATGAACAAAGAGCTTCAGACCATTGCGCAACGCACCGGTGGCAAAGCCTTCGAGGCGAACACGAAGGAAGACCTTATTGCTATCTATCGTTTGATTGCGTTGGAAACAGAAATCAAGCAAAATTGTTTTCTTGAATGGACCGCTCCCTATTCGTGTAATCAATCCGGCCGCATACGCGAGCTGTCCGTGACGTTCAAACGAACCAATCCTCCTATCACATCCGAACCGCAGTACATTGCTCCCCTCAGTTCGGTAGCGAATATTTCCGTGTCCTCATCATCGTTGTTTTTCGGCGATCCTGCACCCGGCGGCTCAACCACACAAACAGTAACTATCAAAGCAGAAAATGCACCCCTTATCGTAACGGCGTTAACGCCCACTCCATCCGGCTTTTTTACGGTGCTCAGCTATGGCGGTGGAAGAAGCTTGCCGGATACAATTAAGATTGGTCAAACACGCGACGTCACCATACAATTCACGCAAGGTGGCCAGAAAGCATATAGGCAGGCTTCTCTTATAGTGAGCGGATCTCCATGTCCCCCCACGGTAAGTTTGTTTGGCGGGTTATCTACGGTACAGGTGGTATCGCCAAATGGTGGTGAGTTGTATTCCACCTGCGACACGGTGAATATTCGTTGGGCTGGAGTAGACCCCAAACAGAGTATCAATATTTTCTATGCTCTTGATGGCGATGCACCCAACCCCACATGGCAGCTACTCAAGCAGAATGCCACAGGCTTGTCGTACAAATGGTATCCGGCTATACGTGGTAAAAAGCTGCGTATCCGCATGACCGCACAACCGGCGCCGAGCTATTTGTGGACCCGCTCATTGGGCGGCACTCTGCTGGACACCTGCAGGTCTATAGCCCTCGATGCGAGCCAGAATTTTGTCAATATCGCAGGAATTTTCTCCGACACCCTGAAGGTCAGCAATTCAACCAAGCCCTTTCCCTCGTACGGAGGACGTGACGCATTTGTAGGAAGATTCGACACGGATGGAAATCTTGTGTGGATACAAACAGCAGGCGGATCGGGTGACGAGGGTTGTGCCGCCGTTGCCACTGACAATTCAGGCGGGATCTACGCGACCGGGTACTTTACCAGTAAAGCCGTGCAGTTCGGTTCAACACAACTTCTGATGCCGCCGCTGGATCAGATCAACTTTTTCGTTGCTCGTTATGATGCAACCGGAAATGCAACGTGGGTGCGCACCGGTGGTGGCACAACCACCAGCAATGGCTATGCATATGCAGACTCAATTTCATACGAAGGCGATTCCATATACGTGTACGGCCGCTTCAAAAACAAACTGCGCATCAATGGATACGCCGCAAGCCCCGGGTATTTGGAACTTAATCGTGCAGCCGGCACAACCGTTCCTCCGTATAAGTTTACGGCATCGTTCGATAAGTCCGGTAACATTGGGTCGCTCGTAGAAGGATACAGAACTCATAAGTACACAGACTCGACGGAATCCGATAAGAACGGCAATCTCTATGATGCAGGGTATTTCAAGGGCACGCAGAACAACGGTGGAGCCGCTGTAAATCTTACGAGTCGCGGAGACTACGACTGCTTCATCAGAAAATTCGGCGGTCAGCCGGGTAGCTCTGATTCCAGCGACGCGATTTTTGCAGTATCCTCTCCTCAGCTCTCGTTCAAGTCTACTGTATTGAATTGCCCCACTACGTCTGTGGGACAGTCCGCATCTGCCACATTCTCCGCTGAACTCTGTAATAGTGGTGATATTCCGCTCCTTATTCAGAACAATGGTTCCATTATCACAGGCCCCCACAAAGAAGACTTCAAACTCACGACCAACTACGATGGCAAGGTGCTGTATCCCGGAGATTGCCTCCCTATAGAAATCTCGTTCCAACCCCAAACAATAGACGGTGCGCGAACAGCCACCTTGCAAATCTCAAGTACCTGTGGCCCGGCTGCTGTGGTTGAACTTCAAGCAGTTGCTTTGCCTCCGTGCCGCTTCGAGCCCAACTCGCCGTATATCGGTTGCCAGAGTGTGAATCTTACAAAGAAGGTTACTGACCCTTGTATTATTCGCAACATGGCTGCCAATGATTACGGTGGAACAATAACCCTGATCGGAGTCAATCCGGATGAGTTCAAGGTGTTCCTGCCAAAAACAGGCGATACCATATCCTTCGGCAAAGCTCCGGTGCCATTTACTTTGCAAAAGAATGGCGCATGCTTGGCAGCAGAGATATTGTTCACGCCCAAGGGTTCCGGTACTCGTACGGCGGTACTCAAATTTGATGTGCCCTTTGAGTGCGGCTCGGTGGCACAAATAAACCTTGTGGGTTGCGGAATTGCTCCGCAAGTGAAGGTAGATCCTGTAGACTTCAAGCTGCGTAGAGTTCGCACTACAAACAGACTCACGGCTACCATCTCAAATCCCGATTCCCTTGATGCGTTGGTGAGCAAGGTTTCGCTGGCGGCGGCCGATGCCAATTTCAGTATCGACCCTGCATCAATTCCCACACTCCCATACAATCTGCAAAAGGGAGCCAGCTTTACTGTGAATATTGATTATGTGCCTCAGTCGGTTGGTGTGCACACGAATACCATAAACGTGGATGTAGCGGGTAACACTACTCCATTGCAAGGTAGTGTTCGAGGCGAGGGCTTTATCCCGTCGATGATTTCATACGATCTTGACTTTGCCGCCAGTCCGGTGAATGTACCGCCACCCACCAAGGTAATGGTGATTCGAAACACAAGCAGCAATGCGCCGTTGCAGATCAAGTCTGTTGGAGCTCCGGATAATCCACGTTTCACGTATGATCGTACGCCTGCTGCCGATACGGTACTTGCCCCCGGAGACTCCCTGCAGATCACGGTGACACTTACGCCGGCCGCCGGTGCGAACGTTGGCCGGGTAACCATCAGTACCGATGCGGCAGAGGGACCATCTACCTCTCCCAAAGTTGATACGGTGATCACCCTTCGCGGCGAAGGCTTACAGGTAGATGTGGATCCACAACCTGCTGCATTTGGAGATGTATTGTCTTGCGATTCCACACAGGCGCGAACGATATCAATCACAAACAACGGTGTAAGCGCTATCGACGTAACTGTTGGTACATCGGGCGATGCCGCTGCCTTCGATGTGCAGCCTGCACCCGGCACGGTGAATTTGACTAGTGGACAAAAGGCTACCTTTACGGTGCGTTTTCGCGGAACGGCCGGCAATCACTCTATGGATTTGGAATTCACGTTGCCAACGGGAACAGTGAAGCGTACGTTTAGCGCAAACGGTATCAGTACTGCAATCAACGTAACGGCCAATGCTACACCATTTCAGGTGAATGCGAAGAGCAACTATCCCATCACGATTTCTACCGCACCGCTGAACGGCGTGAAGGTGAATCGCATTGAGTTTGATGTACAGCTGGATATCAATTCGGTGCTATTCGACGCTGATCGTTTTGCAGCTCTGTATGCGTCCCCCGTGAATGGTTGGACGTGGACCTACTCTCAAAGTGGAACATTAAGTCCCATAGTGCGGATCGTTGGAACCAATGCGGCCGGATTCACCGGCGGTACGGAAACATTCAACCTACCCTTGTGGTTGCTGCAGGTGTATGTTGAGAGTGTTCCTATAACAATTACATGGGCAAGCTCGCAAGAGTATCCATGCTTGGTTCCTTCCATTACAAACGGATCAATCTTGGCGAAAATTGCGTGCTTTGCCGCCGGCTCGCGCATCGAGTTAGGAAGTACATCGTTTGCGATGGTCATGTCTCCGAACCCTGTGACAAACGGCACGGTTCATCTTGACTATGGTATTGGCATGAGCGATGTTCCCTGTTCAATTGACCTGTACACCTCTCTTGGTGAGCATGTCATGAACATCAAGCGCGGCACGCTCAAGAGCGGAGTTTATAGTGAAGACATTGATGTATCAGGCATAACAAGCGGAGTGTATGTTGTGCGCATGAATGCGGGACCGTACACGGATTCAAGGATGATCAATATTTCTCGCTAATTGGTCGATAATGAATAGATAGCGGAAGGACCTTTCGGTCCTTCCGCTGTTTTACGCTATTCCGTATCGGTACTTAGCGGGTAGTATAACCGGTTACAACTTCTTACAGTCCTCATGAAGAATTGTCTTTTTGCCACATTTCTGGCCTTCGTTGCGTGGAGCAGCCTTGGCGCTCAGCCGAATGTGCGAAGTTTTTACTTGTATAATGTAGATACAAGCTCATTCCCTCGGGTTACGGCGAATGTGTTTGTACTTGACAATGCTAACCAGCGCTATAAAAATCTCTCCGTCACGGATTTCGATCTCTTCGAAAATGGCTCGCAGCGTGATGCAACGATGTCACTGAACTGCGATACCAGCTCTACCCCGCTACCCATAGCGGTGTGTTTGACCTTGGATCAAAGCTTCAGTATGACGAACAAAACTCCGGCGGGAGATACCTATTGGGATTGGGTCAAAGCGGGAGCGCGTGCCTTTATTGATAGTCTTCGAATGACGCCACCCACCTGTGTTGCAATAACCTCGTTTGGCGGTAATGCTTTTGTGCGAGCACCATTTCAAACAACAAAACCACCGCTGTACACCGCGCTCGATCAAATCCCTATTGAAGGCGGCACGAACTACGACGAAGCCTTTCTCAATTTGAGCGCTCCATCGCAATCGGCGGCTGCAGTTACCGTGCTTCGCAGTGCACCGGCAATGCTCAAGAGGTACATCATCATTCTAACGGATGGGCAGCCGGACAAGCCACCCTCCAAACAGCGCATCATCGATTCATGTATAGCCAATGGCATTACCGTGTACGCTATTAATCTCTTCACCACAAAAACTCCGAACATCAATGTTGACCTTCAGGAGATTGCTACCAAGACAAACGGGAAGGCGTTTCTTGCGCGATCCAAAGCTGATCTTGTTTCGATTTATAAACTCATTATTCTTGAAGCTCAACGCAATATCGACTGTCGTCTCTCGTGGATTTCTACACCGGGTTGTACGCCGCAAAGCCGCTTGCGAACATTGCGCTCAGTTTTCCGCAAGGGTACTATAAGTTATACCTGGAACGGTGCCTACACGGCTTCGATAAACAGCCTTGCCAATCCCATTCCTTCCCTGAGTACCCTATCATTCTCCGATCCGGGCTCGGGCGCGAAGGTTCGCAAAACGCTGACAATTCGTGCGCCCCAAGGAAATACTATTCGCATAGACCGCTTTGTAAGCGCTCTTCCGGGCGTGTTCAGTGTGATCTCTACCAGCAAACCATTGCCGTGCACACTCTCCGGTACGCAGACAGTCGATGTAGTTATAGAGTTCACGCAAACAACCACAGGCACCCTTCATAAATCTACTCTGAATATTCAGGGATCTCCATGCAGCCAAACTGTTGCTCTGAACGTGATCATTCCCGTTCTCAAACTTGTAACTCCGGTTGGCGGCGAAGTACTTAACGGATGCGATACTATTCCCATTCAATGGAGCGGCATTGAGGAAGACGAAGCGATCACCGTAATGTATTCCAGAGACAATGGTGTTCGCTGGAATGTGCTGGACAATCTGGCCTATGGTTTATCCTACTCTTGGTTTAATAATCTTGAACACGACGCAGGTACGCAAGTACCATTCCCGTACAAGGTAAAAGTGGAGCGGAGCACACCACGATGGTTTGCACGCATTGGTGGCGCGGATACTGATTCTGCTACCTGTATTAGCCATAGCAAGGGAACGGGGCGCATCAGCGTTGGAGGTTCCTTCAAGGGTACTATGAATCATGGCACAACTATTCTCAGCTCAAGCGGTGGAAAGGACGCCTTTGTTGCCGCAATGACAATTAACGGAGTCCCTCGCTCTGCCATCCGCATTGGTGGAACAGGCGACGATGAGGTTGTAGCCCTTGCCTCCGACAGCACCACCAATACTATTATCGCCGGAGTAACAACGGGCAGTAGTGTTATGGTGGGAGATTCCTCGATGAAATTTTCTTCCGGCAATAGATACTCCTCCTTTGTGGCTAAGCTGGACAGCAGCGGAAAAATTGTGTGGGTGGTGGGCATCGGTGATACTACCGGTTTAAACCGTGGGCAGTTCCGCGCCACCGGCGTATGTGTAAAGCCGGACAGCAGTATCATCCTTCAGGGGTACACCTTTGGCGTGGTGTCGTCGCTGTATACAGCAGGTACACCGGCAACTCCCATTGAACATGATGCACCACTGGTATCCGAGTTCCCTGTTACCGTCGAGATCACCAAGCGCGGAGTTGTAAAACAATTTCTCGACGGATTCTTCCAACCCGCATCCAAGAGTGCCACCACCGCAGTGCTTGTGGCAAATGACTCTTATCAAGTAGGAACATTCAGTGGAACCGCTACTGCCGGCCGATTTTCGCTAAGCTCGCAAGGAAGCAGTGACGGCTTCGTGCGCGCCGTAACACTGAATGCGGGTATTGATCAATCCGCAAAGTCGTTCCGCATTCAGGCGCCGCTGGTAATCTTCGAGGTGCAACAATTGGATCTGCCTAGTGTAGAAGTAGGAACCTCGAGAAACTTTTACGTAGGCCAACCAATGCGAAGCGCCGGAAGTGTGCCGTTGGAACTTGCGGAGCTTTCGAGTGTGGGTCAGGACAGCCTGGACTTTAGCGTGGTACCGCAGATTGCACCCGGTATTATTCAGCCCTTTTCCAGTCCCGAAATTCGCGTTACGGTTACACCCCAACCGGTGGCCAGACGCCAGCGCTATGCATACCTTGTGGCAAAAGCAGCATGCTCCGAGCCGGCCTTTATTCGGTTACGAACGTATGCTACTTTTCCAAGTTTGAGCATGACAAGCCTGGATTTTGGGCGCCGTCGCATCGGCTCTGTGCAAACCGATACCATCTTCTTGACAAATGCCGATGCCGGAACCATTGGCTTGCAGGGACTTAAAGACTCCGCCAATCTTTCGATGTCCTTTTCATATTCAGCGTCAATTCCTTCCGACTCTCTTCTTAAGGGTAAAACCATCCTGCCGATTGCGGTAAGTTTTACTCCCAAACAGATTGAGCCGGACTCGTTATTACTGCGCATCGACAGCTCCGGTGCAGTGCCGGTGCCTGTGCGCGGAGCAGCTCGCGGCTCAGGATTTTTGCCACGAAGCTTTTCTACCGGGTTTCGTTTCAAGCCGGTCATTGTAGGGCAGACGTCTGCAGAAGCAGCATTCATTCGATTGAAAAACGCAGACAGCATTGCTCCGCTGCGAGTGTATTCCCACGCGTGGGCAGGCGGCCTTAGCGGAGATTTCAAAACCGGACTAAACTCCGGCGACACCACTATTTCGGTTGGTGATTCCCTGCTTGTACCCATGAGCTTTACCCCCACCAAAGCCGGATTGCAAACAGTACTGTACGTATTCGAACACGACGCTGCTCCCGGACCCGATGCGCTTCCACGCGCGCGCGACACCGTTGTCGTGCAAGGGGACGGTGTGGATGTTGGTGTTCAACCGCAATCAATCACCTTCCCTACCATCCTTCGATGTGACAGCAGTCGTGCATCGTTTGTGGTTACAAACCTTGCCGATCAAACCGAGATCACCGTGCGAGAGCTGCGTCTGGAGGGCGACACCACGGAGTTCGTTGTACAAGCCACTGCACCGTTCACCATTAATGCACAAACCGGTGCGGAGATTTTTGTACGATATACGCCAACGAAACTCGCGACGGCAAGTGCCCGCATTATCGTCGTTCACGACGGCGGAGATGCCGATACTGTAATTCTGAGCGCTTCCTCGACCACTGCGGCTCTTTTGCTCTCTGCTTCAGACACAACCATGACTGCCGAGATTGATGCAAAGCTGCGTATCGATATCAATGGCATTGTAAAATCCTCGAGTCCTTTCTTGCTTGATACGATCAGCTTGATGGTGCAAACTCACCCGGCTCAAGCACGTTTTGCCACAGAGAGGTTCGAACGCACTCAGAATGGTTGGCTATGGCGAATCGACAGCATGAATACGACATATGGTTTTTACGGATCCTGGCTCGGAGGGCCCCAGCCTGCGTACCTTCGATTCCTTTCCTTGCCGTTTGATATGTATATGTCCAGCACACTGGTAAACCGCATGGACGTGTGGGGCATGGCCGAAGATGCGTCCGAATGCCTATCCATAGACTCCGGTGTTGTAGTCATCAACGAGGTACCGGTATGCTTCCTTGATGGTGGTACGGTGCAGCTGAGTTCCCCTCTTGCTTTGCACGTGGCTGCGCGGTCGGAGTTTCTGGATGTTCAGTTTTCCACGCCGGTGTCCGGTGCCGTTCAATGCCAGGTAGTTTCCTCCGTGGGCAATGTGATGTACTCAACTATTGTACAGTCAAAGGCAGGAGTTAACTCCGCGTCTATTCCGCTGCATACTCTACCCTCGGGCGTGTTTTTCTGCCGAATCATCGCGGAGAATTCCGTAGCAGCCAAGGGATTTGTACATACACGATAGAACGCCATTTTGTCAGTTTTGTAGATCTTGTTGAGAAAGTAAGCCCATATCTTACAAGACGTTGGGCTTTTTATTATTCAAGCCCTCATGGCTGTCATTTTGACAGTTCAAACCATACATTCAAGCTCCAAAAGTAGAGCACTTGGCCACTATACATTGCTGCTTGCCCCACCGTACTGTCTGCCGTCGCTCGTCGCGCTTTGCGCTTTCATTACCCCTTTCGTGATTATTGGCACACGCATTGCGCGTTCATTCCGGATAGTTTCAATTCGTTGATAAAGGTCGAGGTTCATTGAACTCGGCGATGTGCTTCGAATTGGCGTGAATGTCACTAATCAGGAAGATCGATGGTTAAGGAAATATATACCGCTGCATTGGGAATGCTCCCCCAGCAAACGCGTCTGGAAATGACGGCAAACAACATTGCCAATGCAAACACCGTTGGCTTCAAGCGTGTAGCCGTATTTGAGCAATCGCTGATCGAAGCGCGGCAAAATATGCTGTATAACAAGGGCGAAGCCGAGCAAAGCGATGCTCCTCTTGATCAATACACCGACTTCACTCCCGGCTCGCTACAACGCACCGACAATCCCCTGGATCTCTCGCTGGATAAATCCGGCTTCTTTGTGCTGCAAGACGACAATGGTAACGAGAGTTTTTCCCGCACCGGACAGTTTCAGATAGATGAAAACGGCATGATTGTCTCCGACACCGGCAAGTTTCTGGTGGGCGATCGTGGCGCTATTCGCATTGAAGCTGCCAGGGCATCGCAAGGCCTGATGAGTGATCGCAAGGCTGTAGACATTCGCATTTCACCCAATGGCGAACTTTTTGCGAACGACCAATTCGTGAGCCGCATTCAAGTTATGAATGTGGAGAATCCCCAAACCTTGTTGCGTACTTCGGGCATGGAGTTCACCCCCACGGACGACACCGCGTATTCAACGGTGCCCATGGAAAACGTCAACATCAAGCAAGGGTATCTGGAGACATCGAACGTGAACATTGTGACCGAAATGATTGCCATGATTCAGCTTCAACGTTCATTCGAAATGGGTCAGAAAGTTATCACCACCAACGATGGCACACTGGAACGCAGTATCGACATGGGCAGATTTATGTAGGCCTACCAGTTTTGATCGAGGCAATTCGTAGAGTAAACAGTATTGATACAGTACAACGCAGCAGAGAGAGCAGAACAGCAAGAAGAAGTAGCAACAAGAAGTAGCAACAAGAAGTAGCAACAACACAAACAGCATTTTAAGGAGTATATCATGGACAAAACACTAACCACCGCCGCCACGGGCCTTACAGCGCAACAGCGGTACATCGAAATCATTTCGAACAACCTGGCGAACGTGAATACCACCGGCTTCAAAAAAGTGCGTCCGGAGTTTCAGGACTTGCTCTATGAAACAATCAAGCCCTACGGTAACACAACAATGTCCAATGGCCTACCCCTGAACGAAGTTCAGATTGGTAGCGGTACGGAGCTTGTGGCCACCACAAAGCAGTTCTCGCAGGGCACGCTGACGGCCACGGGAAACAACATGGATATGGCAATCTCCGGTAACGGCTTCTTCCAGATTCGTAAGCCGGACAACACCATAGTGTACACACGCGATGGCTCGTTCACCGTGGATCGCAACGGCAGCATGGTGACATCGCAGGGATATCTTTTGGATCCCGAAGTGCGCATTCCCGACACCGTCACCGAGGTACGTATTACCAGAGACGGTATGATTCTTGGCAAAGAAGCGGGCGATCTTCTTACCGAGCGCGAACTGGGTAGAATTCAACTTGCGCGTTTTGTGAACCCCGCAGGGCTAAGCGCACAAGGAGATAACGCCTACTTGCCCACCACCGCTTCCGGTGATGCCATCCTGGAAACACCCGGATCGAATAATACCGGTGAGATTATTCAAGGACAGTTGGAGTCGTCGAACGTGGATTTAGTAACCGAGATGGTGAACATGATTGTGGCACAACGTGCGTACGAAATCAATTCCAAGTCCGTAAAAACAGCTGATGATATTATGTCTACCGCTGTGAACCTGAAACGATAAACCACAACGATAAAACACATAGCCTAAGCACACACCAATGAGATCTACGATCCATATCATAGCGATAGCAATTGCGAGCATGGTTGCAGGAACATTCGCTGGCCATAGTCCGGCTTATGCAGCTACTCAACCGGATGCCGGCAAAAACTCTACCCGTTACAGTGCACGCACGTTGGCATTAGGAGTGGAGAAATACCTGCGCAATCGCCTGCAGAGCACAGACAATTTCGAAATCAGTCAAAGCATCAGTGATCAGGCCTTCGATGAAGCGGGCATTACAGCGCGCTGCGAAGCCACTGCTGAATCGTTGCGCGGATCAACTCGCATACAGGTTGTGTTCAGCAAAGAGAGCGAAGTGCTGCGACGTATCTATGTGCCTGTGCGCATCACACGTATGCGAAACGCATACGTACTTACGCGCTCTATTCGCAAAGGTGAAACACTTCGCGAAAGCGACATCGAGCAAAAACTCAGCGATGTTACCTACATGCAAACCGAGCCGGCAACGGACCTTGTGGGTAAACGCGCACTGTTCTCTATGCCCAAGGGTGCAATTCTTGCCGATGAGCATGTGGCGTCGGCCGGCGGTATACAACGCGGCGATGCCGTCACTCTTAATGTGACCAGCGGTGGCGTGGTGATTCGCACCATTGGCACTGCTCTGGATGACGCAGAGTTTGGGCAAAGTGTTCGTGTTCGCCGAGCAGATTCGGCAGTGATACTATCGGGAACAGCAAGCGAGAACAAAACAGTGACGCTGGCTCTTACTCGATAGAACCTTTTTCTCATCGTGAGTTTTAAGCATCAAAGACTCTATGAGCATTCAATAAAAGTCAACAGCACGCAATCACATTCGCAATCACATTCGCAGACATTTATTCACCTTCAAAACACAACGATGACTAAGCGCTTCATTCTTCCGGTTATCATGTTGCTCGCAGCCACCACCACAGGCTATGCGCAGATTGGCGAGGCCGCCGCACGCTCCATGTTTGGTGATGTTCGGGCCATGCGCAAAGGCGATGCCGTAACCATTCTTATCGTTGAAGATGTGCAGGCAGACAACTCTGCACGCACAGGTAACTCCTCTACTACCAACCTCTCTGCCGGAGTGAGCGGATCGGTGAACAACAGCGGTACTGCGGTGAATGGATCCATCGGTACCGGCAATGCTTTTAGCGGCCAGGGTACATCGGCACGTTCTGAAAGCGTGAAAGCCCGGCTTACAGCTCGCATCGTTGAAGCGGACAATCCCAATGCCATGCGGGTGGAAGGCAAACGCTCGGTAACTATCAATGGTGAAACGCAAATCATCACACTGACGGGCCTGGTGCGCTATATCGACATCCAGACAGACAACACTATTTATTCGTACAACATCGCAGATCTCACCCTATCCTACAACGGTGACGGTCCTATTACCAAGGCACAGCAGCCGGGACTCTTCACGCGATTCCTGCGTGTGCTGTTCTAGTTTTTGCGATCAGTTCTTTTGAATACTAACACCGACAGCTATGAAAACTTTTACGATGATGATACCGAAAACCTCTGAGAGCTTCTTCGAAAAACACTTCCGTACCACCCTGCGCTCAGTGCTGCGAAACATTGCGCTTATTGCGCTTGGCATAGCCTTCATTGCTCAGCCCTTACATGCTACACGCATCAAGGATGTGGCTACTATCGAAGGCTCTACAAGCATTCAGGTGGTGGGCTACGGTTTGGTAACTGGCCTGAGCCAGACCGGCGATTCACAGCGCTCGGGATTCGCCGTTCAATCCGTGATCAACATGCTACGCCGCTTTGGTATTACTCCAAAGGATGTGAACCTTCGCACGCGCAACGTGGCAGCCGTGATGGTCACAGCCACCATACCGGTGTTCATGAAGAAGGGAACAAAGATCGATGTGCAAGTGTCCAGCACGGGCGATGCCGAATCGCTGCAAGGCGGTGTGCTGCTTATGACTCCCCTGCAGTCTGCCGACGGAACATTTTATGGCTATGCCCAAGGCGGAGTAAGCGTGGGAGGATACGATGTTCGTTCGCTGGGATCGCGCTCTGCGCGCAATCCTACCACTTCCGGGCGTGTTCCTTCCGGTGCAATTCTGGAAAAAGATCTTGATGCTACTATTGTTCGCAATTCGCAAGTGCGCGTGTTACTGCGCGAACCGGACTTCACCACGGCAACACGTGTTGCCGCTGCCATCAATGCGCTGGAAAACATGAACAACACCGCGCAGGCAATGGATGCAGCCACCGTTACGGTAACTGTTCCGGGCGGTGCCACTCCCGGGCAGATCATGGAACTGGTATCGAAGATAGAATCCGCACCGGTTATGGTGGATGTGGCTGCTCGTGTGGTCATCAATGAGCGCACCGGCACTGTGGTTGTGGGCGGTAATGTACAATTAAGTCCGGCGGTGGTTGCTCACGGTGGATTGGAAATTCAAATTCAGCGAAACGTAATGTTGTCTCAGCCGGCTCCCTTCAGCGCCGGAACCTCACAGCGAGCCGAGGTAGCAAACGTCAACGCCCAAGAAGAGCGAACTCCCCCGGTGCTCATGCCTGCTTCTACCACCGTAGAAGAAGTGGCAAAAGCCCTGACACAACTAAAAGTGAGTCCGCGAGATCTGATAGCCATTTTTCAAGCTCTTAAAGAGTCTGGATCGCTTCAGGGTGAGTTGATCGTGCAGTAAATCAGCTTCAATTCAATGATAACCCCTACGCAGGATGCGCTTGGCAAGGTTATTGCAAGAAGGAAGAGAAAATGTACTGAAATGACGTTCGTGCGAGAAATTCTCTCAACTACGTGCTCATAAAATCATGGATGATTCCGTAGCATCATTACCGATGCAAACAAATATTGCTCTGCAGTCGGCTCGCATGGAAGCGTTAAGCCGACGCACGGAAGCGGCCGGTAGCGGAGTCTCTGCACTCACACCGGAAAAGAAAGCCGAGTATGCTAAGGCAGCCCGCGGCTTTGAGTCGATGTTTGTGCACGAAATGTACAAGACCATGCGCCAAAGCATGCTGATGCACGACGACGAAAGCGGCGAAGACGGTTCCTTGGGCTTTGGCAACGACACGCTGGAAGGTTTCACCGACCTTCAATTCTCCGACTATGTCTCCCAAAACGGCCGCGGTATGGGCCTTGCGGAAATGATGTATCGCCACCTGAGCGGAGGCGAGCATCTTCCCTCTACCATTACGATGAAGCCGGCCTCCCTGCCAACTTCGAGTACCATCAATTCCGCTACGGGTTCAAAGGTCAAAGGCACAGCATCTGTTAAAAGCGAACCGGCATCGAATCACATCGGCGCCAACGCATCAAGCGGTGGAAGCTTCTTGAATGGCATATCGGAATTGCGCACGCCCGGATCGTTCGTGGAACGCATGAGCAAGAAACTCGGCGCATACGACGACCACATCGAAGCGGCCTCGGCGGAATTCAAGGTTTCTCCGTCGCTTATTAGAGCAATCATCACTGCGGAATCTGCGGGCAACCCTCATGCTGTGTCCCCTGTTGGCGCTAAAGGCTTGATGCAGCTCATGGATGGAACGGCTAAGGATGTTCACGTTCATAACGTTTTCGATCCGGCTCAGAATATCATGGGCGGCACTCGATACATAGCTCGCATGCTCAAGAGCTTCGGCTCGCTGGAACACGCCGTGGCGGCCTACAACGCCGGCCCCGGTAATGTTCAAAAACACGGAGGCATTCCTCCCTTTGCCGAGACCAAAGCATATGTACGTAAAGTGATGCGATACATGAGTGAATATCAGGCAATGGAAAGTTGATGAACAACCGCATCCCAATGAATCACTCAGAACAGAATACGAAGCACACCAACGAAAGGTATGGTATGGAAATGACCGAAATGTTTTACTCCGAACTCTTCGGATTGCTATCGCAAGAACTACAGATTCTTGAGTCGGTATTGGACCTTGCTACTCAGCAGCAACAGGCTCTGATACGCTTCGATTCCGATGGCATTGAACACATGGTTAATCGCCATGGCGAGTATGTGCAGCAAATCGCCGTGCACGAGCAGCAGCGTTTGCGTTTACTCTCTGCTACCTTTCACCTGAGCATGGAGCAAGCTCGCGCCATGAACCTGCGCGACCTAGCACGACTCGTAGATGCTGCCCATGCTGAAGAGATGCTTCGCTACAGAGAATCAATGAATTCCCTTAGCGAGAAGATTCAATTTGTGAACAGCGTAAACAGAGTGCTGGCCTTGCGCGGCCGCAATAGCATTCGCGAGACGCTCGATCATGTTCGATCACGCAATGCACATGTTGTTAACGCCTCATTGTAATACCCGAAAACGTAGCCCTATACTTTTATGATGTCTTCACTGGAAACTAGCACTCGAGCATTGAGAGCCCAACAACTTGGGCTTGATATCACGAGCAACAACATAGCCAACGTAAACACGCCGGGCTATACGCGTCAGGCACCCGTGCTCACGCAAACCGATCCCCGGTCGGTAATGCAGGTTTCCTACGGTACAGGTACGGTGATAAACAGCATCAAGAACTTTCGCGAAGAGCACCTTGATCGCGAGATGCGTAACTCCCTCTCTCGTCAAAGCGGATTTACGTACGACAATAGAATTTTTCAACAGATCCAAACTGCAATGTCCGAGCCTAGTGACTACGGACTGGACACTGCCTTTGACTCATTCTTTAAGAGTGTAGAGCAACTCACGAACAAGCCGGACGACGTGTCTTTGCGTTCCAGTCTGCTGGCTCAAGCAAAGTCTTTGACAACAACCTTCAACACCATAGGCCAGGGACTGCAGGATCTGCGTCAGCAGGTGTACAATCAACTTGACGCAAATGTTACGGCTTCGAACCGCTTGCTTGCAGGCATTGCAGACATCAATTCATCCATAACAACCGCGGCAAACGATAAAGACCTTAGCCCATCAGTGCTGCTCGACAAGCAAAACACCCTTATTGAGGAGCTTTCAAAACTTGGGAATGTAAGCGTGCTGCGCAATCCTTCGGGTTCGGCGACGGTATCGCTTAACGGCCTAACGGTGGTGAATAATGGCGAATCTCTGAAACTCAATGTGGATCGTAGTGCCGATCCCCTTACGGGCGAGATCACTGCTCGCATTGCCGTGCTGGACGCGAAGAGCAACGAGATTGGTACCTACAAACCTGTTGTGGGAGAAATCGCCGCACAGATGAAAATGTATAACCAAACCTTAGACGACAAAGAACTCTCGGACGGTTTCTCCGTGCCGCGCAATCTAAACGATCTGGCGCGCGGATTTGCCGAGGCGGTTAATGCAGTTACCGCCAACGGGTATGGCCTCTCCGATCCTGCAGGTCCGCCTCCTGGCCGTGCGCTGTTCGTACCTAATGGTGCGGCCGATATCACTGCGCTTACCATTGATGTAAACGCCGAGCTACTGGCCGATGTGCGTAAAGTACCTGCTTCCGCCACGGCTTTGACTCCCGGTAACAATACCGTGATTCGTGCTTTAGGCCAGCTGGTAAACAATACCAACGTGATGGATGGTCTTACCGCTCGTGAGTATTACGGAATGACCCTGACAGATCTTGCCAACATGGGCGCAGATTCCTTAAGTGGCCAGGCAGTGGCCGATGCTACCGTTCAGCAAATAGGCTCGCAACGAGAGAACATTACAGGCGTGAACATGGATGAGGAAGCAATCAACATGATTAAGTATCAACGCGCATTCGAGGCTGCTGCACGCATGGTGAGTGCTACTTCAGATATGATGAAATCAATTATCAACCTTGGATTATAATAAACCGTTATGCGTATCTCAACAAACTCGATGATTGGTCAGTATGTGAATACCATCAACGACCTTTCGCTGCGAAAGCAAAAAGACAATGCGCGTCTTACCAGCGGCCGCGAGATGATTGACTTGAGCGATGATCCCGGAGCGGTAATGACAATGCAGTATTACAACGACAGCATACAAAAGTCGAACAACTACCTGGACAATTCTGCTGCATCGATAAACGAGATGATAAATACGCAGGCAGTGCTCGAACAGATATCGAGTTCGATTTTCACTGCTCGCGACACCGCGTTGCAATCCTTGAACGTCGACAACGCGGAGATCCTGCCGTCGCTTGCGGCTAACATCCGCACGCAGCTGGAAAGTATCATTGATGCTGCCAATACCAGCTTCAATGGTATGTTCTCATTTGCCGGTACAAAAGTGAATGCCGAGTCTCTCGCTCCCACAGCACCCGAAACACAACGCACGCCATTTGAACTTATCAAAGAAACGCCAACGCCGTCGAACCCTTCCGGCTTTCGCGTGACATTCAAAGGCAATCTTGATCAGCGCATGACAACAGTGGGAAGTCAATCTTCGGAGCAAGTAAACATTGAGGCTGATAAGGTTTTCGGAGCCGGTGGCACCGAAATGTTCGACAAGCTCATTAACCTGTACAACAAGGTGATGTACAAAGCAGATGGTTCCATGCGCACCGGTACACCACCTGCTCCCTCACTAGATGAGCAACGAGCAATCCAAGATGGTATTCGCACAATGAGCGATGCACTTAACACTATAGATCTTGCCACTGCCACAGTCGGGGCGCGTCAGGCACGTTTACAGTCAATACAGGATCAGATCAAAGAGGATGTGACGCGAAAAAAAGACCTGCTTTCGTCCATCGAGGATACCGATGTTGCCAAGACCATAATGGAAATGAACAAAAACGAAATGGCCTTGCAATACGCACTACAAGTGGGTAGCAAGATGTTCTCCCGATCGCTGCTGGACTTTTTAGGATAGAACCGGGAGCGCGTCGCAGTGTATCAAGCAGGTAGCACGGCTGCAATACGCGCAATCACGTCATCTTTTACCTGAAGCAATGAAGCTTGGGAGGTTCGCGCGCCTGCCGCATAGATATGCCCGCCGCCGCCAAAGGTTGCGGCCACTCCGTTCACCACAACATCTCCCTTCGACCTAAACGACAATTTAATCTCACTGCCATTGCCTCGTTCGGCAATGAGCACACCACAGCGCACGCCGGCTACCGAGAGCGTATAATGCACCATGCCTTCAAGGTCGTCCACCGAGCAGTTCTCTTTCTCAACCAAGGCATACGGCACCGTAAGCGTACATAACTGACCGTTGCAGTGCAGTTCCATGGTTGAAAGCACCGAACCAAGCAAGCGTGTTTTTGCCATCGACCACGTGTTGTTCATGCGGTTGTAAATATCAACCGGATCCGCGCCGCATTCCAGTAACTCCGCCACCATGCGATGCGTGGAAGCAGTAACTCGGGGAAAGCGGAAGTTGCCGGTATCAGACATCACACCCGCATAGATGTTTGTGGCCACCGTCGCGCCAAGAAGCTGAGGCCAACGATATCTTATCAAGCGATACATAAGCTCGGCCGTTGATGTTGCCTCGTTATCGTGGAAGCAAGCTGCGTAGAATGGCTGTGGGTTTGTATGATGATCGATCATCACTATGCGCGATTTATGATTCGCGAGTTCTCCGGCCATCCTACCGGTACGACGCAGATCATTAAGGTCGCAGCAGAAGATCACATGAGCAGACTGCAGAACGGGATCGTGCACAAGAGAATCGTATAGCTCTATGCTTGAGGCCTCGGGAAGAAACTGCAGGTTCGAAGGCGTAGGACTTTCGTTAATCACTCTGGCCGATACACCCAGCTGTTCCAGCAGTCCTTTTAACGCACACGCAGACCCTATGGCATCGGCGTCGGGCTGCATATGCGTGGTGATAACGGCGCTTTGCGGCAGGGGCTCTAGAAAACTCAGGAGCGCTGTAAGCTCCGCGGCAAGCGGTTCGTTGATAACAGCAGTGCCAGGAATGTTGCTAGGATTACTCATAAGATTCATCGAAGGGCTTGTGTTAGCGTTAGTGTTTGCGATGGTATTTGTTCTGAGCTCAAAATACACTATGCCACGGCATCCCTGTGAACCTGCCCGACGTGTTATTTTGGCAGTGCAACGTACGTATATGAAAACTCTTCTTCCCACATCTCCGGAAGGCCGCAGAGCCTTGTGGCTAGTGCCCTTGGTATTGGCCGTAATCATTGTTTGCTTCGACAAAGCAATCATGCCTCTCGTTGTGTCTACATCGAGTACGGTAACGGTTCCTAACATTGTGGGCATGGACAAACAGCAAGCAGTGGATTTATTGGAGTCTCAGGGATTGATTGTAGAGAACATCACGGAGCAATACAACGCCGGTATTCCTAAAGGCAAAGTGACTGCACAGCTACCGTATCCGAACAGCCACGTAAAGCAAGGCAGGCGCTTGTATCTCACCGTCAGTAAGGGTGAAGCGGTAACAACAATGCCCGATCTGAGCTTTCTCTCCCAGCGTGATGCGCAACT
>JBKCNS010000013.1:0-23460 GCA_046297095.1 Kapaibacterium sp. (SeqCode) | reverse complement strand
CCCAGGTGCATTACCTTGGCCGAGGTAAAGAGCATAGCCGATGCATTAGGACAAGCAGCTACACAGGCTCCGCATCCTATACAGGCAGCGGCATCGAAAGCTCGATCGGCATTTGGCTTGGGAATGGGAATAGCGTTCGCGTCCGGCACACCACCTGTGTTTACGCTAACAAAGCCGCCGGAAGCAATGATGCGATCGAATGAAGATCGGTCCACCACCAAATCCTTGATCACAGGAAACGCGTGCGCGCGCCACGGTTCAATGGTAATCTCATCGCCATCACTGAACTTACGCATATGCAGCTGACACGTTGTAGTAAGCTTCTCAGGACCATGAGCAATACCGTTGATCATCATGCCGCAGGAACCGCATATACCTTCGCGGCAATCATGCTCGAATGCCACGGGTAACTCACCGCGCTGAAGAAGAGTCTCGTTGAGAACATCCAACATCTCTAGAAAGCTCATGTCCGGGCTCACGTTGTCTAGCTCATATCGCTTCGACGTTCCGGCTGCCGAACTGCTTTCCTGTCTCCAAACATTCAATGTTAACTTCATAGATTAAATCCTTGTTATTCGTAGTACGATAGCAAACCATCACGAGTGCAGACTTCACGTAGAGATCTTCGTAGAACTCCTATTTGTAGCTGCGAACTGCCAAGTGAACATTCTCAAAATTCAATTGTTCCTTGTGCAGCTCCGGTGCCGCGTTCGGACCTTTATACTCCCATGCAGCCACATAACTGAACTCGTTATCGTTTCGTTCTGCCTCGCCATCGGGCGTTTGGTACTCCTCGCGGAAGTGACCACCGCACGACTCATTTCTGTGAAGAGCATCGCGGCACATCAATTCACCGAACTCCAGGAAGTCCGCTACTCTGCCGGCCACTTCCAGGTTCTGATTGAGTTCCTGTCCGCTACCCGGTACGTTTACATTATTCCAAAACTCTTCTCGTAGCGCAGGGATGCGCTCCAGAGCGGTCTTCAGACCATCGGCGGTTCTGGACATACCGCAATAGTCCCACATGATTTTTCCCAGTTCGCGGTGGAACGACATTGCGGAACGTTTTCCGCGAACATTCATCAATCGATTGATACCTGTTGTTACCGCTTCTTCAGCGGCGGCAAACTCAGGGTGATCGGTTGTGACGGTGGATTTTGGATGCGAAGCAAAGTAGTGACCAAGTGTATACGGAATCACAAAGTAACCGTCTGCCAGGCCTTGCATCAAGGCGCTTGCACCCAGACGATTGGCACCGTGATCGGAGAAGTTCGCTTCACCAAGTACGTGCAATCCGGGGATGTTGCTCATCAGGTTATAATCCACCCACAAGCCACCCATGGTGTAGTGCACCGCGGGGAAAATTCGCATCGGCTGCTCATAGGGATTCTCAGCCGTAATACGCTCATACATTTCGAACAGATTTCCGTAGCGCGCTTCCACAACTTTTCTGCCTAATCTCTTGATAGCATCAGAGAAATCAAGGTACACACCCAAGCCGCCCGGGCCAACGCCACGACCTTCATCACACACTTGCTTTGCAGCGCGCGAGGCTATATCTCTAGGAGAAAGATTACCAAAGCTGGGATACTTACGCTCTAAGTAATAATCTCGCTGATCCTCTGGAATCTCGTGCGAAGGACGTTTATCGCCGGCATCTTTGGGCACCCAAATACGGCCGTCGTTACGCAATGATTCGGACATCAAGGTGAGTTTGGACTGATACTCACCGCTCACCGGAATACAGGTGGGATGGATCTGTGTGTAACACGGGTTTGCAAACGCCGCACCACGTCTGTGAGCGCGATACGTAGCAGTAACGTTTGAATTCTTCGCGTTGGTCGAGAGGAAGAATACGTTTCCGTAACCACCCGTACACAGCACTACCGCATCGGCAGCGTGGCGGGTAATTTTTCCTGTTACCAGGTTTCTGGAAATCACTCCCTTTGCGTGACCATCGATAAGCACCAGGTCGAGCATCTCTTCTCTGTTCCACAAGCGGGCTTTGCCTTGGCCTACCATGCGCATCAATGCTTGGTATGCTCCAATAAGCAACTGCTGTCCTGTTTGACCACGCGCATAAAATGTACGCGATACTTGGGCTCCTCCGAAGGAGCGATTATCCAAGAGTCCGCCGTACTCGCGTGCAAAAGGAACACCCTGAGCAACGCATTGGTCGATGATATTCACGCTCACTTGAGCAAGGCGATATACATTGGCTTCACGAGCTCGAAAGTCTCCGCCCTTCACCGTATCGTAGAACAAACGGTAAATACTATCGCCATCGTTTTGATAATTCTTCGCAGCGTTGATACCACCCTGCGCTGCAATGGAGTGAGCGCGTCGGGGGCTGTCGTGAAAGCTGAGCACATCCACCTGATACCCAAGCTCGGCAAGCGTGGCTGCCGCAGATGCACCGGCCAAGCCTGTTCCTACAACTATTACTTTATACTTACGCTTGTTGGCAGGATTCACCAGCTTGATATCACGGCGATGACGGTCCCATTTTTCTTGGACCGGGCCTGAAGGAATCTTCGAATCTAATTGCATTGTTACTCCGTTGATCTAGTCGTCAGTTGTTAGTGAACGATACCCGACATTACACTGATAGGAATGGAAATGAAACCAAGCCACAATACGGTTGCAATTGCTGCACCCGCTTTAAGCACCATCGGCGTGTACCGAGGGTGGCGGAAACCAAGGGTTTGTACGGCGCTTTGAATGGCATGTTGTAAGTGCATCATTACCATGCTAACGCAGAGAATGTAGATGATGCTGATCCATGCAACTTTGAAGCCGGCAATGGTCATCTTGTACACATCGTGTGTGGTTCTGCCGTCGGGAAGCATCCATGTTCCGGTATAATGTTCCGGTTGGATCTTGCCCCATGTAAAGTGCGCAAGGTGAAAGATGACAAACGCAAGGATAGTCAAGCCGGTGTACATCATGGAGCGTGAGTACAGCGTAGAAGCCACCGGGCTCTTCTTTGTGTACTCCACAGGGCGAGCCAAGGAATTGCGCTGACGCAAACGAATGGTGAAGGTAACGTGCAGCACCAACGACATGATCATCACGATGCGCAAAACCCACAACAACGGCCCCAAATCTTTGAGCCCTTGTGCATACTTGTTAAAAGCCATCGGGCCGGTATACAGCAAAAGATTGCCGCCAAGATGCCCGATCAAAAACAACACAAAAAGCAGACCGCTGATTGCTACCACAGCTTTCTGCATTACCGTAGATTGAAACATAGAATGTGAAGTGGCCATACAAAAAATCAGTTGTAAAGTTCGGCATCCGTAAATGCCCTAATCCTTGAGCCCTATATCACGAAAAAACACGTAGTTCATTGCGTGGATGGCTGCAAAACTACACAAACTTTTGCCCGGTCTCAACCACACACTGCTAAGCTGTTGATGAAGGGATGAAGAACGGATTATGAACTCCGGGAAAAACCACGCGTAATGCCGGCAGTATTAGGCATGAATTTGCGGTAGAACCCCGCATGCACTCCTCAGGTACACCTTCCGGAGGTATATTGACCGGGCCACAGACGGCTCACGATATCTCTATTCAGAAACTTCATCCGCCTAATGAAAACTCTGCTTTGCTCAGGGCTCTGCAAGAACATCCTCTCAAGCCTATACGTGCGCCCGGTTGTTCACACCATAGCTAGCATGATGGCTTTCATAATCGTACTTGTTTCATTTCAACCACGCGTGCATGCGGGCGACGTTAATATCGGTCCCTTTGTTCATGCCGGCGCCGGGGTGAACACCACGGTGGCTCAAGGTTGGAAAACAGGACCGGCCTTTTCAGGAATGCCGGACATCGGTATTGCCGCACAGTATGGACTGAATTCCGCCGGCACCTTGAAAGCGGGCTTGGATTTGGGCTACTCCGCCCTGGCCTTCGAGAATCAACGTGTTAGCACCAACCAACGAATTCACGAGCGCTACACCTACCTGTCGTTGTTCCCGCACGTGTACTACCAGAGCTTCGTTTTGGGTGTGAGTTACAATATGCCTTTATCGGGAGAGTGTACGGACATCGACAAAGACCTGGAGGTGTCTACTGTCATTAACGGCAGCAGGTTGTACGAAGACTACTTGGCCGCTATTCCCTGCCTGAAAACCGGAGCACGCATTGCACTGGCAACCAACGACAAGAACACGCTGAATCTTGATGTCATGGTATCGTACGCTTTGAGCGGATTATTTGAAGACGGCAAAAACTATGTAGGCGCATATGACTACAATGGTGTCTCCGTCGTGTATAATGCCGCGAAGAACGCTATGCCGGTCGGCCTGCATCTGGGATTCAGTTACCTGTTTCGTCTTGGAATGTAAGCGAGTCGAACCCTCTATTCGGCCACTGCTGAAGCTTTGCGGCTCCAAATGTAATATACCGGAACGCCCAGCAGAACTATTCCCAATCCGGGATAGGTGTAGTTGGGCTTTTGATCCAAGAGCACAAGGCAGATAAAAGTTGCGATGGCTATGTAGAGAGCAGGTATCACCGGGTACCCAATAGCCTTGATTGGTCTCTCCGCATCGGGCCTTTTGCTGCGAAGCACAAAGATTCCTACGATGGTGGCGATGTAGAACAACAATACCGCAAACACAACGTAGTCAAGCAGATCACCGTACCTTCCCGAAAGGCACAAGGTGCAAGCCCAAAGACATTGAGTCCACAAAGCCACCCCGGGCACGGAGTTTTTGTTCAGGGTTCCAACTTTTGTGAAGAACAGTTTGTCTTTTGCCATTGCATAATAGCAACGCGCACCGGCCAGAATCATGCCGTTACTACAACCAAACGTGGATATCATAATGAGTACTGCCATTACTTGTGCGCCTATGCCGGGCAGCATCATCTCTACGGAGGCAGCGCCAACGCGGTCGGACGAAGCAAATTGAATTCCTTGAGCAAACACTCCGGTACCGGGCGTCCCCTGAACCGGCAAGGTTACCACGTACGCAAGGTTGATCGACAAATACAATGCAGTCACGATGACAGTTCCGAAGGCCAGGGCAAGCGGAATATTCTTTTTCGGGTTGATAACTTCCGGTGCAGCAAATGTGATATTGTTCCAGCCATCGCTGGAAAACAATGAACCAACCTGCGACACTGCCAATGCGGCAAGCAAGGAATAACCCGAAAGCTGAATCACTTGTTGAATCGAGCCATCGTCATTGAGTATAGTGCGCGAGCCCGCCCAAAAGTTCGACCAATTTGCCGCTACGGCATCGGAGTTGTAACCAACTACCAGAGCAAGAAGTATCACCCCTACAAGAGAAATGATCTTGGCGAATGTGAAGGTGTTTTGTATCAGTTTTCCCAAGCGAATACCACCGGTATTCACCCACGTGAGAAAGACAATCAAAGAGATGGCAACAAACTGCGAGATAGAAATCTTCATAAATCCCACATCGGCAAGCGTGTGAGACTCATCGAGCGCCGGAACAAGTACGGCTAAGTACTTGGCAAACGCTACCCCCACAGCGGCTATTGATCCGGTTTGTATAACCATGAAAAAGGTCCATCCGTACAGGAACGCCACCAAGCGATTGAATGCCTCGCGCAGGTATACATACTGCCCTCCGGCATGAGGAAACATGCCGCCCAGCTCGCCATAGCTGAGCGCGCCGATCAATGTTAACAAACCTGTGATTCCCCATACCGCAAGCAGCATTCCTGCCGAACCCACGGTTCGAGCAATGTCTGCGCTCACAATAAAAATGCCGGAACCAATCATGATTCCAACCACCATCATAGTGGCATCGAACAGGGTTATGTCCTGCTTAAAACTCTTTTCACTCATGGTTCGTTTCCACGGGTAGTTTGATTTTGTTAATCTTTTCTATTGCGGATCTTCGAGTGACGTATGCCGTATGCATAGTAGATAATCATACCTATTGCCAGCCAAGCTCCCAATCGCAACCAGTTTGTCCAGCCAAGACCGTAGATCATCGCTGCACATACTACCATGCCAAGAATGGGAACAAGTGGAACCAAAGGAGTGCGAAAAGCACGCGCAATATCCGGCTCTTTCACTCGCAGCATCCACACCGCAGCACACACCAGAATAAACGCAAACAGGGTACCGATGCTGGTCATGTCTCCCACAATATCTCCCGGAACAAAGGCCGCGAACGCACCAACCAGGATAAAGAACAGAAGATTAGACTTATAGGGAGTTTTGTATTTGGGGTGCACCTCGGAGAACACTTCCGGCACCAGGCCATCTTTACTCATGGAGTAGAATACACGCGACTGTCCCATGAGCATCACCAAAATAACCGACGAAAATCCGGCCAGAATAGCAACAGTTACAAGCTTGCCCAACCATTCATATCCGGGCATCGCAGCAGAAATCGCCATTGCAACGGACGCTTCTCTGCCGGTAGTACGGAAGAATTCAACCGGTACCAAACCGGTGAGCACATGAGCAAAAAGTATGTACAATAGCGTGCACACTACAAGCGAACCCAGAATACCGATAGGCATATCTTTGGAAGGATTCCTCGCCTCCTGAGCAGCAGTGGATACAGCATCAAAACCGATGAAAGCAAAAAACACCACACCTGCTGCGCCGAGAATTCCCATCAAACCGCCGTAGTTATGGCTAACGCCTACAGAGTCCACGAAGGTGCTCGGCTCGGGAATGTACGGTGTATGATTCACCGGGTTTACAAACGACCACCCCAGACCTATAATTAAAAGTACAATTGCCACCTTCGTGATAACGATAATACCATTGACAAAAGCAGACTCTTGTGTTCCGCGTATAAGCAACAACGACAGTACAAAAACGATGAACAGCGCCGGAAAGTTTACCATGCCGGTTACCGTTGCTCCGTCAATCAGCGCATGCTCGAAGGGCGAATGACTCCATGCATATGGTATGCTGATGTCAAAGAACGTTCGAAGTAGATTATTCAGATACTCACTCCACGCTATTGCTACCGTGGCGGCGCCAATCGCATATTCAAGAACCAAATCCCAGCCGATGATCCATGCCATTCTCTCACCTAATGTGGCATAGGTGTAGGTGTATGCACTGCCTGCAATGGGAATCATCGAGGCAAGCTCTGCGTAGCAGAGGCCCGCAAATGCGCATCCAAGACCAGCGACGATAAACGCAATGGTGACGGCAGGGCCGGCATTGTTCGCGGCGGCAGCCGCTGTGCGCACAAACAGTCCGGCGCCAATAATCGCGCCTATTCCCAGCATCACAAGATTTACCGGACCCAGCGTGCGCTTCAGGGAATGCCCGTCGCCGCTCTCCGCCGTGAGTTCAGAAATTGACTTCGTATGATTAGCCATAAAAACTCCTTAGAGAAAAAGTTGATGTTCGATTGAATGAAGACATGTGATTGATTACACAGGTGCAAATGACAGACGCGATAAATATCTATCGTACCGATCAGCATCTCACCCGCATTACCCTTCCCCTTATCGTCTGTCTGTGACCCCGACGCGTGCAGCCATGTGCGTACAATAATCGTTCCCACAGGTGCGTCGCAAGATACACGGCAGGCCGTCACTTGCGAAATGAACTTTGCAAGAGCGAGTGTATTTTTGCGCACAGTTTTTTCTTCATTTCTACTAAAGGTCGATTATGTCGTTATCCGTAGGTGATCAATTCGTTGACGTAACATTGTACGATTCAAACCGCGAAAAAAAATCTCTGTCGTCGTTCTTGGAATCCGGACCGCTTGTGATCGCATTCTTCCCCGGAGCATTTACCGGTGTTTGCGATAAGGAAGTTTGTTCGCTTCGTGATTCCATGACGCGGTACAGCGAGATTGGCGCGAACGTTGTGGGAATCAGCATTGATGGTCCGTTTGCTCTCAAAGAATTTGCCGCAAAGTATCAATTGAACTTCACGCTTCTATCGGACTTTCAACACACTGCCGTACATGCATACGGAGTTCCTTTTTCGAACCTTGGCGGCGTTGAAGGATACAACGTGGCAAATCGTGCAGTGTTCATTGTGGACACTACCGGTGTTGTTCGCTACGCATGGTCGGCTTCACCGAACCCGGGCGTGGAACCGAATTACGAAGAACTCGTATCGACCGTAGCTGCGTTGAAATCCTAAATCAGCGCCTCTTTCTTTGTAGATTTGTGCAGTGATACGTAGACGTTGACATGCACATTTCCGACTTTGTCCTTGCTCTTCATCGATGCCTGCCTCCGGCCACTGCCATGGAGGGAGACCGTCTTGGTTTGCTCGTTCAAAGTGGGCGCATGGACATACATCGCTTACTAGTGTGCTTGGATGTGACACTGTCGGTGCTGGAAGAAGCTAAGGTCAAAGGTGTAGATACAATTCTCACCTTTCACCCGCTTATTTTTTCACCGCTAACAAGCGTGCTCAGCGATCATCGTGTAGGCGCATGTGTGGAGTATGCCATTCGGGAAGGTATTGCTATCATAAGTGCGCACACGAATGTTGATGCGCATCCCCGCGGAACAAACGCTGTGTTTGCCGAGCGTATGGGATGGAAGGTTGAAACAGTTCTTATTCCGGACACAAAGTTTTATGGCCACGGCATGGGTGTTATATGCACACTTCCGGAAGAAGAAAAAGCAACGGTGGAATCGGTGGTGGCGTTGGTTCGTAGTGAATGCGGGTCTCCGGTGCGATGGAGCAATGGATCCGGCAGAAATGTTCAAAGGATTGCGGTTGTGTGCGGAAGCGGTAGTTCTTTTCTGCAATCAGCACGCGAGGCCCGCGCTGACGTATTCGTAACGGCCGATGTACGCTATCATACCTTTCTGGAAGCAGAAGGAAAGATTGCAATCATAGATCCCGGGCATTTTGAAATGGAACAGTTCGTTCCGGTTGCCATGAAAAAGATAGTTGAAGACGAAGTACTCAAAGGGAGTGCGGCCCTTGAGATTCTTGTGAGCCAGGTTAGTACAAATCCGCTTCGATACACATAAAGAGGTTTTCACAACAGGAGATTTTATGGACAGTGATGTACAACGTATTGCGGCTCTTTCGCAGATAGACGAGAAGCTCGACGAGATGCACGAGGATCTGGGCGACTTGCCGAAACAGGTAAAGAAGCTGGAGCTGAAATTGCGTGAGCAAGTAGCATTGGTGGAAGCCACGCAAAAGGCGTTATCGGACATTGAGCACTTCCGTAACCAAGCTCATGTGATCTTTCAGGAATTCACGGACAAAGAAGCCAAGCTTGGCGATACGCAATTCTCCGTTCGCAACAACAAAGAGTTTGATGCAATTACCAAAGAGATCGAGTTCATCCGCCAAGAGCGCGTGCGCATCGACACTGAGCTTGGTCAGCACTCACTCAAGGAAGAAAACCTGAAGAACTCCCTCATTGGTCAACAAGCCGATGTACTTGAAACGCAAACTTTGTTGACGGAGAAAGAACAAGAACTTGAACATCTTTCCAGCGAACAGAATGCGGAGTTCAAAGATCTGCAAACTCGCCGCAAGAAGATCATTGCAGGATTGAATCCCGAGTGGCACTCAGAGTACGAGCGTATTCGCACTTTCCATGCCGATGCGGCTGTGCATACACGCAAGGGTTCGTGCAGTGGTTGCTTCAGCGCTATTCCGCCCCAAAAGCAAGTGGAAATGCGCAACAGCAAAGACGCATTTTTCACCTGTCAGATTTGCGGGCGCATTCTGTACCCCGAAGAGCTGCATCAGGAAAACGAACTGTAAGAAAATCTCGAGGAAAACGGGCAGTCGCATCAATTGATTTTGGTGAGGAAAGTCCGGTCACGATAGAGCAACGCGCTTGATAACGTCAAGGAGTTTTATCCTTGTGATAAAGCGACGGAAAGTGCAACAGAAAACAAACCACCTACCGGGAAACCGGGCGGAACGGGTGAAACGGTGCGGTAAAAGCGCACCGCTTTGCATGTGAATGCAAAGGCATGGCAAACCCCGCGTCGTGCAAGACCAAATAGAGTGATGGACACGTCGCAAGATGTGTGAGATGCTGCTCGCAGCTCTTCGCAAGAACGATCACCGGGTAGGTTGCATGAGGTGTTCAGTGATGAACATCCTAGATACATGACTGCCTCTTCGGCGTAAGCCGAAAAGACAGAAACCGGCTTACAGTTTTCCTCGTTTTTTTTTATGAAGTTCCCCGACGATCCTATTCTTCGCGAGATGATTCCCGAGTTCATCGATTGGTGGGTTAGCGAAACCACCGAGAATCTTCCGAGTATACTTGAACGCAAGGATACTGATGAATTGTATCGCTTCGGCCATACACTCAAAGGTTCCGGTCGGCAATTCGGATTCACCGTGTTAGCATCGTACGGCGTCGCGCTGGAAGGTCACGCCAAATCCGCGCAGTGGGATCATGCTGCTGCCATTCGTCACGAAATTCTACAGCAGTTACAGACCATTAAAAGTGCATTTGCTTCGCACGGCGAGCATTGATCGATAGAGCCGGTTCTCGATGAAATTCTAGATTCACACAAACGAAACAATCACAACGAACATCATGAGTCAATCGCCTTCATACTCTGGTCTTGGTCGGCTACTCTCTGGTATTGCACTACTGCTTGTGCTCAGTTCGGCATCTCTTCTTTCACAGAGCAGAGTGGCCGTGCTGCCTATTCGCAACATGGATGGAAATCTTAGTTTGAATAGCTACTGCTATTCTATTGCCGATTCTCTGCGATCATCATTGATGCTGGCGGACGCCCACGGAAAGAGCTACACCATAGTACCGGCAGACAGCGTAGAAGCGGTATTGGCCGAGTTGAATGTAGATCCTAACAATCCTCAGTACGAATCGGATTTATGGAAGTCGGTGGCATTGCTGCATTGCGATTATGCTATTACGGGTTCCTTCAATACCAACGCCGGACGCATGCTTGTAAATGTGTACACCTACAGCGTGGAAACCAAGCTTCCGAACACCACACACGCAGCCGTGAATATCTTCAAAGCACCGGAAAAGATATTGTCCATGATTCCGGTTATGCGAGACAAACTTGTACCCGGCCTTATCACGAAGTAATGTTCTTTCTCAGCTACCTCCATGAGCCCTAAAAAGACAACAACAAAGACAACAGCAAAGACGACAGCAAAGACGACAGCAAAGACGACAGCAAACACAACAGCAAAGACGACAGCAAAGACGACAAACAAGGCGAGTACCGTGAAGAAGGCAGCTGCCGTGAAGAAAGCTTCCACCTTGAAGCCTTCAACAAAGCCGGCCAAACCAACCGCCATCAGTATTCCCAAAGTTCTGCCAACTTCATCGAATTTCTTGGCGTTGGATGCTAAGCATTCCGCGTACTCTTCCTCCAATATCGTAGTGCTCTCCGCACCGTTGGAGCAAACCGTGAGTTATGGAGGCGGCACAAAGTATGGTCCCAAAGAGATCCTCAAGGCCAGCGCCTATGTGGAATTTTACGACGATGAATTCCGCCGCGAGTTGTGCTTCGACAAAGGCATAGCCACCCTTCCGGAACTTTCATTGGGTTCAAAAAAAGGTAAAGCCGCCGTTGAGCTCATCGCCGATTCCGTGCGGTCGGTGCTCCGTGATGATAAGTTCTGCGTCACACTGGGTGGCGAGCACACATTGTCTACAGGTCCTATTAAGGCTCACTTCGAGAAATACCCGGACATGAGTATCCTTCATTTCGATGCCCATTCGGATTTGCGCGAGAGTTATCAAGGCACGCCGTGGTCTCATGCCTGCTTTATGGCTCGTGTGGCCGAGTTCTTCCCTACCGAACGCATCACCCAAGTGGGCATTCGCGCTCAGTGCATTGAAGAAGCAGAGTTTATCACGAGTAAGGGCATCAACACGTTTTATGCATCGGCAATTCGACGCGGTAGGCATGGCAAGAACTGGCAAAAGTCGGTAGCGCAGACACTAAAGAAAGATGTGTACGTGACCTTCGATGTGGATTACTTTGATCCCTCAGTGATGCCGGCCACCGGTACTCCCGAACCTGATGGATTCTTCTACGCGGAAACACTGGACCTGTTCCGAACGCTAATCAAACGTGGTCATCGAATAGTGGGCTTGGATGTTGTGGAGCTGGCTCCTATGAAAGGACTCTCGCATCCCAACCTTACCACGGCCCGACTTGTGTACAAGATTCTCAATTTTGCTTTTTCGCAATCATCCTGATACGGCACTCTATGTCTTCTCTTGGGTCTTCTCTTCAGTCTTCTCTTGGGTCTTCTCTTCGCGAACGAATACTCGAGGCCTGTGATTCGGCTTCGCAATTTTCACCGACCGCCATGGAATCTCTGGTGGAGGAGTTCATTGCTGCTCTTAATCGCGGCACCATTCGCGCTGCCTCGCCCCAAGATGACGGCACGTGGGTGGTCAACTCATGGGTAAAGCAAGGAATACTACTGTGCTTCAAACGCGGTGAGCTTCGCGACGTATCCATGCAGGGATGGTCGTTCTTCGACAAACACACACTGCCCCTACATCCGTTCACACTCGAGAACAATGTGCGTATAGTGCCAGGCGGATCGGCCGTGCGCACCGGTTGCTATCTGGCCTCGGGCGTGATCTGTATGCCACCCATGTATGTAAACATTGGCGCGTATGTGGACGAAGGCACTATGATTGATTCTCATGCACTCGTTGGCACATGCGCGCAAATCGGAAAGCGTGTGCACATCAGCGCGGCCGCACAGATTGGCGGCGTTCTTGAGCCCGCCGGTGCAAGCCCCGTGATTGTTGAAGACGATGTAATGATAGGCGGTAATTGTGGTGTGTACGAAGGTGTGATGATTCGCAGCAGAGCTGTACTTGGTAGCGGCGTCATCCTCAATGCCTCCACACCGGTGTACGATCTTGTGCTTAAAACCGTGTATCGCAGCAGCCCCGATGCGCCACTTACCATTCCGGCATCGGCGGTGGTGGTGGCCGGCACGCGCACTCTATCCGGCGACTTTGCCGCCGAACATGGCCTGAGCGTTTCTACGCCCATCATCGTGAAATACCGTGACGAAAAAACCGATGCCAGAACTGCTTTAGAAAGTGCTTTACGATAGGAGAAATTATGTCTGCCCGTGCAAATCTGAACAAAGCAAAGAAGTTTATTGTTGGAGCGAATTTTCTCTCTGCATTGATCATGCTTGTCACCTTCTTTGTGCTTCAAAAGCTTAACCCCACAGCCCCGAACTACTGGCTATTGCTTGCCGGTATTGTATTCGCGGCAGCCGGTATTGCCTTTATTGCTTTTGCCAAGAAGATTGAACGCCGTTTCGATGAAGCAAATATCCGATAACACATGCCTCTGAATTTCCGCGAGCCCTTGCCGGCTTTACGCTCCAATCTGGAAATAGTTCTTAGCACCTACAACGGCGAGGACGTTATCATTATCAGCGACAGCGAGGGAATTGCCGAAGAGAACATTATGCTCGAGGCGCCCATGCTTCGCATTCTGGAAAAGCTCCACGGCGAGCATACAATTCACTCTCTATATTCCGAGCTGAACGCAGAGAATGAAGAACTAAGCATATCTGCCGGCCTGCAAGAGTTAGCGGCGTTTGTACAGGCATTGGACGAAGCCTGTCTACTGGAGAGTGAGCAGTATTTCGATACCAAGAATTTTTTGGATTCCGACATACGCCCCGCAGTATGCGCGGGAGTGTGTTACCCGGATCAGGTCGACGATTTGCGAACCTTCCTTGATGAGATTCTTGCGATGTCGCCGCAGCGAAGCTATCCGGCAAATGCTAAGGCTATTCTTGCGCCCCACATAGACTTCCGTGTAGACAAAGAAATCTATGCCGCGCCCTTCAACGCGATTCGCGAAAGTGATTTCGATCTAGTGATACACATTGGTACCTCGCACTATGGTTGGCAGGATCAGTTTATCCTTACCACCAAGAACTTTGAGACACCACTGGGATTGCTGCGGACCGATGTGGAGTTGGTAGAGAAGCTCCACGAGCAATGCTCAGTGCCGCTCACTCGCAACGATATTGCTCACGCTCCGGAACATTCGTTAGAGTTTCACCACCTTTTTCTACAGCATCTGTTTCCCCGTAGAAACTTCACCATTCTACCTGTATTGGTAACATCCTTTGGTGATCATGTACGCCGCCAAAAGGAGCCGCATCAACATGCCAAGGTTCAAGCTTTCATGGAAGCGATCAAGGCTGTGGCGCACGAAAGCGGGCGCAAGGCCCTGTGGGTGGTAAGCGGTGACTTAGCGCATGTTGGGCGGCGTTTTGGCGATGATTGGGATGCCGAAGCAATGCTGGATACTCTGCGTTCTGAAGATTTCGAAATCATGAACTCCATAGTAAAAGGTTCCGCGCGCGATGTCTTCTCCGGGATCGCCCTGAACGGCGATCGGCGCCGTATCTGCGGATTGCCTCCGGTTTGGACAATGCTCCATGCATTGCAGTCTACCGCCGGGATGAGCTCGGGAGTGGCTCTGGGCTATAACCAATGGAACGATGCGCCCACCGGCTCCGCTGTTACCTTTGGCAGTGCTGCATGGTGGTAAGAAATGCCACCGGCGTTAACTACACCTCCTCGTCATCCTGCGCGTATTTCTTGGTTATGTCCGTTACCTTTTGCTGCGCATTCTCCAAATAACTCTGCATGTCGGCTACAAGCTTCATTCCCTCTTCGTAGGCCTCGAGCATTACCTCGATAGGTACATCACCTTGTTCCAGCGAAGCTTGAATTTCTTGCAACCGAGCAAGATTTTCCTCGAAGTTTTTAACTTTTTTCGCCATTATCTTTTCCTTTTATCGTTTTTACGATTTCATTCCTGAATATTTACACTTTTGTCTTTTTATCTGTATTCTTATCTGTATTCCTGTCTGTATTCGCCTCGCTACTCTGCACTATTGCGGTGCTCGTGCTCGCAGCGCGCCGTATCTGCACAACCTGTCCCGGTTCCAACGAATCGCCGCTTCGCACCACCTTGTTATCACTATAAACAAGAGCGAAACCTCTGTCCAGTGGCGCAAGAGGACGCAATGATTGCAGCAGCTGCCCGGCATGTAAAGTGCGTTGCCTCATGGACTGCATAGCGTAGTTCAAGGCCAGTCCACTGTTTCGCACATACGTATCCAACGTCGCGCTCTGTGAACGCATGGTGGTACGAACAAGAGCCTCGATGGTGCCGTCGTACCATTCTTCCGCCTGCTGAGCAATGGTGGCAATTGTGCCGCGCACCATGTCGCCTAGGGCCACGGCGATTTGATCGATATGCATCAGGTAATCACCATAGGTAATCGGTGTACAAGCTACGGCTGCCAGCGAAGGCGTAGGGGCGCGCAAGTCGGCCACCATATCGGCAATGGATGTATCCGTCTCGTGGCCAACAGCGGAAATGATTGGTATGCGAGCGTTGTATATTGCATCGGCAACGGGACGGGTATTGAAGGACCACAAGTCTTCCAACGATCCTCCTCCGCGACCAACGATGATCACATCGCAAGGATATTCGTGGAGATCTTTGATTGCTCGCACAATGTCTTCCACACTACCCTGTCCCTGCACAAGGGTGGGCCGGAAAAACACATGCACCGACGGCATGCGATCGTTCAGTGTAGTGAGAATATCGTGGAGCACGGCCCCCGATGCCGAGGTAGCAATGCCAATGTTTTGCGGAAAGCTCGGTATAGTCTTTTTGCGCTCGCGATCGAAGTATCCCAGCGTGAGCAATTCTTGCTTGAGTTTTTCGAAGGCGATATAGAGTTCTCCTATGCCTGCCGGTGCCACGGATGAGCAGTCTATTTGATAGTTTCCGCGCTGGGCATACACAGTGATTCTTCCCGTAACAATCACCCGCATGCCATCGGTCAGCGGCGACTGCACGGGACGCGAGTTCCACATCACGCACTGGATCTGCGCAAGCTCGTCCTTCAGCGTGAAATAATGGTGCCCGGATGCAGCCCGCTTGTAGTTGGTTATCTCGCCAACCACTCGCACATGTCGGAATGGTTCCTCTATTACTTCTTGAAGAAGTCTGGTAAGCAGAGTAACCGTTAGTTCGTTCGTGATCATGACGCAAAATACATGCTTCCTTCAGTGCTTGTTTCATTAGGTTATTCACAACTACTCCACTCATACTCATGACAGGTTTTGGCTACGATGTTCACAGACTCGCGCAGGGAGAAACACTGGTGTTGGGTGGCGTTTCCATTGAATCGTCCATAGGAACTGTTGCCCACAGCGACGGAGATGTGGTTCTTCATGCCTTGTGCGATGCCCTGCTCGGAGCAGCGGGTCTTGGTGATATTGGCGAGCATTTTCCGGATACGGATCCGCAATGGAAAAACGCTCCCAGCTCGAAGTTCGTTCTGCATGTGTGTACCCTGCTTCAAAGCCACAACCTGCACATTGTGAATGCCGACATTGCTCTTACTCTTGAGGCGCCGAAGATTCTTCCGTACAAACAGCGCATGCGATCCACTATCGCGAGCCTGCTGTCGCTCCCGGAAAACCGGGTGAACATCAAAGCCACAACTGCGGAGAAACTGGGCTTTATAGGCAGAGGTGAGGGCGTGGCCTGCTATTGCGTGTGCCAGCTAACGGAGGAGCATTGAAAAGTACTGTTTCCATGCTAGTGATTCTTGCGTGCACACTCTGTGTAACGAGCACGTTGCATGCCGAGCAGGATCCAATGCCCTTTACACTCTCTGTTCAAGAACGTATCTCGTTAGGGCAGGCCACAACTGTGTGCATAGATAGTGCCACCGGGCGTAGCGTTGCATTGAAGCATAGCGCCGAGCCGGGTAGAATACAGTTGAGTTCAACATTTTCGGGCAAGGTGGTACAAACCACTATTCAAGCAGACTCTCTGCTCTTTGCTTTGTGGCGTAACGCCTCGTGGCATCTGCTCTTTGTTCACAGCGACACGTTGTTTTCTGCAGTTCTCGGCTTTGCGCGTCCCATGGAAATTCGCGGTGTGCGAAGCATGCTCGACGTAACACGCATTCTTCGCGGATCCGGGTATGCAGCTTTGTGCACGGCAGACAGCGTGGTGTATCTGGAGCCGGGCGCATCGTCACAACAGTTTCGCGAAATGCATGCGTATTCGTATCCGCGAGTAATCGTTGCAATCAAACGTGCTGGTGCCGACGTGCTGGCGTTGTGCAGCTTGAGCGACAACATGGCAAGTATAGAGCGGTACTCCAACTCCACGTGGACCTCTGTTGCAGCGGCGTCTGTGCTTAGCGGCATTGCCTGTTTTTCCGATTCAGCTCTCTATAGCTTGCAACGTACAGCAGTTAGTTCCGGGAATACCGCTTCAACATGGAGCATTGAGGTTCGAGATGTGCGTGGTTCCAAACCAACACGACTCATACCATTACCGACGGATCTTGCCGAACCTTTAGCTGCGGCATCCCATATGGATACAGCATTTTTTGTTTTTGCCAATGGTATTGTGGCTGTTGGTGCGGAAGCACTGCTAGGTGTAACTCGTGAGGTCTCCTTCTCCGGCGCCTATGTTCGCGTAGAGCCGCACGCCGGTCTGCTGAATGTTTCCGATAGCCGGCACGCAGTGTTCTACTCACTACGAGAAGATTCTTGGTATCGTGTCAGAACACTGTTTGCCGTGGCTTCTTCAGTATTTCCATGGCTATCGCTGGCACTGATTTTCGGATTTCTCTTCTTTCGTGTACTCTCGTACAGGCAGTTACTGCGAGATGTGCTGGAGCACACGTCGCGCGGTGTATCGTTTGTTGTGGACCGCAACATGAAGGTTCGACGAATGAATAACAAAGCCCGTGAGTTATTCACCATGGACCCCCACACTCCGCTTCGACGAGTGCTCAGTTACTATTGCCACACCGGCGTACAGCACGAAGTTGAGCACTTCGTTGCTTCTGCCCTTGTGGCTCGGGAGGTGCGCAGTTATAGCATAGTGTACCACACAGGCGACTCCGAGCGCGAGCTGCTCTTCACCGCTCAGCCGTGGTTTGGCATTGCCGGGGGCTTCAGAGGAATGGTGATAAGCGGAATCGATATCACCGAGGAGTTGGAACGTAAGCGACTCGTGAACTGGGCTCAGCTTGCCCACGACATGCAAACCAATTTGAGTGTGATACGATTGAACGCAGAACAAATGGATACAACTGCATCCACGCCCTTGTTCCTTGACCAGCGTCGCCGCATCATTCATCAATCAAAACTATTGTTGCAACGAGTGCGCGATATCGTGAGCATAGGCCGGGATGAAGTGCTCCATGCCCAGGAAACCGACTTAGCAGTATTCTACTCGTCGGTGGTACAGGAGTTCGACGACAGCTCGTTCGGAGAAATCTCGTTTGTGGTTCGTGTGCCCAAAACTCCGGTGTTCATTCGCATAGACGCGCCCAAGTTATCGAGAGCTGTTCGTAATGCCGTAGAAAATGCCATCCGTGCGTTGCCCGAGAAAAAAGGAACAATTGAACTTGGGTATCACGCACAACCCAAAGAGTTCAGTTTGTTTGTGCGCGATACAGGCGTTGGAATGGACGAGCAAACGCAGGCAAATTTTTTCAGACCCTATTTCTCAAATTATCGTCAGTTCGGCGGCACCGGAATTGGAACGATGATCATGCAGAGAGCCGTGGCCTTGCATGGAGGGCATATCACGCTAAGCTCCCAAGTGGGAGCCGGTACCACAGTGTTTTTCCATTTGCCTAAAACAGTCTATGCAGGATAAATCGGTCATAGAGCTCTGCAAGGGCAAGCGCATAGCCGCTTTCGATTACGGCCTTCGGCGCGTGGGATGGGCAGTATGCGATGAACTCCACATTGTCACCACAACCAAGGGAATCTTCGAGAGAACTTCTGCCGGCTTTTGGGACAATGTTCTTGATGGCTTGAAGCGTGAACGTATTGCTGTGTGCATTGTGGGAATACCTCTACGCCACGATGATGAACCCTCTGCGATGATCAAAGCATGTACAGAGTTTGCCCACGAACTCCAAACCAAAAGCGGATCTACAGTTATACCTGTAGACGAGGCATTCTCCTCCAAGCGGGCTATGCAAACCATGATCAGCATTGGTGTTCCAAAATCCAAACGCCGCGATAAATCTCGCACTGATGAGATTTCGGCAGCACTCATTCTTCAGGATTTTCTTCGTGAACTTGAATAGCGTGACACCTCGTAACATCTTCATTGCTGTTATACTCTTCGTGGTAACAGCACTTACCTGCTCGTCTCAGCCGTCGCAGCAGGTACTTCGTTCAATTCCTCGTGAGATGTTTTTTGAGGCACATTTGCTACCGGCAGAATCCGGCATGGTGCGAATGGTGGTAGCCATGCAGACACACGCCGGTGCGTTGTCGTTCACCAAGAGCAGCTCTCTATCGAGTTATTGTGCAAGTTTCTCGCTCACGCTTGAGTGCACCGACAGCTTGGGTGTGATACGAAACAGTGTCACAAAACCGGACTCCGTAGTAGTTACATCGTTTGCCGAGACCAGATCATCGAAGTCGGTGATCAATCGAGTAATCTCCTGCATCGTAACTCCCTCTGTGTACAAAGCCACCTTGATCGTTGAACAAAGCGGCGCCACTATTGCCCGATGGACCTCTGCGGACGTATACATGACGAATTCGAAGCGCAGAGAGATTTTTACTTCGCCATTGATATGTGAATCACGGCCAAGCGTCGACATCACGAACAGAGATTCGGTGTATTTCAACCCGGTTTCTTTGGGATCGAAGGTTGAATTCAGCGATCGCAATGCAACATTTGTATCGCACGTTTCCGGTGTGGCCGAAGATGAGCAATGGGTGTGGTCGTGTACACGAGCAAGCAGCGAACATCTTCTTATTCCCGGTGCAATACAGCCGCTGAGCGGTACCTGCACGGTGATGCTCGATCGTAATCTGGTGCCTGCCGCGTGGAATACCAAGTCTATGAGTTCTAACCTGCTTGTGGTACCGGATGCAACACATCTTGGTGTGGCTCTAGTATGTGCAGACATTCCATCGTCCAAGTTTAGCCCGGGTGTTTATCGTTTTGTGTTGCGTTGTCCTGCCACGGGCGACTCTGTGGTGCGGGAGTTTCAGTGCTTTTGGCCGGCCATGCCGCAATCGTTTCAACTGGAAGCGCAAATGCTCTTGGTGATGAGATACCTACTCACCGTCGATGATTATGAAGACATGGCAGATGGCAGTGAAGCTGAAGTGCGCCGCCGATGTTTTGACTGGTGGAGAAAGTTCGACCCCAATCCCGCCACGCCCTACAACCAAGCAATGACCGCATGTTTTACCAGAGCCGATGAAGCGGCCTCTACCTACAAGAGTGCCATGGAGCCAAATGGTATTCGCACGGAGCGCGGACGCGTCTACATACTGTTTGGATCGCCGGATGTTATTCGTACCGAGCGCATCACCGCAGACACACAGCGGGAAACATGGACGTACACCTCAAGGCTCAAACGCAAAGTAACTTTCGAGATTGACGAGCGTGGCGTGTATAGTATCGCTAAGGTTGAGGAGTGATTTTTCCGGTGGCACACAACATCACCGGCTTTTAGCGCGGCTCCCAATCCAAACCTTCGCAAGGCAGATGGCTGTGGCTAACGTGTTCATCGTAAACGGCACAACGTTGTGACGATCCGTCAAAGTGCTTACACGATCCGCATAGAGTATCCCGTGTCAGGGTCTCTACGTGATCGTGAAACAGCACGTACTGGCGATAGGCGGGATACACTACATACCCCCACAGCAACACAAACGAGATAAACGAAGCTGTATCAGGCTGTGTGGTATTCCACAGGAAAAAGCCAAACACAATCACCACGATAGCACGCATAAGTGCTCCGAACACCACCGAACCGGTGGTGCGATCCGGCGAACCATCCGGCGACGGCGTGGAGTAACGAAGCAGCAAGCTATCGAACAAACTATCCAGCATAACTCTACAGTTGATATTGGCGAAAGGAAGCGATGACTTGAACGCTCTAAAGCAGTGATTCACGAGCGCACATCATGTTCCGGAACGACGTTTCAAGCAAAGATACAGTGCCCGGTAACCACCGCCGGTGAATGCGCACAGTGTATTTTGCCGCCGAAGTACCGTAGCATGTTCAGCAGTTCACCTTCGTTGCAGCCCCGATGAATGCGTTGTTTCAAGAAATCAGTTCACTCTCCACCGAGCAGATAAACCCTGCTACGGCATCTATAGATGCCATGACCACGCGTGAGATTCTTCAATGTATCAACAGCGAAGATGCACTCGTTCCCGCAGCAGTGAGCGCGGAACTTGAACATATAGAGAAGGCGGTGGAGTTGATTGTTCGCGCTTTTGCCTCCGGTGGTCGGCTCTTTTATGTGGGTGCAGGAACAAGCGGTCGGCTAGGTATTGTTGATGCATCGGAGTGCCCTCCCACCTTTGGCGTTAGCGCAGACATGGTTCAGGCCATCATAGCAGGCGGACCGCAAGCAGTGTTTCGCGCGCAAGAAGGTGCAGAAGATCGAGAGGATCTCGGTGCCGCGATCATCGAAGAGTATCAACTCAACACCAATGATGTGCTATGTGGTATAGCCGCATCCGGACGCACTCCTTTTGTTCGTGGCGCCGTAAGCGAGGCTAGCCGCCGCGGCATTCCTACCATTCTGGTGACGACTAACTCACGCGAGAACATTGCTTCGCTGGGTGTGATTGCTGATGTGATTATCGCTCCGCAAGTTGGCCCCGAAGTGCTCGCCGGATCTACCCGCATGAAGTCCGGAACCGCACAGAAACTGGTGTTGAACATGCTTACCACTACCGCCATGATTCGCTCCGGCAAAACCTACGGCAATATCATGGTGGATCTGCAGCTCACCAATGCCAAGCTGGGCGAACGCGCCAAGCGCATCGTGATGAACATTGCGGGCGTCGGGTACGATACCGCCGAAGAATTGCTTCGGCAAACACAAGGGCATGTAAAAACTGCTCTCATCATGGCTATGACAAACAGCTCTCGCGAAGTTGCTGAACAGTTGCTTCATCAAGCAGGTGGCTTCACCCGAATGGCAATAGAGGCCGCACCACAATCGTCACATCGGGATTAGCAGATACTGCTTTTTGTTTGATACGCCGCGCTCTACTCTTTACTTCTCTTCCATGGCTAAACGTCGTACTCCGGCTCCCGATACACCAAAGCTCACGCCTGCTCAGCAGCGCAGCGAGTTCATGTTTATACTGTCGTTCTATACCGAGTACAAGTGGCGCGCACTGATTGTGCTTGCGATTATGCTCATGAGCAACAGCATCTCGCTGGCTTTTCCGAAGTTCATTGGCGACCTGCTCGATACTATACAACACTCGGCCTTCACGATGGGCATGTGGTCTATTACGGGAATTCTGATCACGTTGTTTTTGGTACAGGCATTAGTGAATTACTACACCACTGTCTCTCTTGCTACCATCACCGAAAACGTGCTGGCCAAGCTGCGCTCACGAGTGTTCGACCATATTCTGCGCCTACCGCTGGGAGTGTTCGGAGAGCGCCGTGTGGGCGAGTTGATGTCCAGGGTTACCAGTGATATCACGCAGATCCAAGAGACCTTTACCTTCACCATGATGCAGCTGTTGCGCCAGAGTATTTTTCTGGTAGGCGGCATCGTGTTTATCGTGCTTCGCAGTGTTCGCCTTACCACACCGGTGCTTGTTACTCTGCCGCTAATCATTCTTATTGCTCTTGTGTTTGGCAGGCGATTACGCGCCATCAGCACCCAAGTGCAGGATATTTTGGCCGGTGCCACGACCATTGTGGAAGAGACCTTTCAGGCAATTGAAAGCGTAAAGTCGTTCACCAACGAAGAATACGAGAATACTCGCTACCGCCAGCGACTTTCCGACTATGTACTTCTTGCTATACGCGCCTCGAAGATCCGTTCGGTGTTTATATCGTTTGTCATCTTCGCCATGTTTGGCGGTATTGCCGGCGTACTAGCCTATGGTGTATACCTGGTGCGCCTGCAAGAGCTGACCATTGGAGAGCTGTTATCGTTCATTCTCTATGCCTTCTTTGTGGCGGGTGCTCTTGGGTCGTTTGCGGAACTCTTCGGGCAGATTCAACGCACGCTGGGAGCTTCGGTTCGTGTGCGGGAAATTCTGCATGAAACTCCCGAGGATACACGGCCGCAGCCGGACATGCGTGTGTTGCAAGAGATACGCATGAACGATCTCAGTTTTCGCTACCCCTCGCGCGATGAGATCTACGCGCTAAAGAATGTATCTCTGCATATTCCCGCCGGCGCTCGCGTTGCCTTTGTAGGAGAAAGCGGTGCAGGAAAAAGCACAACCGCGGCATTGATTCAGCGTATGTACGAGCCAACGAGCGGAACAATACTGTTCGATGGTATTCCCGCCAGTTCCCTTTCGCTTCACACCGTTCGTTCGAACATTGGCTTTGTGCCCCAGGATATAGTGTTGTTCGGTTCCACTATTGAAGAGAACATCCGGTACGGTAACGTGCATGCAACGGAAGCCGAGGTTCGTGAGGCAGCCACTATGGCCTATGCC
>JBKCNS010000012.1:0-73965 GCA_046297095.1 Kapaibacterium sp. (SeqCode) | reverse complement strand
TCCAGGGCCGACAATCCCGATACGTTGTTTTTTAGGGAGATATGAATATGAAACGCATCGATATTCTCAAGAGCGGCATGCGATCCCTGAAGAATCATGCGCTCCGCTCCGGGTACATTGATTCGAACCAACACAGTTTCGCTATTTCGGCGAAAGGCCGGAAGTAAGGTACTTACTCTGCTCATCACAACATCTTCGCACAATGACGTGCAGGTTTGTACAGGAGTACGACCCTCTACCAAGGTTGCAGTGCTCACGAAGCTGCCGGAAATCTGAGCGGGCTGTATATGCTCGCAGTGTATTTCTACAATGCCGTCCCTGTCTCCAAGGGCGCATTGAACCGTTTCCCACGCGGCATCGTTCATGGCAGTCTTTCGTAGCAAGGAATAATTGGCTCGCCGTGGTTCAAAGGATACAATACGTTGGTCGTACCCGCTGCGGCGAAGCTCCGAGCAGAAATGTCCGCTGCCGGCGCCAATGTCCAACACCAAATTGATTCCGCGCTTTTGTATCAACGATACAAAAGGATCGGCAGGGCGCTCCGGGTGCCGCTGGGTGATTGGTCGTGCCGGAATATAGACGGGAGTTTTGAGTTTCGACCCCGCTGATGCAACAGCGTCGGCTTCCATGCTTCGGGTGTTCATTGATACTCGCATTTTGTTTCTGATTCTACTGATCTTCTGCCACGTACAAACCACATTCGGTATTCAAAACGGGGTGATTCTGCTGAATATCCCGGTCCTCGCAGCGGCGCTGAAAACAAGACGCAATGATTGTGCCAAGTCTGCGCCGCGTAATGCAATTCCCTGACGTAACTTTGCACGCGCTCAAGGTTTCATTTCAGGTTGGAGAAAGGATAACTGTGATTCGAGCTCTTATTGCCGACGATCATCCCATCATGAGGGAAGGTCTAAAACTGTTCCTGGTTTGCACGTTGGATATTGTTGTCGACGAAGTTGACGACGGATTCCAGGCGGTTGAGTACATCAAATCCAACGATCTGGATGTACTGATTCTGGATATTTCCATGCCGGGAATGGACGGACTGGAAACACTTCGAATAGTGAAGGATCTGAAGCCCGAACTGCCGGTTCTGGTGCTTAGCGCCTATTCGGAAGATCAGTATGCGTTGCGGGTTTTACGAGCCGGCGCCAGCGGCTACCTTATGAAAACATCGGCCACAGAAGAATTGGTTGATGCCGTTCAGAATGTTATTGCCGGGCACCGGTACCTAAGCCCAAATGTTGCAGAGAAACTTCTTGCGCAGATTTCCGGTGAGGGCGTGCCGGTTCACGCCAGACTTTCCGACCGTGAGTTCGAGGTAATGTTGAAGATCGCTGTGGGAAAAACCGTTACCCAGATTTCCGAGGAATTGCAACTAAGCGTGAAAACCGTGAGCACGTATAGAACGAGGATTTTAGAAAAAATGGACTTAAAGGATAACGCCGATATCAATGCGTATGTATCTAAAAATCAATTGCTTAACAATCCTGTTTAAGAGTATTTTCCCCCAGTTTTCTACTTCCGGTTTAGTTGTTCTGACATAAAAGTAAGGGGTGTAGGCCGGTTTTTTTTTCACCTGCTCTGCCACTACAAGTCATTTCCTTTTTTTTCAAGCAATCCATGCAAAAGTTCCCTGAGTTACCGTATAGCCGCCCAAACTTCGAAGAATTCGCTTCCAATTTCAATAGTCTGGTGGCCGATTTCCAAAACGCATCGTCGGCTGCAGTGCAAAGCGACGTGCTGAATCGAATCAACGAACAGCGCAACGAAATGGAAACCATGATGAGCGTGGCCAGTATTCGTCATTCCATCGATACTCGCGATGCCTTCTACGAAGGGGAAAAAGATTACATCGACAACATTGGCCCCCTTTATGGCGAGTTGTGTAATTCGTATTACAAAGCTCTTGCGTCCAGTACCTACAGAACAGAACTGGAACAAAAGTGGGGTAAGCAACTGTTTCGCATGGCTGAACTTTCCGTGAAGTGTATTTCCAAGGAAGTGATAGAAGATCTTCAAAAAGAGAATGCACTTGGTACCGAGTACTCAAAGCTTCTGGCCTCGGCGAAGATCATGTTCGATGGAGCCGAGCGCAACCTTGCCGGCATGGTGCCGTATCAGCAAAGCATGGACAGAGATGTTCGCAAAGCTGCCAGTTCCGCCAAGTGGGCCTTCTTTGGTGAACACAAAGGCGAGTTGGATCGCATTTACGACGATCTGGTGCGCTTGCGCACAACCATAGCTCAAAAGTTAGGTTTCCCCGGCTTTACACCTCTGGGTTATGCCCGCATGGGGCGCACGGATTACGACGCAACCATGGTTCGCGGGTATCGTAACAAAGTTGAAAAGTATATAGTGCCCATCACACAAAAGTTGCGCGAGCGTCAGCGTAGCCGCATCGGTGTGGATCGCTTGAACATTTACGACGAGCCGTTGCAATTCAAATCCGGTAATCCTACTCCGAAGGGCGATCCCGAGTGGATTTTGGAGCAAGCGCGTACCATGTACCGCGAGATGTCTGCGGAGACCAATGAGTTCTTTACCTTCATGTGCGACAACGAGTTAATGGATTTGGTTAATCGCCCAACGAAGGCCGGAGGCGGGTATTGCACCATGTTGCCGTCGTTCAAGGCGCCGTATATCTTTTCCAATTTCAATGGAACCGCGCACGATGTAGATGTACTGACGCACGAAGCAGGGCATGCATTTCAGTGTTACATGAGCAGAAATTTGGGTGTACCGGAGTATTATTTCCCCACGTCCGAGGCCTGCGAGATTCACTCCATGAGCATGGAGTTCTTTGCATGGAAATGGATGAAGTCCTTCTTCAAAGAAGACGAAGACAAGTATCAGTTCTCGCATTTGAGCGGCGCTCTGCTGTTCCTGCCATACGGAGTCAGCGTGGATGAGTTCCAGCATTTTGTGTACGATAATCCTCAGGCTACGCCTGCGGAGAGAAATGCCGCGTGGCTCTCTATCGAGAAGAAGTACTTGCCGCATCGCAACTACGATGGTGATGCATTCCTGGAGAGCGGAGGCATATGGCAGCAGCAGCGTCATATTTATGAGTCGCCGTTTTACTACATCGATTATACCCTAGCTCAGATTTGCGCCTTGCAATTCTGGGTGCGCACGAAGAATGATCGCGATTCCGCGTGGAAGGACTACGTAACACTCTGCTCGGCCGGTGGATCCAAGTCGTTCTTGGAACTGGTGAGTCTGGCCAATCTACACTCACCGTTTGAAGATGCCAGCTTTGTATCCATCGTGGATGATATAACCACACGCCTGGATGGTGTGAACGACGCGGTGTTTGCGTAGAGTTGTGCGTTCGCACACTTCCGGAAGTTCTGAGTTTGCAGAACACATCAAAATCAAAAGGCCCGATGCCGTGTAGGCAGGGGCCTTTGTTTTTTAGGTCTCATCACTGATGATCTTTAGTACCGGTACCAATTAGTGTGAAAGAAACCGGGCCATCCGCCGAATCTACGAGTACACGCGAAGCATAGTACCGCTGAGGGTAGTCTTGTAGATAGTGAGGCCGTTGCTGCCGGTGGAATTTAATCCCGCACCGGTTTTGGAATACCGCGCGCCATGCGCCGTGCAGTAATAATTGTCATTTGTCTTGTCGTATATCACTTGACGCTCTCCCTCGTGACTACAAATAACTGTAGCAGCATAGTAATTACCATCGTTGCCGAAGGCCACTACACATGAGTTAGCGATAACATAGTTCCCTTTAGTGAGCAGCTTTGAGTACGCAGCCTGAGAGAGGTCCAGAGTAAAATCTACCGGCCCGCTAGGGGTGGTGCTGTCTGCGCATGATTGCGCGCAGGTAACAGCAAGGGCTATGGCGGCACCTATGCCCGCTTTTTCGAAAAACTCGCGACGATCCATAGTGATTTGATTCCGTGAGACATTGGTTATGGCCGATAAACGACTACCACCTCAATAACCGAAGTGATGGGGAGTTGTTTCACAACAATGGTAAACGCCGTGAAATAAACGCTGCGTTTAGGCGCTCTTCAAAGCTTCGGCGCCACCAACAATCTCCAACATCTCTTTGGTAATCGATGCCTGACGAGCCTTGTTGTAGTCTAACTGCAACGCTCCGATCAGATCGCGAGCGTTGGTTGTGGCGTTATCCATGGCAAGCATACGCGCGGCTTGCTCAGCAGCGTTGGAGTCCAAGAGAGCTCGCCACAGCTGAAGGTTCAGGTAGCGGGGCAAGATGGAATCCAAGATGTCGATACGTGAGGGTTCGTAGATGTACTCCATGCCCGATTCCTTCTTTGCGCTTGCAGAGTCGGACTCTATAGGCAACAGCGGCATGATGCGAACATCTTGCTTGATGGTGGATTTGAACTCATTGAACATGAGTACCACGCGATCGAAGGTGCCAAAGGTAAAGCCTTCGGTAACGATGGGGGAGAGATCACTAACAGTTTTGAAATCCAGCTTCAAGAACACATCGGGAAACTTTGCAACGATGGGATTTGAACGACGGGAGAAGAAGGTAATGGCGCGTCGCCCTACAGGCAACACATGAACGTTTGCTTTAGGGTAATCCTGAGGGATCTTTTTGTCGATGTAATACGCAGCAGCTTTAAACAAGTTCGAGTTGAAACCACCGCACAATCCACGATCGGATCCTACCACCACAATCAGGATATTCTGCACAGTGTCACGCGTTTGAAAAAACGGGTGCGACATCTCCGACTCCGCAGATGCCAGGTTCTGCAAGATACCGGTGAGCTTGTCCGTATACGGACGTGCTGCAACGATAGCATCTTGAGCGCGGCGAAGCTTTGCCGCAGCCACCATTTTCATTGCCGAGGTAATCTTCGATGTGCTTTTTACCGAAACTATGCGCTGACGTATGTCACGTAAGGTTGCCATGCTGTGTCCTGATTCTCAAGTGTTTCGATTTCTATTGAGTTAGTTGGAGTCTTTCGAGATTCGTATCTCCAACTTTTTACTCTTCTTCTGCTACTTAGTAACAGACAAACTACCGACCTTTACTACCTTCTATTCCTAAGCAGCTCTCTAGCTCTACATAGAGCTGCGAGCATGCTGCGACCCATTTCATAGATAACTCCATGATTGCGAGAGGTACCGGCCCACATAATCGCTCACGGATTCCTCCAGTGATTGAAAGGTATGCGCCGCGCTTGTACTCTGCAGTCTGCTCATCGATGCCTGTGTGTAGTTTTGATACTGATTTCTCAGAGCATCCGGCATGTCCACGTATTCGATCTTCTCCGGAACATTCATTGCAGCGAACACCGCACGAATCAGATCGTTCCACGACCGTGCCGCACCCGTTCCCAAATTAAATATCCCGTTTACCGACGAATCACACTGAATCTTCCACAACACATCGCACACATCTTTTACATAGATGAAGTCGCGCTGTTGGCCTCCATCGGTGTACTCACTGCTATGCGATCTAAACAGGCGCACCGAACCGGTTTCTTTGATTTGCGAATACGACTTGAACACCATGGATGCCATGGAGTCCTTGTGATATTCATTGGGTCCGAATACGTTAAAGAACTTCAGTCCGCACATCCTATTCTCAAAACCGTTTCTCAGCACCCATTGATCGAATAAATGCTTCGAAAAACCATACATGTTCAATGGCCGCAGAGTGTTGAACACGGTATCATCGTAGCCGCATTCCCCGGCGCCATAGGTAGCTGCACTGCTGGCGTACACCAGACGCACACCGTTGGCCACGCAATAGTTAGCCACCTGAACGCTGTATTGGTAATTGTTTTCAAAGAGGTAATCGGCGTTGCGCTCTGTTGTGGACGAGCAAGCACCAAGGTGCACAATCGTCTCCAACTGACCATCGAACGTACCGTCGTCCAAGCCATACAAGAACGACTCTTTGTCGATCATCGAGCGGAAGTTCTTGTGAACAAGATTCTTCCATTTTTCACCGGTACCCAGATGGTCCACAACCAGGATATCATCGATACCCTCACGGTTGAGTTTCTCAACATAGGCACTGCCAATAAACCCGGCTCCTCCGGTAACGACAATCATGCGTTTTGGATGAACGGTGAATGATACCCCACAACCAACAATCCACAGCTACTTGCTTTTTAGAGTGAGCGACGGAATCCTTCTACAAAGCCGGCCAATGCTGCATCCAGCTTGGTCTTTGCATCTGCAGTGATTTCCTTCTGTACTCCGATCGTGCTAATGATATCGCTGTGTGCACCGTCGATGAAGTCAAAAAGTTCCTGTTCGAAACGCTTCAGAGACTCCACCGGCAACTCATCCAGATAACCATTGGTAGCTGCATAAATGAGTATAACCTGCTTTTCGACGGATACCGGACAGTATTGGTCTTGCTTCAAGATTTCGGTAAGGCGCGCACCGCGACGCAACTGCTGCTGCGTGGATTTGTCCAGGTCGGAACCGAACTTGGCAAATGCTTCCAACTCACGGAACATCGCCAATTCCAACTTCAGCGGACCTGCTACCTTTTTCATCGCCTTGATTTGTGCATTACCACCCACACGAGATACCGAGATACCAACGTTCAACGCGGGACGAATACCGGCGTTAAACAAGCTGGGCTCAAGGTAAATCTGACCATCGGTGATGGAGATCACGTTGGTGGGAATGTACGCCGATACGTCACCGGCTTGTGTTTCGATTACCGGAAGAGCGGTCAACGAGCCCGCTCCGTGCGCATCGCTGAGCTTGGAAGCACGTTCCAAAAGACGGCTGTGCAGATAGAATACATCGCCCGGATAGGCCTCGCGTCCCGGCGGACGGCGCAACAACAACGACACCTGGCGGTACGATGCCGCTTGCTTTGTTAAGTCATCATAAATGATCAACGCATGGCGGCCTGAATCACGGAAGTACTCACCCATAGAGGTTCCGCAATAGGGAGCAACGAACTGCAACGGTGCAGGATCTGCGGCTGATGCCACAACGATGGTGGTATACTCCATCGCACCGTTTTTCTCCAATGTTGCTACCACATTTGCAAGGGTTGAACCTTTTTGTCCAACAGCAACATAGATGCAATACATGGGATTAATACCGCGCTCTTTGGCTTCCGCAGTATGCGTGTATTTCTGATTGATAATCGTATCTATAGCCACAGCGGTTTTACCGGTCTGACGGTCTCCGATGATCAACTCACGCTGGCCACGACCGATAGGGATAAGAGCATCGATAGCCTTGATACCTGTTTGCAGCGGCTCTTTTACCGGCTGACGAGAAATAACACCAAGTGCTTTACGCTCGATTGGTAGGGTGTGCGGAGTGTTAATCGCGCCTTTACCGTCCAGCGGTAATCCAAGGGGATTAACAACACGACCCAGCAGAGCCTCGCCCACGGGCACAGATGCAATGCGGCCGGTACGCTTTACCTGATCGCCTTCTTTTACCAGGCGGTCGTCGCCGAACAATACAACGCCCACATTGTCTTCCTCAAGGTTCAGGACCATGCCTACCACACCATTGGGGAATTCAACAAGCTCGGACGACATACAGTTATTCAGTCCGTACACGCGTGCCACACCGTCTCCTACTTGAAGAACAGTGCCAACTTCCAGCACTTCTGTTTCTTTTTCAAAACCAGCGAGCTGACGTCGAAGTATCGCTGAAATCTCGTCGGGTCTAACTTCTGCCATAGAGGTACCTCAGATACAATAATTAGTAATTCTTGTTTTTCTTGTTTCTTTCTATTTCTCTTCTTTAACTCTGTCAAACTCAATTCCACTTGAACTCGCGGTTGGTGAGTTGCGCATTCCGCGTGATCAACAGTACCGGCTTCAGGAACTCATACCCATTCTTCAATGCTTCTCAACTACGAATCAATTACTCAACGTGCCGTTGTGAAGCAATGAGTCGCGGAGTTTCTCCAGTTGTGTGCGTAGCGATGAATCGAGCATGATATCTCCGATCTGAACCTTCAGACCACCCTTCAAGGACTCATCAACACGATACTCCGCAATCGGAGTCTTGGCATACTTTGTTTGGATGCTGTTTTCAATTGCCGTCTTGCTATCGCTATCCAACGCCACGGCACTTGTAACCGTAATGGGCACGCGCTTCGTCTCTTCGTTGTAGTACACAAAGAACTGCTCAAGTATATCTTCGGTGATATTCTCTCTGCCGTGAGCACAAAGAATGCCGATGAATGCCTGCATGATGACCGAAATCTTTCCTTCGAATATCTCGTTCATAAGATTCTTCTTCTTCCAGCTTTGAATGATGGGGGAGCGAAGAACCGCTTTAAAATCATGGGCGTGACGAATGCTATCGAGAATCAATTCCGCATCATGGCGAACATTCTCCAGAGAGCCTTCAGCTTTGGATGATGCAAAGAGGGCCAGAGCATATCGTTTTGCAACGCGAACGTGCTTCATAAAATTCCAGCGTAAACATCGGCGTGGAGCCGATCAATGAAAAATCAATTCTTGGAAACTTGGGCGATGGAAGATGCAATCAAACCTTTGTGCGCTTCGGCATCCAGCTTGGTGTCCAGCACCTTTTCCGTGGCCTGCATTACCAGTGAAGCAACTTCGGCGCGTAGCTGTGCAAATGCCTCTTCTTTTGCGCGATCCATTTCTTTGCGTGCTTCTTCAAGCTTCTGCACTTTTTGCTTTTCCGCTTCTTCCGCGGCCTTCGCAACCAAACGTTCGGCTTGCGTTCTTCCTTCTTTGATGATGTTCATCATCTCTGCTTGAGCATTAGCAAGTTTTTCTGAGCTTTCTTTGAGTATGCGCTGCGACTCTTTGTTCGCTGCTTCCGCATTTGCGATTGCATCCTGAATGGATTTCTCACGTAATTGCAGAGACTCGCGCATTGGCTTCCAGCCGAATTTCAAGAGCAGGAAAAAGAAGATGCTGAAGTTTACCAAGGTCCAGAAAATGAGGCCCGGGCTAATATTGAGAACGTTTTCCATACAGAGTTGTATCGTTAGTTCGTTGTTGAATAATCAAATCAGGTGAATTGTTTGTGCGATGATAAACCACCGCCCATCTATCAACTCATTTCATTATTCAGCGCGAACTGCTTTTGGCTGAAATACTCAAGCTCAACTACTCTCAAAGGCTGTTCCGGGTTTTGCTTCATGCAGGAGGAGTACGGCCTTTATAAAGACCGTACTCACTGCATACAGCTTACTTAATTGCGAGCAACACGCAAACAACCATCGCGAACAGAGCAACACCTTCGATAAGTGCCGCACCGATGATCATGGTTGCGCGGATGTCGCCTGCCGCTTCGGGCTGACGAGCACCTGCCTCAAGGGCCGAAGCTGCAAGACGGCCGATACCGCTACCTACACCGATAACGGTTACGCCGCAGCCAAGTCCGGCGCCTAACCATGCGAAGCCTGTCGATGTTGCTGTTGCAACCGCAACTGCTGCTTGTTGTGGATCCATAATAAACTCCTTGAAATAAGTGAAACAACTAGAATACCTGTACTAAATGTCGATGACCGAAAAACTGACTTACATCTCTATTGATACGTGCACATCAAAACCAATGGTTTCCCAACCATGTGATTAGTGATGAGCTCCATGCGGATCTTCGCTCTTGTGATCGCCTATTGCCAAACCGGTGAATACCGCCGTGAGCATGGTGAAAATGTATGCTTGAAGAAAACACACTAAGGTTTCAATGAAATACACAAACACCGAGAATCCTACAGCCACAACGGAAGCTCCGTATCCGCCGGCAGGACCCCAAAGTTTAGTACAAAAGAAAATGAGTCCCACCAGGGTAAGAAGCACGATGTGACCGGCTGTCATGTTCGCAAACAAACGCACCGTGAGAGCAAAGGGCTTTGTGAAGATTCCGATGAACTCAATGGGAACCATGATAGGAGATAAGTACACGGGAGCGCCACCTAACAAGTGCGCAAACCAAGACTTTACACCACCCTCGCGCATTGCGGTAATGTTCACCACAAACAATGCTGTAAGCGCCAGTGCTGCCGTAAAACCTATGGCGCCCGTTGCAGCATGCATACCGGGCAGGAGACCCACGTAATTCAAGATGAAGATGAAGAAGAACAACGCCAGGAAGTAGGGCATAAGCTGGTTGGTTACTCTGTTGGTACCAACGTTCGGGCGAATAACCTCGTCGCGCAGATACAGCACGAGCATTTCGAAAGCGTTCTGGATGCCACTGGGAGCAGCAGCCGGGTTCTTTTTGTAACGGCGTCCGGCAGGAACAACAGCGAGCAACATCAGGACGATCGCAAGCCATTCGTACGCCACCAGATTCGTCACGGAGAGATCGAACTTCGCTGTTTGGGGTTTGCCATTTACCAAGATTGCCTTGCCGCCTTCAGCTTTAACGGGTTGTCCGTTGAAGCGAGCAAGTTCTTTGGACGTACTGTGAAAGAGCACGTACGAGCCATCGTGTTCCATGGCATGCGGGCTGCTCCATGCGTGTAATCCCGCATCGTCAACGACGATGATAGGGAGCACCTCGGCCGTCACAAAACCCATGCTCAACTCGTGATGATCTCCCAGCTCACTCAAGAGATGGTCGAACACTTTTTCTCTGGGCAAAGAGTTCGGATCTACTGCATGATGCCCGCCGCCTGCTGCATCGGCACCATGGTGTTCTGCAGATGCAGTTGAGGCCGCGCCGTGCTGAGCGTCATGCTGAGTGCTGTGCTGAACGTCATGCTGAGACGCTTGATTCGTCGATTGATGCGCATCCTTATGCGCCTGTTCCGCCGTTGCCGTTGAACTCATACGTACCTATAAAATTTCTTTTGCGAGTATCCTAGTGCTTCAACTAATCTGTGTGCTTCTCTGAATCACCTATGGGTCTTTTTCTCTTTCGTACGAAAGGTTTTGCCTGTCGCTTGGTTGTCGTATGAAAAAAAAATGTTTCGACCATCAGCATCAAAAAAAACGAAATCATCAAAGAGAGCGTGAAGGAGGCAGTGTGTAACTGCCAGTACGTCAGTGCTATCCATGTGAGTATCGCTGTCAGAAGCAGCCTCGCCATCATGCCGCCGATGACAAAGGTCAGTGCTTCTTTCATCGGACGCTTGGATGTCCATCGCGCTATGCCAACGCCAATAAGAGTATTGACTCCGCTGAAGGTAATTCCAACAGCAGCTCCTATGAGCTGGGGAGGTATACCACTCACTGGCTATTTCTCCGTTGGTGTAGCAGAAGGTTTATCACTTTGGTTTTGCATCCGTGACTTGGAAAGATTGGTCAAATACCGAATCATCGTGACCAATCCTACAACTGCTCCAACACCGGCACACATTCCTGTCATCAGTGGAGCAGTAGACCAGCGATTGTCCAACCACCAACCTATCGCTGCCATGACAAGCACAGTGAAGGTTAACTGACTTCCAACTGTCATATACGGAGCGAGCTCCTGAATGACCGAGGTAGACGTACGACGCGGTGTAATCCTCGACATGGAACACCAACGACGAAGTGAATAAGACACGCGAAAATAGGTGCTTATGCCCTTGTGGCAAAGAAAGGGTGGGGCGTTGTGGATAAAAAGTCGTTTGATGCCGAACGGCGCGCTTGTGAAAAAGTCACAAACGACAAAGCCCGTGAATTGTGGTTCACGGGCCTGTGATTTCTGAACGGAGTATAATCAGCTTTACGCTTTGTTGACTGTGTGTTTTTCGGGTGAGATTTTCGTTGTGAAAAGAACGCTCTGCAGAGCATGAGAAATCTTGCTCGCCGAAGCCGTTTGCTTTCTACGCTAGTTCTGAACAATTATAAGGTAGGTAGAACCTACATATCTGCGGCCTTTGGCTGCACGGCCCTGGGGAATTGGGTTCTCAGGGTCGATGCCGCCCGAGCCTTTAACGGAGATGCGTTCGGCTGCTATTCCATTGCTAACAAAGAAGTTTTTCAAGGTCTTAGCTCTGTTTTCGGTGAACTCTGATGCAGACTGCTGAGTTGTCTCAACATCGGGAAAGCACTGAATTTCGAACACAGTTCCGGGGTTCGACTTCATCAGCGCCACATAGGGCGTGAGTACTTGTTCCGACCCAATACGAAGCTTGGTTTTCTTGTACTCAAAAGGCGACACAGCCGGGCGAAGTTTTACCCCGGGAGTATTGGGATGGACCAACCAGTCGCGGGTAATCTCCGTGTACTTTTTGTAAGGGGGGATTTCCAGTGTACGTACTTCGCGAAAGTACCCGGCACCCTCAAAGGTTACCGAGTACGCCACTCCGGGTTTAAGTACGCAATAATACGATCCGTCTGTAGCCTTGCTTTTTGTTGAGACTATTTTCTTACCCGAGGGATCGTTGACCGTAATGGTCAGACCGGCCGGCTTGCGACTGGTTTCGTCCGTAACGGTGCCACGTAAGCCGATGCTCACATCCATTTGTGCATACATCTGAACTACAGACAGACACACTACTCCGAAGAAGCCGCTCAGGGCAACTATGGCTCTTCTCAAAGTCACATTTTTCATCATGCTGAGGTTTGTTCCTTATTTCTTGGTTGATTTCTTGCTCTTGGCTTTCTTCTTCGACTTCGCTGCCGGTTCCGCCACTACAGGTGCTACAGGCTGAGCTACAAAGTCTTTTGTAAGCTCCATGTATGACGTGGTATTGGGCGTGTCGTAGGTAAAATTGAATCTCTGAAGGTCCTGATCGGTGATCAGCACTTTGTACGAACTCGCAGGCTTGAGCACCGTTTGGTACTTGCCATCGATGCCGCTAGAAGCGCGAACTTTGGCTCCGGCTTGATCGGTAAACACAAGATCCACCTTGCCCGGCGCGACGATACCGCTCACAGTGCCCCGAAGCATAACGTTAGGCTGGCCTGCTGCCACGGGGACGAATGCTGACACATTCTGGGCAATCAAGGCGAAGAGGGCGGCAACACAAAGAACGCAGACTTTCATAATATGATAGAAATGAAGTGGGAAATCAATGTACGTAGAAATGGTATGCGCTACCGGTAGTTCTACTTTTTCTTCGAGGGCTTATCTGCCTTTTTGCCTGAAGCTTTCGTCTCTGTTTCACGAAGCATACGAACGGTTCCATCGGAACACGCAAGAATGATGGTCTTAGCATCGCTGGTGGTGTCAACACCCCAAATCTCCGTATCCAGTACCTGTTCGTACAACTTTTCGCCGTTGAGGATATTCCACATTTTAACGGCTTTATCAAGGCCCGTTGTAATCAGAGTCTTGTTGTCTTCGGCAAGAGTTACGTCTTGAACCAGGTCATCATGCGCCTTGATGCTCCGCTCCAGCGTGCGGCTTGCCAGATTCCATATATTCACAACGCCGTTTTTATCCGAACTAATCAATCGTTCGCCGTCGAAGCTGAATAAACATGTAAGCACAGGACTTTTGTGAGCGGTTGTGTCCAGCGTGAAGCTGATGGTTTTTCTTTGAAACATATCAGGAACCGAGGTAACGATGATCATGCGATCGTCGCCACACGAGGCGATATACTTACCGTCGTAACTGTACGCTACACCATTTACTGCGTCCGTATGCCCGCGCAGCGTTATCACTTCCAAGGGAGGGCACCGAGCAGGATCAATGCATGGCACGCGTGTATCCCAGAGCTTCACGGTACGATCAAAGCTACCGGATGCGATAAATGCACCGGAGTCTGCCTGACTATAATACACACTGCTTACTTCCGCTGTATGACCTGCCAGGACAGACAGACATTTTCCGGATTCAACATCCCAAACACGAACCGTCTGGTCGGTGCTGGCGCTTGCAATTGATTTGTCGTTGCCCGAAAACGAAAGGTTGTTTACAGTGCCAAGATGGCCGGAGAGCGTTCGCAATTCTTTCCCGTCGGGCAAACTCCAGATCTTTATAGTCTCATCCACACTGCAAGTAGCAAATCGGGTATTTGCTTGATTGACAAACACCCCTAACACTTCATCGTTATGCTTACCGGCAATTGTTGTGGTATAGGTTTTTTGCTGAGCGTTAACAAGAAGCGGCAGGGCGGCAAATGCAAAAGCGATAACCGTGATTCTCTTTATAACTGAATTGAGTGCGAACATACAGGTGGATATAAATCAGAGGTTGACAAGACCGTCGGTACCGACGGCCGTGGTAATAATCAAAACGACAAGGTATCGCAGACGCAAGCCAATGAGTATGGATAGTGGCCGGACGCTCTAGTGATGAAGCGACAGACGGTCAAGGTCATCGGCAATGCTTCGTAGCACCGAGAGCAGTTGTTCTACTGCGTCTGAGGTTAAAGCAGACGAATGAGTTGACGTTTTCGTGACGGAAGACGAAAGTTTCTCCTGAGATTTTTGAGACTCAGAATCATCTACCTCATGGGTATGCTGAACTTTTGCCTCGGATGCTGTCGGAACGGAGTCTATTGTTTCGTGAATGCGAAATGCACGTATGGCCTCCTTGATCAAATCCTCGTTCACCCCTCGCTTCAGCAACACTCGAGCCTCGGAAACAGGAATGCGGTCTATTCGCAGCAGCTTCTTGATCACTCGAAGTATATCGAGGTCTTTGTCGGTATATGTTCTATTGCCGGCTCTGTTTTTTGATGGCCGAAGGCAATCAAACTCACGTTCCCAGTAACGAAGAATATGTTGCTCTTCGTCGAATAGCTCCGCTACCTCCTTTATGGAGTAATACAAGCGTTGTGTGCCGGATTGTTTCACAATGGTGTCCCCTCTCATTGTCGTCGATCGTGCTCCCTACGACAAATATACCCTCGACTATTCAGAACATCATTACTAATTTCAAGCAGATGCAAGGATCGCGGCATAATAATTGCAAGCCTTCAGCGTGGTAACTGTACCCGCGCAGCGCAATTTCCCGGACGAACGTGTATTGCTTTATGGAAACGGAACATTATAACATTAGCCTTGCCAGCAGAAGAGAAAATGTCTCGGAGATTGAGCCATTTCTTCGCTCAATTCCATTTGTACATGAGATGCCCGAGGCAGTGTACTACAATGTTCTGATTGTGTTAACCGAGGCAGTGAATAATGCCATCATCCATGGGAACGAATGTCATCACGATAAGTTCGTTACTGTTGATGTTGAGGTGCTGCACGATCGGTTCCGCATAGTGGTGGCCGATCAGGGAGTCGGATTCGATGCGGACGCAGTGCCTGACCCTCGGCGCCGTGAGAACATCCTGAAGGACGGTGGTAGGGGAGTGTTCCTTATTCGCGCATTGGCGGACAGCGTTACGTTTATCAACACGGGCTCCGGGATGAACGTTGATTTCGCCGTGTACTTTCCGGACCACATACAGCGGGACCACATGTAACCGAGCAGCGTGTAGGGTAGCCCAAGGCAGTGCATTCAGAAAAACGCATTTCTCCAGTGGCGCACGAAGCGCTGGCCTTCTCTGTACTCGATGGCAATAACATCAAAGCGGCACTCCGAGTTGTAGATTTTATGGATGTGCAAATACGCTTTGGCTACTCGGCGTAGCTGCTTGCGCTTCCTTTCGCTTACGCTATCCTCCGGACGTCCGAACTCGGCAGACATGCGCATCTTCACTTCAACAAAAACCAAGGTGGCACCGTCTCTGCACACCAAATCCAATTCGCCCACTTTTCCTAGGCGAAAATTCGTAGCAAGGATTGCATAACCCCTGCTTTGCAAAAAGGCGGAGGCAACTTCCTCACCATTGGCCCCTTTGCGAACATTGTTAAGCATTTCTATTCCGTTCGTAGTGCTTGGGAAACCAGAGTTCGTGCGGCACGGCGAGCGGGATAGATCGTGGCAAGTAATGAACTCAATACTGTGAGCAGGATAATGGCTATAACTTCCGGCCATGCCAGCGACACCGGCACGGCAGCAATGATGAAGGATTGTGGGTCGAAACGAATGATCTCGAAGTGTTCTTGAAGGAGGCACAAGGTGATGCCAAGAACAGAACCCAGCAACGTGCCGCCGGCACCAATGATCAAACCCTCCCAGAGGAACACAGATTGAATATCGTGTGGAGTGGCACCCATCGCCATCATGGTTCCTATATCGCGTTGCTTCTTCACGATGGTCATACTCAGCATTGCGAAGATGTTGAACACGGAAACCAGTATGATGATAAACAATACGATGAAGGAAGCGAAACGCTCGAACTTCATCACGTTGTATAAATCCTTGTGCAGATCAAACCATGTCAAGGCAACTATCTGACTTGGAAGTATTGTGTTTAGGTATTCAGCCAACGGCCGGGCACGATCGCTGTTCGTAAGATGAATATCAACAGCGGAGAACGCACCGTCCGGAATGCGCAACAGGCTCCGTGCAGTTTTCGCATCGGTGTAGACATATGCCGCGTTGTACTCTTTGGAGTTTGTAGTGAATAGTCCGCTTATTACCACCGGGATTCCTTCCGGTTGCATAAAACTCTGCAGCGCCTCCGACACAAAATCGGGAGAGAGCAGGGTGGCTGTATCACCTACTGATAGCTGAGCATTCATTGCCAGTTCAGCGCCAATTACAAGCTCCGCCATGGCGGCTGTGGGGGGCTTCGCAGACAGAAAATTGCCAACAATGATGCTGTTACGAATGCCCGAGACAGCAGAGAACGACGACGGCTCTATACCGTGAATCTGAACAACCTGAAATCTTTGTTGGCGTCGTAACACTATTCGGCCGCTCACAACTTTTGCAGCATCACGAATGTCCCGTTCATTTCGCAGAATAGTATCCAACTTCTGTTGCTCAGGAATGTATCTGCCACTGCGGGCTTCGATACGCACATGCGGGTCGTAGGCCAACATGCTTTGTGTGAATACTTCCCTGAATCCGTTAAAGATGGATGCTACGCAGATGATAGCGGCAACACCAACCACAATGCCGGCCAACGACAGCATGGTGATCATGCTGATAAACTGCAGTGATCTCCGTGTGACGATATATCGGTGAGCTATGTAGAGTGAAAATTTCATGCGAGTAACGACGAGCACCTGCAATATGACACCGTCTCACTGATAAGTTGATGCAGGATGGTGATGAAGTTTTTGTTGTTTGGTTTTGAACATGGTATGCGCTCAGGATGCTATCGTTATAATCCGATCACAACGAGGATACTTTCGGAAAATGACTCGCCGGAGTAGGCATCCACGGCTTCGCAGAACACGACATACGGTCCGGCTTGCAGGGGATCGCCATTTGCGCTTCGGCCATCCCAAACGGTGTACGCCTCGCCATTCATGTATGCTCCATTCAGCAGGGTCATCATCTCGTGCCCTTGCACGTCATACACTCGCACGCTCCAAACCGCTTGTGCAAATGGTGCCCGCAGCGAGATTACACTGCTTTGACGATCGCCGCGTGTGCTGCTCGGCGAAAATGGATTGGGAGAGGCGCTGCATCGTGAAGAGCTGTTGATCTTCACTGCGGTGCTGTTCGCGCGTGCCGCTGTGCTGCCGGACGAATCCACGCACGAAGTCCATGCGCTCCGCGATTCGGACGGTAAGCTCGTTGCCCGCTTCTCGAGTGAGCGCCCCTTGGTAAATCCGATGTGCGGCGAGTGCCAATCCGAAGAGTAACAAAGCGAGTCGATAACAAATCCGTACGGATCGGTAATAAGAATGCTATCCCACGTACTGCGAAGTGTGAACGGCCGCTTGGTGTATGTGTAGGATGATCCACCGGGCGATCCGCCTGAAGCTCGTTTCGCAGCAAATGAACTATCGGCCACCACAGCAAGGAACGATGCGGGATACAGGGTAGATGAACTCAGTGGGCACACAACATCTCCGGCGCGAATCTGAAGACCCTCCAGAGAAATGGGGATTGTATCTGCGTTGAAAAGCTCTATAAACTCCTCAATGCCATCATCAGCTGCCGAGGGGAGAGGGTCGTAGAGAATTTCGTTGATGCGCAATGACCCTCGAGCAGGAGTCACGAACACCACGCCGCCGATCGAATCGTTCCAAGTCCGCGTATCAGCGTTCACAACTACATGTGCTTGTACAGCACACCAGCCTCGTTGAGGAACAATTCGTGCTAACGAATCAAGGCGATAATACAGCGATCGTTCCTCGAAGGCGAACATTTCGCGTAGCGTAACGCCGGGCAGTGATGTTTTCTCTACACTACGTTCAACACGTACTTCCGGCAGTATAGTAGTGCCCATGTTACGTATACGAATATGCAGGCGCCTGCCGGCGGTATCGACCCCGATGGCGGTGATAGCCGCGTCGCCATTGCGTGGTGACACCGAGTTGTCCATGCCGCATGTTGCGCCGGACCACGAGCTGCTCTCGCGGCAGTTATCCCTGGAATACAGCGGCAGCCGCGCATCGATGCGCTCCAAAGACACACCCGCTTTGCCCCAGCTAATGGAATACACAATGGAGTCTATTGTGATCGAGTCTTTAGATGTTAAACGCAGAGTTTCACCGCTGTTGTTTAACGAGGGGAGTGAAATGCGGCATAGATGTACAGAGTAGGGAAGCGATCGTGCAGTCCGCAAGGCAAGAGTGTCCTTACACAGCACGACATATGCTTCCGGAGGAATCACAAGATCAGGTATTGGCGCTCTGGACGTGGCATCGTACAAGTACATGCTCTGCAGAAAAACGGTATCACTACCGTAGTTGTAGAGCTCTACCCATTCCGGCTCCGGAGCGCTCGGTGCCGGCATAACTTCGTTGATCACTACCTGTGAATGTGCCTCCATGCAAGCGCACAACAGGACCGCCGTCAGTATGATGCACTGCAGGGCACTACATGTGGAGTGACTCGATGTAACCGCTATCAACGTACTTCGTAACAAAGTACTGGGTAACAAACACGTCGTCGTTTTCATGGACATTGACTACCCGAAAATGCTATTGAACGAAACATGTGCCATCAAGCATCGTGATGGCATTAAAATTCATCTGCGGGTAGGCCACTGTACTTGTTATGAATATTCGCGTGAATGATTGTGGAGGAATGTTAGTCGTATCTGGACGAAGCAAGCAAGAGCCGGCATAGTGACTCAATAAACGCAACATCGCTTTGAGTAAATCGAGAGGGTACGGCTGAGTCCAAATCAAACACACCAAGGAAGGAGTTTCCGGCTGCCAGCGGCACAACAAGCTCAGAGCGGGTATCGGGATCGCAGGCAATGTGACCTTCGAAGGCAGTAACATCGTCTACCACTATGGTACGGCGTTCCTTGGCTGCCGTTCCGCACACACCGCGCCCCATGCGTATGCGTGTGCATGCCGGCTTGCCGGCAAAGGGACCCAGAACTAAATCGTTGTACTGCAGCAAATACCAGCCACACCACGAAATGTTTGGCATGCTGTGATACACAAGTGATGCAAGGTTCGCACAGTTGGCGATAAGGTCTTGCTCGCCCTGCATAAGCGCAGATGCACTGCGATAAATAAGCTCGCGTGAATCGTCGGCGTTCAGCGAATCGAATGGTACGATGTAACTTGCTTCGTGCATGAATTGTCTCCGTAAGTGGTGCGAACGCAAGATAGGATTGCCGCCTTCGAATTACGCACGTCGTACACGTCACCTGGAGAAAATCGTTTTTCGCGAAACTGGACATCAGCTATGGGCACAGAGTCACTTTTTTCTGAACACAACGCTCCATTGTTAACAGTGCAGAGAGTGCATGAGCTTCGCGAACTTCTGCGACGCTACGATCACGCCTATTATGTGGCTGCAGACCCGGAGATATCAGACAGAGAATACGATGCTCTGTTCAAAGAACTTGAAGGCTATGAACAACAATTCCCTGAACTGATTAGCAACGATTCTCCCACCCAAAGAGTAGGGGGCTCACCGCTCCCGCATTTTAGCAGTGTTACGCATGCCACGGCAATGCTCTCTCTCGGCAATACCTATTCCCGAGAAGAGCTTGAGGCGTTTGACAAACGGGTTCAGCAGGGACTTGAAGGAAGGGACTACTCCTACATTGCAGAGTTGAAGATAGACGGTGTAGCTGTCTCACTGAGATACGAGCAGGGTATGCTGGTGCAAGCCGCCACACGAGGTGACGGCACAACCGGTGATGACATCACACAGAACATTCGGACCCTTCGAAGTGTGCCCTTGTCCATACCCGAGAGCGCGTGCCCGGCGGAGCTTCGTGCGTCGTTTGAAGTACGCGGCGAAGTGTACATGACGAACAACGATTTTCTTGAGCTCAACGACGAGCGCCGAGAGCAAGGAGAAAAGGAATACGCCAATCCGCGAAACACCACTGCCGGAACATTGAAGTTGTTGGATCCCCGGGAAGTTGCAGCCAGACACTTGCGCATGATTGCATACTTCCTGCGTTCCGATACTGCTGACCTTGAATCGCAGTGGCAGAACACCGTTCTTCTCAGGAACATGGGCTTTGCCGTGGGTGTGGATGTTCGGCGCTGCAAGTCCATGAACGAGGTTTTGAAATTCATCGACGAATACGAAACAAAGAGAAACGATCTGGATTTTCAGATTGATGGGGTAGTGATAAAAGTAGATTCTCTGCGTCAGCAAGAAGAGTTGGGATACGTGGCGCGGTCTCCGCGGTGGGCAGTTGCATTCAAATACGAAGCGCAGCAAGCCGCAACGGTGTTGCGGGGCATTACCTTTCAAGTGGGGCGTACCGGAGCTGTGACGCCGGTAGCAGAGCTTGAACCGGTTCATCTTGCGGGCTCTACGATATCGCGGGCCACTCTGCACAATGAAGACTTTGTGCGCGAACTTGATCTGCGTATCGGTGATACGGTGTTGATTGAAAAGGGCGGCGAAGTGATTCCCAAAGTTTGTGCCGTGGTGCCGGAGAAGCGCTCGGCGGATTCAGTGCCCTTCGCCTTTGCGGAGCATTGCCCGTGCCCATTGCAGTCCCTGCTGCACAGGCCCGAAGGCGAAGCAAATCATTACTGCGAATCAGCTCGTTGTCCATGGCAAATTCGTAGGCGCATCGAGCACTTCGCCTCACGCAAGGCAATGGATATCGATTCACTGGGCGAACGAGTGGTAGATGAATTGATCGAGCGTTCGTTGATACATAACCTGGCCGATGTGTTTCGTCTGGCCGATCACAAAGAGCTGTTAGCCACTCTGCCCAGATGGGGCGAACGAAAAGTAGAGAAGCTGCTCAACGGAATAGAGAAATGCAAAAGCGTACCGTATCATCGGGTGTTGTTTGCATTAGGCATTCGTTTTGTGGGCGAAGGAGTAGCCAAAGTTTTGGCCAAGGCATTTCCCCGTATCGAACTGCTGGCTGAAGCAACACGTGAGCAGCTTACCGCAGTGGACGAGATAGGTCCGCGCATAGCCGAATCGGTTGTGTCGTTCTTCAGCGATGCCGACGAGCGTGATATGGTGCTGCGTTTACAGACTGCAGGCGTACAGATGGAATCGGCGGCATCAGAGAGTGCATCGTCGGAGTGGGCCGGGCTCACCTTTGTTCTTACCGGTGAACTTACATCCATGACCCGAACGGAAGCCGCGGAACTCATCGAGCAACGCGGAGCTAAAACTTCCGGCAGTGTGAGCAAGAAAACATCCTACGTTGTTGCCGGTGCGGCTGCCGGTTCGAAGCTGGACAAGGCCGTAGAACTTGGTGTTCGTGTGCTGAACGAGGAGGAATTCCGTAGAGCATTGCAAACCAATGCTCTACCGGAATAACAATACGGGGCAATGAGCCCGTGCGCGATACCGGCGCCCGGCAATTATGCCAGTTAGAATGAATGTTTGGCCTGAAGCGATCGCACAACGGTCTCGATAATATGCGTGCCCTCATCAATGATCGACGTGCTTACGTCCAACGTAGGGCGGAAGCGGACACTCTTCGAGCCGCATCCAAGAATCAGTAGGCCTTGGTTGTACGCTTCCTCGATGAAGGCCGAGCGAACATGAGCATCCGGCATATCGAATGCGGCAAACAACCCGCGACCGCGAACGTTGGAGATCATTGCCGGAAACTCTGCGGCAAGAGCGTGCATCTTGTTCAGCAAGTATGTTCCTTGCTGAGCCGCATTGTGAATATAGTTCTGCTCGTGAATAATGGAAAGATACCGCTGCGCACGCGCCATGTCTACCAGGTTACCGCCCCATGTGGAATTGATACGACTTGATACACGAAACACGTGATCGTTGATGTCGTCGATACGGTCGCTAACGAGTATTCCGCATACCTGCATCTTCTTGCCAAAGCTCATGATATCCGGCTGCACGCCAAGCTGCTCGAATGCCCACCACGTGCCGGTCATTCCCACGCCTGTTTGAACTTCATCGAAGATCAACAGTATATCGTTTTCATCGGCAATGCGGCGCACTTGCTGCAAGAACTCCGGACGGAAGTGATTGTCTCCGCCTTCACCTTGAATGGGCTCCATGATAATCGCAGCAATATCATCACCGTGCTCCTGAATGGTCATCTCCATTTGGCGCACAGCCATTGCTTCTGCTCTCATTACGTGCTCCAGAGTTTCTCCGGTGCAGGGGAATACCATTTTGGGATTCAGAATGCGGGGGAAATCGAACTTGGGGAACAATGCTACCTTGTTCGGATCCGTATTTGTCAGAGACATGGTGTATCCGCTTCTGCCGTGAAAGGCCTGCTGGAAGTGTATCACTTTGTGGCCTACTTCCCGAGTGTACCCTTTGGCAAAATTCTTACGCACTTTCCAGTCGAATGCAACTTTCAAGGCGTTTTCATTTGCCAGTGCTCCTCCTTCAATGAAGAAACTGTACTTAAAATGTTTAGCCGCGGCTGTGGCAAACAAGGTATCCACAAAACCTGCCATGACATCGGTATATAAATCCGAGTTCGACGGCTTGTGCAAGGCAACGCGACCTATCTCTCGAATGAACTCGTCGGTTCGCATGCCCGGATGGTTTAAGCTCAGTGGTACCGAGGCAAAGCAAGAAAAGAAATCCACAAATGAGCGTCCGGTAACAGCATCGGCGTAATAGCCGTTGCCGCTTTTGTCCAGATCCAGAACAAAGGGGAAGCCGTCCACCAGCATGTGCTTCTGCAGGGTGCCATGTACGTGGCCGGGCTGAATATTCGAAGAAAAACCGTTGGTATTCATAATTGGTAAAAAGTTCGTGATGTGATTCGTTGTGGAAGAAACGCTGGACTGCGTCGGGATCATCGATTACTTGACGTTGATGTTGGCCCACATTCTATCGAGCACGAATAGGTTTGGCCCGTTGTCAAAAAAGAAATGTTCGAGCCGTGTGGGTGCAACAGATTATCCAAGCGAGATCAGAATCTCTAACCGATGACGGTTTCGCGTATAGCTGCCAGGGGAATAGCAGATGCCGTGACAAGTGCAAGAAGAAGCGCCTGCCTCTGTTTGTGCCACGTAATAAAAGAGCCCCCGCGAATGGTACCGCGGAAACCCAAAGAGAAGGATGCTGTGAGAGTGGCTATGCGCATGCGGAACAAAAGTACGTAAAGTGTGCGAACGGTCAGTTTTGCGCACGTTGTAGGCCAAGGAAAAAAAATGCATTTAGAATGAAAAGAAGTACATCATGGTGGTGCGGACCTTCCTTTTATTCATTTTTGTTCCGCGGCAGCGTTAGGCCGATGTCAATGTCGGCTTTGTTGTATATTTGCTCTATGCAAAGGTGCTTCCGACAGCAGCCGTCGGGAGTGGCAAAAACCGCCCAAAAAAGAAATTTCAAGCATTATTGTTCACATTTTAGGGGTTGACAACAATGTCATCATATAGCGCGGAGAATATAGACTCCCGACAGTACAAAACGTCTTTTGTCCACTACGCGGTTTTTCTCGGCCTTGTAGTCGTGGTAACCGTGGCCTTCCAGACTCTCATTCTGAGTAGTATGGTGGAGGGTTTTGTTGTTTCCCAGTTCAAGCCGGAGGCGTCGGTGGGCAAACTGGAGAAGTTCAAAGGACTTCAGGCCTTGCCTACACCAGAGGGCGAAAAACACATCGGACAGGAAGTAAAGAAGGACTACATCAAGCAGGATTACATCTTCGATTTCAGTTCGTACAAGCGCGAAGAAAAGATTCACGGCTATTCCAAAGAAGCGGGCGAATGGGTTGTTCGTGCTCCCAAGCTTGGCGACGAAGCTATTTATCTTGAGCCGTACGGTTTCTGGATTCTTTCGTTCGACGTGGGTTTTGTACTTGCTGTTCTCGTTACGTTGGTAATGCCCAGCAGCATCGGTTACATCTCGCTTAAGGTGGAGCGCGAGATTCACAACAACAAATCCAAGGCTCGCCTGCAGACAGGATTTTCGGAAGAGATCATCGAGATGCTCACAATGCCGGACGATAAGCTGGCTGAGCGCGGTGAAACTGAGCGTAAGCACTTTACTGAGCTGTATCGCGTAGTGTGGAACAGAACCACACCTGAAGGCGAAGGCGATACCTTTGGTTCACATCAGGCAATTCACTTCGAAGATGTGTTCGACAAGAACACAGACCTTGTAGCATTCAGAAACAATGGTTTGTACATCAGAATCCGTGAGCACTTCAGCGATTTCGTGGAAGGGGAGCTCGAGGATATCAAGCGCGCTCACGAGTGGATGGACAATCACTTCAAAATCGGCAGCGCATTGCGTTTGTACATGTCACACCACTTTACCGAGTCGTACTCGAATAACGTTACCGGATTTGCGTATGGTGGAGCTGCTCTTCTGATTATCGCGGTAGGTATCCGCGGTTTGAAGTTTATCCCCGCTACCCGTCCCTCGGTGATTCTGTTTGCAATTCTTCTTGAGTTCTCCATGTTGGCGCTCTTGGCGTTCACATTGTTCTACACTGAAGAAGAAGAGCGTATGGATAAAATGCTCAAGAAAATGGAAGACGCAAGCCGTTCGCAGTTGGATGTATTGCAAGAGCAGCAGCGTGATATTCGCACCTTCGTGGACAAGCTCATCGGTGAGTCTTCGGAGATCATCAAGCATCGCGTTGAACAAGCTCTCAGCGAGCACCTTACCGACAACGAATCCATGCGTAAGGTTCTCAGCCAGGCAATTGTAGAGAATTTGAAGATCGGCTTCAAAGAAACTATCGATCGTCGGTAATTAGACAGACTATTCGTTACCGGGGCTGTGCGAAGATCACGGCCCCGTTTTTTTTCTCCTATCCATCCGGGCGCCTATATCTCTTTATACCTTGTTCATTACTAAAATGAATCCTCGGGTATTTTTGCGTGTTACTACTATGTACACGTTTTCGTACAGATGCGCCAGCTAACTCGTTTTGTCGTTCTCCTTGTTTCCTTCTTCTTCCTGGCCTTGCCATGTGAGGCAGAAGAGAAGGTGCGTGCGCGATGTTCACAGAGCGGTCTCGAAATCACCGTTTCCGGACTCTCGCAAGTAGTTCAGCGACAGATTCAGGTAGCGTCTGCGTTGAAGTCGGGCATCGATAGAAAGAATCCCAAAAGCACAGCTCAGAGCGGAATACAGAACGGAACTCAGAACGCGTTTTCACCATACCAAATACCGACGGACGGACATAAAGAACGCGCTGCGTTCGTACGGCAGTACTTTGTGAGCGTTCCTGCCCAGGGCATCTTAAGTGCGACTATTGCCGGAGTATCTACCCGTGCTGTACTCGCTAATGAAGCCTCTCTTCCTGCGCACAGTGAGTTCAGTGTTCATATAGAACGCATCGGTGTTTCTGCCGGACATCACATCGCCCGCATAGAACTACAACCACTTCGTGTACAAAGCTTTTTGACGGAAGCACTGGTGATGGATTCGGTGCTCATCCGAGTTCAATTCGTCGGAGCCTCCCTGCATACTCACGAACTGAGAAATGACGACGACAAGCCCGGCATTCGGGTGTTGAATGATGCATTCTGCTCACGGGTTCATAGCCTAGCGCCCACCGATGATGCAGCAGCCGCGATGAACTCCGTCACGCGGATATCGGCAAATCAACGCGAAGCCCGGATTGCTCCATTGAACTCCGTGCAAGGCAAGCGCCTGCGTATAGCAACCACGCGCGACGGTATAGCCCGAATCAATGTTCCGCAACTGCTTGCAGTGTGTCCGGAGTGGCGTGGCGTATCCTTGTCATCCTTGCATCTGCGCGATGGCGAAAGCGAGATGCGTCTGTATGTGGACGGTGCGGACATATATCTTGGCGACAATACCTCTATATATTTCCCGGGCAAGCGCGAATCCGGAGACTCCACATGGTTGGGTTGCTTTACGGCGGAACATGCCATGTATCTCTCGGTAGACTCTTCCACAGTTGCTCCTCGGTTTTCTCAAGGATCTCTGCTCGATACATCGTTGCCCATCAGCCGAGCAATGGTGAGTATTGAGCGCCACATCGAGGAAGAACATGATTACAATCAGAGCTACTTTAATGACGATCCTTTCAACGCGTTTTTTGTGACCGATAATGTGGAAGGCGAGAAGTGGTATTGGGCGGCGTTTGATAGGCGAACACCTTTCGATGTTCGTATTCCTGTTGTGCCCTCCACAAGCCCAAGCGATTCCCTTCATGTCCGCATATTATATAACGCTATCAACAACATTCGCGAAGCGAATCCCGATAAGCGTGTACAGTGTGTTTTGAACGAAAAGCTGGTGTACGACGAAACATTCGACAGCACGCAACAACGTGTTGTTCGTGCCTCGTTGAGTGCGCAGGATGTGTTCGGTGGCGACCTTCGTGTGCGGGCTGTTTCGCTGGGCGCCAACACCGATGTGCAGAATTATTCCGAGAAACAAATACTGGATTTTATCGAGCTGCGTGGACGTGTGCAGCCCTTTGCATGGGATGGAGAGTTGTATGGTACTATATTCTCCGGAGCTTCAACGAAAACGAATCTGCGCGTGCCGAATCTTGGCTCAGCCCAGGTCGTGGCATTTGATACGGTGAGAAATGTTGCCCGAACCTTAACGGCACAGCCGGGTGTGACTATCACAGCCGGTGTGCGCTCAGGTTCGAACGCATCGGCCACTGTTCATCGTAACGACTCGCTGTTGTACACTACATCTACAGCGCAAGCACACGTGATGTACTTCTCGGCCCCCGAGTATTCCGTAGCGAAGCAGTGGAGCGGGCCCGCGGCATCTGCTGAGCTGATTGGTTTTCTGCGCTCACTGCCCGGTACCGGTGCCGTGTGTTTAGTGTCGAACGATCAATCAAATTTCAGCTCCGATGTGCAAGCATGGCTGCGGTCGCGTGGATGTGTCAAAGTGCCCGCGCGTCCATCGTGCTATGGAGTGCTTATCGTAAACGGTGTTGCCGCCGAAGGCCAGGAGTATGCCGGAGATTCCTCCGTAACCGTGGCACATTTTCTTCGCTCGGCGAACGGTGGCCGATACGAGGTATTGTTGCCCATAGAATCGGGATCGAATGATGTGTTCGTGGCCTCGAATGATAAGATTGAAACAGCCTTGATAAGCGATGCCACCGGGCCCGATTTATTGACAGACTCCGTAGAAGCTCGATATGTGATAATCACACACAAAGATTTCATATCCGAAGCTCGCAGGCTGGCTTCATTCAGATCGAAAAGTGGCGTAACGGCAAAGGTGATTGATGTGGAGGATATCTACCGCGATTTTTCCGGTGGGCGCAAGTCACCGCATGCAATTCGCAAGTTCCTGAAGTTCGCGTATACCTCGTGGCAGGGTAGTCGTTTGCGAAATGTTCTGCTGTTTGGCGATGCAAGCTGGGATGGCCGCCGAATACCACCCTATGGATTGAAGAAGGATTTTGTTCCAACCTATGGCAAGCCGGTCAGCGATGTGTGGTATTCATTAGTGGATGGTAATGACTTGCTTCCTGATTTGAACGTAGGACGATTGCCGGTAGAGACGCCCGAGCAGGCTAGGGCCATGGTGGATAAAGTAATAGCGTACGATACCTTGCCGCCGGCCTCATGGTGGAAACATTTTGTATTTCTGTCGGGTGGAACGGGCGAGGCCGAGCAAGTTGATTTTCGCGACATCTCTCTAGCCGGCTTGGTGCCACTTGTGAGCAGTGATGATCCTGTTGTTCAGCCGTATACTATTTGCGGTGATACTACTATCATTACCACGTTAAGCGCCACTCGAAACCCTTCGTATTCAGCCACGGCGGATTTACATAACACCATCAACGGCAGGGGAGCGGTGTGGTTGAATTACATAGGTCATGGAGCTCCCACACTTACCGAGATCGCCGGATGGGATACAACCTCATCCAATAATATCGATCGTCCCTATATTCTTAGCGCCGTTGCATGCCAGAATGCAGCCTTCGCCGAGCGGGATGTTACCTCGATCAATGAGAACTTTTTGCATGCGTACCGTCGAGGAGCGATAGCAGTGATGGGCTCCACCGGCTACGGAGTTCCCATGGTGCAGCAACTCTTGATGATCGTGATGTTTACCGAAATGGCCCAAGGTAAGGCGCGTACTCTTGGCGAGGTTTTCACCCGCGCCGAAGCGAACCTGGGACAGTTCTCCGGGTCCAGTGTGTATCGTGGTGTTTTTTATCAATGTTGTTTGCTTGGTGATCCTCTAACCCGGCTACCTTTTGATACTATTGTACGCCCTGTGGTGCTGCGCGGATCTGTTCGGGTGGAAGACCAGGAAGGGTCGGAGTTTGTAACCGAAGACAAAGACTCCGCCTACGTATCCATGAGGATTTTTAATGCCGGTGTTTCGGCAGATACCGCTGTACCGGTGGCCATTATTCGCCGCATAGATAATCTTACCGATACACTGTGGACAGTGATACCCTCATTGTGTAACGAGAACGATATACGAGTGGCGTTAAGCACGCGGAGCATCGCGGGAGATCATCGACTTCGCATTGAAATAGATCCGTTGAATACGCTGGGTAGAGTTTTCATTCAGGACAGTGCTGTTGAGTTCACGTTCCGAGTGTACTCGCCCCGACCGCTTGCCCTTGAGCCGCTTGCGGGCTGGGATGTGTCGGCATCGGCGCCGGTATTTCGTTTCTTGTTTTCGTCGCCTCAGCGAATGGGAGACGATGTTCAATTAGAACTGCGGAGTAAAAACGAGGTGCTACACAAGGTGGACTTCGGCAGCTCCCTTGATGTGCAGCGTACCTCAACTCATGTAGAATGGCGTCCCGATGTGCGGCTGAAAAGTGGGTCGAAACTTGAGTTCGCGGCACGTTCGCGAAACAAGGAAAGCGGAGATACTAGTGCCTGGCTCGTGGTTCCTTTCTATGTGCGCGATTCGGTATCGTCCTCAGTGCGTCTTGCCTCGACGATTCAAGATGATGAGTCGTTGTTTACTATTACCGGATTGCGCCGCGATACAGCCGATAAAAACGGTTCGTGGGTAATGAACAACTTTATACCGTATCGCGTGCAGTCTACCGTTGGGCATTTGTATTACGATAGTTTGGGAGTGCTTCGATTCGATATTGTTCAAGGCTATCAGATTCGTATCAACAATGTTACCTATGGCGATAACATGTATCAGCGCGGCGTGAATGTGCGCACTGTGAATCGCTATACCGGTGCGGTAACAGCTGTGCGCAACTTCGACACCTATGCCGATCTGGATACCTGCGATAACTGTTTCAACGGTTCAGGACGAACGCTCAATCGTTTTCTTCGCACCGCCGTTTCCGATAGCGATTACGTGCTCATGGCACTTTGCGGAGGTTCGTATGGTACTGCCTTCGTGGCCCGTGACCTTGACACGTTTAAAATGCATTTGAAGGCTCTGGGCAGCCGCAGCTACAACCTGCTTCAAGATCCCCGCTCCTTTGCTTTTGCCGCTGCTCGAGATACATCGTCATTTACTGTTCACGAGATGGTCAACACGGATTCATCGGGGGCATACAGTCAAAGTGATACGGTAACTATAGAGGGGTACCTGCGAATCTCACCGCCCGAGGCGTCGATCACTACGCCTATCTTCGGCCCCGCTAAACGTTGGCGTGCTTTTAGCGCTCAGGGCTTGTTCCCGGATTCGGCTGTGCGTGTAGATGTGCGAATTCTTGGATACCGAACACCCTACTCCACTCCGGATACGTTGATGAAGGCAGAAGGAGTGAGGCTCTCGCTCGATTCCATTCGCAGCACAGAATACCCATACCTGCGGGCGCACATACACCTCATAAGAACGGGATTGTCTGCGGATGCTGCGTGCAGTGGAGTTGAATTCGAAATGGATCCGTTGCCGGAATTTGCCGTTGTTCCGGGCAGCTTTGTCGTTACTCCGGACTCCACCCTTCGTGGAGACACGGTAATGATGGGTGGATCATTCACAAGAATTTCGCCGCGTGCCGAAAGCGATTCAATCAGTGTTGCCATAAATATTCGCACCGCCGAGGGCACCGACAACGGCAGATCACTTTCTCTGCTGGTGTCACAACCGTCGGTGGACACGGAATACTCTCTGCGTGATACATCGTCGACGCTCAGTTATGCCGCGCGCACTGTTTGCAGTTTTACCATAGATCCTGATAATGTGTTTCCGGAATTGTACCGCTTTAACAATTCGGCTCGGTCTGAGTTGCGTATCAGTAACGACGAACAAGCTCCATACATATCAGTGTTTATCGACAGTCTGCCGGCAACTGACGGCATGTGGGTATCGCGTAAGCCCTTGGTATGGGCGTACACCACAGACAATTCGCGGTTAATCATGGACAATGCAGCCGGGCTTACTGCCAGAGTGAATCTTGTGCCCATAGACACTGCAGCGGATGCATTGTATTCATATCGTAAGCTCGAAGAACTCCGAACCGTGCCGTGGGCTCCTGCACAGGCACAAGAGGCCATTACCTTCAGCCCGCAGCTGGAGTATGGAACGAATACTATACGAATACGCGCGCGGGATTACTTTGGTAACGAAAGCGTGCGCAACGTGAGTGTGCAGGTGAACCGTGATGTAGCCACCGACAGCGTTGTTGTGTTCCCCAATCCCTTCACACAAACTGCTGCTGTGCGTTTTGATCTGCGCAGTCCGGTGCTGAATCAAACAGTTCAGTTGCAGATGTACGATCTGCGCGGCAATATTGTGCGTAGCTATCGCATGCTTGCCAGACTGGGCTCGAACACCATTATTGTGGACGATAGGGACGACATGGGGAATCTTCTGATGCAGGGGTGTTACTACTACCGCCTGTTCACCGGAGAAGATGTCAACTTGGATATGCGCACCGGTGTGTTGATTCTTGTGCGATAGAATGGCAAGGTCAATATTCCGGTACTGCCGCAGTAACGCGACCGCAACCGGACAGTGCGCGACCACAACTATACCACACTGACGGAAGAATTCGCGCGCAGCCCGCCTAAGCTCTGCCTCACCGCGGCCTTTTCTCTATTTTTGCACTATTGTTTTCCGCCCTTATTCTTGAATTCACATGCAGGAACTTGCCAAGCATTATACTCCCGAATCCGTAGAGCATCATTGGTACGACCGTTGGATGAACTCCCAAGTGTTTGCTATTCCCGACGAACTTCCGCAGGGTAAGCAGCCCTATTCCATTCTGATGCCGCCGCCAAACGTTACGGGAATGCTCACCATGGGGCACGTGCTGAATCACAGCATTCAAGACTTATACATTCGCTACAAGCGCATGTGCGGATATCAAGCTGCATGGTTCCCCGGATTGGATCACGCCGGTATTGCAACACAAAGCAAGGTAGAAGGCATGCTTCGGGAAACCGAAGGCATCACACGTCACGATCTTGGCCGAGAGAAGTTTGTGGAGCGCGTGATGGAATGGAAGGAAAAATACGGCGGTATCATTCTGAAGCAGTTGCGCTCACTTGGAAACTCCTGCGATTGGAACCGCACGCTGTTTACCATGGACGACAGCGCGTCGCACGCCGTTACGGAAACCTTCATACGCCTCTATAACGATGGCTTGATATATCGCGGCAAAGGAATAATTAATTGGTCTCCTGCCATGCGCTCTGCGTTGTCCGACGAAGAAGTGATCATGAAGGAAATGCAGGACACAATGGTAACGCTTCGCTATGAATTTGAAGATGGAAGCGGCCACATGCCGGTAGCCACCGTGCGTCCGGAAACAATTTTCGGAGATGTGGCCGTAGCAGTGCACCCACTGGATGAGCGCTATACGAGCGTGGTAGGCAAGCGAGTACGAGTGCCTCTTACGGATCGCTACGTGCCGGTAATTGCCGACGACTATGTAGAAAAAGACTTCGGTACCGGATGTTTGAAGATTACTCCCGCACACGACATCAACGACTTCGAAGTGGGTAAGCGGCACAACCTGGACGTAGTTGCTACCATCGATGCCGATGCCCGCCTGAACTCGCACGCAGGGGCTTATGTAGGTATGGACCGCTTTGATGCGCGCAAAAAGATAATTCAGGATTTGCGTGATGCAGGGCTGGTGATCAAAGCAGATCCATACACCCACATGGTGGGTGTAAGCGAGCGCGGCGGTGAGGTGGTTGAGCCCTTCTATAGTGATCAGTGGTTTGTTCGCATGAAGCCGCTAGCCGAGCCGGCATTGCACGCTGTGCAATCGGGAGCTGTGTCGTTTCATCCCGAGCATTGGATTAAAACATACGAACACTGGATGCTGAACATTCGCGATTGGTGTATCTCCCGTCAGCTTTGGTGGGGACACCGTATCCCGGTGTATTATGCTCCTGATGGGCGTATGGCGGCCGCACGCTCTGCCGATGAAGCTCGCGCCATTCTTGGTTTTGATTCGTCTGTTGCACTTACGCAGGATGAAGATTCGCTTGATACCTGGTTCTCCTCGTGGCTGTGGATGCTCACCACCATGCAATGGTTGGAGGATGGTACCACCGAGGACAACGCGCTGCTGCGAACCTATCTGCCCACAGATCTTCTTGTGACCGGTCCGGATATCATTTTCTTCTGGGTGGCGCGGATGATCATGGCGTCGCTGTACTTCAAGAAAACAGTACCGTTCAAAGACGTTTACTTTACGAGCATTATTCGCGACGGCGACGGGCGAAAAATGTCCAAGTCGCTGGGGAATTCACCCGATCCCTTGTTCCTGTTCTCCAAATACGGAGCTGATGCCGTGCGCTATACCACGTTGTATCTGGCGCCATTGGGCTCGGATGTTAAAGTGGCTGTGGTGGACGACAACGGCCATGCCGATGCTCCGCAAATGGAGTTCGGCAGAAACTTCGCCAATAAGATTTGGAACGCGGCACGCTTTCTGATGATGAAGGCCGGTGAAGCAGGGATGGAGTTTGGTGAGGCAGGGATGCAAGAGGGTGAAGCTCAGCAAGCAAACAATCAAGGCAGTAATCACTCTGCCGGTGCTACACGAGAACTCACACAAGCAGACCGATGGATACTGTCCAGATTCCACACCACTATTCAGCTGGTGCACGAGAATCTTGATGCCTACAAGATTACCGAGTACACGCGAGCAGTGTACGACTTCATCTGGAAAGACTTCTGCGATTGGTATGTAGAGATCATGAAGGTGCAGTTCCAGCAATCGGCCGGTAACGAAGAGCGGGCCGAGCTCATGAGATTTGCGCTGTCGGTATTCGAAGGCGCCTTGGCATTGCTGCACCCGGTGATGCCCTTTATCACTGAAGAGATTTGGCACGTTACCGCACTGCGTGGTGATGCTGAATTCTTAGCCACATCACGCCTGCCGGAATGCAAGCAGAGCTTGATTGATCGAGTTCAGGAAGAGCGCTTCGAACTTCTGCAACTTGTGGTGGAAGAGATTCGCATGCTCAAAAGCCAGAGCGGCATGAAGCCCAGTGAAGCTGCGCCCTTGAGCCTTGTGTGTACTACAAACGACGAAGAGTTTTTCCGCAACGCAGGTTCTATCATTGCTGCGCTGACGCGCAATGAATTACCGCGGGTGATTGTTGCTGCCGATGCTCCTGCGGGTGCTCGTACTTCGCGCGTGAGAACGGTAGATATTTATCTGCAGGCAACCACGACTATCGATGTAGCAAAAGAGCGTGAGCGATTAACCAAAGAGCGCGAGCGTTTGGAGAACCTTCAGCGCGGCGCGCAAGGCAAACTCGGCAACGAGAGATTTGTGGCAGGTGCTCCGGAGGATGTGGTGGCTAACGAGCGCAAGAAATTGCAGACCGCTCTGGAAGGCTTGGCAGCAGTGGATGCAGCGCTGTCGGCGCTGGAGTCACTGTAATCCCGGTCTGCATTCACAACATTCACAACACTCATTACACGCACAACACTCATTACACGCTGAAGAGACGCGCGACGTCAACACGTTTCCAACATCAATTACGCCACAACCATTATGCATTCAGTATTTCTCTGCGAACCTGTACGAACTCCGGTAGGTAAATACGGTGGGGCTTTATCATCTGTGCGTCCCGACGATCTTGCCGCGATCGTTCTCAAGGAATGCGTTGAGCGCAGCGGCATTGATGCTACGCTGCTCGACGATGTAATCATGGGCTGCGCCAATCAGGCGGGCGAGGATAATCGTAACGTAGCTCGCATGGCCTCGTTGCTGGCCGGCATTCCCCAAACAGTGCCTGCGGTAACCGTGAATCGTTTGTGTGCATCATCGCTGGAGGCCATAATCCTTGGTGCGCGGGCAATTCTCTCCGGCGAAAGTTCGATGGTGATTGCGGGGGGAGTGGAGTCTATGTCTCGAGCGCCCTATGCATTGCCAAAAAATGTGAGCGGTGCTGCTGCGTTTGGAAACCTTGTTGCCTACGACACAGCGTTGGGCTGGCGCTTTCCCAATCCGGCTTTAGAAACGTTGTTTCCGTTGGAGTCTATGGGCGAGACCGCAGAGAATTTAGCGGAGCGTTTCACGATCAGCAGAGAAGATCAGGATGCCTATGCATTGCGTTCTCACGCGCGCGCGGTGCAAGCACAAGCTGCCGGCACATTCAATGATGAAATCGTTGCCGTGCGCATTCCCAGAAAACGTGGCGATGATGTGATTGTAGCAAAGGACGAGCAACCGCGTGCGGATAGTTCACTCGATGCTCTCGCTGCGCTGAAGCCCGCGTTCCGCAAGGGCGGCAGCGTTACTGCGGGAAATTCATCTTCATTGAACGACGGTGCCGGCGCGCTGCTACTGGCCAACGAGGAGATGGTGAAGAGGTTCAACTTGAAACCGGTAGCAAGGTATGTAAGCGGGCATGCCTCCGGTATCGATCCGCGAATCATGGGTGCAGGTCCCGTAGAAGCCATTCGTGGTGCGGTTCGCAAAGCCGGACTATCGCTTAATGATATACATCGCTTTGAGATTAACGAGGCCTTCGCTGCGCAAGTGCTTACCTGTCAGCGACAGCTGGAGATTCCCGACGAGCGCTTAAATGTGTTTGGCGGAGCAATTGCTATTGGTCACCCTCTGGGCATGAGCGGAGTTCGTTTAACCGGTACACTTACGCGGTCCATGCAGCGCGAAAATCTGCGCTACGGCGTGGCATCGCTGTGTATAGGTGTGGGGCAGGGTTTAGCGGCAGTGTTCGAGAGAGTATAAGAAACATCATTGTTTGGTGTCATTCTCTGCGTCGTTCTCTGCATCATTCTCTGAATTACCGCCAAAGCGTCTTTATCCTGCGCATCCGGCGTGCACTTTGCCGGAATAGCAACGCACATACAGAAGAAAACAACTACGTAGTAAACAACAAAGGTCTGCCACATTGTGACAGACCTTTGTTGTTTTTATCATGGTGACGAAGAATCTCGTTGTGACCTCAAATCTCGTTTCTAAACGATTGTCGACGCTGCCGTATGGCCTGAGGCCTGAGACCAGAATGCCCGCTGTTCTTACTTGTTTGCAAGAGCAGAGAGTTGATTCAATGTCAACGACTTGGGGCGTGTAATAGCCGATCCAAGCATACGGTGCACAAGAATCTGAGAGCAGATTCCCATAGCCCGAGATACGCCGAACATTACTGTGTAGAACGAGAATTCCGTCATACCAAAATCGTACAGCAAGGAACCGCTGATGGAATCGACATTTGGCCACGGGCTCTTTGCCTTACCATGCTCAGTTAGAATACCGGGTACAACTTGGAAGAACTTCTGCACCAATGCGATGCTGTCGCTCTGCATGTTGTGCTTTTCGGCAAAATCATGGAATGCGGTGAAGCGGGGATCGGTGCAGCGTAGTACGCCGTGACCATATCCGGGGATCACCCGACCGCTCTTCAATCGATCCCAGCAATACGCTGAGAGTGTTTCGTTGTCCGGAACGCCCTTGAAGTGCTCAACCACATCACGGATAAACGCCAGAACCTCTTGATTGGCCAAACCGTGCAAAGGACCTGCAAGGCCGTTTAAACCTGCACTCACAGCATAGTACACATCACTCAGCGCGGAGCCCACGGTAAGGCCGGTTAGTGCGCTTACGTTACCGCCTTCGTGATCAGAGTGAAGAACCAAATACAAGCGTACCAGATCTTTCCACGCTTCAGTATCGTTCACTCCAAGCATGTTGGCAAAGTTGGTGGACCAATCGGCGGAAGGATCGGGAGCAATAAGATTGCCGCCGTGGAACTTCAGGCGATAGATGGTTGCTGCAAGAGTAGTAATGCGAGAAAGCAGCGTGATGCTGTCCTGCAATGTTGCTTGCCACAATTGATCTTTGGTGGCACCCGCATCATAGGCGCGGCGGAACTCGGACTCGTGTTCCATTGCAAGAAGACCTGCCGACAGCATTGCCATCGGGTGAGCATCTTTGTGCATGGACTTTAAGGTATCGAGTACATAGCTCGGTAGCTCTGCCTTTGCACTAAACAGCGTGCGAAGTTGTTCTTTTTCACTATCATTCGGGCGCGAACCGGTAACCAGCAGGAAGAAGATCTCTTCCGGTGTGGTATCGGTGAGTTCAAGGATGGGAATGTTGCGAATACGCAAGCCTTCGTCTGCCGATACCGAAGAGGTATCGCACAATACCGAAGGAATGCCGCGCATGCCGCCCAACACCTGCTCCACGGTTACGGTAGCAATTTGAACTTCACCTTTTTCCTTCAGCAACGCGTTTCGTGTATCGCGAAGCGAGGGTAACATTTCTTGAATCTTGTTTTGAAGAAACTCCATAAAACACCTTTGTGATGAGAATCGGGATTGACGTCGGGTCTGTGAAGGACAGTCGCAAAAATACAGAGAGCCGTGGCAACGATGCAGGTAAAAAAACGAAACATCGAAGGTTTCTTGCAGATTGTTCTCAAAGTTCTACGGCTGGTATGTTGCGGGGCGCTTAGACGCTGCTTGTGATTGATCACGATGGTAATTTTGGATATGAAACTCTTTCTTCGAATTACGCGCATAGTTGTGGCCCTGCTTCTTGTGAGCGGAGTTGCGCTCTTATGGTATCTACAACTTCCCGTGCGTAGCACTGAAACGCTGATAGTATACATTCCCACGGCATCGTCCGCATCGAGAGTCACCGCTATACTGAGTAGAGAGGGAATAGTGCGCTATCCCTCCGTGATGCGCGGTGTTTTGGGGGCCATATCCAGAATTACTCGAAAGCCCATGCACCGAGGCAGCTATCGCTTTGCACCCGGCGATACCCATTGGAGCGTGGTTCGTGCTATGGTATTCGGCGATGGCGTTCTTACCGTTCGGGTAACCTTTCCCGAAGGGATTTCCGCTCGGCGCTTTGCGAGTATCATACAATCAAAGCTGGGTTCAGATTCAGCGAACTTTATGCGGCTTGTGTATGCCGACTCGTTGATCGAAGCCAATAACGTACCCGTGAATTCTCTGGAAGGGTATCTGATGCCCGACACCTATGATTTCTATATCAATCAACCTGCCGGCGAGGTGCTGGATAGATTACTACGAGAGCAGCGCAGCATGTGGAGTACTCGTTTTGAGAAGTTGTACAGTAGTTCCACACTGGGTAAGAGCATGAGCAAGCACCGGGTGTTGACACTGGCCAGTATTGTTGAAAGCGAGACGTCGGTGAATTCCGAACGGGCGCGAGTTGCGGGAGTGTATCTGAACCGGTTGCGCTTGGGCATGAAACTCGCTGCCGATCCCACGGTGCAGTATGCGCTTGGCGGAGAGGCGCGTCGGCTCTTGTATAGAGATCTGGAGATTGATAACCCGTACAACACCTATCGTTATGCCGGCCTGCCGCCGGGGCCCATTTGTTCGCCTGGTGCGGCTAGTATTGAAGCGGTGCTCAATGCCGAATCACATTCCTATCTGTATTTCTGTGCTTTGGGGGATGGAAGCGGCATGCATGCTTTTGCGGTAACAGGATCAGACCATGCAAAGAATGTGGCTCGCTACCGCAGGCAAAGAGCTTTGCGGCAATGATGAAGTGGAGAGGATGATTCGAGAGTATAGTGCAATGTCTACCATGCACCCGCATATGCACCGGCAAAACCTGCAGGTAATCGCGAACAGCTTTAGCTCTTGTGTTATCGTTCGCTTCGCGCCACAAAATCCCTGCGCTCCGAGGCCTGCTTTCTTCCGTTCATAGCGCGAACGGAAACTGTAGGAGCAGCCGCCGTAAACTGGAACACCTGAATATGTGAATGTGATTGCTCGTCGTAGCTCCAGTCTCCTAAGCGTTCCTGTATGCGAACGGCAGGGCTATTCAGAAGTTCTAATCGCACTCGCGATTTAGCATCTTGAGCCAAACCGTAGGCTCGTGTGCGCACCCACACCTGGCCATTGCGCATCGAAATGTCTATAATCTCCGGCGAGGGAAAAGGAACGATTGCTATGGCATAGGTCTGCCCGATTTTTCTGTCGTTCAACGAGCGTTCAAAACTGAAAGTTCGCGTAGTGTCTTCAACTCTGGGAATAAAGGTGAAGGCTTCTCCCTGCGTGCTTCGCACAACTTCGTTGCCACGGTCGTCGCGAAGTACTGCGCCGGCCGGCATGCCGCTTACCTCCGGCAGTCGAGGCTGAAACGTGTATGTCACGCCGGGGTACATAGAATTGGGTATCTGTGGCGAATCGAGTGCGCCGGCAACTACTCTGAACACCACGGAAGTATCTTTCTTGTCGGTGCTACGGCGCGCGCCAAGAGTGATTGCTATACTGCCGCTCTGCGGTGCCATGCCGGAGACGATAATCTCCGAACCTTCTATGCGGGCGTAGGCATTTGCGCCCGATACGCGAATAGCTTCAACCTCGCGAGATGCATCAGCGCCATACACTCTGATGCGGTTCACGAAGGGTTGGTTGGCTATCATCTTCAATACATTTTCTTGCGGCTGCAGGAAGAACTCACCGCGAGGTGCAATCGTGGCCCGTGGTTGTTCGAATTGACGCAGAAGTTCCTCGTAGCGGCGTGCCAGAGCGGTGTCTCCGGATGCTGCTATTTGCGAGGACACGGGCTGTGATGCGGCCATTGATGCACCGCCCCCGTCCACAAACACCAGCGCTACCGTAAACTGCGTTGTAGCTTTAACCACAACGTCGTTTGGATCGCCGGTAATTTTTCGCAACGACTCCCGCTGTTCTTCCGTCAGAGACTCGGGCAGCACAGGTGTTGCCGATGCTGATACGTTCACTCTGAACAGGCGATTCCGCTTGTCCGCCAGCGGTGGCTTCCAGCCGAAACGCACTCCTCCCTGATCCGCAGACCCGCTCAGTGTAAAGAACGAACTTTGGGAAGTGGTGTGAGAGTTTATGGCATACTGCGTTTGGTACGATTGGTCTTCAACGCTCACATCGTAGCGTACATTTTTCATTGCGCCGCTGTGAAAAATTCCGTTCACCGAATCGCACGAGAGTACCGTAAGTGAGTCGCCGGAGCGTACAACCCGGCACAACAATACCGGCCGCTCAACATGAAGTTGAAAGGATGTTTGCAGCAGGGAAGTGACAAGCTCTGCGGCATCATTTTTCGATGTGCCTTGATCGGGTATAACCAGTACCAGTGCTGCTATGTAGAGCACGAAGTAGATGTCTATGAATCGCGATCTTGGTGATCGACGGAATGATTTTTTCACGGTCAGATTCGATTTGTACGTGGGGTAGTCGCAGCCGAAATGTGATAGGCGCGAAGACATCCACGGTAGTAACTCTGAAGCTTCTAGCCACTCACACGCCGTGCCAATAGCGACTCTACCTCTCGGCGCACGGCAGCGTCAATTTCCTCTCGTTGAAGCTTATTGGCTGCATTGTGTAGAGCCTCGACAGATTGCTGAAATTTCTCCAAAGATCTATTGGTTTGTTCCATAGTGGTGACCAACGCGGGGTTCGGGCTTACCGCAAGGTGCGCCGCCTCTGTGCTTTGACGCACGCGTTCTGCAAGCTGCTCATGCACCACTCGCAATTCTTGGAGCTGCTGCACTGCCTGTTCCATCTGCATGGACACGGTGGCATAGTCTCGGCCTATCTCGCCAATCTCACGAAGCACATCATTATCGGACGCTGACGCAGTGTTGCCTTCGTCTGATTCGTCGTCCGCTTCGGGCGGCGAAAAGTACAGTACAAGAAACATCACGATCAGAAGAAATGCTTCGAACAAAATGCTTCCAAGTACGGTGGCATCCGATATGTGATCCGTGAATCGCCGCACGCCGATCATTACCAACAACACAGCTGCACCGAAGTAAACAAAAGAATTGATGGTAGGGGAATAGAAGCGATTGATGATCTCTTGCATCCATAGTGATGTACCCCTAAAGAAACCAAGCGGGTGTAATACGCGCACCTGGCTCGATGAGTATCGAAAGAGTTCCTTTTCCGACGTGCATACTCTCCACGTAGTGGCAAGGATGGTGAACCCACTATACTGGCGGTCGAAACGTAATTCGCGGTAGATATCACGAACGATACGTCGTCCTTCCAAGCTGCCTAACGAGCGAACTTCATCCATAGATTTTGTAAACACAAGTGATGCACGAAACTACACGAACCACGCTTAATATCTTGTCTGCCAACGACCCCGGAGTACAAGCCGGTGTATCTTAGGTGCGAAGTCGCCATAGGTTTGCCAATGCGATCACGGTAAAAATCATGTTCGCAGACCAACCCACAACAGCCGCCGGCAGCTCCAATTCGAATCCCAGGGACTGACTAAGTTTGGTGAATACCAAATAGGAAAATGTCACAATCATCGCAGCGGCAATCTCGCCCGCCACTCCGCCTCTGCGCTTCACGGAAGCAAAGGGTACGCCAAACAACACCACGACAAGGTTGGCAAAAGGAAAAGCAAATTGCCCGTAGTAGTCTATACGTTTCATGCGCACATCCTTCCCGCCACGCTCCTGAACATCAATAAACTCCCTATACTCACGCAGATTCATTTCGTCGGCCGATCGCTGCAAGCCCACAATAGCCTGATGCGGCATTGATAATTGTACGGTTTCTTTAGCAGCGTAGCGGGTACCAACGGCACCACTCGCATTGATGGTGCGCACGTATGCATTCTCTGCCACCCACGTTGTGTTCACGCTGTCCCAATAAAAACTCTCGGCGTCCAGCCTGCGTGTAATTCTTGGACTTTGCAGAGTGGTGTACTCTTCGATGCAAAGTTGAACGCCACGTTGCGATTCGTCGTTATACGAGTTCATCAAAACATTGCGCAAAGGAGTGTCGCGAAATGCCACATTGAATACCTGAGTTTCCGTGCGGTTCTTTGCCTTACCCAGATACTCGCGATCCACCCTCAGCATTTTTGTCTGAGCATAGGGTACAACCCAACCATTAAAGTATAATTGGGAGAAACTGAGCAACAAACTGACAACTGCAATTGGCAGTAACAAACGATACACGCTCATGCCCGCAGACTTCATTGCCGTTACCTCGTGATTGCCCGCAAGGCGACCAACAGAGAACAAACTTGCCAGGAGCATTGCAATAGGGAAGATGAGCTTAATGATTTGCGGAAGGTAGTACACGTAATAGGAGGCAATAGCACTTGCCGGAGCTCGGTGATCCAAAAAACCATCCAGGCTTTCCATCAGATCCACTACCAGGAAAATCACACACAGCGCGGCGATCGAGAAAACCAGCGTGGATAAAAAACCTTTGAGTATGTATCGATCTAAAACATTCATGGTTTTGCTTTGATCTGGCTGACTTCCGAATACCGGTCTACGCCGGGCGCAAAGATACCACGGACGCGCTGTAACGGGGCGAGACGAACATATGGTACATCAAACGCGCTCGGCTTGCGAAATCGCTGCATTTATGGCTTCACGTACGCAATTTTCCCCTATATTCGCGGTCTTATAGACGCTGCGTACACATGTTTCACTAGTACACGAAGAGAGTCTCGACCTCGCAGCACCGAACTTTCTGCAGTAGGAGTTTTTGTATGTCTGATACACCGGAATCAACAGAGCAGCAGCCCGTAGCGGATGCTGCCGTAACCAATGAGTTGCAAGCGGAAACAACATCCATCTTGGATGAAGTGCCTGTGCAACTCTCCAAAAAGAGCACCTTGGCAGCATTGCTGGAAGGTGATCTGGATCTAGACGTTAACGGTCTGGATAATGAGTCCTTCGAAAGAATGTTGGCAACCAACATGACGCACATCAAGGAAGACGAGATGGTGCATGGTCGTGTTGTTGCAATTAGCAAAGATGAAATCCTTGTGGATATCGGTTTCAAGAGTCTTGGCGTTGTACCCCGCGCGGAGTTCTCCGTTGCGGCGGATTCGCTGATGATCGGCGAAGGCATCGATGTATTCGTCGATAAGATGGAAGATGCGATGGGCCGCTTGGTACTGTCTCGCCGCCGTGCCGACTTCATGAAGACATGGAACGATATTCTTTCGCACTACGAAAAGCAAGATGTTATTCCTGTTCGCATCCTCCGCCGCATCAAGGGCGGTATGGTTGTGGATCTGCTTGGAATCGAGGCATTCCTTCCGGGATCACAGATCGACGTTCGTCCTGTACGCGATTTTGATGTTTGGGTAGGTAAGACCATCGACGTTCGCGTCGTGAAGGTGAACAATCCCAGCGAGAATGTTGTAGTAAGCCACAAGATCCTTCTTGAAGAGCAAATCTCCGAGCAGCGCGGTAAGATTATCTCCTCGCTCGAAAAAGGTTTGGTACTTGAAGGCGTCGTGAAGGCAATTGCAGACTTCGGTGTGTTCGTAGACCTTGGCGGTGTAGACGGTTTGGTTCACATCACCGACCTCTCATGGGGCCGCGTAAATCACCCCTCCGAGATTGTTACGCTGGACGAGCAAGTGAAAGTTGCTGTACTTGATTTCGATCAAGAGAAGAAGCGTATTTCTCTCGGTATGAAGCAGCTTACTCCTCACCCGTGGGATACCATTGGCGAGAAGTACGAGCCGGGCGCGAAGGTAAGCGGCAAGGTTGTAAGCATTACCGATTACGGTGTGTTTATCGAGATTGAGAAGGGCGTTGAAGGCTTGATCCACATCAGTGAAATGTCGTGGACACAGCACATCAAGCACCCGTCGCAGCTGGTTTCTTTGGGTCAAATCCTCGAAGCAGTTGTTCTTAATATCGATCGTGACAATCGTAAGCTGGCTCTTGGTATCAAGCAGCTGGAGCCCGATCCTTGGCAAGACCTGATGAACAAGTACCCTATCAATTCCGTGCACAACGGTATCGTTCGCAACCTCACCAACTTTGGTGTGTTCGTTGAGCTCGAGGCCGGCGTAGACGGTTTGGTACACATCAGCGACCTATCATGGACAAAGAAGATTCGCCACCCCGGTGAATTTGTAAAGAAGGGTGATCCGCTGGAAGTTATAGTACTGAGTGTAGATCCTGAGCACCGCCGTATTTCTCTGGGACACAAGCAAATCACGGATAACCCGTGGGATGTGTTCGCAGAGCGCTTCACGGTAGGCACGGAAACAGAAGGCCGCATTGTACGTATCATCGACAAGGGTGTAATCGTAGAGATGCCCGAAGGTGTAGACGGCTTTGTTCCTTCATCGCAGCTTTCCTTTGCTCCGGTGCGCAGCATTGCAGACTTCTTCCATGTTGGCGACGCTCTGCCGCTGAAGGTTGTAGAGTTCGACAAAGAATCGAAGAAGATTGTACTCTCGGTGGTTGATGCTCTGAAGGGCAAGGACCAGGCCGTGATTGCAGCGTACAACGCTAATCACCCCGTGCCGAACGCCGAGAAGTATGTTGCTGAAGGTGTTGCTCCTACTATTGCTCCCGAAGAAGTTGCTGCTATTGAAGCAGTAGTTGCGGCGGAAGCGGCAGTAGTTGCTCCCGAGGAAGCAGCAAAGGCTGACGACGCAGCTCAGGCTGAGTAATAGTCAGGCATCAACAAGTTCGTTTCTCATGAAACAGCACGCTCTCGAGCGTGCTGTTTTTTTTATGTGCGCAGAGCCGACGTTACTCGGTAGGGTCTGCGGTCTGTAGATTGCGTGCGTTGCACGAGTCTTGTGAACGAGCAGTCTCAGAGCTCATAAAGCTGATTTTTCAAAGCCCGGCATACATCAGGTGCCGAGCAACAATCACGACAAAGCATATTACCGGAGGCAGCGAATGTATTCCATTGCAATACTTACCATAGGCGATGAACTCTGCATTGGTCAGGTGGTAAATACCAATGCGTCTTGGATAGCCGAACAGTGCACCGAGCTTGGTGCCAAGGTGAGTACTCATGCGGTGGTGGGAGACAATCCGAAGAGCATGATAGGCGAGTTGCAACGCTTGAGCGCCACGCACCACTGTTTGATTATCACCGGTGGTCTTGGACCCACTCATGATGATATTACCAAAGATGTTCTGTGCTCCTTCCTAGGTGATGAGATGATAGAAGATGCTGTGGTATTGGAGTACTTAAAGCAGGCACTGATGCGCAGAGGCCGGCCATTTACGGAACGTCAGCGGGGGCAGGCACTGCGGCCGTCCACGGCAACGGCTTTGCCGAACAGCGTGGGCAGTGCGCCGGGACTTATGATGCGGAGCGCAGATGCCACACTCATAGCACTTCCCGGCGTTCCCAGGGAAATGAAAGCCATCATGACGGAATCGGTATTGCCGATCATAGAGCGTGCCATAAGCGATGGCGGTCACGACATTGTGAAGTACTCAACGCTGGTGGCAAGCGGGTGCACGGAATCTACACTGGCAGATTTGATAGGCGATCCTCACGAGTTTCTTGAGGGCGCGTCACTGGCCTTCTTACCATCGGTGAATGGCATTCGTTTGCGCACCGGAGTGCATGCAGAAAACGGGCCTGCAGCGGAAGAGGCCATTGCGAAGATTGAATCCGTACTTCGCGTAAAAGCGGGGCGGTACATTGTGGGAGCAGGCAAAGACTCCATCAGCACTGTGCTGCATAGAGAATTGCTACAAAGAAATGCCACCGTGGCGGTGGCGGAATCCTGCACGGGCGGAATCTTAGGAACCTTGCTGACAGATACTCCCGGAGCATCGGCGTATTTCATGGGCGGAATAGAATGTTATTCCAATACGTCAAAAGTCCGCGACGTTGGTATTGACGAGCGCATCCTAGATGAGTATGGAGCGGTGAGCAGTGAGTGTGTGTCCGAATTGGCACAGTGTGTTCGCAAGAAGTTTGGTACGGCCTATGGTGTGGCAGTGAGCGGTATAGCCGGTCCCGATGGCGGCTCCGAGCAGAAGCCTGTAGGCACCGTATGGATTGCCGTTGCCGACGAACAGGGTGTTGACGCCAGAGTACATAATTTCGGTACCGATCGCAGTACCACCCGAGAGCGTGCGGCATCTACAGCACTGATGATGCTCTACAGGCGCTTGCGAAACGAAGAGCTTGAAGAGCGATATATGTAAGCGGCCATCCCCCAAACGTTACGGTACGTTGTACATCAAAGAATGTAACCTTCCGCTACACGCCCAAAGAACACAGTCAATCATGTGTGCGGTCACTCGCGCGCGTTGCGGAGCCACCGTAGGCAATGCTGTCCAATCATGAGTAATCATGCGGCATAGGACCCGGTATTTGCGGAGCATAATGTGGAAAAACCGACACAAAAAAGAGTACATAAAACAGTATTTTTGCACACCATTTCAGACGTAACTCTCCCGCAGATATCATGGCTTTACTAAGTGAAAAAATTCTTCCCGTTTTGCTCGAAGAGCAAATGAGGGGATCGTACCTGGATTATTCGATGTCCGTGATCGTGAGTCGCGCTCTGCCCGATGTTCGCGATGGATTGAAACCCGTGCACCGTCGCATTCTGTATGCAATGCAGGAACTGGGCTTGACGCATAATCGCCCGTACAAAAAGTCAGCACGTTTGGTGGGTGAAGTGTTGGGTAAATACCACCCGCACGGTGACTCTTCCGTGTACGATGCCATGGTGCGGATGGCGCAGGAATGGTCACTGCGATATCCATTGGTAGATGGTCAGGGTAACTTTGGTTCGGTGGACGGTGATCCTCCTGCGGCTATGCGTTATACCGAAACACGCCTTGCCGGCATTGCCGCTGAAGTGCTTCGTGATATTGATAAAGACACAGTTGATTTTCAACCCAACTTCGACGACTCGCTGGAAGAGCCGCGCGTGTTGCCTACCGTGATTCCACTGCTCATGGTGAATGGTGCCGGAGGTATTGCTGTTGGTATGGCTACAAACATCCCGCCGCATAATCTGCGCGAGGTGGTGCGCGGTATCAAGGCGATGATTGCCGATCCGTCAATCTCGAGCAACGATCTGATGCAGTACATTACTGCTCCGGATTTTCCTACCGGTGGTGTGATCTATGGGTACGAGGGTGTGCGCGACGCATACTTGACCGGTCGCGGAAAAGTGATCGTTCGAGCACGTGCTTCTGTCGAGACCGCTAAGAATGGTAAAGAGGCCATAGTTGTAACGGAATTGCCGTATCAGGTTTCCAAAGCAGGTTTGATCGAGAAAATTGCCGACCAAGTGCGCGACAAAGTTCTAGAGGATATCTCCGATATCCGTGACGAGTCCGATCGCGACGGTATGCGCATTGTCATTGAACTCAAACGCGATGGTGTTCCGCTCGTGGTGCTGAACAATTTGTTTAAGCATACACAAATGCAAACAACCTTCGGTTGTAACATGCTTGCGCTTGTGGATGGCCGTCCCCGCGTTTTGGAACTGCGTGAAATGCTACAGCACTTTATCAGCTTCCGTAACGAGGTGGTGGTGCGACGCACCAAGTATGAACTTGCCGCCGCGGAAAAGCGGGCTCACATTTTGGAGGGCTTTATCATTGCATTGGATAATATCGATGCAGTGATTAAGACTATTAAAGAGTCTCCGAATGTGGAGGTAGCATCCGAGCGTTTGCAAGCCAACTTCAAGCTGAGCGAGATTCAAGCCAAAGCAATTCTCGACATGAGATTGCAACGTCTAACCGGCTTGGAGCGCGAGAAGATTCAGCAAGAGTATCGCGAGATTATTCAACTCATCGAAAAGTTGCGTTCCATTCTTGCCAGCAAGGATTTGCAGATGCAGATCATTAGCGATGAACTCACCGCAGTTGATGAAAAGTACGGCGATGAGCGCCGCACTGATGTGGTGTTCGATTCACGGGACTTCACCGTTGAAGATATGATCGCCAACGAGGAAGTTATTGTGACCATCTCGCACAAGGGCTTCATCAAGAGAACACCGGTGAACTCCTATCGCCGACAGGGCCGTGGCGGACGCGGCTTGAGCGGTGCGGGCACCTACGAAGACGACTATGTAGAGAATCTCTTCCGTGCAGCCACGCACGATTACCTGCTGTGCTTTACCGACAAGGGCCGCGTGTACCGCGTAAAGGTGTATGATATTCCCGAAGGCAGCAGAAACGCGAAGGGAAGATCTATTGCCAATATCGTGCAGAAGCCTGCGGACGAAAAAGTAACCGCATATCTGCTGGTGCAAGGAGCGTTCAGCGATGATCAATTCATCTTCATGTGTACCAAACAAGGCACGGTGAAGAAAACGCAACTCTCCGAGTTCGAAAGCGTTCGCTCCAACGGAAAGATCGCATTGAGTTTAGATGAAGGAGACATTCTGCTGAGTGCGCGTCTTACCGATGGCACCTGTGATGTTATTGTGGGCACGCGCGAAGGCTCAGCCTGCCGTTTCCGCGAGAGCGACGTACGCGCTATGGGCCGCACTGCCACAGGCGTGAAGGGCATTACCTTGCAAGACGGTGATGAGATCGTCTCAATGATTACCATCAAACGTCCCGATACGCAGATTGTGATCATCGGAGAGAACGGATACGGTAAGCGAACAAAGTTCGAAGATTTCCGCTTGACGCGCCGCGGCGCCAAAGGTGTGATCTCCATGAATGTTACTTCCAAGACCGGCAAGGTTGTGTCTCTTACGGACATTACCGATAGTGACGACCTGGTAGTGATGACGCAGAAGGGAATTTTGATTCGTCAGCCTGCCGATTCCATTCGTGTGATTGGCCGCAATACTCAAGGAGTGCGTCTGATCCGTCTTGATGAAGGCGATACCATTGCCGATATCACGGTTGTTCCTCGGGATGATGAAGAAGGTGCTGAGGGCGGCACCGTTTCGGAAGAGTAATACCGGAACTTCAAGAATTCGAAGGTGACAACCCAACCTATCGTGTGGATGAAATGTGATAGATCAACGGCTGCCGAGAATATGTGGCACGCCGTTGTTTTTCACAGTTCCATTGTGCCAGGAGCTCGTCAGGAAGCACTGAGCAACCACAGCAAGAATTCTCAAAGAGAAAGATGAGTTTCGAACGGTGCGGACTATGCGGAATCTGCAACGTCTGCAATACCTAACAATACCTAACAATACGTACCGAACAAGCCAAACCTATGAGCACACATGTTGACGTAGCAATCATCGGATCCGGACCTGCCGGTTTTACAGCGGCCATTTACGCTTCTCGTGCGGGGCTGAAGGTTTCGGTGTTCGAAGGTACGCAGCCCGGCGGTCAGTTGACCATTACAACCGAAGTGGAGAACTATCCGGGTTTTGAACATGGGATCATGGGGCCGGAAATGATGGACGTGTTCAGAAAGCAGGCACAGCGATTCGGAGCGGTGTCTGTGTATGAGATTGTGGAACATCTGGATCATACTGCCACACCCTTTGTACTCACCACCGATCGCCAATCCAAAGTCACCGCCGATGCAGTGATCATCGCAACCGGCGCCCGAGCGCGTCTTCTCGGCACTAAGGGCGAAGATGAATACATGGGCTACGGTGTGTCGGCATGCGCAACCTGCGACGGCTTCTTTTACAAGCAACTGCACGTGATGGTAGTGGGTGGGGGAGATACCGCAATGGAGGAAGCCAATTATCTGACCCGCTTTGCATCTACCGTAACGGTGGTGCATCGTCGTGAGGAGTTTCGAGCATCGAAGATTATGCTGGAACGGGCAAAGGCAAATACCAAAATCAACTTCATGACGAATACCATTATCGATGAGTATCTGGGGGAGACATTACCCTCAGGTCTTCGTAAACTCACGAGCGTTCGCTTGCGCAATGTTCAGACGAACGAAGAAACCGTGCAGTCCATCGATGGAGTGTTCGTTGCCATTGGTCACGAACCCAACACTGCTTTGGTTCGCGATATTGTAGACTGTGACGATCACGGCTATATCAACACCATCGGTAAATCGTCTCGCACTACTATAGAGGGGATCTTCGCATGCGGCGATGCTCAAGACAGCGTCTATCGCCAGGCCATTACCGCTGCGGGTAGTGGATGTATGGCAGCAATTGATGCGGAGCGATGGTTGGAGTCTCGCCACGCGTAATCCTGCGAGAAGGTAAAATGGCTCGCATCTTAGGTTTCAGTGCTCTACAGCTTCCTTGCCGTACTGCATCGTTCATGTTACTCGATGCCGCAGTTCACATTGTACTTTTTGCGAATAAGTTCCGCCGCGGCATTTGCGCGCTCTTCGGTGTCGTATCCCCAGAGCTTTACTCTAAAAGCAGGTGTGCTCCGCACATTTACTGCTTCATAGTAGGCCTTGAACGAACGCTTGCTCCACGTCTGCACTGCCAGTTGTGCATCCCGCTCTGACTCTACGTATTCTGTAACGAGTTCGTACGGCAACGACGAAGCATCCAACCATCGCATTTCAACGCTACGGTTAAACTCGTTTTGCCATGCCGTTGAAGCGTATGGATAGCGCGGGAGTATATCAGACATAGCTCTGCAACGAATAGCCGTGGGCGCAACACCGGAATCCAGGAGAGTGGTTCGGATGGAACGTAAACGTGCTTCAGAGAGAGCTCGCATTGATTCATCGTCACCCTCGGCAAAGCAGTTGCCGATAAGTTCAACCGACATACCGGGATTGTCACGGAGCAGGGTAATCAGCTTGCGAATGTGGGGCATGAATGATTTGCTGACGTCCTGACGGCCATACGGAAACAAGCAAAGAATTTGCGGTCGCAATAAATCGTTTTCAATACCGGACACTACGTGCAAGGTGTCTCGCAAGCTGCTTCGCGAGCCTTTTTGCAATCCTACTTCGAGCACCACGCGGCCATCGTCACAGCTGCCGGATGCGGGTGTTTTTACGGGCACACGAAACGCATAAGCGCCATGAACACCATTGTTAATCTCTCTGAGAATATCCGTGATCTGCCCGGTACGTTCCACGGGAAGAGAGTAAAACACGCCACCGGTGCGGGAGGCAAGTAATCTAAGTGTGTAGCTGTCGGCAAAGTCACCGACGCCAATGCTGATGATTCGTGCTCGCTTTGCCGTAGCTTTTTTAATAAGGTCGTCTGCAGAATAGGCAATCGAGGCATTGTCTGCGCCAGCCGATAGTACCACGAGAACATTGTCGTATCCGGACGTGGCGTCGAACTTCTGCAAGCATGTGTACGCCGAGCGGAACATGGCGCACAAACCCGAAGCTTCGCCGCTAAACATCTCTCCAAGATTGTTTAAACGGTCTTTGCTGGAATGTGGACAAACTGTTTGTGCTTCGCTGTTGAAGGTATTCACCGATAGTAAGTCACCGGAACGCAACGAAAAGGTAAACGCCGATACTGCGCCGCGCAGAGCCGAGTCGATACTCTGAGCATAGGCGGATCTGTCCATACAGATCGTCATGATCATGTGGCGCTGGGAACGCGTCCATTGCGAGTCGAAAGCCTGAGCCGGTGTAGCCGGTGATGCTCCATCGCACAGAAACCGCAGCGACGCACGCAGCGAATCCGACGGTATCAGAGGGATGTTGTTTCCCAGAGAATCCAGAAGTGCGCCATAGACCACATACTCGGAGCGAGAGGAATCGGGAACATCAAATCGAAGAATCTTCACGGAATAAACGTTCGACGATGCGCCCTGTGGATTGTACCCGACATAGTACGCATTTGGCTCGGTTGAAACGGAAGGAGGCAGCGAGAACGATCGTATCTCTCCACCTCTCTGTACTTTAACTGTGTCTGCCGGACGTACGGTTATAGACCATGTCATCGAGCTTGTGTCTGATGTGCGCAGTACCAAAAACCGTAGGGTCACTGTGGAGGCGGGCCGAAGGGTCAAGGTATAGTTCGCAGGAAGTATCGAGGTGTCGCCCGCCTGTTGCACACCAATAGCGTCCGCGCAACTCCAGCTTATCACAGCGCTATCGCCTTTGCGTATGGATGTTGTGCCGGAGATGGCATTACGTATGTCGCCTTCGCGTGCAAACAACAGTGCTGCCGGCAGGCAACTTGCCAGAATGATAACGGATAGGAATCGCGTAACACTCATGTGTTTGTGCTTTGTTAGTAATGTAGGTAGAGAAAACTTGTTTCGTCGAAGCTGCACCGTACAGTTTGGTGAGAACTCCGTTGATTGCCGCCGCGAATATACGTGTTGAACTCTGCCTTCTGCAGACAAGGCTTATAAGGTCGTCCTTCTATATCTACCGAATGTACGAGCTGCTACGCCGCTCCAGGCGCAAGTCTCGAAGCAGGGAAGATGTTGGGCTGAAGCTCAAATAGAAACCGCGCACAAATCCGGTGGGATACCAGGTTACATCCAGGGCCCAGCAGTGGATGATCTTCCGTATCGTAATGGCAGGTGCATTGATCGTGCCCTGCAACAGATCAACATTTAGTCCGCCCACCAACGACAGTGTTGAACTCAGAGATAAATTCATCGTGCTTTGAAGATTAAAGACCTGCGTAGGGGCGGAGCCGGAAAAAGGTTTTTGATAGCTGTAGGTGAGGCTCATAGAAACGCTCCACGGAAAGAGCAGCGGACGATAGCCCGGTGAGGAGTCGCCAAACACATCTTCGTCTTGCTCCACATATCCCACCCTTTGCTTGAAGCGATCCCCGATCGACGAAGTTGTTGTGTCGTCGGCTTCAGGCCGAGAATCAGCTGAAGCCGATCGTCCAGACCCAAATGAAGTGCTGAAAAACAGGTTGAATCCACTGACCCGCAGGGGAAACTTTCCGGCATCCAATAGTGAGGATGCAACCCTTGAATACCGCGGGGTGAGCGCTCCTGAGGTGTCGCGAAGCTGAACGTCGTCGTACACCGTTGTCGTGAAGTCTGCAGTTAATGACGACTCTCCCACGGTAGGTGTACGTACACTCCAGCGAATGTCGCTCACAGAATTTGAATCGAGGAGGAAGTTCACATTGCCCGATACATTGATACGAGCAAGCTCAATCTTCTCGTCCGCGGAATCTCTGAACACTTTGGCGTCGATGCTGTTGTCCAACGCCCAATTCATGAGTAAAGCTTTACGTCGCGAGGCAATGCCGCCACCATCCTGCTCGAAGCGTGAGTACTGAATGCTGCGCGCAAGCTTGTTCATGGAATCGGCAGGAAGGTTGTACGATGAATAAAAACCATATCTCTCCGCCGAAAAATCCGGTGTATAGCTCAGGCCTACCGATGGCATCAACGTGTGCCGCAACGCTATTGATCCAAGTACAAGCGGAGTACCATAGAGTGTGGTGCGCGTGGTAACGCCTAAGCTGGCGTTGTACTCGGTGAACAGACCATTCTCCACTATATCAAGTGTCTTCTTGGTTACGCTGTCGTATCGGCGTTCCACGATACGACGCGGATACATATTAGCGGAAAAGTTCACGGCAGGAGTGACTGATACTACTCCCAGTTTCGGTGAAATGGTGATGGATGGTGAATGCCGCCACACGGCCTTGTAGGTATCGGAATAGGTGGAGTCATAAAGGGTTTGAATCCTATCCTTGTTTGCAACCGAATCGAAGTACACCGAGTCTCTGGACTGCACGCTAAGGCCATGGGTAAATGTGGGAGCCACAACCGTGGAATAGTTGATGGAGATGTCCGACAGCCACGAGGTCGAGCCCTTCGTCTTGAAGGGAAAGAATGCCGGAACAGTGAGCGATGCAGTTGGTGATTGCTCGTAGGTTTTAGCCTCGATATCCTGATTGCGCACGTAGTTCAGCGAAGTGCTGATGTTGTTGCCGAATGAGTGCGACAGGCCCGCAGAGCTGAACACATTTTTCTGAATGCGCTGCTGCAGAGTAGCGATAGTATTGGTGTTGAAGGTGTTGGACTGGAAATTCAGATTTGCCGTGAACTGTGTTTGTGGTGAAATGGTTTGGTTGTGATTCCATGCAAAGCGATAGTCCCGTTGATAGGGAAGCCTGGTGTTGGGCCGCACATAGGCATACGAGGCATCCAATTGTCCGGATAACAGATACCGCACATTGTAATTCCACCTATTGTTCAACTGCCATCCACCCTTGCTGTAAAAATCGGCGGTGATTTGAGTGTCGTAATAGTCGCTAAGTGCGAAGTAATACCCGAAGTTCTGAAACGACACGCCTCGATTGGCATCAACAAAGGGACGCGGCAGAATGATACCGGATTGCCGCCCGCGCGAGTTGGGAAAGAACACGCCAATGGGCACGTAGAGTATAGGAATATCGCCCACAACCAGATAAAAGTCTTCCATGAATACGCGATCGTCCGGAATGAGCTTCATGTGCTCTGCTGTCAGGTAAAAGTGCGGGTGAGGCTTATCGCAGGTGGTAAAGCACCCGTGCTCAACGTATAAGCTTTGATCGGCGTTGCGCTTTATGCGGGATCCGGTAAAGAAGCCGTTTTGAATGGTTGTTTCGCCAAGCGATACAGTACCAAGCTGATTACGAAGATTGTATTTGATTACTTCGCCCGCATAGCTGCTGCCGTTGTCGTTGAACACCGGATAGCCGATCATGGTGCCGGCGGAATCTTTTGCGCCGGTGCTCGACATCAGCCCGCTGTCGAAGTAAATCTCTATCACCTCGGATTGTAAAACTCTGGCGCGAAGCGCCGTCTCTGCCGTTCCGCGTAAGCGCATCTTTTTGCTGCGAAGCGAGAACACCACAGAGTCTTTTGCTTTGTAGGTAACTACTGTATCTACTCCTCCGGAGGAGCGCACCGGCACTCGGGCAGAAACCGGTTGCAGAGAATCATTAGAACTATCGGCGTTATAGTTAGCGGCAGCTCCTACACTACCTCTGCCGATTGTGGCGGGCCATGATGCGGGCGAAAAAGTCAAAGCGCCGGCGGGTACTGCCGATGCGGGAATCGTTGATTGAAGGAATAGCACACAACAAGCCAAGATCGTCCCTAACCGGTACCGCTTGCACCGCCGAGTATGCATGAGCCGCGTCACCCGGTGTAATGGTGCCGTCAAGGAGAACTTCAATGGACGCAGATGAACTTCCGGCACGGGCTGTTACTCAAGTCGTTTACACTTCACGCCTTTCGGAAGGCGAAACGAATAGCGTTCACCCACCGGATCACGAACAAAATCAATAACCGCGAAGCGAGCGCTGGCGTTACGCGAAGGGAATTGCATTGTCAGTGTGGATGGAAAATTAACTCCGTTTCTATTGCGAACATCATCAAAGCGCATGCTAAAAATGATCTCGCCCTTTCGGCTCTTTCGCTGGTAGCCATACAGAGCACCGTCGGATGTTCTCACCTTTGCTACATCAATGAACGCGGGATTCTCTGTGTACGCCCATACCGCTGAAGAATCCTGCGCAGAAAGAAACTTGTACGATGCCGTTGGAAATGGTACCTCCCAACGAGTAAGATGCATGAAGTCCGTGAAGGTTAAAGGGAAGGGAAGCGACGATACTACCTTTGGAGATTCAGGATCTCCCTGCACTGCCTCTGAACGAAGAGCATCGTAATAGAGTATCGAATTCTTTGATGCCGCCATTTTCCCCACTAGAACTCCGAACGGACCATAGATGGTAAGGGCCATTGAGTCCATTCCACACACACCTATAGCACAACTGCCCTGTACCACTCCTGTTTCCTCGCTTTCCAACTCTACTTCAGAAGTTAACGAAAACGCTCGCAGGGAATCATGACCATGTACCGGTGGCGCCGGACTCGTGTGGCTTGTTTGCACGCCGCGAATTGCAGGAATAGAGGATTCAGTATCCTGTGCTTTGAGTTTCGAATTCGTAACACACAACAGAAGAAGCGTAAAAAGCGTTAGAAAGGCAGTTTTCATCGAGGTATGGTGATAAGTGGTTGGCCGTTCAAACGAAAAAAACTCCACGTTCGTCCGTGGAACTCACTACGGCAAACTACCGCATTAAGCAACGGCGCGCTGTAAGGCAATTTATCAGTACAGTTTCGATTACCTTCGGGCCAACTACATGATTTACGTAACTCGCCGCACTCAGTTTTCAGCAGCGCATCGTTTGTTCAATCCTACATGGAGCGACGAAAAGAACGAGGCGATATTTGATAAGTGCAACAACCCTAAAGGGCACGGGCACAACTATACGCTGGAGGTTACCGTGCGCGGAGTGCCTGATGCGGAGACGGGATATGTGATCGACCTGAAGAAGCTGCGTGACATTGTGGAAGAGAAAATCATCGATAAGGTAGACCACAAGCATCTGAACTTCGATGTTGATTTTCTGGCAGGGATCATACCTACCGCAGAAAACATCGTGTTGTGCTTTTGGCAAATCTTGAATAACGAAATCAAGCAGGGCACACTGCACAGCATCAAGCTGTTTGAATCCGACAACAACTTTGTTGAGTATTTCGGCGAGCCGATAACCATTCAGCGTTTTCAATCAGTGCAAGAAGGAGAGCGTACCCATGGGTAAAACCTTTACCATCCGCGGTGGCAAGAGAGTGGAAGAATCCGCAGCGCGCGAGTTCCCACGAGTGAATAGTCTTGGCTATCCGGTATTCGATGCCAATGCATCAATGCCGTTAAGCGGCGACGAGCGAGCAGAGATCCTGATGCTTGTCGAGAAAAAGTTGGAAGAAGTTTTGGATGTAATGCGCATTGATCGCAACGATCAAAACAGCGCAAATACTCCACGCCGTGTAGCCCGCATGTGGGTGAACGAGCTTTTTGCCGGCCGCTTTGAACAAGCACCTCCGGTCACTGTATTTCCGAATCGCAAAGACGTTGATGAACTTGTGATTTCCAAAGGCATCAAAGTGATGTCTGTGTGTTCACATCATTGGCAGCCCATTAGCGGTGAATGTAGTATCGGCTACTTACCGGACAAGCACGTAATTGGGCTCAGCAAACTTTCGCGCATTGTGGATTGGTTTGCGCGCCGCGGGCAAATCCAGGAAGAGCTGGGCGAGCAGATCGCTGATTACCTGCAGGAGCTTATAGAGCCCAAGGCATTGGGTGTGGTGATTTCCAGCAAGCACTACTGCATGATAGCTCGAGGCGTCAATGCCGACGAATCCAGAGCCGACATGATCACGTCGGTAATGCGAGGGGAGCTTCGCGATAATCTGAACTTGCGTAACGAGTTCTTGAAATTGATTGGCAGATAAAAAAGAAGCGGGGCAACCCGCTTTTTTTTTGTGTGGTAGTTTGCGTGCTGAAAAGTTCGCGAGCTCTTTTGACGGCTCACGACTGAATACCGGCGCACTCGGCGTTTTGTACCATACCGGTGCACTCGCACGAGGAGTGCCGCGCCCGCAAGCCGTATGCATCAGGTATCATCAAAATCAACAAGACTTCCAGCGATGAGCAAAAAGTATAACAACACTCCGCACTCGGACTTCGAAATGCCATACTGGAATTCAGGCCGGCTTGTTGCCGGTGTGGATGAAGCCGGGCGCGGCGCTCTGGCGGGACCTGTGGTGGCAGCTGCCGTTGTCCTTCCTGCCGATAGCACTATCCCCGGACTTCGAGATTCGAAGCTGGTTCCTGAAGCGAAGAGAGAGCAACTCTTTGAACGCATTTGCGCCATAGCTATTCACTACGGCGTGGGAATTGTAGAGCCGGATGTGATTGATGATGTGAACATTCTTGAAGCGACGATGCTGGCAATGAGAAACTCCGTTGAGGCATTGGCGGTATCGCCGGATCATGTATTCATCGACGGCAATCGCTATACCGCCGGCGGCACCTTCGAATTCACAACCGTTGTGGATGGGGATGCTTCTGTAGTATCAATTGCTGCAGCCTCGATAATCGCAAAAGTTACTCGAGACAGCATAATGAAATCGCTTGGCGAACAGTATCCTGCATATGGACTGGAGAAGCACAAAGGGTATGGCACAGCGAATCATTACGCTGCGCTTCGGGTACATGGGCCGTCGCCTGTACATCGTACATCGTTTTTGAAGAAACTTGCATCGTAGCGATACACTTGTTGTGCAAAGATGATGGTTGCGCGTAGCACGAGTAGTTTACGTCGGCTATTTTGGTAGCGCAATCAGTTGTAAAGAATTCCATCTGCGATCAAGTCCGGCGATTTCCGTCTCGCAGGCATACGCAGATACAAGACAATCACGACGCATACGGAGAAATCATCATGAACCTTGCATTCACAAACATCCGGCTTGTTTCGCCGCATCAAAAGCTCGACCGGCGCATCACCTTATGGATTCGCGACGGCATTATAGAGCATGCAGGCCCCGAGCAGCCGCAATTTGATCCTCAAACAACGGTGAAGGACGGAAGTGCTTTGGTAGCTTCCCCCGGGTTGTTCGACATGCACGTGCATTTGCGTGAGCCGGGGCAGACGCACAAAGAAACCATTCTCACGGGCACAGCCTCTGCTGCAAATGGCGGTTTCACCGGCGTGGTTTGTATGCCGAACACGGAGCCGTCAATCGATACCGTTGCAACCATAGAGTACATACAAAGCAGGGCCAAGGCAACACCTGTAGATGTGTTTGTGTGTGCCGCTGCTACGGTGGCTCGCGCGGGAGCTGAGCTATCGAGCATGCAGTCGCTGCATGAAGCCGGCGCAGTAATGTATTCCGACGATGGCGGTTGTGTTTCGGACGCTGATATGATGCGAAAAGCTTTCGACTATGGTGCGTCCATTGATGCACTGCTAACACAGCATTGCGAAGAGCATTCGTTAACAAAGAACTTTGCCATGCACGAGGGCAAGGTCTCGGCAGAATTAGGGCTGCGAGGTTACCCCTCGGTGGCAGAGGATATCATAGTGGCACGTGATGTGTTGCTTGCCGAGTATTGTGGCAACAGACGATACCACGCTGCGCACATCAGCACGGCGGGATCCGTGCGAATCATGCGCGAAGCGCGAGCGAGAGGGCAGCGTGTAAGCTGTGAGGTAGCACCGCATCATTTCCTCCTCACCGACGAAGCCGTGCGCGGCTACAACACCAATGCAAAAATGAATCCGCCTTTACGGACGCAGGCAGATATCGAAGCCATTCTGCAAGGACTTGCCGACGGCACCATTGATGTGATTGCAACAGACCACGCTCCTCACACAGCCGAGGAAAAGAATGTGGAGTTCGACTTGGCTCCGAACGGTGTTGTGGGGCTGGAAACAAGTTTGGGATTGTCTCTTACGGCGTTGGTGCACACGGGTGTTCTCAGCATCATGCAACTAGTGGACAAGATGAGTGTGCAACCGCGGCGGATCCTGAATCTGCCGCAACCGGTGATTGCAAAAGGGGAGATCGCAAATGTTTGTGTGTTCGAGCCTGATGCAGAGTGGCGAGTTCAGCCCGCCAAGTTTTTGTCGAAGTCGAAGAACACACCTTTTGCCGACACTGCGGTGAAGGGAAAGCCACGATTCACCTTCAACAAAGGCATGATGATTGAGTGTGATATCTAACTGCCAAGTACTGCCGATTGAGGCCGCGGTATTCGTTTCAAAGTCCCGGATGTTGCCGGTGAAAAATGAACGTGAGTTGAGAAACAGATGTGACACTCCAAATCTTTTCAACACACAAAGTTTTTTTCTTTGTGCGGCGCGTATGCACGCCGTAATTTCGATTCGATTTCGATCGTAGCATCATACTACTTACATAATGGTGACCCATAGACGCATCTTTCGGACGTTGATCGCAGCAGCAGCGACAACTTCTCTTCTCTCTCTCACATCTTGTAACATCAGTGGCTTTTTTACCAAGCAAGGCGATGACCCTGTTTGGGTGGATCCGAACCCTCCTGCGGAAGCGAAGGGTGGGGCGGATGCGCCTCCCGGTAAAGCCTTGTTCTCCAAGAACTGTGCCTCGTGCCATCAGGCCACAGGCAAAGGTCTTCCGGGTTCCATTCCGCCGTTGGCAGGCTCAGCACTTGCTACGGGAGATGATGTTACCATTCCGATTCGCATTGTGCTCCATGGTTTCAAGGGCGAAATCGTTCGCAATGGCACCAAGTATAATGGACAAATGCAATCGTGGAAGACGAACTTCAACGATCAGGAGATCGCGTGGATTCTTAGTTACGTTCGTTCCAGCTTCGGAAATAAAGCCGGCGAGGTTTCTGCCGATGCTGTAAAGGAAGTACGTGACAAAACATCACTTCGCTCCACTCCGTACGGTGAAGCGGAATTGATGCAGCCGTTGTAAGACGATTACAGATAGTCGGTGGGTGGTTCAGCGCTGTAGGGTAGGCTTGAACGTGGTTTGCTCTAAGCCTAGCAACAGCAGAGGCAACCGCAGTAGCAGTATCAGTAGCAACAAGAAAAGACAGTATCTCTATCGGTAGTGACATATTTACCAGGTACAAGAGGATTCAACTATGTTCAGTGTATTAGACTTTCTTCGATACTTTCCTGAAAACGTCAGCACCTTTGGCTTTGAGCTTGATCGCCTGTTCGCCGTGATTTGGTATATCACGCTGGCCATCTTTTTCCTGACATACGGTTTGCTTGTATATGTGTTGGTGAAATACCGTCGAAAACCCGGGGTGAAAGCCAGTGGCAGTCATGGCAATAACATGCTGGAATTTACATGGACGATTTTGCCCACGTTTCTCTTCGCCGGTTTGGGTATCTACACCGACAATGCTTGGGAGATCACAAAGAACGAACAGAGAATTCCTAAACCCGATGTGGAGATTGAGGTACTAGGAAAACAGTTCAATTGGATGTTCCGCTATCCGGGCGCCGATGGCGTGTTGGGTAAGCAGTCTCCCAAATTCAGAACAATCGACAACCCTTTCGCGCTTGATCCTGCTGATCCGCACGGCGTTGACGATATCATCATGGAAAACGAGTTTCACCTGCCGATTAACAAGAACATCCTTGTGCGCCTTTCGTCCGTTGATGTACTGCACTCTTTCTTCCTTCCGAACTTTCGCGTCAAGCAAGATGCTCTTCCCGGAAGTTGGATGAAAGTTTGGTTCAATGGTATAAAGGCAGGGAAGTTTGAGCTTGCATGTGCGGAACTTTGTGGAGCAAGCCACTACAACATGCGCGGTGTGTTGTTTATGCACTCACAACAGGATTATAACACCTGGTATGATGCAGAGATCAGTAAGAAATCGCAGCAAATGGCGGCAGCGGCAGCGGCTCCCAAACCTGAGCCTGTGGCTACTGCTCAAACCGATGCTCAGCCGGAGCAACATAGCGGCACAGGCGGCGCGCAGCACTAAGATTTTGTAAAGAAGTAAACAATAACATATTCAAAGGTTACAACGTATGAGTTCAACGAGTGTACATGCAGAGCACGATGTGCATGCGCATCACGGACACGGTCACCATCAGGAGCCGTCGTTTATCCGTAAGTATATATTCTCGAATGACCACAAGACCATTGCTAAACAGTTCATGGTCACAACCTTGTTCTTCCTCATGGTTGGTGGATTGGCTGCATTGCTGATTCGCTGGAAGATTGCATACCCTGATCAGGCTGTGCCGATTATCGGCAGTCTGCTTCCGGATTCATGGGCTGCGGAGGGCGTTATTCAGCCCGGATTCTACACGCAGTTGCTTACCATGCACGGAGCCATCATGTTGTTCCTGGTGATCATTCCCATGGTGAATGGTTTCATCGGGAACTTTGCAATTCCGTTGATGATCGGAACCGACGACATGGCATTGCCCACGCTGAATATGTTTTCGTTCTGGTTAAATATCCCGGCAGCAATGCTGCTCATGGCAGGTTTTGGTTTAGAGTCCGGAATGGCAGCAGGGGGGTGGACAACATATCCGCCACTCTCGGTTATCTCGGGTCTGGGGCAAACGTTATGGATAGCGGGATTGTTCTTGGTGGGATTCTCGTCCATCATGGGTGCCATTAATTATATCACGACCATTCTGAACAAGCGCGCAAAAGGAATGACGCTTTTCCGCATGCCGATGACTATCTGGGCGTTGTTTATCACAGCAATTTTGATTACGCTCGGCACGCCGGTACTTGCAGCTTCACTGGCTATGTTGTTCTTCGATAATTTCCTGCATACAAGTTTCTTCATTCCCGAAAACCTGCTTGTTACCTCTGCATTAGATGGTACCAATCTTTGGGCCGGTGGTGGTCAGCCATTGCTGTTCCAACACCTTTTCTGGTTTTACTCGCACCCTGCTGTGTACATCATGATCGTGCCCTCTATGGGAGCGGTATCTGATATCATTTCTACCTTCGCTCGCCGTCCCATCTTTGGCTACAAGGCAATGGTGTTTGCGATCATGGGTATAGGATTTCTTGGCTTTATTGTATGGGGACACCACATGTTCCAATCCGGTATGAGCCCCCTGCTAGGAACTACGTTCGTACTCTCCACAATTGTGATTGCAGTACCGTCGGCTATCAAGGTATTTAACTGGTTGGGAACCCTTTGGGGTGGAAGTATACGTTTCAGCTCGGCTATGTTGTGTGCTCTTGCCTTTGTGTCGATGTTTATCATCGGTGGATTGAGCGGTATTTTCATGGCTTCGGCTGCTGTAGATATCTACATTCACGATACCTATTTCATCGTTGCCCACTTCCACTACGTTCTGTTTGGTGCATCCTTGTTCGGAGTTTTTGGTGCCATCTATTACTGGTTCCCCAAACTCTACGGAAAAATGCTCAATGAGTCGTGGGGCCGTAAGCACTTCTTCTGGTCGTTTGTGTTCTTTAATCTCACCTTTTTCCCGATGCACATGATCGGCTTGGGTGGACACATGAGAAGAATCGCTGATCCTACTGTTTATGACTTCCTCAAGCCATTCCAACCGATGAATGCATTCATCACATGGTCGGCTATTGGTCTCGGTTTCTCACAATTCTTCTTGCTCGCGAATATTTTCTGGAGCTTGAAGTACGGTCAGAAAGCTCCTCGTAACCCCTGGAGAGCTAACACTCTTGAATGGGCAGCTCCTCCGCACCCGGGTCACGGCAACTTTGATACGGATATAACGGTGTACCGCGGTCCTTATGAGTTTTCTCAAGACGGACGTGATTCCGACTACTATCCTCAGTGGGTACCGGCAGAAGAGGAGAACCTTCCCGAGAAAGCACCGGCGGCTGTGCATTGAGCATCACTGAGCACTATTGATCAGTAGGTAGGATGAGGTGAGTGGCGCAGCCTGAACTGCAAAAGATAGAGCGCCAAGTGGAATTTGATTTTATGGTCAGGGAACTAACGAGTATCACGTACGATCTCAATGAGTGTGGAATTAGCAGCCGGTGAACATATATCCTCGAGCCAGACGGAAAAGCGCACTGCTGCAAAGGTAGTTCGCGGATTCTATGAGCTTACGAAACCCGGCATCACTCAGATGGTGGTGCTTACGGCTGCTGTAGGGTATTACCTTTCTCTTCCGCAAGCATCAGAGTTCGCTGCCACCGAAAATCTAATACGTTTTGTTCTCTTTACTCTTGGAACTGCGTTCGTCAGCGCCGGAGCGTGTACCTTTAACCATGTGATGGAACGTCACGACGACGCGGTTATGAAAAGAACGGTGTTGCGTCCCATCCCTTCGGGGTTGATTTCCGCACAACAAGCGTCTCTTTTTGGTGCATTTGCGACCCTTGCCGGTCTGGCAATGTTGTGGTTCGTGAATGAGATTACGTTGTTGCTGGCTCTTACTACTTCGCTTGTGTATTTGGCTTTGTATACTCCTCTGAAAAAGCGGTCCTGGCTAGCAATGTTCGTTGGTGGTATCCCCGGTGCATTGCCTGCTGTGGGCGGATGTACCGCAGTTGCCGGCTCACTGACCTCAACGTCGTTGGTTCTTTTCGCCATCATGTTCGTGTGGCAGATGCCGCATTTCTTGGCTCTTGCGATGATGTATAGAAACGACTATGATCGTGGTGGCTTTGCGCTGCTTCGCAGAGAGGAGTCTTCTCAAAGAGTTGTAGCATTGCACGCTTTAGTGTACACAGTGATCTTGCTGCCTGTAGGCCTTATGCTCTTTTTTATGGGAGTGGCCGGTAGCATGTTTGCTGTTGGGTATGCGGTATTGAGTATAGTATTTATTAAGAGCGCCGCCGAAGTGCTTGCAGATACTACACCTGCACGTGCTCGTCGTTTGCTTTTGTCTTCATACGCTCACATTATGGGAGCGTTTCTTCTTATGGTGATTGATAGAAATTAAGATTTAGAATTAACGAGGTATAGTTATGTCTCTTGCGTTAGATCTTCGGCATGAACCGGTTAGCGGAATTAACCACGGTAAACTCGTGATGTGGATATTTCTCGCTTCCGAAATCATGTTTTTCTCCGGCTTCTTCGGAGCATTTATTGTTTTGCGGAATGCCAACATCGATATCTTCACCCAGAGCTCTGCAGAGCACTTGAATGTGGCACTAGCCTCACTCAATACGGTGTTCCTGATCTCGAGCTCTTTGACCATGGCTTTGTCCATCTATCACTTAGAGAGAAACAACAAGGCGTTATTCCAGATATTTCTCGGTATAACGCTGCTCTTCGCCTTTGGCTTTTTGGTGGTAAAGTACTTTGAGTACGGTGCAAAGTTTCATCACCATATTTATCCCAGAACAAACATCTTTTTTGCGTTTTACTTTTTGATGACCGGTTTCCACGGTCTTCACGTTGTGGGTGGAATTATTCCCATGGCGTGGATGTTTGTGCGTTCATTTACGAAAAAGGGATATACGAATGCTCGTAGGGTAGAAGTGCTCGGCTTGTACTGGCACTTTGTGGATCTGGTATGGATATTCCTTTTCCCGGCGTTGTATCTGTTGTTCCCTACATTAAATCCATAGAAATTTTAGGAGATTCATATGTCTCATGATCACGATCACGGACATGGCGACGTGTTGCCATCATACTATAAAGTTTTTGGTGCGTTGATGCTCTTTACTGCTTTGACAGTAGGTGCTGCGCAGATCCATTTTCCCGCAAGCATGGGGCAGACAGGCGTGCTCATAAACTTGGGAATTGGTTTGCTGATCGCAACATTCAAAGTACTGATGGTGTTATACATTTTCATGCACCTCAAGTTTGATAACAAATACCTGCGCGCATTCATCTTCGTGCCGGTGTTTTTGTTCATCATCTTGGTGTTTGCTCTGACCACGCTCGAGACTTTTGATCATCCATTCTAATTGGGAACCATGAACGACGTTCCCGTTGTATTCGATAGAAGGTGGAATAGTCAGCGTCGTAGAATGTTGATGACATTTGTGATAGCCTCTACAGTGGGCTTGAGCGCTTGTACTCGAGAGGGTCAAGGTTCGGTGGTTGAAAAAGGTGGTCAGGGTACGTCGGTTGAGCAGACGTCATTGCCCGTAATCAAGGAAGCGCCGTCGTTCTCGGGGATTGATCAGTCGGGGAAGGCCTTTAGGAGCGCGGAGCTCAAAGGAAGTATGTGGATAGCCTCGTTTATGTTCAGTGAGTGCCAGGGTGTTTGCCCGGTCATGAACTCAACGTTGGGGGATATCCAAGAGTTGTATGGTATTCCGGACTTGCGGTTTGTCTCCATAACGGTAGACCCGCAAACAGACACGCCGGAAATTCTTGCAGAGTATGCAAAGAGTTATAAAGCAGACCTGCAACGGTGGTCGTTTGTTCGAATGGAAAAAGATTCGGTACGTGCGTTGAGTGTTCGCGGTTTTCTTCTTTCTGATCCCGTTGAGCCCTCGGCACACAGTTCCCGATATGTGTTGGTAGACAGGCAGTTTCGTATTCGTGGGTATTATGACTGCCTCGATTCTGCAAAAGTGTCGGAATTGAAAGCGGATATTGAGCGAATTCGATCTGAAGTAACGAACTAAACTATGCAAGCGATAGAGAATCTTTCGGAATCAAAGCTGTCGGTGGTCATCTACGCGTTGACCATCGTCGTTGTTGCTTTGGTGGCCTTTATGATTTGGTTCCCCGGGGTATTGTCTCTGGGATCGCTTGATGTATCGTATGCGCCGAAGTTCCACGCGTTCATTAATGGAACAACTGCCGTACTTCTAACAGTGGGATACACATTAGCACGACGTAAATCTTACAATGCGCATCGCATGGTTATGCTGGCAGCATTGGGGCTATCGGTAGTGTTTTTATTGTCGTATGTGGTATACCATTCCCAACAAACGGAGCCGGTGCACTTTGGAGGTCAGGGACCCGTGAGAGTGCTGTACTATGGAATTCTTATCTCGCACATTGTGTTGGCCGCGGTCATATTGCCGCTTGCGTTGTTTACCATAGCTCGTTCATGGCGTGGTGAGTTTGCAAAGCACAGAAAGTTAGCGCGAGTGACCTTTCCGTTATGGTTGTACGTAGCCGTAACGGGAGTGGTTGTGTACCTGATGTTGTATCAATGGTATCCGCAAGCATGATAAGAGTTATTCAAAAATTGGGTCTTTTCGTAGGAGTTTTCTTCGTGGTTGTGGCTGCTTCCCATGCATGCCCCAGTTGCAAAGACGCGTACGAAATCGGATCAAAGCAGTCGAGTATAGGAGAGAGTTATTCATATAGTGTAGTGTTCTTCTTGAGCATGTTTACATCCTTGATTGTTGGTGGAACCTTGTTCCTTCGACGTCAGATGATGATTGCTCAAAGAACACGCCAACAAGCAGCAACAGATATTTTATAAACAGGTGTATTTATATGTTCACGAGATCAACAGACATCGCGATTAAGAAAGGAATCATTGGAGGAGGCATGGCATTGTTCGTGCTTGTAACCATTGGTTTCTTTGGAATGCAGAATCGAGTGACGGACAGAGGGTATCGTCCGCAACAGCCGGTTCCGTTTTCACACAAACTCCATGTTGATACGCTATCCATGCAGTGTCAGTATTGCCACGCGGGTGTAGAGAAATCTGCGCATTCGCCTATCCCCAGTACAAGCACATGTATGGGTTGCCACCAGGTAGTGAAAGGCGAAAGCCCCAAACTGAAACTTGTGCGCGACAGCTGGGAAACCGGTAAACCTGTGGAATGGGTTCGTGTTCACAAGATTCCGGACTATGCTCACTTTAATCACAGCCGTCACATTCGTGCGCAAGTGGATTGTCAGTCTTGCCATGAGAAAATTGAAGAGCAGGGTGTTGTGTCGCAGAACAAGCCGCTCTCCATGGGCTGGTGTTTGGATTGCCACCGTAATCCCGAAAAGTATGTGGTGCCTGCACGCATGATCTCCGGCATTTTCACGGGCAAGCGTGTGAACTTCACCACAAAAGAGAACCTGTACACATCTATAGATCCCGACCTTGTAAAGGGTGTTGCCGATCGCTCACGCCCTATTACATCTCCTCAGTTTGGTCAGTTTGAAACCGACATTCCCAAGCAGCCGGTGAAGGGAATCGTGCATCCGAAGGTTCCCGGATATGGTCCGGAAAATTGTTCAGCTTGTCACTATTAATCGATGCACTGTCGGTCATTTTTCTTGATAACACATTCTCTCTACGATCATGTCTAAGTACGAATCCTCAAACGATAACATGTCTACCCCGATCAATACTCTGCCCGTGCAGCCCGAGTTGCAGCACAATGAGTTTGGCGAGGGCTATGACACCATGCCCACGTTCGAGAATCCAATCAGCCGTCGCTCATTCATGGCGCTGATGTCGGCATCGATGGCAGTAACGGCTGCCGCGTGTCGTCGTCCCGATCACAAACTACTGGCCTCAGTGAAGAGCCCGGAGTATGTAATCCCCGGACTGCCGAATCATTATGCATCCGTGTTTATGCATGGCAATGTTGCTCACGGCGTGCTCGTCAAGGTGCGAGAGGGGCGTCCGGTAAAAGTTGAAGGGAATGACATGCATCCCATATCCGGCGGAAAATCGTCGGTATTCTTGCAGGCCACATTGATGAACCTGTATGACCCGGATCGTATTCGTCAGTCGATCACGGGGCGCGTGCCGGGCAAGGTCAAGTCCGGTGGGTATTCCACACCGGCCAACGCCATCAACACTATTGCATCTGCAATAAACGCGGCGCAGGCTTCCGGCAAACAAACACGCATTCTTCTGGGCGAACATTGCTCACCGTCGTTGGCGGCAATGTGCAGAGAAATAGAAACAGCCGTTCCCCATGTGAAGTTTGTTGTAATGCCGTCTGCGTATGCCGATGGAGCCGCACTTGCCAACAATGCATTGTTCGGCATGGATGGGGAGTTTGTGGCAGATCTTTCAAAGGCCAAAGTAATCGTGTCCGTCGACAGCGATTTTCTGGGAACAGATAAGAACGCATTATATCATACGCGCAATTTCTCGGCCGGCAGAAAGCCGGTAAAGGACAGCCCGAGCATGATCAAGCTGGTAACTGCAGAAGCTACCTATTCACTGACCGGCATGAATTCCGACGAGCGCATTAAGCTCGGCGTGAATGAGTTCGAGGCCTTTCTTGCTACTCTGCACAATGCTGTTGCTGCTCGCAAGGGCGCTGCCGCAATTGGTGGATACTCCGCTGTTCGTGAATCGGAAGCCAAACATTGCGCAGAGGAATTGCTTGCAGCCGGCGAAAGCGGTTGCGTGATGGTAGGTGCTCACTTGTCGGCTAAGGCTAATGGTATTGGCATGCTGATCAATTCAATGCTCGGTTCTATCGGAGCCGGCAAGGTATTTGGAATGCAAGCTCCGTACAGTAATGCTAAGGGGCCGGGCATTGAGCAGTTGAGAAATGAAATGCGCAGCGGTACCATAGGCGTAGTTTTCGCATGCGACGTCAACGTTATGTATGCCGGTGATGCAGACCTGCGCGCCTTGTTTGCGGCTGTTGACCACAAGTTTTCGTACTCATATTACGACGATGAAACCGCCGCTGTGTGCAGTATTAACATGCCGTCCACACATCAGTTTGAGTCGTGGGGTGATACGGAATCCTGTGATGGTACCTTGAGCGTACAGCAGCCCTTGATTGCTCCGCTCAACGAAGGTTCATTGAGCCTTGGCGATACATTGATGAGTCTTTACAAGGTACTGGTTCCCGGTGCTCTTGCCACAGCGGCAACATACTTCGATTACGTAAAGGCAGCATGGATGCCGGTTGTAACAGACGAAGCAGGCTGGGAGAAGGCTCTGCGCGATGGTGCCGTGGTTCGCCAAATCGCCCCTCCGCCCTCGAGCTGTAATGCCGCCGGTCTGGCACAGTGTGCCTCTGCCAAGGCTATAAACGGAGTCGCAGTATACACCACGCTTGGTTACACCATGTTCGACGGCACGTATTCGAACAACGGATGGATGATGGAATGTCCGGACCCAATCACAAAGCACACCTGGGAAAACGTTGCCATGATGAGCAAGGCAACAGCCGAGAAACTCAATGTTGCAAACGACAGAGTAATCACGCTCAACAACGGTGATCGTGCAGAGATTGAGGTGCCGGTACTTATTCAGCCCGGCATAAGCGACGGAGTTATCGTAACCAGCGTAGGATACGGAAGAGAGATGGGAAGCGTTTGTAAAGGCTACGGCTCGAACGCATATAGTCTTCATACGCCCGGTACGTCTTTAGGGTATCATGCAGTAAGCGTTGCTGATACCGGTAAGAAGAACGTTGTGGCTCGTACGCAGGGGTACTTCCACGCACAACACACCAAAGAATGGGAGCCCAATGCTCCGGAGAAAAAGAACCGCGACATCATTCGTGATATGTATATCGATGATGTCAAGAACGGTGTTGTCATCAACAAAGAAGAGCACATCGTTGGGGAAGAAGTAGCCGGCGACAAGTTCATCAAGCCGCTCACGCTCCTCTCAGGATATGAGTATAAGGGACATCGATGGGGAATGGTGATCGATACTTCTGCATGTACCGGTTGCAATGCCTGTGTTGTGGCTTGTCAGAGTGAGAACAACATTGCTACCGTTGGCAAGGAGCAAGTTATTCGCGGCCGCGAAATGCACTGGATGCGTTTGGACGTGTATTACAAGGGCGACGGCGATAATCCTGAGGCAACGATCGAGCCTATGCTTTGTCAGCACTGCGAGAACGCACCTTGCGAGAATGTGTGCCCTGTTGCTGCTACAACGCACTCGCCGGAAGGCTTGAACGAGATGACCTACAACCGCTGCGTTGGAACTCGTTATTGCTTGAACAACTGTCCGTATAAAGTCCGTCGCTTCAACTTCTTGGACTATCGCGAGCGTTTGCAGGGTAGCCGTACTCCCATGGAGTATGTGTTCAATCCCGATGTAACCATTCGCGTACGCGGTGTGATGGAGAAATGTACCTTCTGCGTTCAGCGTATCAATCATGCGAAGTATGAAGCAAAGGATAAAGGATTTTCTCGTGTGCCCGATGGAGATGTCGTAACTGCATGCCAGGAAGCATGTCCGGCTTCGGCAATCACCTTTGGAAATATGAACGATCCCAAGAGCGCAGTGTCGCAGCTCATGCAAAATCAACGTTCGTTCCGCGTTCTCGAGGAATTGAATGTGCGTCCTTCCGTTACGTATCTGGCAAAGGTTCGTAATAAGAAGTCGGAAGCAAAAGCAGGCGAATCACATCACGGTTAATAAGAATACTAAAGAATCATAGGGTCCGAATTATATGCAAACGCAGACAGCTCGTTTTGAACGTGAGCCGTTAGTCCTGGGGAATCCCTCTCTTGCGGATATCACCCGCAAGATTGCCGGTATCACAGAGGCCAAACCAAATATGAAGTTCCTCATGGCGCTTGGTGCCTCGGCATCACTCATGTCTTGGGGACTGGGTTGTATTCTGTACACCATGCTGAACGGTATCGGTGTATGGGGATTGAACAATCCCATTGGCTGGGGTTGGGATATTACCAACTTCGTATTCTGGGTGGGTATCGGCCACGCCGGAACACTTATCTCGGCTATTCTCTTTTTGTTTCGTCAAAAGTGGCGTACCGGTATCAACCGTTCCGCCGAGGCTATGACCATCTTTGCGGTTATCAACGCTACAACGATGGTATTGTCTCACACCGGTCGTCAGTGGCTGTTTGCATGGCTTCTTCCCACACCCGGTAACCAAATGCAGATGTGGACGAACTTCCGCTCACCTTTGGAATGGGACGTGTTCGCGGTGAATACCTATTTCGCCGTTTCATTAATGTTCTGGTTTATTGGTATGGTGCCGGACTTGGCCACCGTTCGCGATGTAGTTAAAGGCCCTCTTGCAAAACGTCTGTATGGCATATTCTCGCTTGGCTGGGATGGCTCCATGCGTCGTTGGCACCACTACGAAATGGCCTACATGATTCTTGCCGGATTGTCGACGCCGCTGGTATTGTCCGTTCACTCCGTGGTATCGTTGGACTTCGCTGCCGGTATTCTTCCCGGTTGGCACACCACCATCTTTCCGCCGTACTTCGTTGCCGGTGCTATCTTCTCCGGTTTTGCGATGGTAGTTACACTCCTGGTGATCATGCGCGAGATTCTCGATTTGAAAGAGTACATCACGCTGAAGCACTTGGACAACATGAACAAGATTATTCTTGCCACAGGTATGATGGTGGGGTATGCATATGCGATGGAGTTCTTCATTGCTCAATACTCTGGTAATCCTTACGAAGGTTTTGTTTTCGTGAACCGCGCCACCGGCGATTACGCGTGGTCGTACTGGATTATGGTATTGTGTAATGTGATCTCTCCTCAGGTGTTCTGGTTCTCGAAGAACCGCCGCAACATTCCTTTGATGTTTGTGATCTCCATCTTTGTGAACATCGGAATGTGGTTCGAGCGTTTCACCATTATCTCCACATCTCTGCACCACGACTTCTTACCCTCGAGCTGGGGTTATTACTCACCGACCTGGGTAGAGGTTTCAATTTTCCTTGGCACATTCGGAACATTCTTAACGCTGTTCTTGTTGTTCTCGAAGTTCATTCCTGTTATTGCTATGGCAGAAGTGAAGTCGATTATGCCGTATGCGCAGCCGCATCACGGGCATCATGAGGATGGTGCATCACACGCAAACGGAGGAGGACACTAACATGAAAACAACAGGAGTATTAGGAAATTTCCACAAGCCCGATGATATCGTGCATGCGGCTTCCAAAACCCACGAGGCAGGATACAAGCAGTTTGATTGCTTTGTTCCGTATCCCATCCACGGGCTGGACCGCGCTATGGGAGTTAAGAGAACCATTTTGCCGTACATATCTTTTACCGGAGCAGTGACAGGCTTGGCAACTGCTATTGGCTTGCAGGCCTGGACCGGTGCAGTGGATTATAAGTTGAATATTGGCGGTAAGCAATTGTTTGCCTTCCAGTTTTCTATTCCCATCGATTTCGAGTTGACCGTTCTCCTTTGTGCCATAAGCACGGTGGTTGGTCTGTTCGGTTTATGCAAGCTTCCCACATGGTGGCATGCATTCCAACACGATGCCGGCTTCAAGAAGGCAACCGACAATGAATTCGTTCTTGGCATTTATGCTTCAGACGACCGCTTTCACGAGGAGTCTGCAATTGCTTTTATGAAAGCATTGGGTGCTGCCGACGTGCGCGTGGTTACCGAGGGCAACGAGCACTCTTAAGAACGGAATAACCAACATTGAACTATATCTGGATCTACGTATGAAAATGAAGTTATCAATATTCTGGGTTGTCCTTGGCGTGGGCCTGGCGGGCTTTGTAGCGCTGGTAATTGCGGGAGTAATTCCGTGGTACAGCGAGCAGCCGCCTATCATGATGCTTGCCGACATGGATGATCAATTCAAAGTGAAGCCGCAAACGCGTTCAACCTTTTTTGCCGACAACAAAGCAAATCGCGAACCCGTAGCAAATACCATCGCTCGTGATGGTCATTCGTACCCCTTTGCGATGAGCGATATAGACAAAGCAGAGGTAGCGTTTGCCTCCGGAAATCCTGTAGAGAAGTCTGAATATGTTCTTGCTCGCGGACAAAACAGGTTCTATGCCTTTTGCGCACCCTGCCATAACTATGGTGGTACCGGTGATGGAGCGGTGCACGTTCGTGCTCCCGAGTTTGGAAGCACAGAGACGATGAATCTGACGCGCGACGTTGCTCGTGGTTACTCGGATGCCAAGATCTTTCACATCATCAGCGTAGGTCAGAACATCATGCCGGCATACGGGGATCGCATCTCCGAGACAGATCGTTGGGCCATCATTCACTTCGTGCGTGAACTTCAGGCCAAAGCTGCAGCTCGCGAGGCAGCCTCCGGTGCAACAGCCGGATCGACAACCGCAATGGATAATACTTCAACTCAAACGGCGAAAGGGAAATAATCATGAATACGTATAATCTTTCATCTACCCCTTTCGTAAAGAAAATGCAGACAGTAGGCATTGCATTGCTTGCTGTTGGTGCAATAGGCTTAGGCTCTATGGCTGCCGCAGGTATGAATAACCTGTATGCAGGTTACATTCTTGGATTTATGTATGTAACAGGCATCAGCGTTACCTTGTTGTTCTTCTCGACGCTGACATACTTGGCCAATGCAGGCTGGGCGGTGTCTATACGTCGTGTGGCGGAATTGCTAGCCGGAAACGTAAAATTCGGCGTGCCCCTGTTCTTGATCCCTCTGGCTATACTGGCACCGCAGATGTATCGTTGGTGGAGTCCTGAAGGCCACTTAGCACACATGATGGATCATTCGTTCAAGGGCCTGTATCTTGATCATAACTTCTTCTATGCACGCCTGGCCTTTTATGCGCTGTTCTGGTGGTTCATGCACTCGTTCATCGTGGGTAACTCCATTAAGCAGGATACCGCTACCGATATCGAACCCACAAAGCGTAATTGGAAACGTGCTGCGCCGTTTGTGATTGGTTATGCTGTGACCATTACCTTCATTGCTTTTGACCTACTCATGTCGCTGGAGCCGGAATGGTTCAGTACCATTTTTGGTATCTACTATTTTGCCGGAAACTTTGTGTCGACGATCAGCATCATGTTGATCTTTATGCACCTGTTGAACCAAGACGGCCTGCTCAAAGGTGTGATTTCGCGCGAGCACTATCACGACCTTGGTAAATTCATGTTTGCGTTCACTGTGTTCTGGGCATACATTTCATTCTCGCAGTACTATATCATCTGGTACGGCAACATGCCCGAGGAAACCTTCTATTACTCAAAAAGACTTCAAGGCGGTTGGGAAGTGTTTGGTTGGTCGTCGCTATTCGTGCACTTCTTTACACCCTTCCTCTTTTTGCTTCGTCAGGACGTGAAGCGTAATCCTTCATTGGTGATCTTAGGCGCAGTACTTATTCTCGGTGCACACTTTATCGATCTGTCCTGGGTTGTATTACCGGCCTTTGGCGGAGCCCATGGCGAAGAAACAGCATTCTCCTTGCCTTTGCTAATTGCTGGAATCAGTGGCGTGCTGCTCATGGGCGGTGTGTTCCTTATTGCCGGAGCGCAGCAGTTCAAGAAGCATCCGGCTGTGGCGTACAACGACCCATATTTGTATGAGTCCTTGGAATACCAATCAGGTTCCTACGACCGCCTGTAACACGGGTGGCGGATAAAATTCGACCGAAGAACAACATCAAAAAGCCCGACGGGTAATCCGGCCGGGCTTTTTTGTTTTTTCTCTTTAGTAGCGATTTACTTTGCGTTCTACTTAGCGACGCTGTGGAATGCTGCCGCTTGAAATGCATGAGCATTTCGGAAGGCATAGCTCAGGGCGGAATTCGAAGTGCATGGTGTCGTAGTGATACCACTTGCCGCCCCAGATGAATCCATGACGCTCGAATACGTCTACAATCTGCTGCGGGATTCTGTTTTT
>JBKCNS010000011.1:0-35190 GCA_046297095.1 Kapaibacterium sp. (SeqCode) | reverse complement strand
TTTCGCGGTGTGGTGAAAGTGGGAGACTCGGTTGAGATCAGTGGCGGTCAGCTTGTGGACTTTCAGGCCACAACAGGTCAGCCTAAAACCGGACTCTCGGAGATAGCAGGAACGCAGTTTGCCTATATCGTTGTGCCCGCTGCGCCCAGCGCTCCCGCGCCCACGAATACATCGGTGCAATCGGTAAGCGAGGCCGTAGAAGGCATGCTTATCAAGCTCCGCGCCGTAACGTTTACGTCTGTAGGAAGTTTTCAGGGAGACAAAAACTACTTCGTAAAGAATGCGAACGGAGACTCTGTTCAAGTTCGTATTGATGCAAACACGGATATAGCCGTGAACACCTTAGCGATTCCTACAACAGCAGTTGATTTGATCGGTGTGGTATCTCAGTTCCGCGGCGCGTACCAGATTTTGCCGCGTACAGCATCAGACATCGGCTTAAGTGTTGAGCAGGATACCGTTCCCAAGTCTGTAACATTCGATATTACAAGTTGGAATGTGAAGAACTTTATGAGCGTTACCGACACCACTATCAAAGACAAACAACGTCAGCTTGAAAGTGTAAAACGTGCCCTCGATTCTATTGATGCGGATTTGATTTCCCTTCAGGAAGTAAGCAACGCTACGGGCTTCCAGCGCTTGGTTGATACCCTCGCTGCCCCCAGCGAAGGCTTGCTTGCCGTAGAGATTGATCAAGACCAGAAGATGGCATTTGTTTACCGCAAAGGCGTGGTTTCGAAAATCAGTTCAGGCTTGGCGGTAAATGGTGGCGCGCAGGCATGGGCCAGCGGACGCTTTCCGCTGCGACTAACTTTTGAAGCTAATCTCAATGGTGTAAAAAAGAAGATGACTGCATTCGCAGTGCACGCAAAGGCAACCGGTACAGCAACTGCAGCAGAGGATTTGGCCCGCCGCACCACCGATGCCGGAACCTTTTATGAGTATCTCAATACATTCTACGCTAACGACGCGGTGATTGTGCTCGGTGACTTTAATGACGATGTTGTGAAGTCGGTTGTTGGAACCAACAATCCCTCTCCTTACAAAGTGTTTACCGATGATACACAGCGCTGGAATGTTCTTACTAAAGCACTCAGTGAAAAAGGGTTGTCGTCGTTCCTTGGTTCGGCCGGTGGAATGATCGATCACATCATTGTTTCTAATGAAGTTTCATCTGCAGTGTATCGTACCAAGATGGAAACACCGCAAGCATTCTTATCCTCGTTCACCTCTACCGTAACCGATCACGCTCCGGTTTCAACACGCTTGTACCTGGCCGATGTGGTAACGAGCGTGGAAAGCAGTGATGCTGCCGACAACACCTTGCGTGTTGCTCCCAATCCAGCGTCAGGTGTTTCGCTGTTGGAGTACGTCCACGAAACAGAAGGTGCGGTACGCATAGATGTAACAGACATGATGGGCAGAGTTGTAACGACTATGTACAATGGTGTGATGCAACCCCAAGTGTTTGTAACCGCGCTTCCCGTTCAGGACTGGGCTCCGGGCGCCTACACCGTTCGTTGCGTATCGGGTAGCAAGACATCCGCTACACGCATTGTTGTTACTCGCTAGAGAATTACTTCTGCATAGTGATATTGATTTCTTTACTCATTTCATTCGGAGACCACATTGAGAAGTTGGGGCATTGATGATTCCGTTGAGTTGTACAATATCAACGGTTGGGGTATTAAATACTTTGGTGTGAACAAAAAAGGCAACATGGTTGTGGCACCGCGTAAGGAAAACGGTGCGTCTATAGACCTCAAAGAGTTGATGGATGAGCTGGCATTAAAGGATATCAATTCCCCGGTGCTATTGCGATTCCCCGATATTCTTGATAACAGAATCGAGAAGATCAGCGGCTGCTTTGAGCAAGCTTCAAAAGAATACGGGTACAAAGGAAAGTACTATAACGTCTATCCCATCAAGGTGAACCAACAGCGCCCGGTGGTTGAAGAGATTGTGCGCCATGGTAAGAAGTTCAACATTGGTCTGGAAGCGGGCTCTAAGCCGGAGCTTCATGCCGTTCTTCCCATTATGGATAATCCCGAGGCGCTCATCATTTGCAACGGCTACAAGGACGAAGAGTTTATCGAGCTTGCGCTTCTGGCCCAGAAAATGGGAAAGAAGATTTTCCTTGTAGTTGAGAAGCTCAACGAGTTACGACTCATCATCTCCGTGGCGCGTCGTTTGAATGTTACACCCAGCGTGGGTATTCGTATCAAGCTGGCAAGCTCCGGCAGTGGCAAGTGGGAGGAAAGCGGTGGCGATCAATCGAAGTTCGGTTTGAATTCCAGCGAGCTTCTGGAAGCCATAGAGCTTGCCGAGCATGAAGGCATCATCGATTGGATACGACTCATTCACTTCCATCTTGGTTCGCAAATCACCAACATCCGTCGCATCAAAGCAGGTCTTAAAGAAGTTGCGCAGTTCTACGTGCAGCTTCGCAACATGGGCTGCAATGTGGAGTTTGTGGATATTGGCGGCGGTCTGGGAGTGGATTACGATGGCTCGCGCACAGCAATGGCCAGCAGTATCAACTACTCTATTCAAGAGTACGCCAACGATGCTATCTACACCATGATCGAGGCTTCGGACAAAAACAATCTTCCCCACCCTAACATTATCACCGAGGCAGGACGCGCGCTCACAGCGCATCACTCGGTTCTCATTTTTAATGTTCTGGAAACCGCTTCTACTCCGGTGTGGAGCGAGGATCTTTACTCTGTATCGGACGATGATCACGATTTAGTTCGCGACCTGCATAGACTGCTCAAAGGATTATCCGCGCGCAACATGCTGGAAACATGGCACGATGCGCAGCAAGAGCGCGAAGAGATTCTCAACTTCTTCTCGCTGGGAATGATCGATCTGGAAACCCGCGCCAAAGCCGAGCGTTTGTTCTGGACCATTGCTGTGGAAGTGAACAAGATGAGTATGGAGATGAAGCATCAACCCGAGGAGCTGCGCAATCTCTCGAAGCTGCTTGCGGACAAATACTTCTGCAACTTCTCCTTGTTCCAATCGCTACCGGACTCATGGGCTATTGATCAGATATTCCCCATCCTTCCCATTCATCGCCTGGACGAAAAGCCCACTCGCCTTGCCACTATACAGGATATTACCTGCGACAGCGATGGTAAGATCGATCACTTCATTGGTTTCCGCGACTACGCTCAGTACCTGCCGGTGCACGAGTTTAAGAACGGCGATCAGTATTACTTGGGAGTGTTCCTTGTAGGCGCGTATCAGGAGATTCTCGGCGACCTTCACAATCTGTTCGGAGATACCAATGCCGTGCACATCGTGTGCTCCGAGGGCAACAAGTATCAGATACAACAAATCCACGAGGGCGAGACTGTGGAAGATGTGCTGGACTATGTGCAGTTCAGCGGCAAGAAACTTGTGCGCACGATGGAAGCGTGGGTATCGCAGTCCGTAAAAGACGGTGTTATCTCTCTACAGGAAGGCAAAGAGTTTTTGGCGATCTATCGATCCGGACTGTATGGCTATACCTACCTGGAAGCATAGGCGGGCTCCATGCTTTGCGGTCGGTCATTCGTGCCGGTTCGAAATTGACCTTAAAGAACATGATCGCGACTGAGAACCTCAGTCGCGATTTTTTTTGAAGGAGAGTATTCGAAGAACGTGCATTCACCTTCTATTAGTTTGCATCACCTTGTCACCATTTCCCTTTGCTGCTATGAGGAAATCACAGCTCGCGATTACAGAAATACAAACCGTTTTCACTATGAACAAAACTGCTGCGCGCAGAACCTCTGCGCTTCAATCTGTGCTTCAATCTTCGGTTTCCTTTATGCCTCACTTGGTGGTAGTCATCATGATGACACTCTCGATGCGCGTTGATGCTCAGCATCGCGTGATGAGCACGATCGTGCCAACTCTGCCGCCGGTATCGATGCAGGGGCATGCCGATACGGCATCGGGTTTCTTTGCATCATCGTCGTGGTTGGTGCGCGCGCAGGGAGCCGTGGGTAAGGTTACACCGCCCTCCGGAATGCGCGACGAAGCAGAGCTTAGCGAGTATCCGGCCAGAGATCAAGCATGGATACTTACGATGAGCCAGGCTGCAACGCTCTATGCGTCCGCCTCGCGAACCGCCGTTGAACTGCGCTGCTCCCAACAGCTCTATGCCAGCAGGAGGAACGATATCGCGTTCAATCCCCGCTCTGCAGTTTGGGACGAAGAGCTGACACTTCGTAATCTGCTGCCATCATCAGCGGCAGAGGTATCTGTTTCGGTGTTTCATCGATGCAAGCACGATATCGACAACTCCGATGCGGAAGAAGGCGATAGCATAGCGCTAAACTCTCCGCAAAAACGAACGATCATTTTGGGCGGTGCGGCTATAAGCGGTGTTCTTCCGCCGTCGGTTTTTACCGGAATCAGTTCCCCGCTTCGTTTCATGATGGATGCCAGGATGGAAGGCTATTGGTACGCAAGCGACTATCGCTTTCCTCAAGTAAACTTCGGAGCCTCGTGGACAGATATGCAAGGATCATTGCAAGTAGGATTGACCGCCGAGTATCTTCTGTCCTCTGCACTCGCCTGTGGATTACGACTGTCTTCTACCACCGCTGCATTTGCTGCCTCGGGCTCGCGTAAAGCTGCCCTTGGATCGGACTATCTGGCCGAGGTATACTCAACATTCAAGGGCAACGCCGGAGATATCATGGTGTCTCTGCAGTGGCGCCGAACTTTCGATCATGGCATTCGCATCAGTGCAGATCCGGCGAGCATTGCCTCGCTGGCAATAACGCTGCGATCACATTAACATGAAGAGCGCATTAGTGTGAATCGCCAAACAAGGCCACGGTGGCGCCTGTCCATTCATCGGTGTTGTATCGGGCTCCCATCATGGTGCCGCGACCACAGCGCACCAAACTCATCGTGGGTATTGGCTGCGGGGATGATTCGGGCCATATGAGCATGCAGCGCAGTTCAACAGCATTCATGCCTAATGGCGTATACATGCAGCGGGCATAGTCCACTTTTTCCATGAGCACCCACGAGCTTTGTTCATGTGCGGGTATAGCCTCGATATCGGCTTGTGTGGGTGAAACAATCACTCCCTTTCCGGCAAAGGCAAACAACGGCTTAAGCACATACTGCGAAAGGTCTGCGGGCAGCTGCTGCAACGAAGCGATGATATCTGTTTGCGGAACACACTCATGATGTAAATACGGCAGCGCGGCTTTGCTCATGAGAAAATACCAATCCGGATGGCCGGCCCATTCAACGGACAGCTCGTCGTTCCAGGAAAACGGGAGCCGTATATTCTCGTCGTTAATCTCATCAACTATCGCGCGGTTGTAGATGCGCCGCACGGGATGCAGTGCGCCCCCGCGCTCATGAAACAACGTATGATCCACGCGTAAAAGCGAGCATATATCGGTAGCGGCTACACCGGTAATCTGCTCGGTGGCAATAAAGTCCACGCGCGTCTTTTGTTTGTGCGGATGAATTTCGGTAAGCGCCACGTTATCGGGATGATGATTGCCGCAAATCACGCTTCTCAACAACTCGCGGTAATCATCAACCGATATATCGCTGAACATTGGGGACCATTCAGGGGTCCGATCAGCTAAGGAACCGACATTCATGTGATACGCCGAGAGAAGTTCTTCGGCCAACATCAGTTGATAACCGAAGAGCGAGGGAAATCCCTGCAGTTCAATAAGGCGCGGAACAATGCTTCCGTTCACACTGCTCAAGGCAAAGTCCACTACGCTGAACAACGGACGCGGAGCGCGCCCGGGGACTTTCGCCGATGCCGGAACAAAAGCGTCCATGCGGTTCACAAACTCCGGCTCCACACATTGCATTACCAGTTCGCGTGCTGCACGCGCCACATGATCGCGAAGCTCCGGAGTGCAGAACAGGGGCGCTTCCATGATGCGAAAATCTATAGCGGTTCCAAACGCCGCCTCCAGATTCCTGCGTACCTCTGCGTTCTTTTGGGGTGTGTATATGCGCTGCGCAAATCGCTCTTGAAAGGTGTTATTCATGGGCGGCACCGTCTGCGTGATACATCCTGCGTCCGGCACAATAGGTAGCAAGCACCTTTACATTCATTAGTTCCAGGGCTGTGCATGTTTCAATGTTTCGATCAACCACCGTGAAATCCGCATCGGCGCCGGGGCGAAGTTCACCTCGGCGATAACCCACATCCGCGGACTCATGAGCCCACAAGGTATAGGCGCGCAGGGCCTCTTGCCTGCTAATGCGCTCATTGCCATACCAAGCCGCAGTACCGATAGATCCTGTATTTCCCGGGACGCGTTCACAAAACGCATCGATACCAAGAAGAGGATCATGAGACTCAATGGGAAAGTCCGAGCCCGCACACATCCGCACTCCTGCACTGATCAGCGACCGCCACGGATAACCGTTCACGCAGCGATCACCCAAGCGCTTCTCTGCCATAAAGGCATCCGAGGTGCAATGGATAGGCTGCACCGATGCCCACATTGAGTGTTCCGCCATGCGGGGAATATCCGATGGCTGAATGATCTGTGTATGTTCTATGCGCAGAATTGTGGAGGCATCCGCAATTCCTTCGCGGCGAAGTTTTTCGTACACATCAATCACCATGCGATTGGCCGCATCACCGATTGCGTGCGTTGCTACGTGAAAGCCTTGCTCACACGCGCGTCGCGCTTTGCTGTACAGATCATCATACGAGAGTAGGAACAAGCCGGTGGAATCGTGCGCATCAGCGTAGGGCTGCAGCAATGCGGCACCGCGCGAGCCCAAGGCGCCGTCGGCAAAGAACTTCACTCCCAACGTAGTTTGAAACTCTCCAATCGCAGGTAATACACCGGCGTCCAGCCATTCGTCGTTCTGGCCCGACACCCACGTTTGTATGCGAGTTCGCAGCTCGCCGCGCTCAGCCATCTCCCTAAAGAGAGGTATATACTTTGGCGCAACATCCATGTCGTGAATTTCCGTAAGGCCACGGGAGCTGCATGCTTCTTGCGAACGTAGAATTGCCCGCATAATGTCATCGTCACCGGGCTGGGGAAGAAGTCTCTCAACAAGCAACATCGCATTGTCAATCAGCACGCCTGTTGCATGGCCGGCGCTGTTGCGCTCTATACTGCCGCCTAAGGGATCCCGGGAACTATCTGTGATCCCGGCCATCTGCAGGGCCACGCTGTTTACCCACGCTGCGTGCCCATCGGCTCTGCGCAGATACACCGGAGTATGGGGAAAAATCTCGTCTAACCGGCTCTTCAAAGGTTTTGAACCGCAGGTCCAGAGTTCTTCGTTCCATCCCATTCCAAACACCCAGTCGCCTCTTCTATACTGCGATGCTTGAAGCGCGCGCGTACACTGCTGCAATGAAGTACACTCGTACAGCGCTGTCACGGACAATCGCATTCCATGCCCCACGATATGCGCATGTGCATCTACCAGTCCTGGAAGCACAAAAGCACCTTCATACTCGTGCACTCCATTCTCTGTTGATATGCGTACTCCCCCGTTTCGCGGCTCGATAGATGCAATGCGAGCTCGAGTGCTCTGAATATGTGCTTGCTGTACAATGCTCATACAATGCTCATAAGATGCTCATAAGATGCTGATTAGGGACTCAAGTGACGAACGATACCTGCGCCAATGATTGCATGAAGTTGGTGTGCCGTATAGAGTCGTTGGCGCATCGTGTCAGGCAACTGAACTATACCCTGCCTTTGTCCACTTACCACATGGTATTGTGCTTATGCAGAAGTTCCAGGTCCGCACCAAGCTCGTACGAAAACGGCGTGGCGGTGGGGATATTTGTTTCCAAAATCTGCTCGGGTGTCATGTGTTCTATGTGCATCACAAGAGCTCGCAGCGAGTTTCCGTGGGCCACTACCAGAACATTCTTTCCCTGACGAAGCAACGGTTCTATCTGAGCGTGATAGTAGGGCAACACTCGCTCTTGAGTCATCTTCAGCGACTCACCGTTCGGAGGCGGCACATCGTAGCTGCGGCGCCACACTTTGAGCTGCTCAGCTCCGTACTGACGACCTATGTCATCTTTGTTTAGCCCCTGCAGATCGCCGTAATGACGTTCATTTAGCGCTTCGTCGCGGATCACCTGAGCAGGTACAATACCGGCGGTGCTGCAGATGACATCTGCCGTTCGTATCGCTCGTTTAAGTACCGAGGTAAACAACGCATCTACTGCTTGCCCTTTCATACCCTCGCCCGCTCTGCGCGCTTCCTCTTCACCTCGGGGCGAGAGGTCCACATCCACCCATCCGGTGAATTTATTCTCAACATTCCAAACGGACTCTCCGTGACGAACTAAGATTAGGATTGGCATGGGTATGATGTATTTGAATGTGTGTGAATGATGATCTATCCGACGTAGGGGTAAACGGAATCGAAAGAGTAAGGTTTAAGTGGTAGATGAAGCTACTTACGATGCAACTTATGATGCCAGCTCACGAGCGCGGCTGACACACTTCCATGAGTACACCACCGGTAGATTTAGGGTGCAAGAACGCGATCATCATGTTGTGAGCTCCGGGAACCGGCTCTTTATGAATCAACTCAACTCCTTTATTTTCAAGCTCATGTAGTTCTTTTCGTACATCGTCTGTTCTAAAGGCTACATGGTGAATGCCCTCGCCGCGCTTCTCAATATACTTGGCTATGGGCGAACGTTCATCGGTGGGTGCGGTGAGCTCAATACGCACGGTGCCCACAAGAAACGAGGCAATGGAAACAAACTGCGAAGGCACTTCTTCGCGGTGCATCATTGAAGGATCCACACGAAAAATTCCGCCATAGAGTTTCATGGCTGCTTCCAGGTCTTTAACCGCAATACCAAGGTGATCTACTGTTTCCATTATAACCTTTTATGATTCTAAAGCTTTTTGGAAATCACGTACTATGCTCGTCAGTTCTACTGACTAGTCATTACGCTTACCGCTTATCTAGCCATTTCGCTGCTGAAGCACCGTCCATGAGTGTTCGAGCTCGGCAATGGTGTTGATGCCCAAGAGTTCGGTATAGTCCGGAGCCGTGAATGCCGTTACCTTGTGGCCTTGGGAACGCAAAATGCCCACCACATCGGTCAGGTAATATTCGTTTTGCGCGTTGTTGTTCCCCACTTCGTCCAGTGCCGGGAACAAGCATTCGTTGTCGATGATATACATGCCACTGTTTATTTCCTTGATTAGATGCTGCTCAGGGCTTGCATCACGCTGTTCCACGATACCGGCAAAGTCACCGTTTTCACCACGAATAATACGCCCGTAGCCCGTGGCATCGGGCATTTCGCACGAAAGCACAGACAATGAAGACCCGGCACGTTGATGGTTGCGCACAAACTCCTGTAACGAGGCTGCTCTCACCAGAGGCACATCGCCGCTCAAGATCAACACATCGCAATCCTCCTGTCCAATTGCATCTTTGGCCTGCATCACGGCGTGCCCAGTTCCCAACTGCTCCTGTTGGACCGCAAAGAGCGTATTCGGAAACTGCGATAGCACATGCTCGCGCACCATCTCACCATGGTGGCCAATAATCACCACAACTTTTTTGGGATGAAGTTGTTCCGCCTGCTCCAGCACATAGCTGATAAGCGGCTTGGAGCCAAGCCGCGCCATCACCTTTGGTAAATCGGGGTTGCCCATGCGCTTGCCCTTACCGGCGGCCAGTACAACAATACAGAGAGGTTTCATGTGGTTTTAAGTCAGGAGTCAGGACGCAGATACCACGCGATGCGCTTCTACAGCATGCGATTTCTCGATAATCGAGTTTGTTTCGTCCACAAGAATAATGGTGGGCTTGAACCCTGGAATCTCTTCCTGGGAAAGCTGAGCATAGCTAATGATTATTACCCTGTCGCCGGGCTGACCTTTGCGGGCAGCAGCGCCATTAAGGCAAATAGATTTCGACCCTCTTTCGCCGGGTATTACGTAGGTCTCGAACCGTTCGCCGTTGTTGATATTCACAATAGCAATTTGCTCGTACGGAAGTAGGCCGGCCGCGTCCATCAGGTCCAAATCTATCGTGCAACTGCCTTCGTAATGAAGTTCCGCTTGCGTGATCACGGCCCGGTGGATTTTAGACTTAAAGAAGGTTCTCAACATAGAGCTATTTGCAAAGGAAAAACACAACGCAAGATACGACGGTTATAGCCGAGTTTCCGTGCCTGCGGCTGTAGTTTTTGCGGTGGCTGAATTGCGCCTTCGATCCACACCAGCACTACACACAAAACTCGAACTTCACTTGTGATGCTTCGAACCCGGCCGAACATCACTCTACGATCATTCTTGGTATTTTCGAGCGCAGGTCTTTTACATTTGACTCAAACCCATGAAAATCCCTCTATCAAAAATTGCCCACGCCAGAAGCGGTGATAAAGGCGACGCTGTGAACTGCGGTGTCATTGCATTCAAAGAAGAGTGGTATCCACTGCTTCAACAGGTGCTCACCACCGAGCGCGTGCAAGAGCATTTTGCCGGTGTGTGCCTTGGCGCGGTAGAACGTTTTGAATTGCCTAATCTGTGGGCCATCAATTTTGTGTTGCACAATACTCTTGGTGGCGGCGGTACGGTGTCGTTGAAGCTGGATGCACAGGGTAAAGCAATTGCATCGGCCATGCTGCTGATGCAGATAGAAGTGCCTGATGGCACGGTGCCGGCGTAACGCCTGCGAACACGTTGATCAATGTGTGACTGCTGTGCATCTCAGTGCACGATGGTTACGATACCGGCCACAAAAAATAATCCTTCGCTTCTCTGCTTCCCGCAATGCTCACTATTCAGCGTATCACATCGCAAGACCTGCCGGAGTTCTTCGAGCTTGTAGAAGCTTTAGCAACCTACGAGCATTTGTCTCCGCCGGATGCAGCGGCGCGCAGCAGATTCGCTACGGACTCCTGCGGCGAGCGCCCAAGAGTGGATGCGTACATTCTTCGAGTTTCCACAATTGCGGTGGGATACTTGATACTCGTGGAAACGTATTCTTCGTTTAGAGCACAGCCCACGTTGTACATTGAAGACATCTTCATTCGCGAGGAACATCGCTCCAAAGGATACGGCCGGCGCACGATACAATTCGTGCTGGAGCAAGCCGTAGCGCGCCAATGCGGCCGCATAGAGTGGCAGGTGTTGAATTGGAACGAGCCGGCCATTCGCTTTTACGAATCCCTGGGAGCCGAGCGCATGAGTGAATGGAGTACCTATAGAATTTCCGCGGAGCAATTCAGTCACATCACCTCTCGATTTCCAAAACAATAACATGAAATCGTCAATCAGATTGTTCGCACAATCATCTGTCTCTCAACTACTGCGCTGCATGGTTCCGTTGTGTGCTTGCATGTGGATGTTCTTGTGTGTAAGCAGCACTGCCGTTGTAGCCCAGAGCGGCATGCATTTCGATGAGTTTGCGCCCAAACTATTGCTGTATTACGATAGCGCGCTAGTAAACGACGTTCGCGATCGACTACCACAGGATATGCCCTTCCGCGTGTGGGGCTGGGATGTGGGAGACTTTAGTGGCGACGGCAATTTCGATGTAGCCTTCACGATCAGAAAATCGAACAATCGCGATCGCGAAGTAACGGTGTACCTCTTTGTGGATATCGATGGCTTTCTGCAATGTGTCAACACGTATGATTACACCTTTGTCGACACCCCACTGGAAGTTGGCATGGTGATAAAGAACAATGCATGCTATATCACACGCAAACGCCGCGAGTTTGAATGGACCGTAAAGGGATATCGATTCACCGAGGGGAACTTGGTGTTGATGGATGAGTTCGCAAGCACTAGGCTGGAACGATTCGCAAAGGAAGCGTACAGGAATTTTCTTACTCTCGACCACGAAACTTCGTACCTCTATCCTTCGTCCGGCGATGTAGCCTTTTTAAGTAAATACAAAGTACTCCCAAGTTATGCTCGCGGCCGAATGGTATACCACGGCACGCCGTCGCAGTGCGATGTATCCACTGTGGCATACGTGCAAAAAGGTGCTTTCATGTGGTCCGGTCCGGAGGATGCATCCATGAGTATCAAATCCGTGTATGATAGCGCCGGGCTATACCTCACTATTACCGTGCACGATGACGAAACGGTACTATCCCGCTGTGATACCTGTGCAGCCGACTATTTGGATATTTGGTTTGACACCTCCGATCCCGGTGACGACAACGACCGCGTGCTTGGTAAACGCGGCAGGAGATCTTTTGTACGCAAAAGCGCAGACAACGGTCTGTACAAACTCAGCATACGTCCGGGAAATTTTAAAGAGCAAAGCCCACGAGTATTTATCAGCACAACGGACTCGATGAACGCGGATTCTATTGGTATTGCCGGCATTCCTTCGGTGAGTGCGAAGGCTGCTCTGCGTTCAGACGGATATGTAATGCGTGTGCGAGTACCCTTCGAAGCCATCGGGGTAAAGGCGCGAGAAATATCTCTGAGAAAGGCCAAAGAGATTGGCTGCACCGTGGTGCTGCACGACATCGACAATGAATTCCGGCCTGAGGATGAAACCACAATTGCTACCTCGAACTTAGAGGAAATGAATCCATCGACGCTCGGGGTGATGATGTTTGTCACCGACGACAACAACTACGGTGAAGTGGCCGCAATTTTTACCACTTCGGTATTCAGCTACCTTCGTTCTATTGGTTTCTGAGCGATCACTTACACCTAACTCCGGACTATGCTTTCCATCTTCACGAACTTCCGCGAACGTCAGGCTTTAGAGGGACCGCACACACGATGGGAAGAAGCCAAATTCCTCTGGCGTGTGGTAACAGAGTTTCTGCGTGCCTTTCGTAGACTTCACTTTGTGGGTCCATGTGTTACGGTATTCGGATCGGCTCGCTTTCCTGAAACACATGAGTTTTATGCTCTCACCAAAGAAGTAGGCGCTAAGCTGGCAGGTTTGGGATTTACCGTGATGACCGGTGGCGGCCCCGGCCTTATGGAAGCAGCTAATCGCGGAGCAAAAGAAGCAGGCGGGCGCAGCGTGGGATGCAACATCGTGTTACCCATGGAGCAGGATCCAAATCCCTTTCTGGATTTATGCATTCACTTCCATTACTTTTTTGTGCGAAAGGTATTGTTGTTCAAATACTCATACGCTTTCGTTGCAATGCCCGGCGGGCTTGGTACACTGGACGAGCTCTTTGAGGCAGGCACCTTGATTCAAACCGGAAAGATTGAACAGTTCCCCATTGTGCTTATGGGAACTTCGTACTGGAAAGATGTGCAGGAATTGTTCGGAGTAATGGCTCGCGAGGGAGCTATATCGGAGCAGGATAAATCGTTGATTCTGGTTACCGACTCGGTAGACGAGGCCATGGCGCACATTCAGAAGTATGCGCTGGAAAAATTCAATCTGCAACGAGTGGTAAAACTGCGCCCCGTAAAGCTACTTGGAGAGCGCGCCTGACAGTAGAGACATTTGTGATAGATGTAGTATGCCAAAGTTTACCACTGCATACTGAACACAGGCGAAAATCTGAAGCTTCGAAACACGAGCCTAGGCCACCTGCTCTGTTTCAAGGTTCTCAATGTACCTCTGCACTTCTTTCATGTGCCAATGCGGAGTGCTCGTAGCACCACTGATGCCCACCGTGGCAACGTTCTCGAACCACGAAGGATTGATCTCGTTGATATCCTCCACGAAATAGGTTCGAGGGTTTGCGCTCTTGGCAACGTTGTAGAGAACTTTGCCATTCGATGAAGCCCTGCCGGCCACAAACACTACAACGTCGTTCTTACGGGCAAACTCCAACAGCTGATCCTCCCGGCCGGACACCTGCCCGCAGATTGTATCCTTGGCATGAAACTCCACGGCGATGTCGCGCATTTCGTCCACAATGAGTTCGTGCACCCGTTGCTGGAGAAACTCTTTAATAGCCAGGAAAGTAGCGCGGTCCATCGTGGTTTGCGAGAAGAGTACCGTCCGCTTCGAAAGATCTACCATGGAAGCTGCATCGGCTACCGATAGCACCACAATGCACTCGTCGTTGCATACGCCACGCACGCCGATCACTTCTGCGTGATCGCGCTTGCCGAAGATCACTACCTGATATCCTTGGTCGTAAAATTTTCGCACGCGCTCCTGAAGCTTTGTTACCACGGGGCATGTAGCATCGATGATCTCGATGCCGTATTCCATTGCCTTGCGATAGGTCTCCGGCGGCTCGCCGTGAGCGCGAATAATCACTTTGGCATTGGTTCCCTTCAGGCGCGGAAAATCCTCAACACTGATCGTTTCCAATCCTCTGTGTTCCAAGCGGGTTATCTCTTTGGGATTGTGAATGATGTGACCCAACACATACACGGGCGCTTGGTGGTTTGCCTCTAGCGTTTGCTCGGCAATCTTCACCGTGCGCACCACACCCCAACAAAACCCGGAGAATGAATCTATACTGACGATCATAACTGTATGTTGAAAGTTGTGAACCGACGCATCATTTATCGTTTGTGCCGACGTGTAGTTTTTTGCTTGAGCCATCATTGATGCGTTCGCGAGCCAGGCGAACGATTTGCTGAACTTGATCTTCAATGCTGAGATTCGAAGTATCAATCTCGATGGCGTCGTCTGCCTTTACCAGTGGGCTGACTGACCGCGTGGAATCTTTTCTATCTCGCTCCACGAGGTCGCGAGCCACATCTTCCACTGCCATCGCCGAGGCACCGCTTTCCATCAATCGACGGCGAGCTCGCTCTTCTATTGAGGCAACGAGAAAGATCTTCAACTCCGCATCGGGAAACACCACCGTGCCGATGTCGCGGCCATCCATCACGATACCGCCACTGCGGCCAATCTCCTGTTGTATGGCAACCAAGCGTTCACGAACTGCAGGGATGGCACTGACCGCGCTTACAGCAGCCGTTACATCGGCTTGACGAATTCGCTCGCTGATATCTCTATCTCCAAGATATGTGTGCTGGCCGTCGGCATGCTGCTCCACGCGCACATTTAAACCACGGAGTACCGACTCGACATCCATGGAATGTACATCTAATCCTTGCTCCAGAAACGCAAGCGTGATAGCACGATACATTGCCCCGGTGTCCAGATAGGTGTACTGAAGCTCGTGAGCAATTCGCCGCGCTGAAGTGGATTTTCCCGAGCCTGCAGGCCCGTCGATTGCGATTGTTATCTTTTTCATAAAGGGAATTGTTCAAAAATACCATCACTGCCCCACGCCCGAGTAAAAATCTCCCAAAGGCGCTGTCAAAGCCAAACATTCGGAATGAAAAAAGACTATTTTGTCACTCAAACACGAGCAGTTGCACGATTTCTTCAGGTACATTATGTCTATACCGTCCCGCGTATTTCTTTGGAGTGCGCTTTGCATTCTCTGGTTGATTACACCGTGTGATATGTCAGCGCAGCCATTTGCGCGTCCTTTCGGCGTAACGATGCCGATGTCCAAACGCTTGGCCTCCGAAAATCTCTTGCCTAGAGATGTTCACAACTTGGATTCACAGGATGTACTCAGTACTGCAGATGGTCACTTTGTAAATGCTAAGGGCGAGCGTGTTCGATTGTTCGGAACATTGCTTTCGTATGCAACCTGCTACCCTGACAGTGCAACCGCGATTCGTGTAGCGGAACGATTTCGAGCATTGGGTATTAGTGCAATACGCATGCGTGGATGGGAATATTCATCGTACTTGATACCGGCATCGGCAACAGTAACAGATACCATACTCAATGCAGCATACCTTAAGCGATTCGACTGGTTTTTATATCAGTTGGCGAAGAACGGCATCTATGTTTTTCTTTCGAATGCGTGCTTCATGCCCAAACGAAACGACGGCGTAGCCCAGTACGATTCCATCAATTATCCATGGCAGATACGTGTGTTTCCCTACGTGGACAAGGCCTATCAACAAGCGCAAAGAAAATTTCTTCGACGATTTCTTACCCACGTAAATCCCTATACGGGCCGAGCGCTAAAGGATGAACCCGCACTCGCGTTGATGTCCACCACCGACGAAAACCAATTGCTTGGGTACTGGAACAACAACTTCCGAGAGAATAGCACGAATCTCTTGCCCACAACTCAACGCCGCCGACTGGATTCCTCATTCAACGCATATCTCAGAGGTAAGTATGGTAACGACCAAGGGCTGCAGGCTGCATGGAGCAATGGAGCGGTCTCCACTATCAATCAATTCAAAGACCCCGGATTTGAGGACTTGTTCACATCCCCTTGGCAAGCAAACATCAATACCAACAACGGCGCGCAAGCTGCGTATATCTCCAGCGATGCCGACAAGGTTGAAGGATCTCGATCGGCGGTTTTCAAGATACTTAAGGGTGGTCTTTACGGCAGCGATGTGCAGCTAGTGCTCACCGGATTGAAGTGTGAAAAAGGCAAGCAGTATAAGTTTTCGATGTGGATGCGATCACCGGAAGCAGGCCGTAAAGTAAACGTGTACTTGCTGCGAGGCTCTACACCGTATACTAACTACGGACTTAGCACAACCTTTACCCTGAATACCGCGTGGACCGAACATAGCATGTCGTTCGCTGCTACTGCCACCGACGACAATGCCTTGTTGATACTTCAATTGGGCCAGTTCAATAGCGATGTGTATTTGGACAAGGGCTCGCTAACAGAGGACACCGTGGCCGTGTTGCGTTCGGGCGAATCGCTGGCGGCATCGAATGTTTCGGTGATGATCGCCGGACAAGTGTTGTCGGTGAAGAGAATTCTGGAAACAACGGATTTTCTCAATTCACTACAAGAGTCCTACTATACTTCCATGCGAACCTTTATTCGCGACACGTTGAAGTCTCATATACTGGTGGGCGGAAGTACGCAAACAGCATCTCTTGTAGATGCCTACTCCACCCGTGCGATGGACTTTACCTCGGCAAACAGTTATCGTGGTTCGTACAGCATTGCCCCAAACAACAGTAAACCCAATCCATGGGACAGTTTGTGGTCCATGAGGCGAAATCTGAATGCGGAAGATGCCAATGGCAACACCGTAGCCTCACTTGCTCGCTCTAAAGTGCGCGGCGTGCCGCTGGTGCTCTGCAACTATTATCATGCGTATCCTTCGCCGAATGTAAATGAGATCATGAGCTTTGTTCCTTTTTATGCGGCGTATCATGACGCTGATGCGTATTTCTTCGGAGACTGGGTGGGAACGAATACCGCTTTGGATTTTGATTCATCGTGGATCTCGAAGACCTATATATGGGAAAGCAAAGGGCAGTATGCAATGCAATCCCTGATGCCCTCGGTTTCGGCCGCGTGGCACAAGGCCCTTGTTACACCTGCCACCGATGTTGTTCGCATCAATTACAATTCAGCCCAGCGCAAAAACCTTCGCTACCAGGTATCCGGACACTTTCTTCAGGACGCTTGCGACCAACGCATGGGTTTCTTCCGCCGTGTAGAGATCGACTCGTTCGATGCAAGCTCGCAAACGGTGCTTCCCCATTTGGTCATTCCCGAATACAACAACACGGGCGGTCTTGATTTCTCGAACATTCAATCAGACACAAAGCAGCTCACATGGAATCAACAGGCAGGATGGATGAGGGTTTCCACACCACGATTTATCAGCGCCACCGGCAAGCTGAAAAACACTGTTCAAACATTCGACAACATCACCATTGAGAAAACAGATACTTCGACCTATGGAAGTTTTATGTGGATCAGTGCGGATACCAACTCTATTACCGAGAGTGAGCACAGCTTGATAACCGTGGCCGGACGCGTGGCGAACTACGGCGCCAAGTTAGACGGCGACTCAACGTTGTGGAGAGGTTGGGGCAAAGGGGGCGTTCAAGCCGACGGACTTGTGATGCGCTGCTCCATGCGATCCACTTTCGATTCTCTTATCATTACTCCACTGGATTCTTTGGGAGGCATCGTCGGCCTGCCCTTTTCGGCAACAAGATCATCAACCGGCCGATTCAGTTTCGAGCTGGATCAAGCTAAAACCGGCTCGCAGTGGTACAAGATTCGTCAATTACGCGTAGTGAATTCCGTTTCCGATTTGACATCGGAACACATCGTTTCCGTGTATCCGAATCCTTCCTCGGACGTTGTTGTGCTTGAGTTTAACTCTGCCTCGGTACCGGTCGATGCCATAGTGGCCGTGCGAGATATTCTGGGACGAATTGTAATACAAATTCCCATGCGCGGAGAACACACTGTGTTGATACCTGTGGGCGGGCTCGCATCAGGTACGTATGTGGCAGAAATTCATTCCGCAGGTTCACCCGTTTATCGCACTGTTTTTGTGCGGAAATAGTGAGAGGATGACTATTCAAACCAAACTTCGTCCTAAAAATCCGCATACGAGATGTTTTTGCCGATAATTCTGCGGCGGAATGGCTTTCGTGTGTATTTTTGCCCTCTATTCGAACCACATACAGGTAAGACAGTACAGTATATCGTAATGGCACCACGCGAAAAGAAGTCGGATAACGTAACTAAAGCAGAACTCGTTGATAGAATATCAGAGGAAACAGGTTTAACGAAACTGGAAGTGAAAACGGTTGTAGAGGGTTTTATAAATGGAATTCTCTCCTCCATGTCTGAACGCCGCCGGATTGAAATCCGCGGATTCGGAGTTTTCTCCGTAAAAAGCCGTAAGCCACGAATGGCGCGAAATCCCCGAACAGGAGATAGCGTTGAGCTCAAGGCCCGATACGCACCGGTTTTTAAAGCGTCCAATGATTTTATCGCAGAGGTTGATGCGAAAATCAAGTCTCGGACCGAGAAGAACTCATGATTGAGGAACCATCTGTAGCTCCCCCTGCATCGTCATCGCACAACGAAGGCGGCACGGTGAGAGTCCGGCAAGGTTTATTCATTCTTGGTGTAAGTGTGCTTGTAGCGGCCTGTACTTTTGCTCTGTGGCAATACAACATTCGTCAGGATCGCCTGGCCGGTGAAAATGCCAGACTCGCTCGCCAGGTTCAGGAGCTGGAAAATCAGCATAATGGCGCCGAGCATGCCGAGTTGGAGCAGCAACGTGCTATGGCCAAGATGCTGCAGGACTCTTTGAAACGTAATCCCGCTGACACTTCATTGTATGTTCAGCTGGGAGCAGTACTAATCGCTACAGGCGATACCGTTGGAGCACTGAGTGCATACAGGAAATATGCGGTGGAGATAAACCCCGCGAACCTTGGAGCACAAACCGACTACGGATACCTGCTGTTCATAACAGGATCGCGTGCCGAGGGAAAGCTTCGTACGTTAAACGTTTTGAAAAAAGAACCGAAAAATCAGATCGCGATGTATAACCTTGCAGCGATGAGCTACAAAGAAGAAAACATCGACGAAGCTATACTTTGGATGGATCGATGCATAGCCGCCAATTCTACGTCGGAAATGGCTACGATGGCTCGATCGGCAAAGGAACAGCTTCAAAGTCAGAAAAAGCAGAAGTAGGCGAGCTGACATTGGGTATCAATGAGGTGAGTAAGTAGCTTTGGCAGCACAGTTCACCTACAGCGATTAGAAGCCGCTTAGGTCAAAAACAAGCAATAGCAAATAACAAGATTTTTTCATTCACACTACTCGGGAGGCAACATGCCCTGTGGCAAAAAAAGAAAGCGCCATAAAATGGCTACCCACAAGCGAAAGAAACGCTTGCGTAAGAACCGTCACAAGAAGAAGAATCGCTAGTGATACGGACGTTTGAGAGAACGTCCGTTTTTTTTTGTCTTTGGTGTTCATGCTCACACCTTAATCGGCATTGCAACGTCTATGCGTACTCTTCAGGCAATGCCTGTTTCGTAATTTTGCGCACCAAAACGCGAACATTTTTCCATACATCTTTCCGCTCTACTCATATGGCTTTACGTGTTGCAATCAATGGTTTCGGACGCATCGGACGTCTGGTTTTTCGAGCCCTTCGTAATCGCTATCCTGAAGTTGAGATCGTTGCCATCAACGATTTGACCGACGCCGGTACGCTTGCTCACCTTCTCAAGTACGATTCCGTACACGGTCGGTATATGGAGAATGTTCATGTGGACGGCTCCACACTCATGGTTGGTTCGTCGGCCATCAAGATTTCCGCAGAAAAGCAAATCGAGGCGTTGCCATGGAATAATGCCGTAGATGTGGTCATTGAGTCTACCGGTAAGTTCAGCGCAAAGGCCGACCTTGAAAAACACCTGGCTCATGGTGCGCGCAATGTGGTACTCCCCGCGCCGGAAACGGACACTGTATATCCAACCATCGTGCTAGGGTTAAACGACTCCATTCTTACGGGATCGGAGAAGGTATTGTCGAATGCATCCTGCACTACCAACTGCCTGGCGCCGATGGTGAAGATTTTGGACGAGGCATTTGGTTTAGAGCGAGCCTACATGACCACCGTCCACGCATATACAAACGATCAGAACATTTTAGACTTGCCGCACAAAGACCTTCGCCGTGCTCGTGCAGCGGGAGTAAACATTATTCCCACTACCACCGGTGCAGCAAAGGCTGTGGGCCTTGTGCTTCCCCATTTGAAAGGCAAGCTCGACGGCTTCGCTACTCGCGTTCCTGTGCCGGACGGCTCACTGACCGACGTTACTGCCGTGCTTGCAATACCCGCCACTAAAGAAGAAATCAATGCGGCATTTGCCGCAGCGGCGGAAACCTCGCTTAAGGGTATTCTGGAATACAGCAACGATCCTCTGGTCAGCTCCGACATTGTGGGCAATCCCCATTCGTGCATCTTCGATGCTGAGTCAACGATGTCTATGGGAACACTGGTGAAGATTGTTGGCTGGTACGACAACGAGTGGGGCTATTCGAACAGACTTGCAGATCTGGTGGTACGTGTAGGAGCGTAATCGTTCACGTTCTCGTCATTGAGTAGCTGTCATAGATTTTCGTCATCACTTTCGTCATCACTTTCGGTCATCACTTTTCGTCATCTCTTTTCCATTAATCATGTACGAGTTTTTTCTTCAGCATGCCATCACATTGGTACTGGTCATTGCTCTGGTGATATGGGCGGGTATTTCATGGTATTTGGGTCGCCTGGAAAGCCGCTTGGAAGCGGTGGAACGCAGCCTGGCAACTCGCGAGCAATCCGGCGGAGGAGCACGATCATGAAACCCAGATATATTATTGGCGGAGTGATCGCTGTGCTATGCTTTGCCGGTAGTTTGTGGTTTGTGCAATCATCCACAATAGAGTACACCACAATATCCAAAGCCGAAGAGCTGAAGAAACGCGTTACCGTAAAGGGCATTTGGAAGAAAAGTGCCGACATGTCTTACGATTCGAAGAACAATGTGTTTCGATTTGTGATGACGGATGACGAAGCACGAGAAGTTCCGGTAGAGTATCAAGGCTCCAAACCGAACAATTTTGAATTGGCGGAAAGTATTGTGGTGAAAGGAAAAATGGAGAACGGAATTTTCGTCGCATCTGACATTCTAACCAAATGTCCGTCGAAATACGAAGGCACAAACTCTATGAAGCCCACGGCTTCACGCTAACTACCTCCGCGTCGTTTGATCGTTGACATGCAGTGTGGCACGAACGCAACCATGCGTACCGGCACACTTTGCCCAAACCCAAATTCACTACTATGATTCCACAACTGCTGGTTCACCTCTTGTTCGGTTTAGGCATCGGTACATTTCTTGCCTATGTACTTGCCCTTCGCGGCGATACCCGTTACACGCCCGTAGCTCGCTTGGGGTATTACTCTGTTTTCGGCGGTCTTATGGTAATAGCTGTGTGGCAAATGATCAACATTGTAACACACAACTTTGATGTAACCTATGTATACGGCTACTCTTCCCGAGAGTTAGCACCCCCATTTCTGTACGCAACTTTTTACGCAGGGCAGGAAGGTAGTTTTATGTTGTGGACCATCATGACCGCGGCCTTCGGCTTGGTGCTACTGCCCTATGTACGCCGCAGAGACTATGAGGAACATGTAATGGTGTTTTACACACTCATCTTATGTTTTCTCTTGCTCATGATGGTAGTGAAGAATCCCTTTGCCTTGCTGTGGGAGTCGTATGCAAAAGACGGTACTACACAGCAATACATCGACTCCATCCGCAACGATCTATCACGGTTCAATGGCAAAGGACTCAACCCTGTGCTGCAAAACCGTTGGATCATGATCCATCCGCCCATTCTTTTTGCAGGATTTGCGGCGATGAGTATTCCTTTTGTCCTTGCCATGGCTGCGTTGATAAAACGAAGCTATGACGAGTGGATTACCGTGGCACTGCCGTGGGCCCTTGCTGCTTGTGGCATTCTGGGCTTCGGAATAATGCTGGGCGGTTTCTGGGCGTATGTAACTCTGGGCTGGGGTGGTTTCTGGGCGTGGGACCCGGTTGAGAACTCCTCGCTTATCCCCTGGCTGATTTGTGTGGCGCTAGTACATACCATGCTTGTACAGCAGCGCACAAAGGGATTGATAAAAACAAATTTTACACTGGCAACACTAGCCTTCGTTGCTGTACTCTATTCCACCTTCTTAACACGAAGCGGAGTGCTCGGTGATACCTCTGTTCACGCCTTTGTGGAACCCGGCTTCTTCATCTATCTCTTGTTGCTGATTATCCTTGTCACCTTCATCCTTGTAGGCGTTGGACTAATCGTGTGGCGATGGAAGGACATAGCGAAGCTCAACGCGCCGTTCTCAAAGAAATCACGAGAATTCATGCTGTCGCTTGGCTCGTCGGTGCTGTTGGCCAGCGCAATGGTGGTAACTCTGGGAACAAGCTATCCCATAGTTGCAGAGCTTTTGAAACAGCCCAAAGTGGCTGTAGAGCCGGGGTTCTATAATATGACACACATACCCATTCTCGTGGTGATGTTATTGCTGAACGCTGCATCGCTGTCGCTGTCGTGGAAAGTTAGCGACACACCTACGTTGCAGCGCCGGCTGGTAGGTGCGGCTGTTGTCGCGGGCTTGGCTACCGCTGCTGTGTGGATGCTGGGTGTGAGCGATCCCTCGTGGTTGCTGTTGATCTTCAGTGCATTTGCATCATTGCGGCTGAATGTGGCAACGGCGGTTCGATTATTGCGCAGCTCGCCGTCGAAGGCTGGGGCGTACGTATCGCACTTTGGAATTTCTTTGCTCGTGTTGGGCGTGATTGCAACTGCCGGTTATACCCAAACCGAACATGTTCGCTTGGTGGAGGGAACATCGGTCAATTCCATGGGCTACACCTTGACTTTTATGGGTAAGCAACAGGTTGAACGCGAATACAAGGACCGTGAAAAGTTCGAGTACGTGATTCGTGTAGATCACGACGGACGTCAATCAATGGTTAAACCGGTGTTGTATTACAGCGACTTCAACAAACGTCAGTCCCCCTTTTTAGAGCCGGGAATTTACTGGACATGGTCTAAAGATTTGTACGTATCACCTAAAGCTCTGGATAGCGAAGGCGCGCCGGGCGAAGTAACGGTAATGAAGTCCGATAGTGCACCTTGCCCTTTTGATGCATCAACCATGGTGCAGTTGGATCGTTTTGATATGTCTGAGGCGCAGCAAAGTGAAATGGAGGGATATCTGAAGCTGGCGGTGATTGCCCGTATTCAACGGCCGGACACAGCGTTTGAGCGCAAGCTGTATTGCTATACCAATGGCACCGGCTTTATTCCCATCTATGTGAGTATTCCGGGTACAACGCTGAAAGTTGGCGTCAAGAAGATCGTGCGAAACAACGACGATCCCTCGCGATCAACGGCAACCTTTGCGTTCTCGGATAGCACGAAGCCGCAAACCCAAACACGAGAGGTATTCATTGCCGATGTGTCCATCAAACCCTGGATCAATCTGGTATGGATTGGCGTTATCACTATGGTAACAGGATTCGGCCTGTCGGTACTGCGCCAGCGAACCATGAGCAAACGCAGCCGCATCTCCGATGCTCATGCCTCGGTGTAATGTTTGCGCTACTTCTCTAAGACGTCATCCATTAACGTGGTCTAAAGAACGTGGTCGTCAATTCGCTCACATTAAGAAACCTTCGTAATCACGTAAGCTCAGATTGTGAGTTTTGCGATGGAACGAACGTCATTTTCGGCCCGAACGGCGCCGGTAAAACAACCATACTGGAAGCACTGTCGTTGTGCTCGCTCACAAAGACTTTTCTGCCAACATCCGATGCAGAGATGGTGACCAGAGGTGCTTCGAGTTACATCGCAGAATGCTCTGCGGTAACGGATGCCGGCTCGCCCTATACCGTTCGTGTTACCGCCGGTACAACTACCCGTAAGAGCATTTCGTCGTCGTTTGGAAAGAACTTAAAGCCAAAGGATATCATCGGCGTAATTCCGATGGTGATACTCTCGCCGGACGACAAAAGCATTACGTTCGGTGCTCCGGCAGACCGCCGCGTGTTTATCGACCGCCTTCTATCACAATGCTCGCAACGCTACCTTGAAGAGCTGATGCAGCTTCGCAGAATTCTCAAGCAACGCAATGCATTACTTGCTGCGCGCGCCGGGTTCTTTGATCGTTCGCAGTTTGAAGTATGGACATCAAAACTTATTCAATGCGGAGCCGAAATCACCATTCGTCGTCGCAACTTTCTGCGCGATTTTTCCCCGTACTTTTTAGAAGCATATCGCACGCTGTCTTTGGGAACCGAAGATGTGGAGATATCATACCTCCCGGATCTGACCCTCGGTTCAGATGAGTTTCTGCACGCAACCAAGGAGGATTTGGAGCGAGCGTACGCTCTTCAAGCTGAGCGCATGGATACTGATGAGTTACGCCGTCAGGTAACTCTGTGGGGACCGCAAAAAGATGATGTTGACATCCGTATCAATGGTGGTAGAGCAAGGGAGCACGCATCTCAGGGCCAGCATAAGTCGCTACTTATCTGTTTGAAGAATGCGGAGTTTGAATACTTGCGTTCTGTGCGTAACGAAACTCCCCTGCTGCTGCTGGACGATATCTTCAGCGAGCTGGACGAAATGCGTACCTCGCGTGTGTTCGAAACGGTGATTGCCGCAGCGCGCCAGTGCTTTATTACCACTACTGAACAAGAACGCATACGCAACAGTGCCGTAGATTCCCGTGCTCTTCGCACATTCTTTGTTCGCAGCGGTACTATAGAGTGTATTTAACAAGAGATTTGTCGGTGAGTTCACGTGGCTGCAAGCAAAGCTCAGTGTGATTCAGCTGATAAAACAATGCTAAGAGTGTTTCTCACCATACGCTCGGTTTGATTGTTCTAACTTGCGCATCCGGCATACGTTGAAGTACAAAGCGGCCTGCGCTCTGACTTTTCACCTTTGCTGAACTAACCGGTGCCGACGCAATCCGGTAATCATTTTTACTAGACCTATGCAATCTGATGCTCAATCCTTAGGATCGGTACTTCGCTCGCTTCTGCGGGAGCGCGGACTTAACGACATCACTCTGGAAGCCCGTGTGCCCCACGTGTGGAATGAGCTCGTGGGAGAGAATGCATCCAAGCATTGCACATCGGTGGCCATGCAGTCGCGTGTGTTACATGTGCAGGTGGATTCCTCCGTGTGGCGAAGCGAGCTACGCCTGCGCAAAGACGATCTTCGCCGGCGCATCAACGAGCAACTTGGCTCGAACATTGTGGACGATATTCAATTGCGATAGTAGTTGCAATGAACACCGCGCCGCACAAATCCTAGAACTTTATACCGATGAATACATGTATCAGCCCTATCAATCACAGTCACGTCAGTGTGAGCGCTGCCTGAATCTCATTGAGCGCACACGGAAGCGTTGCGTTGCTTTTCCCGAGGGCATTCCACCGGAGTTGTGGAACGACGAGATTGAGCATGTACTTCCCTATCCAAACGATGGTGGTGTGCGCTTCGAGGAGAATACCCTTACAAGCATGCGCCGCCGGCAAGCTGCCGACCGAAGGAGTAAGAGCTAAGAGTGTGTGTTTCTTCTGAGTGGGTTTGCGGAATACTCGGATACCGTTGTGGTCAACTTTTTTGTTAGTCTTTTCGCATACTGATGCACCTTGGCGATGCGAGACGTAATATGTGCGGAGCGAGCTACGATGCAACCGCCACCTACGTAACCGCAATGCGTTCCGTATTTTGCGCCGCAGTCTTTACCGGAGCCCAATTAGTCTTTACCGGAACCTAATCAGTCACTCACAGAATCCAATCAGTCTTCATGCAACAATTCCAAACTCTTTGCCGCTGCATTCTGCTGTGTGCGTTCGTCGCTCTGGTTCATGAGCCCCTTTGTGCGCAGGATTCAACCGCGGACAGTGCTCAACCGTTCGTGCATTTTTTCACTTGGGCTCTGGACACAAACATTGCCATGCCCGCGCCAATGCGCGAGATTCGCGATACAAATGGTATTGTGTATATCGATTATGCCTATGGCAAAGGCGATACGATGGCCACAGGCAAGCGTCATTTTATTCGTTTCATCGGTTCCAAACGCAACGGCGAAATCTTCGACACTACCTACTGCGGCTCTAAGCTCTTCTCGTTTGTACTTGGTAACAACGAACTGCTCAAAGGTTTGGAGAGCGGAATGAAAGATATGCGTTGCGGCGCGCGCAGACAGCTATATGTACCCGCTTCGCTAGCCTATGGTGAAAACGGATTTCCCTCTGTTGGAATAGGTAAGAACGAGATGCTGATCTTTTATGTTGAACTGGTCAAAGTGGAATGATACATGGTGCACCTTGAACTTGTAGAAGATAATGCAGAGGGTCTGTATCCCTTCAGCATTCTGCACAGCGCATGGGAACTGCGATGCGGGGCAGAGCGATTTATCGATGCATGGATTCGTCTGCTAAACCCGGCGAGTGTGTCCTTGCATGGGCGCAGTGCTCACATTGCTTCCTATCTGACCAGGTTTTCTTTGCCGGTACCCGTAACGAATTCGGATTCCGAAGGTCAGCCATCCGAAATGCCGCGCGTAGCAATTGGCAGCTCTGTACTGCCGTCGGCGGCTCTGTCTGCTCTTCTGAATGCGCAGGGCAAAAGCAAACGCGTCTATGTGGTGAATGGCCGCGTGATTGCTGCCGTACTTCCCCATAACGATACAATCGATGCCCGAGATATTATCGGCTCAGCGCCGGTTGCAAACGATGATACAGAGATCATCGACACCACGGCCGCGTGTGTGGATCAGTTGTTTATGTCGCTGGATATGATATCACGCTCAGTAAGCGAAAGCGACGTATCAAAACTTTCTATGCCATTTGCTCCTGCATCGAATGGCAACGCAAGCTACCCCGGCGTTCATGCGCTCGCGGCTGAACATGTGTTTGTAGGCAGTAATGTTCGCATCGATCCATTCGTGCTTCTGGACGCCACCGAGGGACCGATTATCCTGGATAGCAACACTCACATCATGGCTCACTCGGTGATAATGGGGCCTTGTTACATAGGTGAACATTCTCGCATTAAGGCGGGCGCGAAGATCTACGGCAACACCGTGATCGGCGAGTGGTGTAAAATTGGCGGCGAGGTTGAGAATTCCATAGTGCACGCATTCAGTAACAAACAGCATGAAGGTTTTCTGGGCCACTCTCACATTGCCGAATGGGTAAACTTGGGAGCCGATACCAACACCAGCGATTTGAAAAACACCTATGCCCCTATTCGAATAACGCGGCGCTCACAGCCGGTAGAAACAGGACGCATGTTCCTTGGCTTGCTCTGCGGAGACCACACAAAGAGCGGCATCAACACTATGTTCACAACGGGTACGGTATGCGGCATTCATGCTAATGTGTTTGGTGCCGGATATGCTCCGCAAGAGATTCCCTCCTATGCCTGGGGCGCTATTGCAGACACCCGCCGCTATCCTTTGAAGAAAGCACTGGCAGTGGCCGATAGCGTGATGAAGCGCCGAGGCAAAATACTCTGCGCTGAAGAAGCTTTGCTTATGGAACATGAGTGGAATCGTGTTACCGAGGCTTAGCAAGCGCTTCTGCGCTACGCAGGCCTTTGGCAAACCATACCCACACAGCTGCAGCGCCGGCAGCAATGGCAGTTAGCACAAGCGCTAAGCTCGGATTTACATTCCACACTAAGCCCGTTGTGGTACTCGCCACAAGCAGCAATAAACTTTGCGAGCCTGCAAGCAATCCCATAGCGGTGCCGATTTCTGCTTCGGGAACAACAGCGCTCACCCATGCCTTCGAGGTAGTCTCGAACGCGGCAATACCGATACCATAAAGCACAAACAGCAGCGCCGTGCTCCACAACGACGTCGACAGCACTAAGCTTCCGTACACTACAGCTACGAGAATAATTCCCATAGACAGCACCGGGCGAACTGAGCTACGATCGGCCAAACGGCCCAGTGGATACGCTGAAAGCGCCAGACTGATGTTGTACACCACATACACCATCAAGGCAATTGCTGTTCCTCCGAAATGTTCGGTAACATAGAGCAGCAGGAACATATCCGAACTGTTGAACAGGGCGAAGAGCAACACCGGGCGCAGCGCCGATCGAAATGCCGGCGGAGCAACTCGCCAATAGCGAAGTGCGGCCCACGAGAGCGAGCTCTTTGGTTTTGCGGAATACGTGGCGCTTCCGGTGGCGGCCGCATCAGTGGCAACGCGGCCATCGCGAACCAAGAATGTAAGAGCAACGGACAGCAGACCCGGAATCAACGCCAGCACAAACAGCGTACGAAGATCAATGAGATACACGTGCAAGAGCAGCAATGCAATCACCGGACCTACCACTGCGCCCACCGTATCCATTCCACGATGAAATCCAAACACTTGTGCTTTAGTATGAGGAGTGGTCTCCATAGAGAGCAGTGCATCACGCGGCCCGGTACGCATGCCCTTGCCCAACCTATCCATAGTTCGCACGCCGAACACCCAAAGTGGATTCGTAAAGACAGCCATCAAGGGTTTAGAGAGAGCACCAAGAAGGTAACCGCCGCGCACAAACCACGCACGGCGTTGCGTGCGATCGGACCAAACTCCAAACAGCGATTTTGACACTCCGGCCACCACTTCGGCAGTGCCTTCCAGCAGTCCGATCAGGGCAACATTAAAACCTATACTGCGCAAATAGCCGGGCACTACCGGATACAGCATCTCGCTTGCTATATCGGCGAACATGCTTACCAAAGAAAGCAAAAGAACCGTTCGGCTAATGGGAGACTTCATTACTCGGTGTCGCTCAGCAGCAGCTCAATCTTCTCGCGCGCTTCGTCCACAAAGGCATCGGGACCGGCAAGTCCCACTTCTTTGAATTGTACTACACCATTTCTGTCGATGTAGAACTTTGTGGGTATACCCGTAACGCCAAAGCAACCGACGATCTGATCGTTCACATCGATCATCATGGGAAAGGTGTACGTTGGATTTTGCTCCAGAAATTTCTTGACAATTCCCTTCCGTGATTCCAATCTCTGGGCTTCGGTGGTATCAGATGTTCGCTCCCAAACATTGGCTAGAATAATCTGCACATCACTATTGCCTTGGTACATCTCGTAAATCTTCTGCATGTACGGCATTGCCATGCGGCATGGGCCACACCACGTTGCCCAAAAGTCTATCACCACCACTTTGCCCCGAAGATCCTTCAGCGACACGGGCGAACCATCCATTCGCTTAAAGGAAAAATCGTTGATCTGAACATTGCGCGAATCGCCCATGGTGAAGCTGAGATTTTGAATATCGTATTGCATCATGCTAAGCTTCAGCTGAATCAGTCGCTCATCGCGAGAGGCTTCCTGCAAACTTGCCAGCTCCCGGTTTCGCGATGCGGCATCGCCGGGTGCAAGTTCCTGAAAGCGCTGAATACTCTGAGGGAACGATCGCGCCGTGCTTATTGCCAGGCGTGTAATCTCCAGAGCTTCAGTGCGCTTGCCGGCTGCGATCAGCGCCGAGGCGCAGTGCTCGAGCATATCCTTTGTAGCGCCTGCTCCCATAATCTCTATACTCTTTTGAAATTCATCGGATGCTTCGGCCGGCTTTTGTAGCTGCATGAGAATGCAGCCGTAGGTGTCGTGCACTATGGCTTCTATTTCCTTACGGCCGTAGGCAAACTCCGTCTCTGTAAAAAAACGCGGACGCTGCTCACCGGGAGATTCTGCCGATCGCAACGCACGCTCGGCATACTGCCGGGCTAAGGGCAGCAAGGAGTCCTGCTTCAACAGCGATACGGCAATCATGTTAAGAATAGATGCCGGAGGATGGCTACGCACACCGGGCGGTACCGGATAGGCACGTATCAAGCGTAGCACTTCGTCGCCGGCTCCCTGCTGCAAATAGGAGTTGATCAAATCCATGTACATGCGGTCGCTGTACACGTTGTATCCAATACCGGACACGTACTTCTTTACACGTTCTTCAAAATCCTCACGTGTTTCGGCAGCAAAGCAGGCAGCCCGAGCATCTTCTTCAGCAAGATCACAGTTAGAATTTTTGGCAATAAACCGCCGCACCAAATCATCGGCATCAGCTGGCCTGCCAATGGTTCTGAGCGCACGCGAGACAATGCGAACCTGATGCTCTTGTGTGGAGTCCAGGCCATTACGCACAAGTTCCTCAATGCGCGTTGTGTACTCTTCCTTTGTGAGTTCACTGCGGTCCAAACGTATAGACTCCGCTGTGATCAATGTTGCAAGATCACCGGGATAATTCTTCAGCTCGGCTTCGAGATATTGCAGCGCTTTTGCATTGTCTACCGGTCTGATCACATTCGGTATGGGCGATCCCAAGTAGGAAAAAGCGCGGCAGTATTCCGCTCCACGTGCAGGGGATTTACCGTTGTATAGCACGGCTTCCCACATGGTATTGTTGTTCCAATCGGTTCGATACTCCGTGCCCACCTTCATGAGTAGAAACACTGCATCGGAGGGCAAACCACTCACTTCTGCTTCGTAGCGTTTACCGCTCTTCGAGAGAGCAAACGAAAACGCCGTGGGAAAAAGCTTTGTGTGATTGTATGCATACACCGACAAAAACAATCCTTCCTTCCCGTTGAGCAATAGCCCGGGCCGGTACTTTACCGTGAATGAGCTTCCCTGCTGAATCTTCGATTCGGAGAACTCCAGTGTGCCTTGAAAGGCAGTGCTCCATGCTGAAGTTGAAACGAGTATCAACAAGGCAACAAACAGCAGCGATCGATGTGCAAAAAATCTCATGTAGGTTCAGTAGTGAGGTGATGTTACGCAGGAATGGACAAGCCTATATCGCTACGCGCTTAACTTTTGTTCGAGTGCTTTCTTCGCCGCGTTTTGTTCGGCTTCTTTTTTATTCTTTCCTGTGCCAATGCCAAGGCAATCGTCGCCAACATACACAGCCACAGTAAACTGCTTATCGTGATCAGGACCGGTCTCCTCTACTACAGCATAGCGCGGCGAATAATTACCCTGAGCCTGCACATACTCCAAAAGTATACTCTTGAAGTTGGTGTCTTGCATTAAGCTCTCGGAGATCATAATGGGCATGAGTGTGTCTTCTACAAACTGCCGTGCCACGCTCAAGCCGGAGTCCAGATAAATTGCGGCGAGTACGGCTTCCAAACAATCGGCAAGGATGGACTCATTGCCTTTATTCAGTGATTGATTCGCGCTAAAACTCAGGAGCATAAAGTGCTCAAGGTGCAGCTTGCGCGCACACAGGGCCAACGACTTCTTGTTCACCAGCCACGAGCGCATCTTCGTGAGCTCGCCTTCCTGCACCTCACCATGATGATCGAACAAATACTCGGCCACAATCATTCCCAAAATGGCGTCGCCTAGGAACTCTAATCGCTCATTGGAAAAACGCAAGGGATTTGCCTTAACCTGCAGATAGCTACGATGCGTAAGGGCTTGCTCGAAGTACTGCGGCTTACTGATGGTCACACCAATCTTTGCTTCGAAATCTTTTAGGCGATCGTCCTTCAGGCTCTCGGTGATTTGAAACATCTCCTCGCGCTCGCGCATGCGAACCGGACGTTTCTTGAAGGCAATGTTGACTATACCGGAATAGATATTCCGCACCAGACCGCTGACGAAACTATTAGCAGACTGAAGATCGTTATTTGCCATGAGTACAAAGTGTGTGTAAACGGTGACGCACAACCGTTGCGCAACCGCCAAGGTTCACCGGTGATATCACCGAAATGTTCAACGAGATGATCATTCTTCGAAGCGCTGAAAGCAAATGGAAGCATTGTGACCACCAAAGCCAAAGGTATTGCTAATGGCGGCACGAATACTGCGCTGCTGCGGTACGTTCGGCACATAGTTCAGATCGCAGGCAGGGTCCGGATGCTCGTAATTAATTGTGGGCGGGCAGCACTCATTTTGAATAGCAAGCACAGTGGCCACTGCTTCAATTGCACCGGCAGCTCCCAGCAGGTGGCCTGTCATGGACTTGGTGGAACTCACGGCAATATCGTATGCCCTGTCTCCAAACACAGTTTTGATAGCAGCTGTTTCGTTCACATCGTTGAACGGTGTGGATGTTCCGTGCGCATTGATGTAGTCAATATCTTCCGCTTGAAGTCCTGCATCGCGAATGGCAAGGCGCATAGAGCGCACAGCTCCCTCGCCGCCGGGTGCCGGAGCAGTGATATGATGTGCATCGTCCGTGAGGCCGATACCCGAAATCTCTGCGTAGATCTTTGCTCCGCGATTTACTGCATGCTCGAGTGTCTCCATTATGAGAACTCCACCACCCTCGCCCATCACAAAGCCATCGCGATGAGCATCGAAAGGCCTGCTTGCACGAGCCGGGTCGTCGTTGCGCGTAGACAGTGCTTTCATGGCATTGAAGCCGCCTATACCCATGGGGCAAATCACGGCTTCGCTGCCGCCTGCCACCATGACATCAGCATCGCCACGCTGCAACAGCATAAAACAATCGGCAATGGAGTGCGATGATGTAGCGCAAGCGCTCACCGTAGCGTAGTTCGGTCCCTTAAATCCCCATCGAATAGCTACGTGGCCTGCAGCGATGTCGCTGATTAACATGGGAACAAAAAAGGGAGAAATACGATCGGGGCTGCCACCACGTTCGTACAACGTTTGCTGCTGATGATGATAGGTCCACATTCCCCCGATGCCGCTGCCAATGATCACACCAACGCGTTCCTTATCGAGCGAGGCGGTATCAAGCCCGGCATCTTCGATGGCCATCTGAGCAGAGGCTAAGGCATAATGCGTAAAGGGATCCATGCGCTGCACTTCTTTGCGCGTGATAAACTGCAGTACGTCAAAGCCTTTGACTTCGCAAGCAAAGGTGGTGTCGTAGAGCGAGGCATCGAACTTGGTAATAGGGGCGGCGCCACCGGTAGAGGACATCATACCCTGCCAGAACTCGTCTTTGTTGTTGCCGATGGGGCTCACAACACCGATGCCGGTAATAACGATTCGGGGTATGGTGCGCGTGCGCGTACGCATGAGGGTTAAGATAGGAGAAAAAGAACCGGCGCACTGAGAAGTGCGCCGGAATAATCATTCGAACCTTACGCGGAAGCGCGTGATTCCAAATACTCGATAGCAGCGCCAACCGTTTGAATCTTCTCGGCGTCTGCGTCTTCGATCGTGAGGCTAAATGCACGCTCGAATTCCATGATCAGCTCAACGGTGTCCAATGAGTCTGCACCCAGGTCGTTGGTAAACGAAGCCGTCGGTGTGATTTGTGATTCTTCAACGCCAAGCTTGTTGACGATGATTTGCTTTACTTGATCTGCAATTGCGGACATGGATCACTCCCAATGATTGAAAAAGAAAAAATACTGTTCGTTCTAAAAATGTGGAAAGCAACCACGATGATGTTACTGCATCACCATTCCGCCATCCACACAAATTGTTTGCCCGGTGATATACGAAGCGTCTTTAGACAAAAGAAAATTCACCACACCGGCAATGTCTGCTCCGCTTCCTCCACGACGCAAAGGAATAACCTCGGTAAATGACTTTCTCTGCTCTTCCGAGAGCTTCGCTGTCATCTCTGTTTCAATGTACCCGGGAGCAATACAATTTACTAAAATGTTGCGAGAAGCGAGTTCCTTGGCTGTGGCCTTCGTGAAGCCGATCATGCCCGCTTTGGAGGCGCAATAGTTTGCCTGGCCTGCATTACCCGTTATTCCCACCACGGAACTGATATTAACGATACGACCACTACGCTGTCCCATCATCTGGCGGGCCACAGCCTTGGTAATAAGAAATATCGATTTCAAATTCACATCAAGAACGGCATCCCAGTCTGCTTCGCTCATACGCATGAGCAAACCGTCTTTGGTAATACCTGCATTATTGACAACTGCATCCAAGCGACCATGAGCCGATACAATGCTTTCGATGCAGGAACGAATCTGCTCATCGGAGGAAACATCGGCGGCCATAAAATGTGCCACGCCACCTTCAGCACGTACTTCGGCTTCAATTGCCTCGGTTTGCGCCGACGCCTTGGAAGACACTGCATAAACAATTGCTCCCTCAGAGGCCAAGCGCCGCACTATTGACTCGCCAATTCCGCGTGATCCGCCGGTGACAAGCACCACGTGGCCATCCAGATGTTTCATATGCTCTGCTCCTTTGATGTGTGGGCTTGGCGCCCGATTGTTTGTAGTTGTTGATAGATGTTAATCTCCGACTGAATTCCTCTCAAGATGCTACCTCTAGCTTAGCCTTTTTGCTCCAATGCCTGCACATCAGCTTCGGTATCCACGCCGCGCATGGTTACGTCTTTGAGTGTGCGCTTCACCAGTCCCTGCAGCACTTTGCCGGGCCCAACTTCGATGTACTCACGCACACCCATCGCGAACATGGTTTCCAAGCTTTGAGTCCAGCGAACCGGAGACACAAGCTGTGCAATAAGCGCTTCGCGAAGTTCGGCGGCGCTACGATGCACAGCGGCATCTACATTACACACTACATCTGTATGAGCATCAAGGAACTCGGCTTCATGAATGGCGTTGGCTAAGGTCTCCTGCGCGGGTTTCATCAATGGGGAGTGAAACGCACCGCTCACCGGAAGCTCAGTAACCATGCGGGCTCCGGCGGCTTTGAATTGCTCAAGCGAGGAACGAACCGCATCCGCATCACCGCTGATGACCACTTGCCCCGGAGCGTTGTAATTGGCAGCAACTACCACGGCACCGTGAATCGTTGAACAAATATTTTCTACAACGTCATCTGCCAAACCCACAACGGCCGCCATGGTGCCGGGCTGCGCCTGCCCCGCTTCAAACATCAAGCTTCCGCGCAGTGCTACTAATCGCAGAGCATCCTCGAAGCTCAACACGCCGGC
>JBKCNS010000010.1:0-65568 GCA_046297095.1 Kapaibacterium sp. (SeqCode) | reverse complement strand
GCGCCGTCGAACCCCAATGTGGTAGTTGCCGGAATGGGCGAGGCGGAGATTCGCGGCAACTGTGCCACCGGCGATGGGGTGTATATCTCTACCGATGCCGGGGAAACGTGGATTCATGCGGGTTTGGAGAACACGGCAACCATCGGTGCAATTGCCGTGCACCCTGCTGACGAGCAGTTGATGTTGGTGGCAGCTTTGGGTAATCCTTTCAAGCGAACGCGCGATCGTGGAGTATACAAAACCACCGACGGCGGCAAGAGCTGGAGACAAGTGTTGTTTGTCAATGATTCTACCGGTGCCGTGGATGTGCAAATGGATCCCTTAAATCCCGGTGTGGTGTATGCCGGTACCTATAGCGCTCGCCGCGCCCCGCACGAGATGAGTGGTGGCGGGGAAGGCAGCGGTTTGTGGAAGTCTACCGACGGCGGCGAAACGTGGAAGGATATCAGCACCAGACCCGGCTTGCCCAAAGGTATACGCGGAAAGATTTGCATTGCCCCTTCGCGCGCGCAAGCGGGGCTTGTATGGGCAATGGTCGAAAGCCAGTACGGCGGTTTATTCAAGAGCGAAGATGCCGGCGCAACATGGTCCAGAGTTAGTCAGGACAAGAATATTCGCCAGCGTCCCTGGTATTTCTCCAGAGTGTACGCCGATCCTGCCGAGAGGGATGTTGTGTATGTGCTCAATGTGAGTTGGTTTAAGAGTATCGATGGCGGCAGAACATTCTCCCGAATGTCCAGCAAGCACGGCGATCATCACGGATTATGGATTGATCCTACGGACCACAACCGTATGATTCTTGCCGACGACGGCGGCGCCACCGTGAGCTACAACGGCGGACGTACATGGACCGATCTGGACATTCCCACAGCGCAGTTCTATCATGTATCGGTAGACAATCAGTTTCCGTATCGCATCTATGGCGCGCAGCAGGACAACTCCTCTGTGTGTATTCGTAGCCGCTCTATGGGTTGGGCAATTACAGACCGCGACTGGTTTCCCGCTGCCGGCGGGGAGAGCGGATATGTGGTGTCTCATCCAAAGAAACCGTGGGTGATTTTTGGCGGTAACTACGGCGGCTTCTTGGAGCGCTTTGACACCCGCTCCGAGCAGCACCAAGATGTGTCCGTTCATCCCGAGAATGCTATAGGTGATGCTGCAAAAAATATTCGCGAGCGATTTCAATGGACCTTTCCCATTGTGTTTTCGCCGCACGACAGCAGTACCATGTACACAACCTCACAGCACGTGTGGAAGAGTACCGACGAAGGCATGAGCTGGACTCGCATCAGCGGTGATCTTACCCGCAACGACACAACCAAGCTTCAGGCATCCGGTGGTCCTATCACCAAAGACAACACCGGTGTAGAGGTGTATTGCACCATCTTCGCTTTTGCGGAATCACCCGTAAAGGCACATGTGCTTTGGGCCGGTAGCGACGAGGGTAAAATTCATGTGTCGGTGGATGGCGGAAACCGGTGGAAAGATGTAACACCCCAGGCTCTTCCCGAATGGGCATTGGTATCGATCATCGAGCCGTCGCACTTCGATGCTGCAACAGCGTATGTAGCCGCCACTCGATACAAAAGCGGCGACGAGCATCCGTATGTGTTGAAGACCACCGACTACGGAGCAACATGGGTGGCAATCACAAACGGCATCCCCGAAACAACATTTACACGTGTAGTTCGCGAGGATCCCAACGTGCGCGGACTGCTTTATTGCGGCACGGAGACCGGCGTGTATTGTTCGTTCAACGACGGAAAATCGTGGCAGTCCTTACAACTGAATTTGCCCGTCACCCCCATCCATGACATAGCCGTGCAAGCGCGCGACAAAGACTTGGTCGTTGCAACGCATGGTCGATCATTTTGGGTACTAGACGACGTAACGCCGATTCATCAGCTTAGCGATAGTTTGATTCGCATGCCCGTTGCTCTGCTTAAGCCGCGCCCCACCTATCTTATCGGCAGTGGATCGTACACATCCAAAACTATGAGCGAGGGTACGAACACGCCGAGTGGAGTGCAGTTCACGTATTGGTTGCGCGATAGTGTCCGCGGCGAGGTAAATCTGGAAATACTAGATCAACGAGATTCCGTAGTGCGCACGTTTTCGAATCTCAAAACCGAAACAGGCGAAGAGCGCACGCCGAACACCGAGAGCTTCGAGCCGGTGCAGCAAAGAGTATCATCGTCGGTGTTGCCATCTCGTGTGGGCATGAACCGCTTTGCATGGGATATGTCGTTGCCCGGTGTGAGCAAAGTAGCTGAAGCGGTGTATTGGTTCGGTGGTCCGGGAGGAATTACCGTACCGCCGGGTACGTACAAGGCCGTGCTCCGTTGCGGCGGTCAGTCGTCGTCAACTTCGTTTACAATCGCTAAAGATCCTCGTGTGGAGGCCACCGACGGTGACTTCGAATTGCAGTACGATCTGGGCTCGAAGATTATCGATAAAGCCGAACGTGTAAACACAACAATCAATGCCATCGCCGAACTTAAAACGCAAGTGTCCACGTGGGAGACACGCGCGAAGAATTCCGCAGACAGTGCCACAGCAGGGAAGGTAAAAGCAATGGCAAGCGCTATTGCCGATTCGCTCACACGAATTGAGAAAGCACTCATTGAACGCCGCGCCAAAGCAGGTCAGGATGCGCTTAATTATCCATTGAAGTTGAACAACAAGATTCTTGCGTTGAAGTCTACCGTGTATTCCGCAGACAACAAGCCCACAAAGCAGGCATACGAAGTGTTCGACGATCTTTCTCGGCGTATCGACGAGTGCATAAGCGCCTTTGAGCGTGTTCGTAATACTCAAGTGGCAGAATTCAACGCATTCCTTAAAACATCGGACATACCTGCGGTGGTGCTGCCAAAACCTAGAGCGCCAAAGCGTTGATAACGCTTGCTGCCTACCGGTGTTGATGCCCCGCTTCGCGCACTATTCGATGTGAGATTTTGAGAAAAAAAAAGACGCCGTTAGGGCGTCTTTTTTTTTTGTGTCATTGTGTGGAACATCAGCAGGGAGACCTGAGAACTGAGCTCTGAACCTCGAGAGCGATTTATGCGCCCATGGCGTTCTTCACTGCATCCTCTACCGAATCGGCAAACTGCTCGAAGTTGTTACGGAATAGCTCTACAAGATGCTTTGCTTTGGCATCATAGGCTGCCTTGTCCGACCATGTATTCTTAGGATTGAGAATCTCGCTGGGTACGCCTTCGCAAGCAGTGGGGATATTCAGGTTGAAGAACTCGTCCTTCACAAATGTTGCATTGCTGAGTGCGCCCGTAAGAGCGGCACGAAGCAGCGCGCGGGTGTAGGCAATTTTCATGCGAGCTCCTACGCCATATCCACCGCCGCTCCATCCTGTGTTAACCAGCCATACCTGAGCGCCATGCTCGTTGATACGCTTGCGCAGAAGGTTCGCATACACAGAGGGATGGTGCACCATGAACGGTGCGCCAAAGCAGGTAGAGAATGTAGCCGAGGGCTCTTTCACACCGGCTTCGGTGCCGGCTACTTTAGCAGTGTATCCGGAAAGGAAGTGGAACATCGCCTGCTCGGGTGTGAGACGAGCAATGGGAGGCATTACACCAAAGGCATCGCAGGTAAGAAATACAACATTCTGCGGATGGCCCGCCTTGTTGTCCGCAACGATGTTTGGAATCACATTTCGCGAATACGACGCGCGGGTGTTCTCGGTAATCGTTTGACTGTTCAAATCGATGACGCGCGTGTTCGAATCATACACCACGTTCTCCAGCACGGTGCCGAAGATCTTCGTGGTCTGGTAAATGATAGGCTCGGCCTCCTGAGAGAGGTTGATCACCTTTGCATAACAGCCGCCTTCAAAATTGAACACGCCGTCTTGGCTCCAACCGTGTTCATCATCGCCGATGAGCGCGCGCTCGGGATCGGTAGACAAGGTGGTTTTGCCGGTGCCGGAAAGGCCGAAGAACAAGGCCACGTTGCCATCCTTGCCCACATTGGCTGAGCAGTGCATTGGGAATACATCGCGCAAGGGCAGCATGTAGTTCAGCACGGTGAAGATTGATTTCTTCATTTCACCGGCGTAGTGAGTTCCACCGATGATCACAAGCTTCTGCTCAAAACTCAACACGATAAACTTGTGCGAAGCTGTGCCGTCGAGCTCAGGATTCGCGTGAAAGTTCGGTACGTGAATGATAGTAAAGCCCGGAACAAAGTTCTCCAATTCTTTTTCGGTTGCTTCGATGAACATGTTCTTGCAGAACATGTTGTGCCATGCATGCTCGTTAATCACGCGCACGGGCAATTTGTAGTTGTCGTCAGCTCCGGCAACGCAGTCCAGAACATATACGTCGCGGTTCTGCAGGTAGCCAAGCACGCGATGCTTCAACGCGTTAAACTTCTCTTCGCTGAACTTCTTGTTTACCTTGCCCCACCACACATTTTCAGTGCTTGATGCTTCGTCCACAACGAATTTATCGTTGGCACTGCGCCCCGTGTTGGGTGCGGTGTTGCAAAGCAATGCGCCATGCTCGGAAATCTCGGCTTCGCCCATCATAACGGCGTGCTCATAGAGTTCTGCGGTGGTGAGATTGTAGTAGACGTCTCCTAATTGCGATAGTCCTTGAGCTTGCAACGATGAAACGAGTGAGTCTGCGGAATCCATGGTTGTGACGATAACGTTAAACATTCAACACAAATACGTCCGCAAATATCGGTTTTTTTGAGAGGAAATCCGTTGCATTTATCCACATCTCGTATCTTGGCGGCAGGATTCTTCAGGCTTCGCTTCGCAAAATTCACCTCATGCACAACACTTCGGACAGATCTTCCTCCATTCCCTCGCGTAAGCAGGATCACGTGCGCATTGTGGTCGAAGAAAATGTGGGATTCAAATCCAAAACCGCAGGATGGGAACTTTTTGAGCCGGAGTACAATGCGCTGCCGGAACTCAATGCGGACCACATAGATTTGTCTACATCTTTTCTTGGCAAAGAATTGCGCATGCCCCTGATGATGACCGGCATGACCGGTGGTTACGGCGACGCCGTGCGAATAAATGCCGCGCTGGCCCGAGCTTGCCAAAGCGCAGGCATTGCAATGGGTCTGGGCTCACAGCGCCAAGCGCTACGTTCGTCGGCATACCATGAGTCGTTTACCATTGCTCGCAAGGAAGCACCGGGCGTGCCCCTGCTTGCCAATATTGGCGCGGCAGAGATTGCCGGCGCCGACGGGGTGGACAATGCCCAACGCGTAGTAGACCTGGTGCAGGCGGATGCTGTAGCCATTCACCTGAATGCGTTACAAGAGCTTCTGCAACCGGAAGGAAGCCCGACGTTTAACGGGGTGCTTGCCGGAATAGAGAAGTGTGTGCAAAAACTTTCCGTGCCCGTGGTGGTAAAGGAAGTTGGTGCAGGAATATCAGCGAATGTAGCCAAGAGATTACTTCAAGCCGGAGTGCGAATACTTGATGTGGCCGGTGCGGGCGGAACATCATGGGCGGGCGTAGAGCTTCAGCGATCATCTGCGATGCACATGCATGAACTCTGGGATGCCGGAATTCCCACTGCACAGTGCGTGCGGGAAGTTACCGCTCTTCGAGACTCACACAACTTTTTCTGCATTGCCTCCGGAGGCGTACTCTCGGGCTTTGATGCAGCGAAGGCCTTAGCACTCGGGGCCGATCTTGCCGGCGCAGCCAGGCCCTTCATCAAGGCGTTGGAGCAGGGAGGGGAAGAGAACTTGATGGTGTGTTTAAACGAATGGCAAGCGCAGATTCGGGCAACGATGTTTATTGCAGGTGTACGCCACGTGCATCAATTGCGCACCATAGCCTTGCGCGATCGCACCGGTGCCGTGCTTCGTCAAGGCGCAGCCTAGCGTGCTATTGCTCGGACGATTTTGACTCCCTTCACATATTCAATGTGAGCAAACATTCATTACATTAAACACATCCTCCATTCCGGTTTTAAGAAATGGTGAGGTTTCTTGAGAACGACTAACGAAGTTTGGGTGGCGGGTAGAGGGGAAACGATTTTCTGAATGACGAATTGAATCACAGATTGAATCACATGGGCAGCGTTGAAAAAACAGTAATGGACAATATGCGTAAAGCCATCGACGACGAGTTGGGGCAAGTAATAGAGCGCTATATCAGTCCGGCCACGCTGTACGAACCGTTTGCGTATTCTATGGCAGGTTCGGGCAAGCGCGTGCGGCCAATGATGACCATTTTCGCGTCCCGGATGTATGGTTTTGAAGGTAATGCAGCTATGCAGGCCGGCCTTGCCATCGAGATCATGCACACACTGACGCTGGTGCACGACGACATCATGGATAAAGCCGAGCTGCGCCGTGGCTCACCTACGGTGCATCGCAAATGGAATGATGCTACGGCCATTTTGTGCGGTGATGTTATGATGGGTATTGCCTATCGTTTGCTTGTAGAAAGCGCGCCATCTGAAGTAGTTGCCCGCATGATTGAACTCTTCACGGAGGGGTTCATCGAGGTGTGCGAGGGTCAGGCCATGGATCTGGATTTTGCCGTGCGCAGAGACGTAACCATGGCAGACTACATGCTTATGATCGAAAAGAAAACAGCGAGACTTCCCGAAATAGCAGCCGCTATCGGAGCAGTTCTTGCGGGAGCCCCCGCTAGTGATATTCCCATCGTTCGCAGTTTTGCTCGCGAAGCCGGCCTTGCATTTCAGATGCAGGACGATCTACTGGATCTAACGGCAGATCAAACCGAGCTTGGAAAAACTATAGGACAGGACATAGTGGAAGGGAAGAAAACCTACATGATACTTCGTACCGAAGATCTTGCCACCGACAGCGAAGACCGCGAGTTGATCCGGCGATTCTACGACTTCAACGGATTGCCCACCCAGGATGTACACGCAATGCGCAGCCTTATGGAGCGACTTGGTGTGTTTGAGGAAACACGTGCCGCAATCGAGTCGCATTTTTCCAAAGCACATGAGCTGTTAAGCAGACTGCCTGCCGGCACGGGCCGCGATAATCTTGAAGAACTGGTACGAACTCTGCATCATCGTAAGAAATAAAAAACGCCGTGTGTTCACACGGCGTTTTTTATTCATCGACTTGTTGTTCGACGTCCTTTTACTTCTCCAGCGGCAGTCCTGCTTGTACCCAACCATCGATGCCAGTCTTCATGTAATAGGTCCAACCTATGTTGTTGGCAACCAGTATGCCGCATGCTTGCATGCCGCGCACACCCTTGTCACACATGGTTATGATGGTTCGTTTTTTGTACTTGCGAAGCGACGCCAAACGTTTCTCGATTTGCATAAGAGGAATGTTGATCGCGCCATTCAAATGACCTTGAGCAAACTCCTCCGGTGTGCGCACATCAAGGAGCACAGGGTTCGCACCCTTGTGATCAATGATAACCTTCACATCCTGCGGGCGAAATCCTTCCACTTTGATGGTGTCGAGTTTTATGCGTCTGCCACTCTGCTCCGGTGTGTTTGTGGTCTGCATACCGCTTGAAGCCAGGCGCGGCGCCGAGATTACAAGAACGGCAAGAAGAGCTATCACACAATATCGTCGAGATTCACTCATCGTTACTTGGATTGCGAGGGAATGTCGAGAAGTTCCACTTCAAACACTAAAGTTGATCCGCCGGGAATAACACCGCCCACTTCGCGATCGCCATATGCCAGCTCGGAGGGTATGGTGAATTCGAACTTCGAACCGACGCTCATCAGTTGAACGCCTTCGGTCCAGCCCTTGATAACGCCGCTCAACGGGAACTCGATAGGTTCGCCGCGCTTGTATGAGCTGTCGAACTCCGTGCCGTCTACCAGCGTGCCTTTGTAGTGCACTTTAACCTTATCGGCAGCCGTGGGCTTTGCGCCCGTACCTTGAGTGATCACGCGATACTGCAAACCACTTGCGGTGGTCATTACTCCTGCTTTCTTTGCGTTCTCTGCCATATAGGCCGCGCCCTTTGCTTTGTTCTCGTCCATAGATGGTCCGTTGGATTTGTTTGTTGATGAAGAATTCTCCGATGCTGACGCTTGTTGGCGAGACTGCTCGAATTGCTGGAAGCAACGCATCATGTCCTGCTCGTTCATTACGGGCTTTTGACCTGTGAACGCGTCCTCGAGAGAGCGCATCAGGATCATGGGGTTGATATCTATCTGTTGTTGCTTGATCATACCGATCATGTTGACGCCAAGAGCATAGCTGAGGCTATCACGAAAGTCTGCCAGCTGCAAGACGGTCTGCGGAGCAGCTGCCGGGGCGGCAGGAGCTGCCTCTTGAGTTTTGGCTGAAGATTTTTTCTTGGCTGACGGTGTTGTTCCCGCCGAAGCGCTTATGCCTGAGCAAGCAATACTGCAAGCAAGCGCGAGTGCGATGTGTTTCATAGAAATCAAATAATGTGAGCACAAAGATACGAGACCTGTCCTCTTGCGAAGCAGTCCGAACTAGATGTCTTTAGGGGGCGTGAGCGATGTTAACTTTTCCCGCACGGCGTCTTCAGACGGTGCTTTGAGCTCGGTAGCAAGAAAAGGGCTGACGTCTTCTATCAGACCGATGGTACATTCCTTGTGAATGTACTCCACTACTTTCTCGATGCTCTTGGTTTGTTCAAACACTCGTAACTGGCGGTCGGCGCCGCTACCCATTTCGAGTATCTGGTAGATGTATTCCAGATGCTGACGGCTGCCAAGGCCGTCCACAACATCGTCCACAAAATCCAAAAGTTCACGAATCAAGTCTTTGGCAGGATACTCCTGCTGACGGCCAAAGTCTATCAGTTTACCGTCTAGGCCGTAGCGTACAGCTCGCCATTTATTCTCCATGAGAAGCATTCGCGGATATACCCTGAAGCTGAGATTTTTCTCGTACAAAGAAAACAGCTTGGCGGCCAGCGCTTGAACCAAAGCAACGATAGCAATGGTCTCGTCCACACGCATGGGTAAATCGCATATGCGAACTTCCAGGGTGGGGAAGGTGGGGTGAGGGCGAATATCCCACCAGATTTTTTTAGGGTTGTCGATGCAATTAGTGCGCATCAGCAAATCCACATAACTCTCGTACTCGCCCCAACTGGCAAAGTAATCGGGGATATTGGTTCGGGGGAAGCGTTCAAAGATCTTCGATCTATACGATTTTAAGCCCGTGTCCATTCCCATCCAGAACGGTGAGTTGGTACTGATTGCAAGAATGTGCGGCAAGAAATACCGCATCACATTCATAATCTGAATTTGGGTCTCACGATTCTCTATTCCGATATGAATATGCATACCGAAAATGAGCAGTGAACGAGCCAGCATTTGCATGTCTCGAACCACATTTTGATAGTGCTCGTCGGGATAAATTTCCTGCTCCTGCCATCGCGCAAAAGGATGGGTGGAAGCCGCGCCCAGCAATAAATTGTTCGACTTCGCCAAATGCGCGACCATAGAGCGAATCTTCGTGAGTTCGTAGTGTGCTTCTTTTGTGTTGCGGCAAATGCCTGTGCCTATCTCGAGCATCGAGCCGTGCATCTCGGGCTTTACATGCTCTTGCAGAATCATTCTTCCTTTGGAAATCAATTCAAGATCTATGTGCGACTTCAGATCATAGGTCTTGGGATCGATGATCATGTATTCCTCTTCGATGCCTATGGTGAACGAGGGTCGCTCGTATGGATTTGAAGCCCGAAGAGAGTTAGAAAACTGGTCGGCGTATTTCATGGAATCAATGCTCCCGAAGGATGTGGTATGCGATGCTGCAGGTGTGTTCAATATAGCAAACCGCGGCGTTGCGAATAGTTGATTGCGAAAAGAATGAAGTAAAGTGGCCGTTGCTTGGGAAGCGTTATAAAAAAGCGCCGTTTTTACGCAAAAACACGTTTGTTTCGGGACATAAGCCCTCGGCCATTTTTTTTTCGCAAATGCTGTAACGTTTTTTTTTCTCCATTGTTACTGTTGTCAAGGGCGATGAAGAATGCAGATGTAGAAGTAACGATGAAGACGCGGACGAATATGGTGGGAACAGGTTTGCCTACGAGTACCGGCTCGAACGATAGATGGAGATTGAACGAAGGCAGTAAGAAGTTCAAGAAGTCGTCGGTGTGCAAGTTGGTTGGACATTTATGGGCATTTTTGCAAGCCTCGAGAGTAGAGGTTCGGTCAGGATGAAACGATGGTCTAAGCACGAACTAAAAAAGGTAAAGGCTGAATCAAACCAAATCCCGGCTACAGGCGTCTATAGGCTAAACAGCGCGTCAGTGTTCGAAAGCAGGTTCAGAATAAATGCTCACATGCTGTATTTAGCACAAGATTTAGCACAAGTGAAGAACTGAGCTGAAGAACTAAACTGAAACGACAAACAAATCAGTACACAAATCAGTAATCCATAATCATTTTTCACAACGGAGGTTTTATGAAAACATTCAAACAAACACTTGCAGGCTTGGCCCTGGTTGGTGTTTTCGGTTTGGGCTTGGTGATGCAAAGCTGCAGCTCGAGCTCTAATGGTCCGGTTGCTTCGGGTAGCGAAGTAGTACCGATGGTTAGTCAAGGTAATGATGTGATAGCGCCCGACTTTTCCGTGGCAGGTGTAGACAACAACTCTGATGTTGTTGCTCTTGATCCCCCGCGCGGTGGTGGCTCCGACAAGGACACAACCATTCGCGACACAAGTATCCGTGGTGGTAGCGATAAAGATTTCGGCAAAACTCGTATGCGCCGTCTGCCTATCGATTGCCTTGGTCTTGATTCCGCACAAATGGTTCAACTCAAGTTGTTGATGGAGCAGTCAGGTTTGGCTACTCGTGCTGCTAACGATGCATATCGCGCAGCTCTGGCACCCATTCGTTCCAAGGACAGCGCTGCGATGGCTACATATCGCGCGGCAACAATGGAAGCTCAGCGTCAATTGAAGGCAATGCAAGCTAAGTATCGTGAAATGTCGAACGACATCATGGCTCAAGTGAAGGCCGGTACTCTTACCAGAGAGCAAGCAAAGCAACAAATGGCAGATCTCCGTGCTCAGTTCGAAGCGGAATCCAAAGATTTGCGCTCACAGCTAGAAGCAGCTCGCGCCGATCTTCGTGCAGCCCTTGCGTCCACCGCAGCCGATCGCAAGGCAGCAATGGATGCATATCAAGCAGCACTCAAAGCGATTCAGGCTAAACTCTATGCCGATATCGCTGCGATGCTCACACCCGACCAACTGGTTAAGTGGAACTTGTGGTTGAACGGTGGTGATCCCTGTGCAGGCAAGCGTCCTATCAAGTAAGAAGGGCAACAGGGTCAACGAGCTTTTGGCCGATGGTTCTTGTTATCATTACCTTTTGAAAGTTCGAGGGTAGACGAACACATACCACGTTGCCGGCTTCGACTCAATGCACGACAATGTCAAACGAAACGGCCGCCCTTGTATTAAAGGCGGCCGTTTTCTTTTTGTGCTTGATGTAGAGCCGGACCAACCAAAGGCAATCCAAAGCAATCCGAGCCGAACCAATCCTATCCAATCCGCGCTTATGCGATCAGCATGCCGTGAAGATGTGCCGCTATCTGTGATTGATGTTCTTCAGGAACCGCAATACAGCAGAGGTCGGGAGCGAGCGTCCAAACGCCACGAATAGCAATTTCCCCTGACGCGGCGCGCTCCGCCGCTTGCTTGAGTATATCGGCGCCGGGAATGCCCTGATGAAAAACAGTTACGAGAGATATTGCTGAATCACCTGTATCGCGTAGAGTGATTTCGCTGCAATGGCCGATGTGAACGTTGCCCGATGCACTTTGTACAAGCAGAATATCACGTTCATCGTTCGTTGTTGGTGAAGCGAAATCATTGAATGCGATGCGAGCGCCCTGCGAGATAATACATCGCACCGATCGTATCGCAGGCGTGCTGCTGATTGTGGTGCCAATGCCTTCAGGCCGGTGCAGAGAGCGCACCACCAACGGAATACCGGCGTTTTGAAGCAGCGGTATCATGGTGGGGAACAGAAGCTTTACTCCGTGCACGGCAAGTCTGTGGGCCGTATGATAATCCATCGATTCAATAAGCTGCGCGTCGTCTGCTTCCAGTGGATCGGCGGACATCACGCCCGGTACATCGGTGAATAGCGTCACCGAATCAGCAGGCAGACAGCTTGCGAGCAGAGCCGCACTAAGATTGGAACTTTCGCTGCCCATGGTGGTAGTCTCGCCCTGATTGTCGGATCCCACATAACCTTGGATAAGTACACAACCACTTCGCTGAAGCGCCGGTGCTACAATAGCTTGAACCGCGGCAAAGGTCTGCTCGAAATCAGGAACGCAAACCGCCCGGTTGTGGTCAGAGGTTCGAATCACCCGTCGTGCGTCCACCGTTTCACTTCCAACAGAATGCTTGCGAAGTGCGGCGCCAATAAGAGCAAGCGCCCAATCCTCGCCCAATGCTCTGAACATGTGGCCAACTTTGTTTGTGCGCTGGCGGGTGGCACTGATTCCTCGGAGTATCGTAGTCGCGCGGTTCGCAATATCACCGGCAGCGGAGCAGTATCCTGCCCATTCAGGGCCATCGCCCAAAAATTCATGTGCCAATGAAGCTGTGCGATCTTCGATGAGTCGTATTGCAGAAAGCGCCGCATCGATGTTACCAACACTTGCATCCATCGAGGCTTTTTCTAACTCGCGTGTTGTGGAAGACAATGCAGATACCACCACCACCACGCCTTCGGAGCGCAGGGACGCCACCGCTTGGCACAACAAGGAGATGTTGTTTGCCGAGTTCAGAATTGATCCACCGAACTTACATATGTTCATGCCGTTTTCCCCGCAGTATCAGTTGGAACAAAGGGAAACCACGAGCGGTGCTTCGCGGTGCCAATGTACACCACCGCTCCAATCAGTAGTAACACTATACCTTGCTGAATAAGCTGAGCGTCTCTGGAGAAAAACAACCACAGCCACATTGCCACAGCAGCAGCAAGCGGTAGGGGGTACAGCCACATCTTAAAGGGCATCTTGTCTGCTCCGACGCGCTTTCTGTACAGCGCCAGGCCTATGGCTTGTCCCACAAACTGCACAAGAATGCGCATAGTAAGTATAGTGCCAACCACTACCTTCAGATCGTTCGTAAGAAAGGTGATCACAAGCGAAATGCCGCCAATAAACAGCAACGACACATGCGGAAACTCACCGGTGTGATGTGTCTTTGCAAACACGCTCAGAAAGTTACCCTGCCGCGCAGCAGCATAGGGAATACGGGAGTATCCAAGAATCACGGCGAAGAGAGAAGAGAGGGCGATGACGAGCACTAACACCGTTGCCACACTTGCCACTGCAGGTCCATACAGTCGCTCCATGAACATGCTCACCACGAACTGTTTGGCATGAATATCCTGGATGGGCAACACACGAAGAATACTGATCTGCATAAGCACATACAACACAGTAATTCCAAGGATGGAGTAGAGCATACTGCGGGGAATATTCTTCTGCGGATTTACAATCTCACTTCCCAAATGGCACACATTGTAGTATCCCAGGAAGGCATATACCGTGAGTTGCATTGAGTCTCCAAGGTTCTTTACATCAAGCGCTCCAAAGCTCAGGGGAGCAAGAGAAAATGTAGATATTCCGCTCTCTGTTCCGAAAAGCATTCCGCTGGCGATAATCCAAACCATTGTTCCCACTACACACACCCAAAGCACCACCGAAAGTTTAGCCACAGACTTTATGTTGCGGTACAGCGCCATTGTTACCGCTGCCACCACGCCCGCCGCCACTAATTTCTTGGCAAGTAGGCCGGGCAGAGGAAACAGATATTCTATGTACGAACTGAACCCTATTGCGCCGCTTGCCACAACAAAGGACGACTGAAACAATGTCTGCCAAATAAACAGAAACGAAAGTACTCTGCCCCAGGTGTTTGCTCCGTAGGTTTCGCGGAGAAAAGCATAACTCCCGCCGGCTTCAGGAAAGGCGGCACCAAGTTCACTCCACACCTTCGAGTCCAGCAGTGCCAGAATAGCGCCGCCTATCCAGGCATACAGGCAGTTAGCTCCACCCATGATGGTCATCACGGTAGAGGTAACGATAAAAGGCCCGATACCCACCATGTCGATCATGTTGATGGCAGTGGCTTGCAGTAGTGTAACACGTTGCGATAACGACATCAATCTCTCCACACAAAAGGAAACACTACGAGCGCAAGAAGTACAAGTAATACAGTGTAGGCGAACATCACGGCAATGTTGGAAAGAATATACGGCGCCGGTGTGCCCGACGAGCTCATAGTTGTAGCATCCACACCCAAGAAAATCACCGGCAGGAGAATGGGAAAAGCAACTACCGGAAGTAATGCGTTCTTTGCGGAAGCTCGAGATATCATGGCCGCACACAGTGTAAGTACCGTGGCCACGCTTACAGCGCCTGTTATGGCGGTGAGTGCAAAGAGTTCCACGTTAGCCACATTCGTCAAGGCAAAGACCACAAGAAACAGCAGTGATCCGAACAGAGCAATCACGGCAACCAAGCTGATGTTGTAGAAGAGTTTTCCTACAAACACGCCCGAGGCCGAAGCAACAAACCGTAGGTATGTTGCCGTGCCTTTGTCCTCTTCCGCAACAAAGCTCTTGGCAGCTCCCACCGATGCACCGAACAACAAGGTAAGCCAAAACAAGGCGCTGAAGACTTCGGGCGACACGCGCACACCGGCAAGAGCCAGGACGCAGAGAAACACAGCATTAAACACAAAGAGCAGCACTGCCGACAGCGACTGCCGCGTTCTGATTTCGCTGAGAAAATCTTTGCGAAGTATAATGAAATATTGAGGCATCAAAAGCTTGGAACACGGAACCATGAATGCACGATTCTCCACTGTGCGCGGTGCATTTGTTTACAAACCCATCCATATAATGGAAAAGCGCCACCGATTTCTCGGAGGCGCTTCGAAAATACAAGAAGACACGGCTTCGGTAGTGAAGAACAGGTGCAGCGTTGGCTGTATGCTTCGCGCCGATTACTTCAGCGCTGTTGTCGCATCGTCCTGATGGCAACTACCGAGCACCGTGACGGCACATCATCCGCGCACAGATTTTTTTGCGGCTTTGGCTGCGGCTTTCTCTGCTTTCTTTGCGGCCTTTGCAGCTGCACGCTCGGCCTTGGCTGCTGCCTTCTCCGCGCGCTTGCGCTCGCGCTCGGCATCACGGTCTGCCTTGCTTGCTTTATTTGATGAAGCACTAACCTTGGCACGCGGCTCCTTTGCAGACAAAGGTGACAGCGCAGTGGCTGATACTTGAGATGTGGTGGATGCAGCAGCAATCGTCATGATCAATGCTGCACGAAGAACAGTACGCATACGCGAACTCCCGAAATTGTGGTGAATACTTTGGTGAAAATGACCCGCGAAAGTACATATCACCTGGTGTACGATTTGCGGTTCGCGGCAATGAAAACAGCGGAGTTACGAAAATCGATTTTTAGCAAACTGGACATGAGCGGGGCAATAATTTAATGTCTTCTCTCATCTTCAGATCGTTAGTACCGCTATTCGCCGTGCATGCAGCCCGTGCTCTGTGTAGTTTGCAAAAGATTTACAAAGGTGAATATGACTGATACTCCGAACGTTACTCCGACCACTACTCCATTCTCCGGTCTTGTTGTGCTAGAGGCCGCGTCGGTTCTGGCCGGACCATTGGTTGGTCAGTTCTTTGCCGAGCTTGGCGCGCGGGTAATTAAACTGGAAAATGCAACCACCGACGGCGACGGCACTCGCGGCTGGCGCAGTTCCGGCGAGTCTGCACAGAGCGACATCTCTGCGTATTTCGCGTCGGCGAATTTTGGTAAAGAGTCTGTGTCCGTGAACATGCACAGCGAGGCCGACCTGCAGTTGTGCCACGGAATACTTCGTCATGCCGATGTGTTTATTCACAACTGGAAACCCGGAGACGAACAGAGGTTTGGCCTTGATTACCAAAGCTGTGCCCGCGCCAATCCGCGGCTGGTGTATGCATCGGTGAATGGCTATGGAAACACGAATACACGTGTGGGCTACGACGCCGTTGTGCAGGCAGAGTGCGGCTTGATGTCTATCAATGGCGACTCAAACGGGCCGGCCACAAAACTACCGGTTGCGCTGATAGACGTACTTGCTGCGCATCAACTTAAGCAAGCAATTCTTGTGGCGCTGTTCCGGCGAGAGCACACGAACACCGGCACCAGGGTGGATGTGTCGCTGATGGACACTGCTCTTAGCTCGCTAGTGAATCAAGCCACGAACTACTTGCACACGGGGGCTGTGCCGCAGCGCGCGGGCTCGGAGCACCCGAATATTGTGCCGTATGGTACGGTATTTACCACGGCCGATAATGTTCAGATTCTCTTGGCTGTTGGTACCGATGCGCAGTATCGTGATCTATGCGCTGTGCTAAACATTCCCCTGCGTGTAGAATATCGCCGAAATCACGATCGCGTGCTGCATCGCGAGCAAGTGAACCGGGAATTGCGCGAGGCAATATTGTCCATGCAAGCAGATGAGTTGCTCGAGGCCTTTGATACGAAGAAGATTCCCGCCGGAAGAATTCAAACTATAGATCGTGCGTTGCAATCACAGAATGCACCGAATGTGGTGCTGAGTAGCGATGACGTATACGGCCTGCGCAGCGCGGTGTTTCAATCGCCGGATATTTCCTTACTGCAAACTCTGCGGCGGCCTCCGCATCTGGACGAGCACGGTGATGCATTGAGGCAAGAGTTTGCGGCCACTGATCCGTCTCGCTAAACGCGTTGATGCCGTAGTGCTCGTGTCTTTACCATGAGTCTTGTTCAGTGCTCTACACTCGCCATTACTCTTGGCGCCCGTTGTTCTTCATCAGCGCTTCAATTTCGTCGGACTTTCTGGGTAGCGCGCTGCTCATGTTTATGGGGTCGCCTTCGGTAACAAGAATATCATCTTCAATGCGCACACCGATGTCCCACCAACGTTTGTCGCACGCGCTTCCACGGGGAATATAGATGCCCGGCTCTACGGTCATAACCACGCGCGGCTTCAGTGCTCCGCCGGTTCCTGCATCGTGCACATCCAAACCCAGATAATGCGAAGTGCCGTGCATGAAATACTTCGACGCTTCGGAAGAATCTTTGATGATGCCACGTTCCAAAAGTCTCTGCTGTACCACGCTCATGGCGGCACGATGTGCAGCACGGAAGGCATTGCCGGCGCGGCATCGAGCGATGCCCGAATCCTGTGCCTCCAAAACGATATCGTAAATAACTCGTTGCTCGGGCGTGAATGAACCGCTTACAGGAAACGTTCTGGTGATGTCGGCGGTGTATCCATGATACTCAGCGCCGCAGTCGGCCAGAACCAGCTCTCCAAGCCGTGTGGTTCTTCTGTTCGATTGATAATGCAGTATACATGCGTTGTATCCGCTGCCCACGATACTTGGATATCCCACATCCTCCGCGCCGTTATACTTGAAGCCGTGTTCCATCACTGCTTCCAGCTGATATTCTTTGATACCCGGAACGGCTGCGCGAATAGTAGCAAGATGACCTTCGATTGATACATTGATTGCCTTTTGCAGCAAGCGTATCTCATGCTCGTCCTTAATCTCGCGCATGGCGCTCATGTCCGGAAGAGTTGTGCGGATGTACAGGTCGGGATACTTCTCGTGAAGTTTATCTCGCAGAGCTTGCTCAGCGGAAAGCCGAGACGGCAGTAGGGGATTTTGCAACGAAGCTGTTGGCAATCCCGATGCAAGGAACAAGGTATCACGGCCTTTGAGAAGACTGTCCAGCAGGGGCGCAAGCCGGCTGTATTCTACAGCACAGCGCATCCCAAGTACGTTTTTTGCTTCCGCAACACCCATGCTCACGCCGGTCCATTGTTCGCGCGAAGGATCGCGGGGGCGCACAAAAAAGATTTCATCACACTCAACACCATCCACCACGGTGCCGCCCGGTATAAGTATCAATGCGCAGGAAGCTTCAGTGCCTCCGCTCAGGTACAGAAAGTTTGAATTCTGCCGGTACTCATAGTCCACATCATTTTGGCGGTTACGCACGTCGGCGCTCAGTGCCACGATCAGGGCCTTCGCCGAATGCCTGGCGATAACTTGCTCGCGGCGTTCACGATGACGGGATGCAGGCACGCCGTCGTCGTCGAAACGCTCGTAGGGAAACACGGCCGAGGAAGGTTGAGCAATGCACAGACCCGTGGGCAGCAGCAACACCATCAATACTGACTGTACCAGGCTTCGAAGATTGGCAGGTGAATTCATGTGAACTCCGTTAAACGTAATGCACGAATCTACGGACGCAGTGCTGAAGTGACATGCGCCTAGTGATGGGAAGCGGTGGGCTTAAGATGTGTTGATGTACACGTTCTGCTCTTGCTATCGAGCGCAAATCACGGTAGCAACGCTAACACTGCGTGCACCGCATTCCAGCGCGCTAAGAGCCACTGCGTTCACGGTGGATCCTGTGGTGAGAACATCGTCCACCAGCAGCACGTGCTTATCATAAAGAGCGGTGGATTGCGGCCCCGGGCCAAAGGCAGACTCAGCATTGCGCATTCGGTCTTTGCCGGAGAGCATGGTTTGTGAGCCGCGATTACGGCGTCGTACAAGCGCCGTGGAAAGAATGGGAAGATCGAGTACATCTGCCACTCCCTGAGCAATCCACTCGGCCTGATTATACCCGCGCTCGCGCCTTCGTGCCTTATGTATGGGCACCGGAATAATGGCGTGGAGGGACTGCGGAGAATAGTTGCCGTGGACTAATACCGCGGGCTCCCGTTCACGAAGTTCACGCTGTATGCCAACCGCCAGCAGTCTCCCCAGATCTCTACCAATATGAGCCACGCCGTTATACTTGAGTATGTGTATAAGTTTCATCAGGCCGGCGTGATCAGACGCCTTGGCGGCAAAGCAGGAATGCGCTGCGTGAATGGCAAGGTTGTCCCCGGGAAATCGCTCAATGAGTTCATTGAGCAGATCGCGGGAAGGCGGGGAAGGCGGTAGCGCGTACAGGCAGGCACGGCAGATGTAGTCGGAATTCACGAACCTTTCCACGCTTTGCAACGACGCGTGTGTTGTATTGTCATGATTGTTTTCGCGACGATTCATCTGTGCCGAAGTGGCAGGGCGGTACTTTTCAATGGGCAATTCGCACATTAGGCAAAGCCCGGGCGCGAGCACATCGGCAAAGGGAGTAAAAATGCTTCGCAAATACTGACTAATTTCGTTGATCATTCGTCCTGGGCGAGCGGGCGGAGGCGACGATGGAGAGAACTGAAAGCCGTACAATCGCTATTGCAATGTACGCAGCAAGATTGAACTTCATGAGTACCTGAATGAGTGCCTGACATCTTCGACTCCCAACTACGATTCCCAACGACGATTCTCAACAACGATCCACCTGAAATCAAACGAACCTATGCCTTCGTACATACCCACCACGCTCAGCAGGCCTCATCCCAATTTACTCACATTGACGTGGGACGACGGATTCTCATCTACCATCACGCTGGAAGTATTCCGAGAGGAATGTCCCTGTGCATTATGCAAAGGCGAGACTATTATGGGAACCACGTATCTTGTTGGAATTAAACAATTTGTTCCCGGAATGAATGAACTTGAGCGGCTGGAACCTGTGGGCAATTATGGCGTTCAGGCTACGTGGAAAGACAAGCACGATTCCGGAATTTACACATGGCAGATGTTACGCCTAATCGCCGAGAAAAATGCCTTGAGAAAAAATGACATCGAGGATTACATGCGCAGCGAGGCAGACAAAAAGGCCAGGCTGAACTAGCCCTGACTGCAATACTTGCGGGCGGATGGTACTTCATCAGGCACGTACATTCACCCCCTACAGTTCAAGTTGATAATTACGAATAACCATATCGCAACGGAGAAACCATGCAAGCAATACGGTCGCCACGCGGAACCACTTTAAGCTGTAAGAATTGGGAGATTGAAGCAGCCTACAGAATGATCCAAAACAATCTTGATCCTGATAATGCCGAACGCCCGGAAGACTTGGTGGTGTATGGCGGTATCGGTAAAGCAGCTCGAAACCGCGATTGCTTTGAAGCAATTCTCAAGAGCTTGCGCGAGATGAATGAAGACGACACCTTGCTGGTGCAAAGCGGTAAGCCGGTGGGCATTGTTCGCACCCACGCCGATGCTCCTCGCGTACTTATTGCCAATTCGAACTTGGTAGGCAAGTGGGCCACCTGGGATGAGTTTCGCCGCCTTGATGCACTGGGATTGATGATGTACGGACAGATGACAGCCGGAAGCTGGATTTACATTGGCACGCAGGGCATTGTGCAGGGTACCTACGAGACCTTTGCCGAATGCGGACGCCAGCACTTTGGAGGATCGTTACACGGACGGTTTGTGCTTACCGCAGGCATGGGCGGAATGGGTGGAGCGCAGCCGCTTGCGGCCTATTTCGCAGGAGCTGCGGTGCTGTGTATAGAGATCAACGAATCGCGAATTGATAAGCGCATTCACGATGGCTATTGCCAGCTGAAAGCGCACTCCCTGGACGAAGCCTTGGAGCACATACGTCGTCATACCGAAGCAAAGACAGCGGTATCTGTGGGTCTGGTAGGCAATGCAGCAGAGATTCTTCCCGAGCTATTGAAAAGAAATATCATTCCTGATGTGGTTACCGATCAAACATCGGCTCACGATCCCTTGAACGGTTACTATCCCTCGGGTATGACCATGGAAGAAGCAGATACGCTTCGTGTAACAGATGCTCAAGAGTATTTGGCAAAGTCCTATGCTTCCATAGCAGCGCACGTATCGGCTATGCTTGCATTCCAGGAGCGCGGCGCAAAGGTGTTTGATTACGGAAACAACATTCGCGGAATTGCCAAAGAGTATGGCAATGTTTCTAACGCTTTTGATTTCCCGGGCTTCGTGCCCGCATACATTCGTCCGCAATTCTGCGATGGACGTGGTCCGTTCCGATGGGTGGCCTTGAGCGGTAATCCGGACGATATTCATACCACCGACCAGGCAATGAAAGAGCTGTTCCCGAATCACGATGATTTACATCGCTGGATTGATAACGCTCGTAAGCACATTGGGTGGCAGGGATTGCCGGCAAGAATTTGCTGGCTTGGGTACGGAGAGCGTGCATTGGCAGGCGCTATGTTCAACAAACTTGTGCGCGAAGGAAAAGTAGAAGCTCCCATCGTGATTGGTAGAGACCACCTGGACTGCGGAAGTGTGGCCAGCCCCAATCGTGAGACCGAAGCAATGCTGGATACCTCCGATGCCGTGGCAGACTGGGTGTATTTAAACTTCGCGCTCAACACCCTTGGCGGTGCCACCTGGGTATCGTTGCATCAGGGAGGTGGAGTGGGTATGGGATTGTCTCTGCACGCCGGTATGGTAGTAGTGGCAGACGGTACCGACGCCGCGGCTGCACGATTGCAGCGGGTTCTTACATACGATCCTCTTATGGGTGTATTACGCCATGCCGATGCCGGATACGAGAGGGCGCAGAAGAATGCGTCGTCATGGGGAATTCGTATTCCCATGGCCTAAACCAAAGCTTGAAAGCACGGCATTGTAGACGGAATATGAAGGCGCGCACTGATGAGAAATCGTGCGCGCTTTTTCTTTGCACAGTAATGCGTCGTGGCCGCCAAATGTGGGGAAAACTTTAGACCCTTCAAAGAGCCCAAAACCCGCATAAAACCTTGTTTTTGGGGCATTTTTGACCTATCTTTGCACATGTTGTTTTGGGCGGTGTACGGCCTCCCAAATCCCCCCAATCATTAAGCTTCATCGTGCTACGGCATTCAGCCCGGCGCAGTGATCCCGCGAACACAATAGTGGAGTACTTTTCAAGAAATCATGGATGAGGGAACTCTCCATCGACTTCATGGTAATTCCCAAACGTTCGCAGTAGGTCACACGAAGATGTGATCGGTCATTTTTTGTCATTGACTCTCTACTCTCATGGCTTCGAAAGAAGAAAAACAAAATAGTGGTTATACCGAAGACAGTATTAAGATCCTTGAAGGATTGGAAGCGGTACGTAAACGTCCTGCCATGTACATCGGTGATACGGGCGAACGCGGATTGCACCACTTGATTCAGGAAGTTGTAGATAACTCTATAGACGAAGCACTGGCGGGGTTTTGCCGCACCATTTTTGTGACGCTTCATGCGGACGGCGCTTGTTCCGTTCGTGATGACGGCCGCGGAATTCCCACCGGACCGCACCCGGTAAAGAAGATTTCTACCTTGGAAGTGGTAATGTGTACCCTGCACGCCGGCGGAAAGTTCGATAAGAATTCCTACAAAGTGTCGGGCGGTTTGCACGGTGTAGGAGTGTCGTGCGTGAATGCACTTTCTACACGTTGCGAAGTAACAATTCAGCGCGACGGTAAGATCTACCGTCAGGATTACGAGATTGGTGTTCCCACCGCTCCAGTGGCTGTGGCCGGCACATCGAAGCAGACGGGCACCGAAGTACGCTTCTACCCGGATGCTTCAATTTTCTCTACAGTTACGTTCAAGTTTGAGCGGGTATCCGAGAGATTGCGCGAATTGGCGTTTCTGAATCCCGAGATCACCATCGAGCTGGCCGATGAACGTGATGGCAAAAAAGAAGTGTTCGCCTTTCGCGGTGGATTGGTAGACTTTGTACGATACGTAGACAGCGCTGTTACGGCTATCATCAAACCCATCTTGATCAGCGGTAAAGCTACCGGCGAAAGCGGCAGCGAGACGGTTGTAGATGTGTGCTTTGAGTACAACGATACCTACACCGATCGCATCAGCTCGTATGTAAACAACATCAACACGGTAGAAGGCGGTACGCACGTGTCGGGATTCCGGTCGGCATTTACCCGTACCATGAATACCTATGCTGCTGCCAACAAAATGGACAAGGTATCGCTGACCGGCGACGACTTCAAGGAGGGCTTAACAGCCATTATCTCCGTGAAGGTAGCCGAGCCTCAGTTTGAAGGTCAGACCAAAACAAAACTTGGAAACAGTGAAACAGAGAGTATCGTTCGTGCTATCGTGAATGAACAGCTCACGCAGCATTTGGACGCGAATCCCTCTGTGGCGAAGCGTATTCTGGAGAAAGCAATTCTTGCTGCCGAAGCCAGACTTGCTGCAAAGAAATCACGCGAACTTGTGCGCCGCAAAAACGCTCTTGAGTCGTCGATGTTGCCGGGTAAGCTCGCCGATTGTTCCTTGAGCACGCCGGAAGATTGCGAGATCTACATCGTGGAGGGAGACTCTGCAGGTGGCTCCGCAAAACAAGGTCGCGACCGTCGCTTCCAAGCTATTCTGCCGTTGAAGGGTAAGCCACTCAACGTTCACAAGGCCCGCCTGAACAAGATTCTGGAGAACGAGGAAATTCGCATTATCCTTACCGCAATCGGTGTAGGTTTTGGCGATGATTTCGACGCAAGCCGAGCACGCTACGGCAAGATTATCATCATGGCGGATGCTGATGTGGACGGTTCCCACATTCGTACCTTGTTGCTCACCTTGTTCTTCAATTACATGCGTGAACTGATCACGCTGGGCAAGTTGTACATTGCGCAGCCGCCTTTGTACAAGTTGAAAAAAGGCAAGCAAGAATACTACGCATACAATGATGCCGAGCGCGATGAAGTGATCGCCAGAATTCGAAAAGAGAAAGCAGAGAAAGCCAAAGCAAAGAACGCGAAGGAGGGCATCGAAGACGAAGAACCGGTGCAGGAGGGCGCAACAGCAGATGGTATAGTTATCTCTCGATTTAAAGGATTGGGCGAGATGAATCCTGAGCAATTGTGGTCCACTACGATGAATCCCGAGACACGCACTCTATTGCAGGTTACGGTGGAGAACGCAGCTGAAGCCGCATTGCTCTTTGATACTCTCATGGGTGATAAGGTAGAGCCGCGCCGCGAGTTTATTGAGCGCAATGCTCAGTATGTAAAGAACCTGGACGTGTAGTTCAAAGCTCGGCCGACGTGCTTCTCTCACATACCTGCAGGGATACACACGCTCACAAAAACACTGAAGGCCTCGAATTTTTCGAGGCCTTTTTTTGTCCTCACACATTGTCAACTCGATAAGGAACCCTTCGATTGCCTCGAACAACCCTACAGGAAGTTGGAATTGACGGGGCAGTGAATCATCCGCAATCGAGTTTTCTGACAAACCTCATACTACAACCTGACCATTGTCATAATCGCTTACATGCAGAAATGCCAAGTTGCATCCGGGTATAATACTAAATGGTATTATTTAATCCCAATCTTGGTTTTTCAATTTTTCGCGAGGTTTCTATGAAAACGCTTCGTACCACGTTGTGGATGGTGGCGTTGGTGGCAACGCTGATTCCCGCAACCATCATGGCCGGTGTGCAAGAGAACGCCACGGCCACGATGATCTCGATTTCGCAAACGGAGGCGTGTTACAATGCAACGCTCTCCAATATTCATGTTGCTCTGCAGGGTATTCCGCCTTTTAGAGTGGTTTACTCTGATGGAGTAGAACAGTATGCAGTGGACGAAAACAGCAACGACCTGGAGATTAGCGTTGAGCCGGCCGTTACTACCACCTACGAGTTAGTTTCGGTGACGGATGGCAACGGCGAGTACGGTAGTGTATCGGGCTCGGTTACCTTGACCGTCTACAACGCTCCTTCAATTATTCATGATTTATCCGCGGTGCCTTCGTACGCCTGTGCTGCGGAAACCGTGTATCTGAATCTGGAGTGCGACGGCTGGAACCTCAGCTACAGGTGGTACAAAGATGGCCTGCCTGTGGCAGACAATGCATCGGCCCTCACATCTACGTTGATTATTCCCTCCTTTATGACGGCAGACAGCGGTCTGTATTCCTGCCGGGTTAGGGGCTTTTGCTCGGACGACGAACTTCAAAGTGTGGAGCATCTTTTGATGCCTTCTGTGCAACCCGAACTTACAGAAGACCTTCTGCAGGGTGTAAAACAGATTTGCACCGGCTCATCGTTGTTTTCTCATGTAACGGCATCGGGCACCGAGGTGCAATACCAGTGGCGGCGCAACGGCGAAGCTATTCCCGGTGCCACTCAATCCACCTTGAGTGTATTGCAGGCATCGGCTCAGGATGTAGGTGTGTACGATTGTATGATCAACTCACGGTGTTTTCCTACGCCTTTGATGAGTTCAGAGTTTACTCTTATGATTGATGTTCCTGTGGGAATCGTTTCTCAGCCTGAATCGATCGTTGTGTGTGCAGGGCGCGATGCAGAATTCACCGTATCGGTGTACGGTTCAGAGCCGGTGTTCCGATGGTACAAAGACGGCAATGAAATTCTCGAGAATCCCACGGCATCAACTCCGCACTTAGTACTTAGCGGAGTATCGGATTCAGCGGCCGGAATCTATTCGGTGTACATCGGTACACGTTGTTCAGAGATAAGCACAGCATCGGCAGAGGCATCGCTGACTGTATTGCCTGCACCGCAGTTTGTTGAGCTGCCAAGCAATGCTTCGGTGTGTACCGGAGCGGCCGTGCTGCTTAGCTCTCGTGCAAGCGGAATGGATGTGCGTTATCAGTGGTTCAAAGACGGCCGGGAAATCGAGGGAGCAATGGACAGTGCGTTGTTACTATATGACATTCAGCCGGAAGCAGCAGGCGCGTACACGGTGCGCGTCAGCGATGTATGCGCTACTATTGAATCGGAAGAAGCTGAGGTCGTAGTGTTTAGTCCGGTGCGTATCATTGAGCAACCCCGTCCGGCCACAGTTTGTGATAACTCAAACATCGTTCTTTCGGTTCGAGCAATCGGATCCACCGGCTTGTACCAATGGTACCGTGACGGCGTTGCGTTACCGGCCTCCAATACACCGGAGTATGTGATTGAGTCCGCTGAAGCTGAACATGCGGGCATGTATGCATGTAAGCTGACCGGAGCGGTGGAATGCTCGCCCGGCTTTGTGATGACCGATACCGTTCGCCTGCGCGTGGTTAGTGCTCCGGTCATTACCTTCCAAACCCGAACCGCGTATGCGGCTCTACACGGCGAAGCTACCTTGCGGGTTGCGCTTGACGAACAGAGTATCGGCGATGTACCTCATCGATATCAATGGTATGCAAACGGTAATCCGCTTGCGGACAACGACAGAACAACAGGCTCCGAATCATCGTTGCTTGTTATCCGGTCTATTGGCGTAGCCGATGCTCAACACGTATACACCTGTCGTATACAAGGTTTGTGCGGCGAAACATTTAGTGATGTAGCCAGAATCGTTATTCCGCCGATCACCATTATGCAAGAACCGGCAGATGCAAAGATTTGCCTGGGTTCATCAGCGCAAGTGGGAGTTGTTGCCGTTACCGACGAAGGTATTCCTCTCACCTATCAGTGGCTGCGCAATGGTCTGGTAATACCGGGTGCAACTGATTCATGGTACTCCATGCCAATCTTTACAGATGTAAACAACGGTGAGTATTCGGTGCGATTACATCTAGGCGACAATGTGTTCGTGAGCTCCAGATCTGCTCGACTGGTAGCGGTGCACGCGCCACGCTTTGCCGATACGGATGAGTTCCATTCCATGCAGCTTTGTCCCGGCACCTATTTCTCGCTGCGCGCAGACCTGGCCGATGGCAACGATCTTGGCTATCAATGGTTTGTGAACGGACAACCTATTGCCGGTGCAGCAGAGAGCAACTATGTGGAATATGCTGTCACAAATCAGTCTGCTGGGGTATATAGTGTGCGTGTGTTCAATGGTTGTGGCGCCGCAGAACGAGCTCTTGCGCGACTAACTGTTTTGCCGGAAACCGAGATTACCGTACAGCCTGTTTCGGAACTTATTGTGAGAGAAGGGGCATTGCTTCAACTTTCAGCACAGGCAACCGGACATCGTGTGCAGTATCAGTGGGAGCACAACGGCCTCGAAATTCCCGGAGCAATCAACGCGGTATTTACAAAGGTTGCGCGGCCCGCAGACGCCGGTTCTTATAGGGCCAGGGTAATGAGCACCTGCGGTGTGGTGTATTCTGCGCAAGCTTTAGTTATGGTCAACTCCATTTCCGATGCCAAGGAGACAGGGGAAGCAGTGGTAACGGCTTGGAGTATCGGACCATGTGCACCCCATCCGGTACTTGATCGTTGCGTGATACCATTGGCAGTGGCTCAAAGCACTTCGGTACGCGTGAGTGTTGTGGATGTATTCGGCAGAGAAGCATGCGTGATCAGCGATGCAATCATGAGCGCCGGTGTGCATCAACTTGTTTTGAATGCCGCCGAGTATGGTCTGCCGAGCGGTCGCTACACCGTAGTGCTCAGCGCAGGCACCGGCGCGCGGGTTAGCACACCAATGATGATTGCCCGGTAACTCTGTACCGGCATCAATTGGTTCCTCAACTGTGGGGTTTGAGTAGTGATGGTCAGGGAAAAGGGGTGAATCGCAAGATTCACCCCTTTGTTGTTGTTTTTTGTGAGGGTATAATGGACGACATTCAAATGTCATCATCGACAGTTTTCTAGCCATCGATGGTGAGCTCGCGAAGCAGTGCTTCGCGCTCAATCTCCAGCTGCCTAATCTTTCTCTCTACTGAATCCAGCTCTTCGGGCAGGGAATCGATCTCTATACGCAGCTTCGATGCGGATTCATCGATAAGGTCTATGGCTTTATCCGGTAAAAAACGATCGGTGATATACCGGTGCGAGAGCTGCGCCGCAGCCACAATGGCCGCGTCCGTTATGCGCACACCGTGGTGCACTTCATACCGTTCTTTCAATCCGCGCAGAATAGAGATAGTATCCTCGACGGATGGTTCTTCCACAAGTACTTTTTGAAAGCGCCGTTCCAGAGCAGCATCTTTTTCTATGTACTTCTGATACTCGTCCAGCGTGGTGGCGCCAATGCACCGTAACTCGCCGCGAGCAAGAGCGGGCTTTAGAATATTCGCGGCATCCATGCTTCCTTGTGAAGCTCCGGCACCGATGAGTGTATGCAATTCATCGATGAAGAGAATAATCTCTCCGGCCGCATCCGACACCTCTTGTATTACGGCCTTCAAGCGTTCCTCGAACTGACCGCGGAACTGCGTGCCCGCCACAAGGGCGCCCATGTCCAGGGCAACAATAGTCTTGGAGCGTAGTGTTTCCGGAACATCGCCGGACACAATACGCTGCGCAATACCTTCCACTATGGCCGTCTTACCCACACCCGGCTCTCCTATGAGAACAGGATTGTTCTTTGTGCGTCTGGACAGCACTTGCAGCACGCGGCGGATCTCGTCTTCACGACCAATGACTGGATCAATTTTTCCTTTGCGCACGGCTTCGTTCAGCACGCGCCCATAGCGCTGCAATGCTTGATACTTGTCTTCAGGATTCTGATCGGTGACGCGAGTGTTTTTTCGGAAATCCTTGAGAACGCGCAGCACGGCATCTTTATTCACTCCCTGATCACGCAGCAGTTCCTGCGCCGACGATTTCTGATCGGTAAGGGAAAGTAACAAGTGCTCCACGCTCACATACTCGTCCTTGAGTGCAGATGCTTCTTTGAAGGCCTGCTCCAGTAACGAGCTCATGCCCGTAGACACATACTGTCCGCTCTGCGCGCCGCCAACTTTAGGAAGCTTTTCCAGCTCCTCGTTGATCTTCACTTTGACGTACGAAAGATTGGCGCCGATGGTCTGCACAATGCCGGGTACTATACCTTGCGCGTCCTGTACCAATGCGGCCAGCAGGTGCAGCGGTTCAATAGATTGATTGTTGTATCCCTGAGCAATATCGTGCGCTTTCTGCACGGCCTCTTGAGACTTCAACGTAAGCTTTTGAATGTTCATATGTGAGCCCTCTTTGTAAAAAAGGGAATTATGAATAGGGTAGAGCAATACCGCTGCAGAATAAGCTCCGGCGCGGCTTCGCTCCCCGTCAATGACGAAGCACAGGTGGCTTCATTGCTCTGCGCTTTAGCGCACGCGAATGCGAATGGATCTATTCAGGAATCTACCTTCGGGCAAGGTCTCGTTCACCTTTGTTTGCGACACAGCAGTTTCCAAGACAAACTTCTCGCCGGCCACACTGCGCACAAACGATTCCGTAACAGCTGCTCGCTTAGACGACAACTCCAGATTGCTGGTTTCGTCTCCCAATGCGTCGGCACTGCCAAGCAAGCTGATGGTGGAACCCTGCGGAAGTGCACGCAGAAGTTGGCGCAACAGATCTTTGTTGTCTTCGCTCAACACACTGCTGTTGTAGTCGAATCGCAACCATGCTTCGAAGGATGAAAGATCCAATGCAATGATTTGGCGCTCAAGCGTATTCAGGTCAATCTCTTTCTCTGCCTTCCATGTTAGGGGCGGTGCGGCATTTGCCTCGGCTGTTGCTACAAACATGCCCGTTGCCGCGTTCAAGCGGTGGTCAAAACTCACGGTACGTGATTCCGAGCGCATATGCGTCTGCTCGGGGAACAGATTACTCGTCACGCGAATAGCTGATGCGTTGAAGTGTTGTGCGTCCACGGTGTAGAGCATGGTGCCACGGAGGGCGGCAAATTGCTGTCGCGAGACATACTCTTGCAGCGGTGCATCTTTAACCATAATGTCCACGCGCCGGTTCTCTTCACGGCCTTGAGCATACTCTGTGTTCGACGGTATGCGCGGCGTAAGGAAAGTGCGCGCACTGATGCGCTCTCGCGGTATACCAAGCGATACCAGCGCTGCCATCACGTTCTCGGTACGTTCCTTTGCCAGATTCAAACCACCCGCTTCATCGGCCCCCGAGGTTGCGCCTTCCAACACAATACTTGCCCGAGTATTCTCTCGCATAATGCGAGCGATCTCCGGAAGAATATTCCTGTGATGTTCAAGAGCGTTGTCGGTTTGAATGGCGCTACTCGCCGAGATGATGTATCTATCCGGCATACTTGCCGAGTTGGCATCAAAGAACACGGCGTTTACCAGCGGCAGTGACGCCCGTAGTTCGTTGCCGGTTTGCACGCGGGCATTCATCGAATCGATGCGAACGGTAAGCACCGGCAAGGGCGTTGGTTCTTGCATTTTCTTCACGATCACCGGCGGTGGCGGCGGTGGTGGAGGAGTAGGAGCCGCTGCAGGAATGTCCGGCGTCGCCGACGTAAATGCAAAGCGATACCCGATATCCGCACGTATTCCGGCGGCCTTCCACGAACCCGAATTCACGATGTCGTTCAGCGTGTATTCAAATCGAATACCCTGAGAGAATGCATTACCATTGCCCGCTTGAAGCAAATTCTCTGCGCCCAGCGAGAGTGCAATCAGCGGCGAAGTCACGGTATTCATGGCGCGCTCTCCGCCCGAAAGAGAAATACTCTGCTGCTTGTTGCTTGTATATACGGCGTTGTCGGGGGATACGATCGTTTGCGTGATCTCGTATCGTGCATTCAGGGGGAACGCAAACACGGCCCCGGCCAGTGCGCGAATCGTGGACGACTGCCCGCGATGCACATTCAACGCGAGTTCAGGGACTATTTCAAAGGCTGATAGGCGTGCATTGATCGTGTTCTCGAATACCACGTTTGCCGGATTCTGAGAGCTGACATCCAAGGCAGGGAGCGAGGTTCGGCCTGCCGTCAAGCCCGTGCTGCGATTGCTGAAGCGAATGCCGGCACTTGCCGTTAGACTTTGCGTGAGCATGCGTTCGATGCTCAGCGAGAACTGCGGAGCAAGTGTAGTGCCGGCGGTGTATGTGCCGCAATCGGCTATACCTTCGAAGGACGAAATCGATGCCGTGTGCTGAAGAAAACCTAGCCCGCCACGAACATGCACGGCGAAGGATTCGTCGGCTCGTGTTGCTTGAGATGCGAGTGTAGATGTACCCGCCAGCATGGCGAGCAGTACAAGGAAGCTTTTCATGGAATAACGTTTCTCCGGCTGTCGTATGTTGCAAATATCGCTGAAGCTGCGTGATTCTCCCCTGTGAATGTTGGGTTAAGCGCAATCATTGCATGCTCTGCGTATTGCAGCAGCGGTACATTACCGATATCACAGACCTGACGTTACAAACAGCTACCTAACCAGAGTACAATTCTATGTTGCTCTCCATTACCGATTCTGATTCCTTTGCCTCGTACTTGGTGGATGCGTCGAACTCTAGCGGAACTGCCTCGAGGGTGTTTCTTCCTCAAAGCATTGAGCACGTGCAAGAGGCTATGAGACTATGTTACCAAGAGAAGTGTCCGGTACATGTTTCCGGCAATGGTACAGGGTTGGTTGGTGGTAGAGTGCCCAATGGCGGAGCGGTGATTTCGTTGGAGCGTCTTCGCTCCTGCGCAGTAAACGCGGCATCGCTTCAGGGGACAGTGCAGTCGGGCCTGAGCATGCGCGAATGGCAAGCTGAGGTATCCGCGCATGGAGTGCTGTATCCACCCGATCCTACCGAATGGAGTGCCGCCATGGGTGGTACCTTCGCAACCAATGCATCGGGCGCACGAACATTCGGCTATGGCCCTACACGCAGATACATTGAGGGGCTTCGCGTGGTGCTTGCCGACGGTGAGCTGCTTGATCTGAAGCGAGGGCAGTGTGTTGCTCGCGATGGTGTGTTGAAGTTGCGGAGCGAGAGCGGTCAGGAGTATTCAGTACCGGTGCCTCGGTATACCATGCCTGCAACACGCAAGCATGCTGCCGGCTACTATTCATCGCCTTCGTTGGATGCTGTGGATGTTTTTGTGGGCAGCGAGGGAACCTTGGGTGTGATCGTTGAAGCTGATGTGCGCCTGGTTCCTGCGCCGGAGAATGTCTTGGGAATGATTGTGTTCTTTACCGATTCAGAGAGTTTACTGACTGCGGTAGAGCAAGTGCGGGGCTATGCATCGGGCGGTCAAACTGATGCACCATCCGAGCATCTAAGGCCACGACTTGTAGAGTATTTCGATGAGCGTGCTTTGCGTATGATACAGCCCTCGTACCCGCAGATTCCCGCCCAAGCAACGGGCGCGCTGTGGATGGAGGCAGAGTTCTGCACCCGTGACGAAGATGCGGTGCTGGAATCGTGGACGAACTTTCTTAGTGCATCGGGAGCACTACACGAGGAGACATGGTTTGCCCTGGATGACAGACGCCATGCGGAGCTACGGGCATTCAGGCATGCTCTTCCCAGCGCGGTGTACGAGCGCGTGAGCAATTCGGGAACCACCAAAATCGGTACCGACATAGCAGTGCCGCCAAGTGTATTCCGCTCGTTCTATAATTTCTACGTAGACAAGTTCCGTGAGAACAACGTGGAGTATGTGTTGTTCGGCCACATAGGCGATTGCCACTTACATGCAAATATCTTTGCCCACGATACAGCTTCTCACGAACGTATGCTTCGTATCTACGACGAGTGCATTGCAGAAGGTTTGCGCTTAGGCGGAACGGTATCGGCAGAGCACGGAATAGGAAAGCTGAAGAAAAGATATCTAAAAGCAATGCTAGGGCCCGAGGGTATAGAGCAGATGCGGGCTATTAAAGCCACACTGGACCCGCAGGGAATCTTAAGCCCCGGCAATATGTTCGATTAGAGTTTCACTTCGAAATACAGCAGCAGTATCCTCGGCAGCAGAACACTCGGCAGCAGAACACTAATTCTCAGGGAAGTACGAGGCATGAAGAAGTGCATACCGCACCAAGCCGGCCATATTATTCACGCCAACTTTTTCCATGAGGTGTGCGCGATGTGTTTCCACCGTGCGCGATGAGATGTTCAGCCTTGCACCAATCTCAGGACTAGTTAACCCCTGAGCTACCAAACTGAGAATCTCTTCCTCCCGCCGGGTGATGCTCACGGGCTTGCTTGCCGGCTGTTGGGGTTGAGAAGGTACGCGCCCTTGCATGATGGAGATGACAGCTTTGGAGAATACCCGTTTGCCATCCACAACGCTTCGTACTGCATCGTGCAGTTCCTGCCTGCTGACGTTTTTGGAGAGGTATCCGTCTGCTCCGCTTTGCAGTGCCAGATCCAGGTAGTGATTGTCTTCGAACGAGGTAAGCATAACCACCTTGGTTTGAAAGCTCAACTCTTTGATACGCCGCGCCGCTCCAATGCCGTCTAAGCTTGGCATGAGCACATCGAGCAATGCCACATCGGGTCGCTCTTGCTGCACAAGATACACGGCCTCTTCTCCCGTAGATGCTTCGCCTACTACATCGATGGAATCATTGGCCAAGAGTAAACGCCGTACGCCTACGCGCACGAGTTCATGATCGTCCGCCAGGACAACACGAAGTTTGGTGTGAGATTGCAACGGAGAACTCATAGCAGTATGCTACAGAGAAAGGTCTGAATATACTTCGGTAGTTATCGACTGATTCGCGTCAATCTGAAACAAGGTAAAAAACTCATTTGGCACGGGCTATAATACTCTACTCGCCGGAAAGCCGGCTCATCCAGATGTTGCCGGAAGCATCGCTGGGCATGCGCCAATCTCCGCGGGGGGACAAGCCCACGGGTAATACCTTTGGGCCGTCCGGCATGGCAGAGCGTTTGTATTGGTTGGCGAAGAAGCGTGAGTAAAACACCCGAAGCCAACCGGCAATCTGATCTTGCGTATAGGTTGTGCCGAAAGCAACGGCTGCCAGATGCAGAATCTTCGCCGGCGAAAAATGATGTCGAAGCATATGATACAGGAAAAAGTCGTGCAGCTCGTATGGACCAATCACCAATTCCGTCTGTTGAGTACTCTCACCGTCCGCATTGGTGGGAAGCAGTTCCGGAGAAATGGGTTGGGTAAGTACAGCGCTTAGAGCACCGCGTAACTCATCAGAGCTTTCACAGTCGCGCAGCCACTCCACCATTGCCCGAACAACCGTTTTCGGTACGCCGCAATTCACGGCATACATGCTCATGTGGTCGCCATTGAAGGTGTTCCATCCCAGCGCTATCTCGGATAAGTCTCCCGTGCCTATCACAAATGCGCTGCACTGATTGGCAACGTCCATGAGCACTTGCGTGCGTTCACGAGCCTGTGCGTTTTCAAACACAACATTGTGGTGATCCGGGTTGTGGCTGATGTCGGAAAAATGCTGCCGCGTGGCTGCAGTGATATCAATTTCACGGAAGTTTACGCCGCTGTGTTCTGCGAGTGTTCGAGCCAGCGCGCGAGATGTAGAGCCGGTTCCAAAGCCGGGCATAGAGATAGCGGTGATGTTCTGCGCACTGCCACCGGCTGCGCGCACCGCCTGCAGGCATACATACAAGGCCAAAGTAGAGTCCAGACCACCGGACAGACCAAGCACCACATTGGTAGAATTCACATGACGCATTCTTTGCACCAAAGCGGTGCTTTGAAGGCGCAAGGTTTCCGCGCACACGTGGCTGCGTTCCTGTACATCCGCGCTCAAGAAGGGTGAAGACGAAACAGGTCGAAGCACGCTGCTTGTTTCCTCGTCGTGCAGGAACACGGGAATGCGCTCGAAGGAATGCGACGACAATTCCGATCGGAACGTCGTGTTGCGGATGCGATCGTTGTCCAACGATTCAATATCGATGTCTGCGCAGGTGATTTGTGCATCAAACAAAAATCGCTCGCTTTGAGCCAGAAGCTCGCCGTGTTCACATATAAGATTATGACCTGCAAACACAACATCGGTAGATGATTCTCCTGAGCCGGCCGAGCAGTACACATAGGCCGCTATGCATCGCGCCGATTGCATGCGTACCAGATCGCGGCGATAAGCAGCTTTGCCCACAACTTCATTACTTGCACTCAGATTAAACAACACCTGCGCGCCGGCAAGGGCCATATCCGTACTCGGTGATCGAGTGGCCCATAAATCTTCGCATACCTCCACGCCAAAACACACGCCGGTAGCCGTAGCAAGCGGGCTTTGCCGATGTTCAAACAGGAGATTCGTGCCAAAGGGAATCTCGTTGCCGCCAATACGAATGGTACTTTGTTCCGTATCACCGGCCGAGGCAAACCACCGCGCTTCGTAGAATTCCTGGTAACTGGGTAGGTATGTTTTGGGTACCACGCCAAGCAATGCTCCTTGACCAATCACCACAGCGCAGTTATACAGCTGGCCTCGCGAAGCAAGGGGTGCGCCCACGATCATCACGCCGTCGGTGTTCAACGTCAGTTCTGCCAGCTCCACAAGTGCTTGCTCCGTGGCTTGCAAAAGAGTTGATTCATAGAATAAATCTGCGCAGGTATAACCGGTAATGCAGAGCTCGGGATACAGAACTATCTGAGCTTGTGCCTCTCGAGCCCGGAAAAATGTCTCCTTTATTCCGCGCACATTCTCCGGCACGTTCGCTACACGTACTTCCGGCGTAACGGCCGCAACACGAATCATGTGAAGCTTGCTGAGCGAGTATGGATGCGGTGTGTGGGGCATGTGGATACCAACAAAGTTGAGTGGCAAACTACGGAAAAACGATGCAGTGTGGATTAGAACGACTCGTTACCGCGCAGAGCTTCCTTGTATACGCGTAACGCTCGGTTTCGAGCAAAGGCATGGTCCACTATGGGCTGAGGAAACTGAATCTCGTCTTCACTCAGCCAGCGGCGCACATAGCGAAGGTCGGGGTCGAATTTTCGCAATTGCTCATGAGGATTGAACACGCGGAAATACGGCGCGGCATCGCAACCGCATCCCGCAGCCCATTGCCAGTTGCCATTATTCGAGGCAAGGTCGTAATCCAGCAAATGTTTGGCAAAGAAGGCCTCGCCTTTTCTCCAATCAACAAGAAGATCCTTGCAGAGAAAGCTTGCCACAACCATTCGTACTCTGTTGTGCATTTGTCCGGTGGCCAAAAGCTGCCGCATGCCGGCATCTACCATGAGGAATCCTGTGCGGCCGTTGCACCACGCGTCGAATTCTTCGTCGTCGTTCCGCCAACGAATCTCGTCGTAGTCCGGCTTGAAACTTTGCGTTACCACGTGAGGAAAATTCGCCAGTATCATGGAGAAAAACTCGCGCCATATCAGTTCGCTCAGCCAGGTGTCGTTCAGTGGCTGAGCCAGCCGAACCATACCACGGGGGCTTACCGTGCCGAATCGCAGGTGAATGCCCAGTTCGGTAGTACCGTCTATCGCGGGAAAATTTCGCTGCTCGTGATACACGCGAATAACTTCTTTGTCGGGATCAATGCGGGGAATAGCGAAGGTAACGCGGTTAAATCCCATCGCAGAAAGTTCCGGAAAGGGCACGCCAGAAGTTTTGGCAATATTCTCTAGCAGGTCTTCACTGCGATACTCCGGCAGTCCGCTGAGCTGCAGCTTCGCCCGCCATGCTTTGGAGTAGGGAGTATAAATAGTATAGGGGCGGCCGTCGGCCTTGGTAATCTCCGCCCGCTCGAACACCACCTGATCTTTGAAGCTATGGAATTCTATTCCGCGCTTGGCAAGCATTGAGCGAACCGCGTTGTCGCGCGCCTCCGCGTAGGGCTCATAGTCGTGATTGGTGTATACTGCAGTGATGGGGTACTCATCGCACAGCGCAGACAGTGCGTGCACGGGCGAAGCATACACCACTCGCAGTGAGGCATCGCGCTCGGCCAACTGATGCTGAATATTCTCCAGCGCAGAGTAAATAAAACTCACGCGTCTGTCTTCAGGATTATGCAGGTCACCCAGAATCTCGGGGTCGAACACAAATACCGGAAGCACCGACGCTCCTGATTCCAGCGCGCGAAAGAGTCCGTGATTGTCATGTAAGCGCAGATCACGCCGGAACCAGAAAATTGCCGATGGTTGTGTGTGTGATGTCATGCTCTGCGTTTCTGCATAGTGAACGTTGATTGGCTTGTGTGCGATATGGTTGCGGAGAGTATAAACAAAGAGCCATCGCAAGATGGCTCTTTAAAAAAGGCTTTCGTTGAATTCTTATCGCGGCGTTTCCACAATGATCTGTACCGTGCGGCTTAGGTGCCTGCCGAGCGGAAGATCGTTGTCGAAAATCTTCTTTGTTTCACCCAAACCGTAAGCACTGTAGCTCACACCGGACATCTTGCTCTGCAAGGCCTTCAGCGTGGCTTCGGCGCGGCGCAGAGATAACTCTCGATTGTATTTGTCGTCTCCTATACGATCGGTGTGACCGTAGATCTTTACCGTCGAGTTGTACTTAATAGAAGGTATAACTTTGGATTCCAGAATGCGAAGATTGTCGGCCGTGATTTCATCTTTGTCGAAATCAAAAAGAATCAAGCTGAATTTGTCGACGGTTTTGTCGGCAAGTTTCTCTTGTTTCTTACGCATACTGCTCAGGTAGTCTACTGCCACCGATCCCGTCACGCTTTTCTTTACTCCGCGAACATTCTCAACCGTGTAGTTGTAATCAACAGGAACTTGCTTGTCGGACAACTCCCCGGGACGTATTGCCCAACGCATGGGGCGCACATCGCCGTTGCCGTTGATCGTGCGAATCACTCTACCTGCCTGCATAAGCTCCATGCTCCACGACGCAATTGCATCCGACGATTTAGCTTCCGGCATGAACTCCACCAAGTCCGGATCGCTGATGCGCTCAAGCTCTTGCTTGGATACAACCGGCGATAAAATGTCCGGCATTTCGCTGCTCAATTCAACACGTCTATTCTCTGCCAAGCCATCATCCAGAGTGGTGGACGAAGCCTTCTCCGGAAGGTCGCGGGAGTTCAGAGATAGGCGATCTGCGGAAATTCCGCAGTCGATCAGGTATTGCTTGATACGCTCTGCACGTTGCATCGAGAGTGAACGTAGTTTGGTTTCGCTCTTGCCGTCGTTGGTGCCCGTGATAGTCAGGCGTGCACTTTCGAACTTCTTCATTCGCGCGCACACAACATCCAGGATGGTGTAGTTCACTCCCACGGCGTCGTTGAGAGTGGTAGCATCGTCTTGAATGCCGGGCTCGCCGCGGCGAGGCTTTGCCACTGCCGAATCTTCTACATTCGAGTTTAAAGGAAAGAAGATGTACGGCACTAAAGGAAAGAGCTCGGAGTATTGAATGTCTTCCACACGAATTCGGCGCACATCCAGCGTGTCGCCTTTGTCCGTAAAGGATATGATACGGGTAATCTTCGGCTCAACAAAGGGCTCCTTGACAATATCCACTTGTTTCTTTTCGCGGGCAAAATCCATAGTTACGCCAACGGAAAAACGAATCTGAGGAGTGGTCCACGAATCGTACTCGGCTTTGGTAGAAACATTCGTGAGCGGAAATCGCACACTGAGTTCAGGCAATACATGTGTTCCCGAAAAATCGAAGTCGTACCCCACGCCGGCGGCAACAGCGAATCTGAAAGCGGGTGATTCCAACGATGCATTGTTCAGGGAATCGGCATTGCGCGTTGTCACACCATTGGTGGTGGATGTTCCAAATCGGGAAACTGTAGGCGATAGCGGAATGCCTAATTCAGGTCCCGCAATTGCATAAAGGTTCCGGACGGAAAAAATATTACGGAACCGAACCATAGGAAGAAGCTCCAGGTGCGGCATCGAGGGCAGAATAGTGTCGTTACGTGTAGTATTCGTCGGCGCGTCAACAACGCTGCTGAATATGTCACCGTTGATGTGATTATAGCCCAGGCGCAATCCTGCATCCAGCGACGAAGACAGCGGGTAGTGAAGAAGTGCACCAATTGCCGGGCCTAATCCTAACGAGGACGAAGAGAAGTTCGTAGCACCGCCGGACAACGGATAGATGAACGAGGCCGAGGGTGAGTTAACATTCAATCCTGCATATATACCTGCCGAAACCGGCGGAAGGTCTTGTGCAGGTGCGGCAGATGAAACAACGCATGCAAGGATTGCAGCACAGAGGAACAGCTTCATACGAAATGAAAAGAGTGTGATGAGAACAAGTGCGATTGCCGGATCGGGGAAGCCAAAAATACGCACGTCACTGCCTTTGCTGAAGAACGATAAAGCAGGTGTTTGTATTGTTCGCCGTAAATGTGGAAAAAAAAAGCCCGATGCATAGGGGTCGCATCAGGCTTGAGCATAAGATCGCGGCATTCAGGGGAGAGAATACCGCACAACTCAATTTTCTATGAATGTTGCAGGTAATTAATGAGTCAATTCTTCGGGAGGAACAAAGTCCATGATTTCTTGCACAACCGCGTCGATAATTTCTTCTTCTTTCACACGGCGCACTACCACGCCTTTGCGGTACAAGATACCCACACCTTTGCCGGCGGCAATACCGATATCAGCTTCGCTGGCTTCGCCGGGTCCGTTCACAACACAACCGAGCAGAGCCACCTTTACCGGCTTCTTGATGCCTTTGATACGGCGCTCGATCTCGTTGGTGATGCCAAACAAATCAACTTCCAAACGCCCACAGGTAGGGCAGGAGATAATCTCCACACTGCGCTGAGCCAATCCCAGCGAGCGCAAGATATCTTTACCTACTTCTACTTCATTTTCGGGTTCGTCGGTGAGAGAAACACGAATGGTGTCTCCAATTCCCTCGGCTAGTAACGTTCCAATACCGATACTGGACTTGATAGTACCCACGCGAAGAGTGCCGGCTTCCGTTACACCAAGGTGCAAGGGGAAATCGGTCTTCTCTGCAATAAGGCGATACGCTTCAATCATCAAGCGCACATCGGTAGACTTAACCGAAATTACAATGTCGTCAAAGCCGAAGTCTTGTGAGATCTCCACATGGCGCATTGCACTCTCGAACAATGCCTGCGGCGTAGGATAGCCGTGACGTTCCAAAATATCTTCTTCCAGCGAGCCGCTGTTCACCCCGATTCGGATGGGCAGGCCGCGCTCTTTGGCCTTGGTCAATACTTCTTTAATACGATCACGTGAGCCGATGTTACCCGGGTTGATGCGCACGGCATTTACTCCTGCCTCTATAGCCTTCAACGCAAACACATGATTGAAGTGAATGTCTGCAACGATGGGCACCGTTACTTTTTTCATAATAGCAGCCATTGCTTCGGCTGCTTCCCAATCGTTGACGGTGATACGCACGATATCGGCACCAAGCTCCGCGCAACGCTGCACCTGTGCCACCGTGGCGTCTACATCCGCCGTTTTGGTTTTGGTCATCGTTTGCACCGACACCGGAGCGTTGCCGCCCACCGGCACCGAACCCACCATCACTTGGCGGCTTTTGCGACGGCGAAACGGAGCTACGGCCATAGGCTGCGCGGCTGGTTCGTTTGCTTGTGGTAGTATGGGTAGCTCAGTCATAACCGGGTAATTGTGGTTTGTAATTTTTTGACGTTGTATTGAAATCTATCCCGAGGTTTCTCGAGTAATGCATCAGCAGGGAAGTGTGACGATGGCTCTAGGCTGTATCCTCGCACCACGAGCGTCATGAGCGCCTCTTGTAACTCTCAAAGATACCTTCTTAACTCATTCGACGACTTATCTCCAGCAGTATATCTTTCTCGCGTTGGTCCAACGAATCGTATCCCGTTGCGGATATCTTATCCAGAATCACGTTGACGGTGTCTTCCGTGATGTACTCACCGTTGAAGAAAAACGAGCCGCCATGAAACATACCATGCTGTGTAGGCGTTTGCGCTGCCGGTGTGATATCACGATATTTTGCATCCACCACACGCAAGCCCGGGGACGATTTTGTAGATCCGGAAAATATCTTGTCTCCAAGCCTCGTGACCGAACCCAAGAACCCTGAACGCTCGCCAAATTTTAAAAGCAATACGCCGGTTATTGCCCCACCCAAGTGAGCAAAGTGAGCAATGCCATCCATGGACGAAGAAATTCCCGAATACAGATCGATGAGGGCATATATCACCACGAAGATTCGAGCGGGAATGGGGATGAACAAGGGAAACATCATTACCGGCCTATCCGGGAACGTCATTCCGAATCCAACCAGCACACCCATAATAGCGCCGGATGCTCCCACGGTTGGCGCACCGGCATCAATTGCCAAATGCAGCAAACCGCCTCCGATACCGCACAGCAGGTAATACACAAGGAACCGTGACGAGCCCCAGATTTGTTCCAGCTCCGAGCCGAACATCCACAAGGCCAGCATGTTGAAGAACAAATGCCCTAAACCACCATGCAAAAATTGATAGCTGAGCAGTTGCCAATACGGATAGAACATCTCGCTGCCTTGAGGCATCAGCGCAAACGTTCGCTCGAATACATTGCTAAGCGATTCGCCGTCGAAACTTAGCCCCGGCAGTATCAATGCGCTTGCTACAAACACAATCACATTAATCGCTATCAGCATTTTGATGGCCGGTGGTACTAACGAGTAGGATTGAAATCCGAACTGATTATTTAAACGTGGCATAGTGCTCAAGAGATTAGGATACTGCAAGCAGACGATTGACTGCCCTTGGCATTGCTTTCGATTACAGTGCAGTGTCGCAATGCTGTGATCGGTGCTACGGTTACGGCTGCGGCAGCTGCTACGGTCAGAGAGCAAAGCACTGCACTCAGCATTACTACTCTTCCAAGATCGCGATGCCGGGGAGTACCTTGCCTTCCAGGTATTCCAGCGACGCGCCGCCACCGGTGGATACGTGCGATACACCGGACTTTAAACCGGCTTGAGCAATAGCCGCAGCAGAGTCTCCGCCGCCCACCATAGTTACTGCTCCATGAGCTGTGGCGGTGCACAATGCATGGGCAATACCGAATGTTCCGCCACTGAAGGCCGGGAATTCGAACACACCCATAGGCCCATTCCATACCACGGTTTTTGCCGATTCAATGCATGCGGTAAAGCTCTTCACCGACTCCGGGCCAATATCCAGAATGCGCCAGCCCTCGGGGATGTTCTGCACAGATACCGCTTTGTGGTTTGCGTTGGCGTCGAAAGCATCGGCGATGATTGCGTCGGTCGGTAAGAGGATTCTATCGCCGGCACTTTGCAATAGCGCTCGCGCCATCTCTACCTTGTCTTCTTCTACGAGTGAGTCGCCGGTGGGCAGGCCTTGAGCCCGCACAAAGGTATTGGCCATGCCTCCACCTATAATGATCGAGTCTGCTTTGCTGAGCAGGTTTTGAATGACCTCTATTTTATCACTCACTTTGCTGCCGCCAAGAATGGCCACGAAAGGCCGCGCGGGATTGCTCAGGGCCGAGCCCAGGTATTGCAGTTCTTTGGCTATCAGATATCCGGCTCCGCGTTTGGTTGCAAAGAATGTAGCCACACCCTCGGTGCTGGCATGAGCTCGGTGGGCAGTGCCGAATGCATCGTTCACGTACACATCGCCAAGGCGCGAAAGCTGCTCGGCAAACACGGGGTCGTTGGCTTCTTCTTCGGGATGAAATCTCACATTCTCCAGCATCACAATCTGCCCGGGCTGCGCGGCAGCTACGGCGGCCTCCGCTTCGGCGCCAATACAGACAGGTACAAAATGTACGGGTGTTTGCAGCAGGCCCGATAAATGCTGTGCTACAGGCGCAAGCGAATACTTGGGATTCACCTTACCCTTTGGCCGGCCAAGGTGCGACATCAACACGGCTATTCCTCCTTCGGCGCAAATCTTTCGCACCGTGGGCAACGACTCCACAATACGGGTATCGTCGGTGATCGCTCCGGCGTCGTTGAAGGGGACGTTGTAATCCACGCGCACAAGCACGCGATGACCACGCAAGGGCAATTCATCAAGTGTTCGAATCATACATGATGCGCTTTGCTGCGCTTATTGATATTGTTGGAATCAATGAAGTGATACCTGTTGCAGAAGTACGCGAACGGGCTACAGCTGCGAAGAGGAAACAATTCTTAGGCTAACTCTTTTACACTCTCTTCGGCGTGTTGAAGGCGTATTCGCAGACTCAACAACCGGAAATACACAAGAGTAAAAGCGGCCAGCGACAAGGAGAAGATATATGCTTTGGTGATGTTGATGGCATCGGCCTGTGTGCTAAGAATGGGGCCGGCGTTGGTATCGCTTTGCGATCCGGGATGCAGGCTTTGTGTCATGCGCGGCACGATGAACAACAGGAACAATGCCGCCACGCAACTAACAATTGCATACACGCCCGAAATACGCGCACGCCGATCTCTGTTGGGGATGGACGAGCGCAGGGCAAAGTATGCACCGTACATGAGCAGGAGCACCAGCACCGAAAACTCACGCATATCCCAATTGAAGAATTTTCCCCAGTTGAATTTAGCCCACAATGCTCCGGTAACATAAGCCAAGGTGCAGAACAGCAATCCAATACCCGCGGACGAAGCAGCGATTACATCGTGCTCGTAGCGTTGATTACGCAGATACAACACCGAATACCATAGCGTCACGATAAAGGCCAGAAAACCAACCCACGACATCGGCACATGGAGAAACATGATGCGGGAGCGTTCTTCAAGAGCCGGTATGTAAGGAAGAAACAGCGCCGGCTGCGAGCCCAGAATACGCGTCACTGCAAAGCTGCGGTGATCGTTCTCATTTATCACTGTGACGAGTATGGCTTTGGAAGCATCGCAGGCGCGTGCTTCATTCAAAAGTTGCTCCGATGCAAATCTCAAACGCAGACCCATGCCCATGCCGGGATCATTATACGCTATACCCAATGCAGAGTCGGCAGTGCTCAGTTGCGGGCGTATCAAAACATTCACACCGGGCTGTGCTGCATGGCGCTCTTTTGCCATGATGGCATCGCCGAAGGTGCCCACCAGCGGCGGCATAAACGTGAGGATTATTACTCCAATCACCAACACGGTGGTGAGTATGCGGGTGAGGGCCGGACGCGCGAATTGAGGGCGAGGAAATACGCCCAAGGCAAGAGCACCGCCCAATCCAATCACATACAAGAGGAATTTCATAGAGAGCGAACGCGCATGGTGACAGAGTGCAATTGCTTAGCCGCGAGTAGCCATAGCAGTACGAATACGACGCAGCGCTTCTTCGATATTCTCAACGCTGTTTGCATACGAGAAGCGAATGAAGCCTTCGCCCACGGCGCCGAATGCGGTGCCGCTCAAGCAGGCCACGCCCGCTTCGTAGAGAAGGAAGTCTGCGCACTCCTGCGAAGTCATACCTGTACCGGTGATGTTGGGGAATACGTAGAACGCACCCTTGGGTGAGTGGCAACGGAATCCCGGAATTGAATTCAGACCTTCCACGATAACATCACGGCGGCGTTTAAACTCGGCGATGAATTCACCTACTCGCGGCAACGTAGAATCGGTGAGCGCTTCGATGCCGGCGATCTGCGTAAATGAAGGCGCACAGCTGGTGCAATTTGTTTGAAGCTTCGCCACCACTTTGGCAATCTCTTCGGGCATAAGGCCGTAGCCCAAGCGCCATCCGGTCATGGCAAAGGTCTTGGAGAATCCGTCGAGTACGATGGTACGCTCTTTCATGCCTTCGAACTGCGTAATGGTCTCGTGTTTGAAGTCGTCGTAAGTTACCTGCGAGTAAATCTCGTCGGAGAAAACGATAAGATCGTGCTTCACGGCGAGCTTCGCTAAGCCTTCAAGATCTTCGTGCGTAAGGATTCCGCCGGTGGGATTCTGCGGCGTGTTCAAAATGATCATGCGCGTCTTCGGCGTGATGCGTGCTTCTACATCGGCAAGGTCGAAGCGAAACTCTTTTTCTTCCTTCAAGGGAAGGGGTACGGGAATAGCCTTGAGGAAATTGATGACGGACTCGTAAATGGGGAATCCGGGATTGGGATAGATTACTTCATCACCTTCGTCCAGTACCGCCATCAACGCATAGAAAATGATGGGCTTTGCGCCGGGTACAATCACCACTTCGTTTGCATTGTACAAATCAACGCCGCGCGTCTTGTTGAAATATGCGGCACATGCCTCGCGTGCAGCAGGCAAGCCGTTGCTGGGGCCGTAATGCGTCCAGGAATTGTCCAGTGCGTTCTTCGCAGCTTCGATGATATTGTCCGGAGTATCGAAGTCCGGCTCACCGATTTCCAAGTGGACGATGTTTTTTCCCTGAGCTTCCAACGCTCTGGCGCGAACCAAAACTTCGAATGCTGTTTCGGTACCAAGTCTGGAGATGCGTTCGGCTATATGCATAATGAATAGAGAGATTGAAGTGGCACATTGATTATGATTCCAGCGGTTGCGGTACATGCTCATGCATGCCTATGGCGCTGATTTCTACTACACGTTCATTGTCGTCGCCGGGCGACGTTCGGAAATGAACTTCGTATCTGGTTGTGGGCAAAATCTGACTGGCGCGTTCGGCCCACTCCACAAGTTTCACCGAGTTGTGGGAATACATACAGTCATCGAAACCCACATTGTCCAGTTCCTCGCTGGTTTTAATGCGGTACAGGTCTATGTGATACACCTGAACCGGCTGACCATCGGCCAGCTCACCTTCGTACTGATTCATAATCGTGTACGTTGGACTGCTCACGATATCGCTCACACGGAAAAACTCACACACACCTTTGGTGAATTCCGTTTTTCCGGCACCTAACTCTCCGAAGAGGGTTACGCAATCGCCGCGCTGCAAGCGCTCGGCGAAGCGCCGTCCAAGATCGGCCGTCTCCTTCTCCGAATGGGTAACATACCGTTCCGAATCCATGCATTTCTTTCAGTGGGGAACAAACGTCCGAAGGCGCAGCGAATGCACACCACCGTTGGGGCACCGTTCTACGACTTGGGCTCCAAAATTACGACGGGTAGGATCATTTCTTCCATGGAAATTCCTCCGTGCTGAAAGCCGTCTTTGTATTTGTTTAGATAATGGTGGTACTCTGTGGGGTATACAAAGAAGAAGTCTTCTTTGGCAATGATCATGTTCGAGGTAACCGAAGATTTGGGTAATCGCAGTTGTTCCGGATTTTTCACAATCATAGCGTGACGTTCTTCGGCCTTCACGTTCCGCCCCATTTTGTAGCGAAGATTCGTGGTGGTATCGCGATCTCCCATCACCTTTACTCCATGCAAACAGCGTATAGAACCGTGATCGGTGGTGATAATCACATCCACATCTTTCATGCCCGAAAGAATTCTCAGCATGCCAAAGAAACTCGAGTGCTGAAACCACGAGCGTGTTAGCGAACGATATGCAGACTCATCCGGTGCAATCTCTCGAAGGATGGCATGATCGCTGCGCGAATGCGCAATCATGTCCACTGCATTAACTACTATGGCTGTGAGCGGAGATTTAACGATTCGATGCAGGTCGTTTTCGATGCGCTTACCAAAATCCGTGTCGATGATCTTCACATACTGCAGGGGAGACTGCAGTTCCACAAAGCGGCGCTTTACGTACGCTTCGAGCAGCTCCTTCTCGTGAGCATTTTGCGAATGCTCGGTCTCTGAGTCTTGCGGGGCCCACGAAGGATAATGCTTGGCAATGTCAGCAGGATACAGGCCACTGAAAATCGAATTGCGGGCATAGGGAGTGGCGGTGGGGAGTATAGAGCTGTAGTATCGTTTGGATACGGAAAACAACGGACGTATAAACTCCTCCATCACCAGCCATTGATCAAGGCGCATGCAGTCGATAACGAACATCACGGTCTTGCGGCCCGAGCGAATGCGCGGTAACACAAACTCGTCAAGGAGATGCGGCGATAGCAATGGCGAGCCACCGGTGGGCTTGTCGCCTAGCCACGATGTGTAGCCGTCGGCTACATACTTCGAGAATAATCGGTTGCACTCTTGCCACTGATCGGTAAGAGTTTGCTGAAAACCCAAATCGGGATGCAGGTCAAGGTCTATGCTCCACTGCACCAACTTTTGATAGATGTCTACCCAATCTTCCCAGGTTAAGCGGTCTGATAGTCTGGCAGATAACTCATTGAAGCCTTTGAAATAGTCCTGGGTAAACTTTTGCTCCGCGATACGGCGAGACTCCAAGAACTTCTTGCATGCCGCCAGGATCTGCGCGGGGTTTACGGGCTTTGTGAGATAGTCGTCGATCTTACGCCCTATGGCTTCATCCATGAGCGACTCTTGCTCGTTCTTTGTTACCATTACCACCGGCAACGATGCATCGAGTGATTTGAGTGCCTCAAGAACTTCCAGGCCGCTCATGCCAACCATACTCTCGTCCAAAAACACCAGGCCAAACGAACCGCGGCGTACCATTTCGATGGCGTCGGCGCCATTGCTGGAGGTTGAAACAAGATAGCCCCTCTGTTCCAAAAGGATGATATGAGGGCGAAGCAGATCGATTTCATCATCGACCCACAGAATACGACGTTGTGCTTCCATAATGGTGCAGGGTGAAAGTGAACACGAACAATCGTATCAAATGGTCATGTAGGGAAGAATACGTTGGGGGAACTACGTAGCGTAATTTCCTGCAATGTACGTACAAGTATTGTTTTTCGTGTTGCTGCAGCAGATTTGGCAATGTTTAACAAATATCAAATTGCATGTAGCCGCGGTAACCACGAGCGGCACAAACATGCAGAAAACACAACCCGCATAAACTCCCGCGAAGGGCGGGCATTGTGCTTTACCTTTGGCAAATTGATCCGATAACTTCCATTAACTGTTTCTAGCATTATGACGCAAACGTTCACACCATTGAATCCTGAGTTTGAATCGCGAATTCGTGAGCAACTCACCAGGCAAGAGTTCATGAAGCATATAGGCTGCTCGCTTACGGTGATTCAACCCGGATATGTGGAAGCAGAGCTGGTGCTGCAGACCTGTCATCGCCAGCAGGTGGGCATAACCCACGGAGGTGTCATTGCTACTCTGGCGGATGTGGCTTCCGGCTTCGCGGGCTTTACGCTTGTATCCGAACACCAACAAATGGTGACGGTAGAACTCAAGACCAGCTATTACTATCCATTGATAGGTGTAATGGCCAGAGCAAAGGGACGGTGCGTGAAACATGGTAACACGTTGAGCTTTTGCGAAGCAGATGTGTTTAGTGTAGATGATCAGGGCAATGAAAAGCTCTGTGCCAGAGCCACGGCAACGATGGCGATTATTTCTTAAGAACGTAGATCACCTGATATGTCATTTGAAGTGTCCGAACATACCGAAGCACGAGCCGCCGTTCAGGGAATAGAAGTTCCGTCGCGCGCGCGCGTTCTGGAAATGGTAAGCCATGGCGAGTACATCCACATGTGGAACGCTCAAGAGGCCTTGCAGATTGGACTGCAGGCACTGGAAATGGCAGAGGAACTGGCATGCCGTATCAGCATGGCACATTCGCTTGTTCTGTGCGCCCGATGCCGAGTGCTGCTTGGCGACTCTACGCGGGCACTGGCAGAGGCGGAAACGGCGTACAAGATTTTCGACAGCGACAATTTGAGCGATGGCGTGCTGGATTGCCAGTGCATACTTGCCGGCATCCATGCCCTTACAGGGAACTTTGCTCATGCTTTGGAACTCATTGATGAGAATGCCGAGCAGATAGAAAAAAGCACTCCGCAGATTCAAACACGCATGGCATTCATGCAGGGTAGTATTTATCAGTCGTTAGCCGATTATACTCGTGCATTGCGCCGCTACCACGATGCCATGGACATTTGTGTGGAGTCCGGTGACGATCGCGGGCGCGCCTCGGCGTTGTCGTCCATTGGCTCTGTGTATTTCGACTTGGGCGAATTCGCTACCTCGATTTCCTATTACCAACAAAGCTTGGTGATCTACCAAACTGCATCTGATAAGGGCGGCGAGGCATGGACTCTGGAGCGTATGGGAACTCTCTGTACTCGTATGGGCGGCCTGGAGGATGCACTGGTATTCCATCGCCGCAGTATGGTGCTGCGCAGAGAAACATCGAACTACCGCGGGGTGGCAAGTAGTTTGTTCTATATCGGCGAGATCCTGAGTAAACAGGGATTGGATGATCAGGCACTGATCGTGTTTCAAGAAAGCTTGTCTTTTTGGGAAAGCGCCCACGACTATATCGGCATGGCCGAGACCTATCTGGGGTTTGCAACACTGCACCTTAACGACGAGAGCGAGCTCTTCAATACAATGCGCGCAAATGAACTCTTGGTAAAGTGCTTACGTATCGCTGAAGAGTTAGGTATTAAACGACTGGAGATGCGCGTTCACGAGGCATTTGCGCGGTCGTATAAACAGATACGTTTATACGAGCGAGCTCTGCGGCACCAGGAGAAAGTACAGGCCCTACGGGAGATTGTGAGTGGTGAGGATGTGAGCAAGCAGATACAGCAACTGGAGATCGCGTTGATGAGAGAGCGTGCGGAGAAGGAGTCTGAGCGCAACCGATCGGAGAGTAGTGAGCTGACGGCAGCACTGAAAAACCTGGAAGAGATGAATGAAAATCTGCAAAAGGTTGTTCAGGAGAAAAACGATGTGTTTTCCATCGTGTATCACGATTTGAAAAACCCCATTGCCGGTATTCTGGTGCACACCTCTACCTTGGAGAGGTACGTAGAGCGCATGAGCACAGAGGACATTCGTAAAACGGTGAACGCTGTTACAAAGACGGCGCACCGCATGAGGGATATTGTAACACACCTGCTCACCGGAGACCGAGGTGAGGCCCCGGCAGAAGCGGTGATGGAATCCGTCAACATATGCGCTGTGGTAAGAGACGTTATAGCCGAAAGTTCGGCCAGAGCCTATGCTAAAAGCCAGAGCATTCATTTCGCTGCGGGTGAGAGCGATATGTTTGTTCGCGGCGTGCAATCGTCGTTGCAGCGATGTGTTGAGAATTTTCTTTCGAATGCGATAAAGTACTCACCGAATAACCGAGCCATTACTCTTACCGTTGAACCATCGTGGCGCGACGGGTTTGTTCGCTGTTCCGTTCAAGATGAAGGACCCGGTATTCATCCCGATCAAGTACAGCTTCTCTTTAAAAGTCAAGCGCAGGTGGGCAGCAAGACAACCGGAGGGGAAGATAGTTCCGGCATAGGTCTTGTAAGCGTTAAGAGACTGATAGAGCAAATGAACGGAGAGGTTGGTTGTGATTCGCAGCCCGGCTCAGGCAGTACGTTTTTCTTTGAAGTGCCGGTGTGGCCGAAAAAGACAGACCAAAATACCCCAATATCATAGTTGCTGTCTGTGAACTTGATCTGCACTTGAAAGGCAGCACATTCGTCTGCGCTCGTATATTTGCACACGATTTTTACGACATTTTCTCCTCGGACTATGGCTATCTACATTACATCGGATTGTATCAACTGCGGAGCGTGCGAGCCCGAGTGCCCGAACACGGCTATTTACGAAGCAGGCGCGGCATGGACTCTGGCCGGTAAAGAGCACAGCGATTCTACCTCGCCGGGAGGATTCTCTCGTGAATTTTGGTCCGACTCCTACTACTATATCGTGCCGGATAAATGCACCGAGTGCGTGGGCTTTCACGACGAGCCGCAATGCGCAGCCGTATGTCCGGTAGACTGCTGTTTGCCCGATCCTGAAGTAGTAGAAACAAAGGATCAATTGCTGTCGAAGGTTGAGCACTTGAACGAGATCGATCCGGGTCGGCGCCGCGCGTAAGCTCGTAACAGCCAGCTCTCCAACAAAAAGGACGAACATTCGAACGGCCCTCCCTCATCATATGGATGAAGGCGGGCCGTTGTAGTTTTGATGAGTATGGATATTGATGTGCGGTGGAGCGATGTGTAGTTGTGAGACAACGTGATGTAACGACTAGATAGTCAGCTGCATTCCAAAGCAGAACTTTCCAAAGCATAACCTTCTCGGCACTTCATACCGAGAAATTCCAAAGAGTCATTCGAAACGTAGGAGAAACCGTGAGTACCGAGACGCAATTCAAACGCAAGGGCAGGGAATCCAAACAATCAAAGCAAGAGCGCGTCGTGAAAATCCTTGACGCTTTGGAAACCGCGTATAATCATGAGTTCGAGGGACTGGATCACGGAAATCCTTTCGAGTTGCTCATAGCTACCATGCTCTCCGCGCAAAGCACCGACAAGCTGGTAAACACGGTAACTCCGGCGCTGTTCAGGAAGTATCCCACACCGGCCGATTACGTGCGCACACCGCTGGAGGAAATCGAGCAGGATGTTCGATCTACCGGTTACTATCGTGCCAAGGCAAAGAATGTTCAAGCATGCTGCGAGATGCTCGTGGAGCGCTTTGGCGGCGAAGTGCCACAAACCATGGAAGAGTTGGTGCAGTTACCGGGCGTGGGAAGAAAGACCGCCAATTGTGTGCTGGGTCATTGCTTCGGTCATCAAACTCTGACTGTTGATACGCACGTGACGCGCATCAGCAATCTGCTTGGCTTGGTGAATACAACCGATGCAGTAAAGATAGAATTCGCTCTGATGGAAATCGTGCCGGAAAACAGGCGCAATGAGTTCAACAGCAGCATTATCACTCACGGCAGAAAAACCTGTATTGCGCGCCGGCCTAAATGCTCAGAGTGTGTGGTCGCAACATTGTGTCCCTCTAGGGAAGTTTCGGCGAGGGCGTGAAGTCGTAACTCGAAGGTTCGCAGATTCGGCTACACCTTTGCCTGCATCCAAATCTTGCTACGCACTGCATACATTCCAATTGCAGCGAAGAGTGCGTATCCGCTTGCCGCGCCAATCCAGATACCTGTTTGATTCCATCCGGTGTAGTGCGAGAATACATACACCAAGGGAAGTTGAAGCAACACAATAGACCCCGCTACTATTGCAAGGCTTACGTACGCCGCTCCGGCACCGCTAATGACGCGTGCAGAAATGATTCCCACACCAAAAAACAGATATCCGAACACCGATACATGGAGGTAGCGTTGTGTTTCCATAATCACAACCCGGTCCGAGCTATAGAGAGAGGCAAATGTGGGGCCCATGGTGTACGCTAAAAAGCCAAGAACACCAGAGATGATTGCCAAGAGCTTGATTCCGGCTGTGTGATATCCGAGTACGCGGTGAAACTTACGCGCCCCAAGATTTTGCCCTGTGGCAACCTCAATGGAAATGCCTAAGGAAAACACAAACATGAACACGATGAAATCTACGCTGATGCCAAGAGTGTATGCTGCCATCACGCTGGTGCCGAACGCTGCAACGAGCTTAAAGATGCTGATGCGAGTAAGGCTTACTGCCATCATTTGCACACTCGACGGTATACCCAGCGAAACAATGCGACGTATCACTTGCCAGTCGAAGGTGAATTTGTCCAGGCGAAGGTGAATCCCGGTCTTGTTGTTCAGCACGAGCATTAGGTTGATGATCATACCGGACGTTTGTGCTACGGCGGTAGCTAATCCGGCACCATACATTCCCATGTTGAGAACAAAGATGAACAACGGAGCCAGAGCTGCATTGATAACTGTTGTCGAGAGCAGCACCACCATGGGATAAAACACATTACCTGATGAGCGGATGATCGAATTGATTTGAAAGGTGATAAGGTTTCCTACAAATCCAAGCAGCACCGCCGAAAGGTACTGGTAAGCATACGCGGTTACCGTGTCTGAAAGTCCAAACAGATTGAGCACAAACGGAAGCGAAAGTTCCAATAGTACTGTAATGATTGTCGTTGCCACAATCATAAAAATCACGGCCTGTGTAGCAATCCTGTTTGCACCTTCACGATCGTTCTCGCCTATTCGGCGTGCTACGATAATTCCTGTGCCCATACAAAAGCCGCTGCCAATCGTGAATACCAGAAATCCCAACTGCTCGCCAAGGCCAATGGCCGCGATGGCATCGGTACCAAGCGACGATATAAACCAGCGATCGATGAGAGAATAAATCATATTCACCAGGAAGCTGAAGGTAAGTGGTACCGCAAACTTTATCAGCGAGGGCATGTACTCTGAGTTAAGCAGGTCCACCCGACCCCGTTCAGCAGCGGGCTTTTCTACAGCTACTTCTCGATCGTGGATTTCCTCCGGCGCGGGGCCGTGGGATTGTGCGTAGCGAGCCGCTTCTGCCGTTAGTGATTCAGTGGAATGTTTACTCATGTTTCTACTTCCTTTGTCATAGACTTCTGTCACAAAAAAGCGCCCCGCCACTCACACGTGCATTGTAGTTTGCAGAGTACAACCCACGGTATCCATGCAGATCTTCTTCTACATCATTGCACTCGTCACCTACACGGCTCGCTCCGTGTTCTTCATGATTGGTGCTGCACGTGAACGGTGCCAAACTCGGGTGGTAAACGATGACGAGCCATTGGTGACTGTGATCGTTCCTGCTCGGAACGAAGAGGGGACAATAGGCGATTGCGTGGCCTCGCTGCTTAATGTGGATTACCCCGAACACAAGCTTCAGATCATCATTGTCAACGATCGCTCCACAGACAACACCGAGGCTGTTCTAACAAGCATAGGAGAACGATCCGGCCGCCTTCATATTGTTCATATTCGTCACGACGGAGAAAAGAACCTGCGCGGTAAAGCCGGAGCTTTGGATGTGGGATTCAAGTCGGCCACCGGTGACATCGTTGTACTTACTGATGCCGATTGCCGTGTGCCTCCCGGATGGGTGCGATCACATGCTCGTCAATACAAGGATCCTGCAGTGGGCTTAGTGTGCGCAAACACGCTGGTAAGCGGGTCAACTTTCTTTGCACGTATACAAGCAGTGGAGTGGTACAGCTTAAACACCATGGCAAGTGCCGCTGTGTTTTTTAAACAACATCTAGGATGTTACGGAAACAATATGTCGGTACGTAGGTCTGTGTATAACGGTATCGGTGGCTATGCAGCCATACCGTTTTCGGTCACTGAGGACCTTGCCTTACTGCAAGCAGTAGCGGCAAGCGGATGTACAGCGCGATATCTATGCACACCGGAATCCAGTGTTACCACCTTGGCACTTCGCACGATGGCGGAGTACATTGCCCAACACAAGCGGTGGGCCTTTGGCGGTCAGAAACTTGGCATACGAGCGGTAGTGTTTGTAGCTACATCGCTGGCCTTGTGGGGCGGCATTTTTGCGGCCGTTACAACAGGAGAGTGGCACTGGCTTGCTTTGATACTAGCCATGAGAGTTGCCGAAGATGTGCTCATTATTGCGCCCTCGCTACGTATACTCGGCGGCCTTTCGCTGATTCCTTTTACCATACCGGCAGTCTTGTTTTTTACCTTACTCGAGCTCAGTCTTCCGTTCCTCATTATTGATAGAACCGTGCAATGGAAGGACCAGAGCTTCAAGATGTAAGGTCAACACACATTAGGTGAATTCGAAGAATGAACGCTATTCCTCAGAAAATTACTCGCTACCATTTGCTGGTGTTTGTGGGATGTTGGTTGGGTGGATTATTCGACGGTATGGACTCCACCTTTATGTCTGCCGTGCAACCCAAAGCGGTAGCGGAGCTGCTCAACGGCGTTGTTGATGCCGATCCCAATAGAATCGCATCGATAATCAATTCTGCCTTTCTTTTTGGATGGATGGGCGGCGGTATACTGTTCGGAATGATCGGAGATAAGCTCGGCAGAGTGCGCTCGATGCTGTTCTCCATCTTGCTGTATGCAGTGTTTACCGGCTGCGCGGGATTCTCGCAGACCTGGTGGCATTTGGCAATTTTTCGATTTCTCACCGGTCTGGGAATTGGCGGTGAGTTAGTAAGTATCACCACATTCCTCTCGGAGGTTTGGGTGGAGCGTTCACGTGCCTTTGCTATTGGTGTGCTACTGACCTCGTATCAGGCCGGTGTACTCGTGGCCGGACTGGTCACACGTAATGTGGATTACTGGAGAACCGTATTCTTTATTGGCGCGCTGCCTGCGGTGCTCACCGTGTTTCTTCGAATGGCGCTTCGTGAATCGGAAAAATGGCGGAGCAGTGTGCAATCCTCGCACGAAGATCTTTCACTATTGGGAGAAGTGCTTTCGCCCGCGAATAGGCGCAACGCCATTCTTGGTGCCTTGGCCTTTGGGGGACTGCTCATCGGGTACTGGGCATCGCTTGCCTGGATTCCCCAATGGGTGCAATCGTTTTTCCCTGCTTCCTATGCCGGCAATGTGGAGCGAGGCACAACATTATTCTGGCAAGGTCTTGCAGCTGTGTGCGGCTGCGCAAGTGCGGGATGGCTTTGCGAGCGCATTGGTCGCAGAGCTACCATCATGCTAAGCTATGCGGGATGCTTCGCGGCCTCGGCGCTGTTGTTCTTATCGAACACCACGTTCTCTACGCAGATATATGTTCAGGTTGCCATACTTGGTTACTTCATCGGCTTGGCGCAGGCAATAATGTATATCTACTTGCCGGAGTTGTTTCCTACCCGCATTCGAGCAACGGCTGTGGGGTTTGGTCTTAATGCCGGACGACTTGCAACGGCTATAGCCGTGCTATTTGTTGGCACTATTGTGCAACAGTTTGGTGGTTACGGTCCTTCGGCATTATTCTTTGCGGGCTCCTATCTCATCGCCGTGATCGCTGCATACTTCAGCAAGGAAACAAAGGGCAAGGGCTTGCCCGTGTAATGTGTACTGCTCATCGTATCAGCAACACGCCGTCCACATGTTAGAGAACATTTAGAAGTTCACTGCTTCGCCATACGCCAAGGCTGCGGCCTCCATCACCGCTTCGCTGAGAGTGGGGTGAGCGTGAACTGTTTTGAACAGTGTTTGAGCAGTGCCGTCCAGTTCTCGTGCCAAGCCCACTTCGGCAATAAGCTCGGTAACATCAGAGCCAATCATGTGAGCGCCAAGAATTTCGCCGTACTTGGCGTCGAACACAAGCTTCACGAAGCCATCGTTCTTGCCGGTTCCGGTGGCCTTGCCGTTTGCGGTGAAGGGGAACTTACCAACCTTTACTTCGTAGCCCGCTTCTTTGGCTTTCTTCTCGGTTAGCCCCACACTGGCAACTTGCGGTTGGCAGTAGGTACAACCCGGAATGTTGCGATAGTTCACACCTTGGGTGGCATGACCGGCGATAAACTCCGCACATACTATGCCCTCGGCCGATGCCTTGTGCGCAAGCCAGGGAGCGCCGGCAATGTCGCCTATCGCATACACGCCCGGCACATTGGTGCGGCAAAACTCATCGATCACAACCCAACCGCGTTCAGTGCGAACGCCGCACTCTTCAAGGCCGATATTCTCGATATTACCCTGCACGCCCACGGCGTTCAGCGCTACGGAAGCTGAGATAGTTTGCTGCGTACCGTCTTTCTTTTCCACTACCACTTCCACATGATCGCCCACTGTTTTAGCGGATAGCACCTTGGTGCTCGTCATGATGGTCATGCCTTGTTTCTTGAAGTTGCGCTCGAGTTCTTTGGAAACGTCCTCGTCCTCCACAGGAACAATACTCGGCATCATCTCCACAATGGTCACCTTGGTGCCGAAGGAGTTGTAGAAGTAGGCAAACTCAACTCCGATGGCACCGGAACCGATGACGACCATCGAATCGGGAATCTCTTGCTGAAGCATTGCTTCGGTGCTGGTGAGTATGCGCTTGCGATCCACGTCTATGCCCGGAATCATGCGGGTGCGTGCGCCGGTGGCAATGATGATGTTCTTGCAACGAATGATATCGGTAACCGTTCCATCGGCATCGCGAACTTCCAAAACACCCGGCGAGGTCATCTTGCCGGTGCCCTGAACCTGCTGAACTTTATATTTCTTGAAGAGAAATCCCACACCTGCATTCATCTTGTCGGCTACGCCGCGGCTGCGCTTGATGACCTTAGGAAAGTCGACGGAAACTTCCGGAAGATTGAAACCGTAATCGCCGGCATGATCAAGAAACACGCGGTACTCAGCGCTCTTGAGCAATGCCTTCGAGGGAATACAACCCCAGTTCAGACATACGCCACCCAGGCGATCGCGCTCAATGCAAATAGTGGACAAGCCAAGCTGTGAAGCTCGAATCGCAGCTACATAACCGCCGGGGCCTGAGCCAAGTACTGCAAGGTCACAAGAATGTTCTTTCATGCTTTTTCTCCGGTTCTAGTTCCGTCGTTATACGATGATGTTCTTCAGTGTTATTGGGTATGCTACTTAGATGTTCGAAGATGTTCGAAGATGTTCGAACATCTTCGATGCGCTTCGATTCTGTACGAAGCTCTTCATTGCACAAAACCGATTGCGCGAACATGGTTTGCAATGTTCGCGCACTATGCTATGCCTTCAGCGCGTTGGTCACGGCCTTGGCCGCATCATCCAAGGTAGCTGCAAGGAAAAAGTTCATACCGCTCTGCTTGAGAATCTCCCGAGCTTCCACGGCATTGGTGCCGTCCAGACGCACGATCAAAGGAACGTTCACCGTTACTTGCTCAAGAGCCTTAAGAATACCGTTTGCTACTCGATCGCAACGAACGATACCGCCAAAGATGTTGATAAGAACTGCCTTAACATTTTTATCGCTCATCATGATTCGGAAGGCGTTAGCAATGCGCTCAACATTGGCTCCACCGCCCACGTCCAGGAAGTTCGCGGGGCTGCCGCCTGCAAGCTGAATAATATCCATGGTAGCCATTGCAAGGCCTGCACCATTTACCATACAGCCAACGTTGCCGTCCAGCTTGATGTAGTTCAAGTTGAATTTGTTTGCTTCATGTTCCAGCGGATCTTCTTCGTCCACATCGGCAAGAGCAGCATAGTCCGGATGACGATACAAGGCATTGTCATCGAAGTTTACCTTGGCATCCAAAGCGATGAATTCATCGTTGTCTGTTACTACCAAGGGATTCACCTCCAGCATGGAACAATCCATTTTCTCGTAGGCATTGTACAGCTTGGTAATGAAATCGACGAAGCTCTTGAATGCTTTGCCTTCCAGGCCCAGGCCGTATGCCAGTCTGCGCGCGGTGTAGCCCTGCAGTCCGCCTAAAGCCGGGTCTACGTGTTCTTTGATAATCTTCTCAGGCGATACTTCCGCAACGTGCTCAATCTCCACACCGCCTTCGGTGCTCACCATGATGAGGTTTTGCGACACAGCACGATCCAAAAGAATAGAGCAGTAATATTCTTTCTTGATGGGGGCGCCTTCTTCGATAAACAAGCGGCGCACCACTTTGCCCTGATCTCCGGTCTGAATTGTTACCAGCGTGTTGCCCAATGTTTCTTTGGCAATCAAATATGCTTTGTGAGAAAGCGAGCCGCTGTTGTCTGCCTTGATCACCGATACTCCGCGCAACTCTTTGCCGAACAGCTTGATGGCTTTGCCGGACTTAGTGTTGTGCACAACACCCTTGCCGCGCCCGCCGGCATGGATCTGCGATTTTACAACCAACACTTTGGTGCCCTTGCTCTCAAAATTGTCGTGAGCAACTTTGCCTGCTTCTTCTGCAGTGAATACAGCTTTGCCGCGCAGAACCGGGACGTTGTAGGAGCGGAGAAGGTCTTTTGCCTGATACTCGTGAATGTTCATGGATCGTTCTTCTGAAATTGAAGGAAGATATATTTGTACAATGTGATACGTGATCTGCAACTTCGCATCGCATATTGCGGCGGCGCGTTCTGCTGAACAGATTGCAAAATTACCCAAGCACCTACAACTACCAAAGAAGCATTACTACCATGAAGAAAGCCGGCTGGTATATTATTCTTCTTTTGGCCATCCTTGTGAGGCTCAGTCTTGCGCCATTTTTTCGTTCCGGGTCCGAGGAATTGGGCTCGGCGCGCAACCCCATTAAGCTGATGCTTACTCCCTCCGTGGAGGCGCACAAGGTTACGGCCAGTGCGGATTCCCTGGTAGCTTTTTTGAGCAGGGCTACGGGTTATTCCTATGTGGCATCGGTTCCGGCCAGTTTTATCGTGGTGGTGGAGTCGTTCGGTAGCGGCGGCGTGGACTTTGCCATTACCAATACATTCAGCTACATCAAAGCTCACGAAAAGTACGACGCGCATGCATCTATGATGGTGATTCGTCGCAACGGGGAACGGCGGTACCGGGGAGAAATACTCACGCACGTAGACAACGGAATACAATCATTGGAACAACTCAACGGCAAATCGTTTGCGTATGTGGATGCTGTATCTACATCCGGGTATGTGTTGCCCCGAGCACTATTACAGTCCAAGAATATTCGTGTTTCGGATTCTGTCTTTGCCGGCAAGCACGACAATGTGGTTACGATGGTGTATCAGAAACAGGTAGATGCCGGAGCCGCGTATTACTCCGCGCCCGATACTAAAACCGGCGAGATACTCGACGCCAGAGTTCGCGTGAAAACGCAGTTCCCTGACGTGTATGACAAAGTAAAGATACTGGCTCTTACCGACGAAATTCCTAACGATCCCGTGGTGTTTCGTTCGGGCTTTCCGCCGGAAATGGAAGCAAAAATCAAAAAGTCATTGCTGGATTTTCAAGCAACGGAGCAAGGGAAGAAAGTACTGTTTGCCACATACAGTGTGGAAGGCTTGGCGCCTGCATCCGACGCTGACTACGATGAGTTACGAATGCTCATTCGCGGATTTGGTATAGACCTGAACAAAGCTCTTTCGAAGAAACGTTAACGCCTGATTCGTATGTATAACAAGACACATCTTACCCAAAGCGAGCTGGAGTACTTACTCCACGACAAGATGAGCCTTGTGGATTTGCAAAGGGTGATGAGTGCGTACGAGATGGCGCGTAGCGTGCACGAGCAGCAAACGCGTCGCGATGGCACGCCGTACTTTTATCACTGTACTCGCGTCTGCAAGATTGTTATCGAAGAGCTGCGTCTGTATGATGCCGATTTGGTATGCGCTGTGCTACTACACGATGTGCTGGAAGATTCGAAGCAGATAACCAAAGAGATTATCTCGTACAACTTCGGTGAGTATGTGTCGTACGTAGTAGAGACGCTCACCAAGGACCTTAGCGCTCAAGAATTGAATTACGATGCCATTGATATAGCACATGCTGAGCTGCTTAAACGTTCAAGCGAAGACTGCTTGATCGTGCGCCTGGCGGCCCGTCTGGATAATTTCCGTTGCCTTGAATTCGATTTGAAAAGCAATCCCATCAAGTATGTCAGCGACACCAGCGAGAGATACCTACCACTGGCCGAAGGATCGCGTAACCAGGCATTACATGTACTCGTTACCGAAATGAAAATGGTTCGGAATAAGTTCCTGGGTTAGGAATGAAATCCCGTACATCCGTGCTCTACGCGGCCGGTGAAGCGGCATTCGTGGACTGACCGGCAGAGAAAAATGTTTGCCGTACAAACACGATCATGATACTTACCAGTGCTGCTACCACGCTGCCTAGTACCAGCATCCATACACGAGAAGGGGAAGACTTTTTCTCCGGCGGGAATGCCGGATCAATTACCTGTACGGTAGGAACATCGCGCTCTTCCTGGATGGACTCCTGCATACGTTGTGATTCCAGGTACGCATTTACCTGCTCCAAAATCTTGATGTCGCGAACCAGGTTTACATATCCCATGGATATTTCCGGCAGAGTGCCCACCGGAATCGACAGCTGGTCGTTAGCTCCAATGCCGCCATTCTGCGCCTGCGCAAACTGGGCCTGAAGCGACGACACTTTAGTTTCCAATGCCTTTACGTACGGAGTATTCTCTTGAAACTGCTCTCGCCCTAAGCGCAATTCAGTCTCCGCTTTTGCCAGCTCTGTACCAATAGAAACGGCATTGGTAACAAGAGCTTCTGCTTGAGTTTCCGGCGTGTAAATGTGATACTTCTTCTGGTATTCGATCATGGTCTTTTGCAGAGAATCAATCTTAGCATGATTCGTAGCAAGAACTCGCTCGATATACATACGGGCTTTGCGAGCAGTGCTATTCGTCTTTGATCTGTTTGCGCTATCAAGACCGGCTATAGCAGCATTGCACATCTGAGCGGCAATCTCTGCCGTTAAGCGTTGTTCCGCTTGTGAAGCCAGAAAAGGGGTTTGCATTAGGCACGAAACAGTAATAACACCGCTTGTGCGCTTGGCATCCACGCTCATTAACTCCAGCACTGCCTTCTGGCGCTCTTCGCGCGTTTGGTCGCGAAACAACCACACGGTGTCCAGTCTGCACGTGCGGATAATATAATCGGCATTTGTTCGCGATTGAACAATCTCTACCATGCTCATCGCCGAGCTTGCGCCTGCTCCGGCACCGCCTGTTACAAAAGCAGGTATTCCGCCAAGCAGAGACGACATTGAATTCGACTTTGTGTCCGTGGCCACCAGCTTAGCTCCGGCCTCGAATGTTTGCCGCATCACAAAACTGTACCCGAGTATCAGCACGGCGCAAACAGCGGTGAATCGCAGGATGAACCGTGTGTTGTTACGGACCAAGTCCGGAATGGAAATGGTGTTCTCTGTGGGCGCCAACTGTGGTGTTTGGGTAGTATTCATGGGTATTCTTATTTGCGATATGCAAAGACTACACCGAGCACAACACCAACGATGGTGGCGAGTTGGGCAGTGATAGAAAGAGCTGTTGTGAAAATGTCCACAAACTTTACGTCAGATTGTTCGGGAACTAGAATGTTATCTCCCGGATCCATGCGGGCCGAGTAATCGATGGCTCTATGCAATTCACCGGAAACTTTTTGTATCAGCACTTCATCTTCGTCGGCACGAAGCCCGAAGCCGCCCGCGCTCCTCACGTAATCGAGATAGGTGCTTGAACTTCGGAAGGGAACACGGCCCGGCTTGATGACGCGGCCTATAAGAGTAACATAGTTCGTAGACCGCGGCACATACACCGAGTCCATGTTTACGAGAAGAGGATTGGCGTCTGCACCCGACGCAGTAAAGATCTTTTCAAAGTCAACGGACACCAAACCCATGTTCTCCGAGGTCTTCGTGCGATAGTAGCGCGTTTCGTACTCGTTCATGTTTTCCGGTTTCATTTTGCTCAATCGATCGAGCTCTCGGTCGTACCAGGTAAAGTCTTTTCTGCGGAAGAGCAAACCCGTCTCGGGCTGAGCGTCTTCGGTATATCCACCTGCTCGTGTGATTAAGTCGGAGAGTCGGTCGGTTTTGGGATTGATGCTGTAGCTTCCAGGGTGTGCAACACCGCCGGCTATAGCCACTTCGTTCTTTTTGAACACACCGGTCTTTTCGCGAACGTAAATCTTGTCCCCCAGGTTGATAGGGATGTTGCCTGCTCCCGAGCCTATATCTACGATAACAGAGAAGGTGCGAATACCGGATTCCTCAAAGCGCGAGACTTCCACCGAGTCCAGAAGGCCTACAACGGTTGTGCCTTGAGCAAATGACAGGTACGACAGCAACGAATCACCGGGCATGTATTCGTACAAACCGGGCTGCTTTACGCTTCCGGATACCGAAACGCATTCCTCGTCCGTGATGTAGGGAACGTTGATTTTATCACCGCAGAATACATAGGGATTGGCCGAATCCAATCCGTCCGTGAAGTACCGCAATAAATCTACCTTGATCACAGCGCTGTCTCTGATAATTGTAATTCGTCGCGTAGATGCGTTGTACATCAGCCCGCCCGCGCGGTCCAATACCTCCGACACGCGATCCGTTGAACTTGCACTTACCACAATGGGCTTGCGAACCGCTCCATAAATGGAAACTTTGAACTGCTTGATTTTTTTTAGGATAACATCCACTGTCTGGGTTCTGTACACTCGCTGTACGGCCGCGGATATCTTCTTCTGACCATCGAGTAACGTACAACCGCGAACATCAATCGCCGGTACAGCTGGTACGAGCACTTTAAAGTCGGGCGAGACGTGAATGTCATACGATGCCGGCTGCGGCCCTGTTACGGCCACTGTCAGTACATCATTGGGTCCTAAAAAGTACGAGGCAGGATCCACTGCCTTCTCCACTATGTTCTGTGTTTCTTCTGCTATACGTAAAGCGTTTTTTGCTCCCACGGTATCATAACCGTTAGGTGCAATAATGAGCTTTGGCAAGCGTATGAAATTGCCGGGTTGAGCTACCAAGGCAGGAAGAAACAAAACGAGAACCGCAAGAGCGGTAAGGGTTAACCTATAGGTTTTGATAGGAACTCTCCGGAGAATGATCGGTGGCCTAACTGTACGTCAGCGAAAATAATCAATTTTGCTAATGATATCGCTGTTGGCCGCACATGGTCCAAGCGCTTCGAAGTTGGCTGTTTTTCTTTGCTTTCGCTATGCTTACCAATACACCCGATCTTTCTTTCCCCCATGAGTTATGCGCAACAGCTCGTGCCGCTGCAGTTCTGGCCGGGGCAATTCTTCGGGATGGGTTTTCGCAGGTCAAAGTCATCAGCACCAAGGGTGGCGTGCACAACCTTGTTACACAGTTTGATGTGGCCTCGGAGAATGCTATCATTGAGCATATACGAGCGCAATACCCCGGTGCTTCGTTTCTTGCAGAGGAGAGCGGCGGCAGCGAAGCGCCCTCCGGTTTGCGATGGATCATTGATCCTCTGGACGGCACCGTGAATTTTGCTCACGGCGTACCGCTGTTTTGCGTGAGTATAGCTGCAGAAGTAGATGGCGTTGTGCAGGCAGGAGTGGTGTACCAGCCCTTGCTGGACGAAATGTTCACTGCCGTACGTGGGCATGGAGCGCGGTGTAACGATGTGCCAATTGCCGTAAGCGCGCAGTCAAGGCTGGAAGAGTCCTTCATCGTAACCGGCTTCCCATATAACGTGGACGAAAATGCTCCCGGCACATTAGAGTACTTCTCTCGATTTGTGCACATGGGTGTGCCGGTGCGGCGCTTGGGTTCGGCTGCAATAGATCTTGCCTACGTTGCCTGCGGTAGATTTGATGCCTTCTGGGAAAGTGCCCTTAAGCCCTGGGATGTGGCAGCAGGAATGCTGCTGGTGCAAGAGGCGGGGGGCAGGGTAACGGAGTATTCGGGAAGCGATTTTGATCTTGGGTCTACAACAATCCTCGCCACGAATTCATATGTTCATCCCGCGTTTGTAGAGTTTCTTGCAAGGGCGTAGAGCTATCAAAAACGCCGAGCTATGGTGAACAATAACTTGATGTGAAGTGCTCTTGTGTGTAGAGCGAGCACTTCCTTGCAATCGCAGCTCTGCATTTACTTTATTTTATGACATCACTTCCTGTAACATACATGTCCGGAGCAGGGAACCTGTTCACCGTGATTGATGATCGCGCCGGAGTGTACAGCCATGAGCTCATATCACGAATGTGCCCGTTGCTAGTAAGGCCCACCAAAGCACAGGCAGACGCAACCGAAGGCGTACTTGTGCTGCGCGGTGTGCATTACAACGAGACGGCTACAGTAACAGCTACAGTAACGGCTACAGTAACTGTGGACTTCTACAATCCGGATGGATCGTCCTCGATGATGTGTGGCAATGGCGGCCGTTGCGCCCTGAGGTTTGCACGGCAGGTAGGTGCATTAGATGCCAATGTGAATTCCGGAATCTTGCGCATGGCAAATACAGATTTCCCGTTTACACTTAGCGATGCTGATGTGACATTGCAATTCCCGCCTCCGCGAACCGTTTTGCAAAACGTAGAGATACCGCTATCCGAAGGAGTGTTGAATGGCGCGTATGTGGATGTGGGCTCGGATCATGTGATGATAGAGAAGCACGAGTGGGAGAGGGTGTTCGGGAAGTTCAGTGCAGAGATGTTCTCGGTTCTGGCTCCAAGCATTCGTTCGCATTCTATGTTCGCCCGTGGTGCGAACGTAAGCGTGTACGAGCGTGTGGGCCTTTCCACAATTCAGCTATGGACCTTCGAGCGCGGTGTGGAGGCCATAACGCGCGCATGCGGCACCGGTGCGTTGGCAGTAAGTGTAATCAATGCACTGCAATCAGACTCCGGCATTGAGTCATGGACCTGTATTCCGCCCGGCGGAGAGCAGTTAACATGCGTAGTGCAGCGAGATGCGCAGAAGAACATCTCGGCTCTGTTTCTACAAGGCCCTGCAGTGATTCTGGCTGAGGCCGACATTGTATTCGACGAGGCAGAGTTTGCTTGAAGGTAGTGCGTGAATGCTGTGACTCGAAGTTGCGTGTTCGGCTGAGCCATTGATATTTCGATAACCAATATTGTGAAGTGGTGTTATGAATCTTGCATCCATGCTTCGTACAGAGGCTGAAAACAAAGCTCAAACCATTATCGCCCACCGGCGGCATTTACATGCGCATCCTGAGCTTTCGTTTCAGGAAGAGCAAACCTGCGCCTATATCATGGCGCAACTGGACAGCATGGGTGTGCAATATCGTCGCGTAGCCGGCACCGGTGTGGTAGCGCACATCGGCAGTGGTTCGCGCTGTGTGGCGTTGCGGGCCGATATCGATGCCCTGCCCATACACGAAGAAACGGGATTGCCCTTCGCTTCTACCATTCCGGGAGTGATGCATGCCTGCGGCCACGACGCACACACTGCAATGCTGCTGGGAACTGCACAGATACTCAAAGGTATGGAGCAGCAGATTCCGGGTGTGGTGAAACTACTTTTTCAACCGGGCGAGGAAAAATCTCCCGGGGGAGCGTCGCTCATGATTGCCGACGGCGCCCTGACCGATCCCGTTCCGGAGGTAATCTTCGGCCAGCATGTTAATCCCGATGCCGATGCAGGAGTAGCAGAGTTTGTGTCCGGCCCAATGATGGCAAGCGCCGATGAACTCTACTGGACTCTTCGCGGATTTGGTGCTCATGCCGCGCAACCTCACAAGGGCAAAGATCCCATTGTAGCCGCAGCGGAGCTGATCTCTCATCTTCAAACACTTGTTACGCGCAGCCGCAATCCGCTGGATGCCGGTGTGATTTCCGTGACCTCCATTCACGGCGGTTCCGCAACCAACATTATTCCCGATGTGGTGGAACTGAAGGGTACCTTGAGGTCTTTCAACGAGCAATGGCGCCGGGATACTCTTACGCGGCTGGAAGAGCATAGCCGCATTTTGTGTTCCTTGCATGGAGTGGAGAGCGAGTTCACGGCGGTGATCGGGTATCCGCCGCTTATCAACGATGCTCAAGCCACAGAGTTTGCTCGAGCCTGCGCAACAGA
>JBKCNS010000009.1:0-20339 GCA_046297095.1 Kapaibacterium sp. (SeqCode) | reverse complement strand
CGGTTACATGTCCAGCGAGGTTACATTCTGGGATGTGAAGACCGGCCGTATCATTCGCCGAGTTTATGTACCGGGCATAGAGAAGTCTACCATAGCGCGGGCAATATTGTTTTCTGCAGACAACAATCGACTTTTTCTATATACATCGAATCCGGATGGAAGATTGCAATGGCATTTGTTCGACATTCTAACGGGGAATCTGACGCCCCTGGCATTCAGTACTATAGGGGCTAAAGATGAATACGATCGCACCCGTATAGTGCTTTCGCCGGACAAAACGCGTATAGCGGTATTTTCACAAGACCAACAGGACACCCTCCGAAATGGCGTGCGTATTCTCGACGGCACGAGTTTTACACAGCTGGCTTTTTTCCCCACGTTACCACCACTGTATAATGTCAACGGTGGATGTTTCAGTAGAGACAACACGAAGTATGTGTCCTCCTGTGGTAAAGGATGGGAGATATGGGATATCGAGCGTCAAGAGAGGGAGCAAACAGTGCGATTGGCATCAACAGGCGGCGAGGATGTTTGGCTCACAGACGATAAACGATATCTTGCCGGCGGTAGGGCTGGAAACGTGTTGGCGGCCGACCGATTGAAAGACACCACGGTAAGCACGGTTAATGAGGCCAAGTTGCCTGTGGATATCTATCCTAATCCTTCCACCCACAGAGTACATATACGCACATCGATGGCCATGCTTCCGGGCTTTGCAATGGATGTAATAGCAAGCGCCGGTGGCCGCAGTATTGAACTAGAACCAACCGCACTCCAACGAACTCCCGACGAATTGAACGTGGATGTTTCTTCTCTTCCCGTAGGTACCTATCTATTTCGATTGCGTTCTCCCGGTTTGGCGCCGGAGACGGTGAATGTGATCATTAATCGATAAACGAAGAGATACTTCATCTTTGCCATAAATGCACGCATGTCGTGTGTTGATGCGGGGGATGAGAAAAGAAATAATTAAAATGTGCTTTCAGCAAGACTTTAAAAGGCGAGGTTTATTCCCGCGAGGTCTTCGAGCGAAGTCGAGAAGCAAGCGGGTGAAGGCGCCCGGCAACTTAACAGTAGCGATGCGCCCTTCCCGCGAGGTCTTCGAGCGAAATAACGTTAGCGAGACATTCTTCCCGCGAGGTCTTCGAGCGCAGTCGAGAAGCAAGCGGCGTAGAACGTTTGGAAGCTCAAAACTCGAACGTCGTCGTTGCGCGAGGCCCTTCCCGCGAGGTCTTCGAGCGCAGTCGAGAAGCAAGCGGGTGAAAAGGGTTGGAAGCTCAAGAAAAGTACTTCATAGGAATTAGTTTTTTTGAACTAGTCAAACAAAAACCCTTTCCGTTCCGGAGCTGGCAGGGTGAGGGCTTTGAGGCTTCTATGGATTAATGTTTGATTTGATTTCTTGGCGTGAGCAGCGCGCTTCGCGCAAAGCGCGGGTGTTGAGCTTCCAGACCTCGTGCCCCGCTTGCTTCTCGACTGCGCTCGAAGACCTCGCGGGAAGAAGCGTCGCTACAGAGAGTCACGCGCAAAGCGCAGCGTGCGCGGGTTGAGCATCCAAGCGTCCAGCCCCGCTTGCTTCTCGACTGCGCTCGAAGACCTCGCGGGGACGAGCCTCGCTGACGCCACTTGGTCGATAACCTCGGCGGCTAACCCCGGCACCTACTACTTCACAAATTTCTCCAGGGTTTTTTCAAGTTGTGCGCCGCGAAGACTCTCTTCAAGAGCCACGATGGTACCATCGGGAGATACGAGGATGGGTTTGGGAATGCCGTTCACTTCGAAGATGCGGGTGGCGTCGTTTTTCCATACGCCCGGCGAGAAGCAGTGCATCCACGGCATTTTCCATTTGTTGTTGCGGAAGCGGGCGATCTCCGCTGTGCCGCGGTCGAACGATACGCTAAGGATGGTAAAGTTTTTGTCTTTGAATTTCTCGTAGGCGGCGTGGAGTGAGCCCATTTCTCCAACACATGGTCCGCACCACGTGGCCCAATTATCTATAAGCACCCACCGACCTTTGATGTCGGCGTTGGTCACCTTGGCAGTGGAGTCGTCCAACGATTGAAACGAAAACAACGGTAACGGCGCGCCTACCTTCACGGTGCGGCTTGGATTCAGCTCGCGTTTAGCGCGCTGCGCAGGATAGGTTTTGGGATACTCAGCCAGCAGGCGGTCATACAATACTCGGGCATCGACATCGCGCTTCTGATCCATAGCCTCTGCCAACCGGCTATACAGCACATAAGCCTTAACATTAGCACTGGGGCTTTCGCTAAGCACACGGTCTGTGTATGAACGTGTGCGGGTACTGCCCATGCGCGTGAACTTGTGAAGATCGCCGGCATAATTATCCCAAATGAGCGAGGCCGGCGAAATGGTAGCAAAGATGTCGTCTACCACCATGCTATCCACACCTGTGGCCTCACCGGGAAGGGCAGGCAACAACAAATACGAAATCATTCGAAGCTGTTTTAATGTGGGCACCGCTTCTTTCTTCATTTCCATCCGAAGCTCGGCCCGACGCTTGGCTGCATTCCAATTAGTCTTTTTCCCATCGGCTATATCGGTGTTTGCCGTGAAGCATTTCATCATGTCGCTTCGCTGCGCATCCAGAATCTTCTTGGCTGCAGCGCCATAGGTATCAAGGAATGCGATCTCTGCATCACTCTTGCCTTTCACTAACATGCCGGGAGTAAACACAAGCGAGGCCACACCATTGTTTACCGGTACGATCGAGCGATAATCACCGCCACCATCGTACTCGTAGCGAATCCCTTCCGTGCTGTTAAAACTATGAGCTTCGGTCTCGCCATTGGTATACACTATTACTTGATAACCCAACTCCTTTGCTGCAAGATCGGTGGTGACATTTAGTCTCCATGTGCCGTCGCTCTGCAGTTTCATGGCTCGCTGCTTCTCGAACGAATAATTATCTGCAGAAGTCACACAACACACCGAGTCGATCTTGCCTGTGGGTGCATTGGAAGCTAATGTGCAGCGCACACTCATGCCCGGATTGATGAAATACATAAGCGAGGTACGTTCACGCTGATGGTCCGTGCCGGTAAACTCCAGCAAATGCCATCCATAAGGAAGCGCCAGCTCAAAAGTGCCGTCGGCCGCAACCTCCGCCGAAAGGGGCTTCTCGTTGATACTCAAGAACTGCATGGCAAATACCTGTGCCTTCTTCATTGGCTTGGCATCAGCACCAAGCAATGTGCCACGAAGCGCGGTGGTGCCGGAGGAGGAGGCCTGTGCGTTTGCGATACAGGGCTTGGCCGCCTGTAGCAATAAGGCTATAACTACGACTATTCTATAGAAATGGAAGAGAGAGATGTGCTTCATGACTATTAAAAAGAATATTACAGGTATAAAGACTGTCTTTTATCGTGTATTAAACTGTTCCTCATATTCGGGATAATATAAAGTTGAAACAACAATCTCTCCCTTGGGGATAACGGTGGTGGCGCCCGATAATCTATTTATAAAAACCTTCTTATCAATGCTTTCTCCCACCCTGGACAAGCGATCATACACCTCAATGTAACTGGTGGTGATTGCTACTTTACCCTCAACGGTTCTATAACCGCTTTTCAGGGGAATGATTGCTATGTGTGCTGACTCGTACGGACTAGTTAGTTCACGAATCCACCCAATATACACCTTCCCGTTCTTCAGTGTCAGCATGGTAGGATGGCCATCGTTGAATGACCGCAAACACAGCATCTCAAAAGGATCCTTGCGCTCTTTGATAGCACTTACAATCGCACTGTTTTCGGGGTAGACGCTGTTTCCAATACGTACAAGCGGAACAGCTAGTGCCAGTGAAAGCAACGACTCTCCAACATACTGCAACTCAGGTCCGGTAAAGGCAAAAACATATTGCTGAAGGTAATCGAAGAAAGAAGGTAGAAAGACGCGCGCTACAGCCACAATTCCGAATGCCGGAATCAGAAGGAGTAAACCAAAAAGAGAGGCATGGAAGAGCAAACGCTTATGTTCATAACGGGCCAATTTCAACCTGTAATAATGCAGTTCCGTTGCAACAATGAAGCCGCCCAGCAAAGGCAGGATAAGTACGTTAAAAGGCATAGTACCTCCCTAGCGCACTTCTTGAGCTGTGTCTTCCGGAGCAGATTGCGGCTGAACGATGCGCTCATGAAGTGAGGCATAGACTTCATCGAACACGCTACTATTGACGAATCTCTCAATATCAAGAACTAGTGTTCCTGACGTTGTGCCGATCACAGGAAGCTGATCGGCGCTGAAGTCTTTGTCGTCGATATTCTTTCTTGTAGAGGCGGTGGGCCCGTTGTTCTGCGGTGAGGAAGCAAAAGGGTATTTCATGGGTAACCTTTGTTTACGTTGTGACGAGAATCATTGGAACCATGAGCGGTAGCGCAGCACGATAAGGCGCGGTGGTATTGAGAATAAAGCATGCTGCTATACAACAGTAATCATTATTCCCGCTACGGCAAAATACTACCACGGATCACCGAGTTCAAAGTGTTACGACAAATGTTGATAAGTAATAACGAGCATCTGTTCCGACAATGCAAATTCAGGGCTGCAGGATGTTGCCGGACCGGCCTTCCAATCCGGCAATTCTCTCTACGCAATAAATCCCAACTCGCGTCCAACTTTGGCGAACACTTCAAGGATAGTATCCAAATGTTCCTTTTGGTGTGTGGCCATGTAGCTCGTGCGCATCATACTCATATTCGGGGGAACGCCCGGCGGCACAAAGGCGTTCACAAACACGCCATAATCGTACAGTTTGCGCCAGAAATACATTGCGCGCTCGGCATCGCCTACAATCACGGGCACAATACCGGTGCGGCTTTCATATACATCAAACCCAAGCTCTTTAAATCCTTTGCGCATATAGTCGGCATTGGCAATAAGCTTGTCTACCAACTCCGGTTGTTTCTCTAAGATATCCAGAGCGGCCAGCGCTGCAGCCACCGAGGCCGGCGTGGGGCTGGCGCTGAAGATCAGCGCCGGAGAGTGATGCTTGATATAATTAATTACGCGTTCGGGGCCGCCCACAAATCCGCCAAGCGAAGCAAAGGTTTTAGAGAAAGTACCCATGGTCATGTCGGTACGATCAATTAAACCAAAATGGCTGGCGGTACCGCGTCCGCCCACACCTACTACACCCGTTGCATGTGCATCGTCCACCATAATCCGCGCGCCGTACTTCTCGCACACGGGAATTAAATCCGGAAGATTAACCAGTTCACCGGATACGGAAAACACGCCGTCGGTTACCACCAGCTTGGAAGCATTTTCCGGTAAACGCGAAAGAACTTTTTCCAGATCCTCCATGTCGTTGTGCTTGTAGCGAATAAACTCCGCAAAGCCGCCTTTGGCCAGCACACAACCGTTAATTATACATGCGTGATTTTCCTTATCACTAATTACATAATCGCCCTTGCTGACCAACGAGGAAATCACACCAAGTGCGGTTTGATATCCCGTGGAAAACAACAGCACCGATTCGTAGCCCAGAAACGCAGCTAATCGCGCCTCGAGCTCAATATGCAGATCGATAGTGCCCGTTAGATATCGCGAGCCGCTGCAACCGGTACCAAAGCGCTCAATGGCTTTGATGGCCGCTTCTTTCACCAGCGGATGCGAGGTTAAACCCAGGTAGTTATTCGAGCCGGCCATTACCACTTTGCGGCCTTCGATTTGCACCACCGGACCCTCATTTTCTTGAATGGGGCGGAAATACGGATACAAACCGGCTTCCTTCACTTCGTCAGCTCGTGTGAACTCACGGCATCGTTGAAAAATATCTGCCATAATGTGCTCTGCTATAGTAGTGATAAGTATTGTTCTTGTTGCTGCTGTCGATGTTGTTTCTGCAGTTGCCCGCAATATGCACTCTGGGCCAACAACCACTAAAAGTATGCGCGCCGGAGTATGCAGTCGAATTCAAAAGAGAACACAAAACCCTCTTCATCAACCTATGCTCATCGCTCACTCTTGGAAACCAAGCGCTGTTTAGCTGCCCGCGCTTTACTCTTCGAAGATTTCACGGCTGCGCGTGTTTGTGCTCTCACCTTCCTCGTACCCGACTTCGCTGTCACCTTCTTCGTACCCGACTTCGCTGTCACCTTCTTCTTTACGCTCAGCTTCTTTGCAGCAGCAATTGCTCCTTGCTCCTTCACGCAAAAGCGAATCACTCGCCGAATCATAGCGGCAGGAAGAGGCGCCGTAAGCGCAAAGCGAATAGTGCCCTTCGATGTGCTAATGAACGAGCTGTGCTTTTGAAGGTCTTCAGCAAACACTTCTATGGCTTTAGCTCGGGGAAACAGCGCAAAATGTTGGCTGAAGGACGCGAACCACACGATCACTCTGCCATTGCTGCGAAGGCCGGGCATGCCGTAGTTGATGCATTCCTCGGCATCGGGAACACATTGATGAGCAAGCGCGCGTAATTGCTGCAAACCCTTGTGGTGCTCCGCCGGACGCGATGCTATGTAGGCATCAATAGTTTGTGGTGTGGTTGACGCGGTGTTCACGCAGACGATGCTTAGCCGATGTTGTCGAATACGTTTTGCACGTCGTCATCCTCTTCGATACGTTCCAGCAGCTTGGCAATTTCTTCCATCTGCTCGTCGGTCAACGCAACCGTATTCAAGGGAAGCCGCACCATTTCTGAACTCAACACTTCGATCTTCTTGTCTTCCAAGGCACGCTGCATCTTGCCGAAGTTGTTGAAGTCGCTGTACGCCACGAGTAAATTCTCTTCGGTGTCGTGCTCCACATCTTCCGCGCCGGCATCGATAAGCTCCAGCTCTAGGTCGTCGATGGTATGCGCTCCAATGGGAACCTTGAACACACCGCGCCGATTGAACAAAAACTCCAGCGAGCCGGTGGTGGCCAGAGTGCCATCGTGCTTGTTGAAATAGCTACGAATATTTGCAACGGTTCGCGTGGGATTGTCGGTAGCGGTTTCGATAACAATGGCTACGCCGAATGGACCGTAGCCCTCGTATACAATTTCCTCAAGGTTCGCCTCATCCTTACTGCCGGCGCGCTTGATCGCTGCTTCCACTCTGTCCTTGGGCATGTTCGCCGCCTTGCTGTTCTGAATAGCAGCGCGCAATCGCGGATTGTTGTCCGGATCAGCTCCGCCAAGCTTTACGGCAATGGCAATTTCTTTTCCGATACGAGTGAATGCCTTCGACATCTTATCGAAGCGCTTGAACATTTTATGCTTGCGTTTCTCGAATATGCGACCCATGCGTGTATGCCTGTAAGTAGTTGTGATTCAGAATGATCAAACGATACCGAACGAACGATCATAGCTCTGCAAAAGTACGGCGAAGTGCCCGAACTAAGCTTGCCCGCGCCCCTTGGTCTCTGCTGCGTATTTTGCCAAAACCATTGCTCGCACACGCAGTGCTTCACCGTGCGCCGAGGGCGAATGGACCCGATGTGGTAGGTAAACAACATCCGAACAGTTCACATTCAGCTATACTCCGCATTGCATACTCAATACACTCAATCCTCATAGATACCATGCTTGACCTCAGCACCCTTCGCTCGCTTTTGCTTATCGATTCTCCCACGGGCTACACGCATCACGCTGCCGATTTTATTGAATCCACGCTACGTTCCTACGGCTATTCCCCGGAGCGAACGCCAAAAGGCGCCGTGCGATGCGCTCTGGGGCCAAACCCTGTGCTGGCTATTGCCGCGCACACAGACACACTGGGTGCAATGGTGAGCGGAATTACCTCCGGTGGGCTGCTGCGATTCTCGCTGGTGGGCGGGCCATTGCTTCCCACATTCGAGGGATCGTACGTGCGGATACACACCATGAATGGCACCATTTATACCGGCACTGTTTTATTAGATAATCCCTCTACTCATGCAAATAAAAATGCAGCTACGGGCGAACGCAGCATAGCGAATATGCACGTACGTCTGGACGAACGGGTCTCCGGCCCTGATGCAGTGCGGGCTCTGGGCATACGCATCGGGGATTTTATCTGCTTTGATACTAAATACGAAGAAACACCAAGCGGATTTATTAAATCACATTTTTTGGATAATAAAGCCGGCTGCTATGTATTATTTGAAATCGCCCGTAAATTATCCGAAGAAAAACGCAGTGCTCCGGTGGAATTATATTTTTCAACCTACGAAGAAGTAGGACATGGCGGCACCACGGGATATTCCGCCGGTATTCGCGATTTATTAACCATCGACATGGGTGTGCTCGGCAACGACTGCGAGGGCGATGAGTTCTCGTGCAGTATCTGCGCCAAAGACTCCGGCGGTCCCTACGATTATCACTTCCGCTCCACTCTGGTGGAGCTCGCGGAAGCTCACAACGTTCCCCACAAGCTGGATGTGTATCCCTATTATTCCAGCGATGGCACCGCTGCTTGGCGGGCCGGCAGAGATTTTCGAGTGGCGCTTATAGGTCCCGGTGTGGCGGCCTCGCATGGCATGGAGCGTACCCACCGCGAAGCACTTCAGGCCACCATCGATCTGTGCATGCTGGCTATTGCGCGCTATTGATTGGTGTTGAGTACTGCTGACGGCTATTCAACGTCATTGACGGATTACTATCCACAATCAGGATGAGAAGCTACGGTTTTGTGGAATAGATGATCTGTCGTGCATGCTGATCAACCCGAGTATTCACCCAAAGTATTCTCCCCGATATACTGTTGAAGAGCGTTATCGGCAATGCTGTAACTGACATAACATCAGGATGTTAGTGTGTTATCCACACATTCTCCACATGCCTCGCCGATACGGGCACGATGTTTGCAACTCCTTTTGCAACTGCCTAGTGTCTTAGTTCATGGTTAGGAGCAATGGATGGCGCCCTATAAACAGACGGTTTTTGATGGACATTTTGGTCTGAGAAAATCTTCATTCTACCCTCAAATGTTCGTAGTTTTCCACACGCTTGGGGCAAGGGAAACACAAGGGAAACACTGGGGGGAAGGAAAATCGGGGAAAGAATCGGGGAAAGAATCGGGGAACAATCAATCACGAGCAATTACGAGGGAATCAATACGATGACGTTTTCGCAACGAACCGCGCGCACATGTTGGATGCGGGTGGCATCGAGGGTGGTGCTTGCACTTATCCTTGTGGTTATTGCTGTTGTGGCAGCTGTGCCTACGCACGCCCAAACACTCTCGCTTGTTTCGGTTAAAGTAAATGCCTTTCAGGATCACAGCGCCGATTTCTACGCCTTCGATGCGCAGAATAAACTGGTGCGGAACTTACAGCCCGCGGACTTCGACGTACGCAATAGTGCTCAGGCATTTTCTGTTACAAACGTTACTTGCCCGCCCGTCTCTGCTCCCGAGCGCCTATCGGTGGTATTGTGTATCGACGTCAGCGGTTCCATGAGCCAGGGAAATCCTTCTCGCATGAGCCGCGTGCGCGATGCAGCGTCACTCTTTGTGAGTATGCTGGATACCTCATTGCACGAGTGCGCCATAACATCCTTCGACCATCTTAGCTACATCAATCAAGACTTCACTACCAGCAAAAGCTCTCTGCTTTCGGCTATCTCCACACTGCAGCCGCAAGGAGCCACCGATTACAACAATGCACTGCTGGCAGCTCCCACCGGAGCGATGAACGTGGCCACACAAGGCCGCTACAAACGAGTGGTGATCATGCTTACCGACGGCGACGGCGGCGGCAAACAAGACTCCATCTTGGCCTTTGCACAGTTGTACAACATTCGTCTCTATACAATTGCCTACTTCCTGCAGGCACCGGGAATTCTTGCCAACATTGCTTCGCAAACAGGCGGACTGCTGTTCGGCGAAACCGGCTACGAATCGCTTACCACACCGGAGCAACTCAATGCCGCATTTCGCGCAAGTCTGGTGCACGCGGAAGGCGCGCAGCCCTGCACGGTGAATTGGTTTGCGGACAAGTATTGTTATTCGGATTGGCGTTGGGTATCAATAGCTGTTCCTTCCCAGAACATGCCTGCTGTGTCACGGTATTACGTTCTGCCGTATAACATGATACCATACGTAACCATGTCCCCGCGCTCATTAACATTCGGCGCAGTGCCTCCGGGTACCTATCAGGAAAAAACAGTTCAGATCTATGCGCCAAATGCCCCCATTACAATAAGCGACGGTAGTTTTGCTAATACCGCGTTCACGATCACAAACTGGGGTGGAACACCGCCGCCATTTGTTATACCGCAAGGACAATCGCGATTCGTTACCGTGCGATACACAGCTGCCGATACCAGCTATCAATACGGCACCATGAGTATCCAAAGTAACATGTGTGTGTATTCATTTGTGGGTGCATCGGCGGGTTACCAAGCGCGCTCCGTTCCAACCAAAACAATCAGTGTGTTGCGTCCGGTTGGGCCCGACAACTGGAACTCCTGCTACTATCTGTATTCACGCTGGGACGGTATTGCTGCCAACGATTCCATGCGCATCGAATGGACATTCGACGACGGCAAAACATGGACCATGATGGCAGACAATTTCTCCGGTAATATCGAGCAATGGTTCCGCACACCACAGCGTACAGGCGGCGGTAACAAGATTCGCATTTCTCATATCAAGTTTCAGAATGATAGGCTGCAAGCCCTTAAGGTAGGCCATCCGGGCATCATGAAGATGTGCGCCATCAATCCGAGCAATGCATCACAAGCAGTTGTGATGCTGGCACCGGACAACACCTACTTGTCCACGCGCAGGGCATATGTTGTAAACCTGCAAACCGGCGATACGCTTGCCACGCTCACTCCACCGGGAGGCAAGGTGGTGCAATCAGTAATGTGGAGCGCCGATGGTTCTACCATTATACTGTGCCACAACGGAATGCCGGGCGGACAGCTCACGCTCTGGAATGCAAGCACCTACCAGCTGATTCGAACCATTAGCGACAACGTCACGAACTTCACCTGTGCGGCAATAAACCCTGCCGGAACCCGCATTGCTGTTGGCCTGCAGAACATTACGAACACCGTGCGTGTGTATGATGCAAGCAATGGCACCGTACTGGCGAACATGAATTACCACACCGCACTTGTGAACAGCGTAGCCTTCAGCGGCGACGGAAGCCGCATTGTCTCTATAGACAACGTGGGCCGTATCAACGGCTGGAATGCGGTGTCGTACACTCGCGTAAACACCATCGATGCGGCACGGCCTTCGCCGGGAAGCTCGGTGCAGTTTCATCCTTCGAATAACGATCAAGTAGTGGCGGCTTTTCAGGAAGGCGTAACACGCATACACACGTTGACTTCAGGCGCCGAGGTGCGGAGCTACAACGGCAACATCGGTGCGCACTTTTATGCAACTTTCAATCCGGCAGGCACGAGAGTGGTTAGTGCCGGCGAGATATCACTAACCGGTGGCGGCTACACCGGTACCTGCGCGGTGTGGGATGCATCCACAGGATCGGGCATCACAACATTCGACGGTACGGGTAAAGTAAACAACCACCAGTGGCGCTCGCTGTGGGCAGGCTACACGGCCGATGGCTCGCAGATTGTTACGGCGAATTCTTTTGGCGGTGTGAACGTATGGTCCGCTGCGGGTGCGCATCAAAAGCAACACCTACTGCGCCACGCGGCACGCGGCGCAGTGGTAAGCGCATGCTTCTTCAACGACGATCAAAACGCCGCAACGCTGGGAGAAGACGGCAGTGTGGTAGTGCACACCGTACAAACGCGCGACACCGTGCGCACACTCAACGACTTAGGTAGCATTGCCTCCAAGGTAAACACCTTGCGAGCAAGCCCCAACGGCGTGTATCTATGCGCTCTGGCGGCCGACGGCACTATGGCCTTGTGGAACGTGCTTACCGCACAGCTCATCACGCGTATACCCAACGCGGGATATGGCCCGGCCTTCAGCAACAACAGTCAGTACGTGGCTATTACCAACAACAACCTTGTGCAGATTTATGTAACAGCCACAGGCCAGCTGTACAAGACCATCACGGTCAACAATTTTCTCTCGGGCAAGGACCTTACGTACAACTACGACGACACCCGAATTCTGGTAGTCGGTGCATCGTCTGCTACCAACATGAGCGTGGTATCGCTGAACGTTGCCTCGAGCGCCGAGACCGGCCGCTTCACAGACATCTTTGCCGTGGGTGGTGATGTCATGAAACTATCCTACGCACCGGGCAGCCGCTATGTAAGTGTGTATCATCAGTCGGGATCGCGTTCGTATGTAATCGACTCCACCATGACGCGCATCAACACCATCAACGACATGGTGCATGCTATTACTCCGAACTCCGGCTATCAAATAGGAACGGTGCTTGCCAATAAACAAGCACGTGTGTGGAACACGGCGAACGGCGCAGTAGTGCGCACCGTGAACCCGCATCAGGGCTACGAAGTATCGCACCTTGCGATGTCGGCGAATTCTTCTCGCAGCATTATTTGCTCGCACGATGGCAACGCTTGGCTGTGGGATTTTGCCGCAACGCCTATACAGTCAGACATCTCGTCGTCGCCATTTACCATTGGTACGTCCATACTCAAGAAGAAAGACACCATCAACTTTGGCAAGGTGCTGAACAACGGATCCAAAGATTCGGTGATCAATCAGATCATCATGAACATCGGATCCGCGTGGGACTATATCTACTCGGTAAGCATATCGGGTTACAACAAAGACGAGTTCCGCATTGTAAAGAGAAACGTGGGATTGTACTTGTACCCCGGGCAGAGCCTCACCTACGAGCTTGGCTTTATACCGCGCACCAAAGTGGTGGGTATTAAGCAAGTAGAAATGATGGTAGTAACCTTGTGTGATACTCTGCGCTTTGTGCTCATCGGTGAGTCGGTGAATCCACCCACCGAGAATCTTGTGGAGCAAATAGACTTCGGCAAAGTGGAGATTACAACCCGCAAGGACACTACGGTTTCGCAAACCATACGCAACGTAACGGCGGCCCCGCTGAATATTACCAACACGCGCATCTTGGGTCCGGACACTCTGCAGTTCTCTATTGTGAGCGGCGGTGGATCGTTTGTTCTGGCGCCGGGAGAGAGTCGCGTAATCACCCTGCGCTTTGCGCCCACACGCATAGCCCGCACAAGTGCGCGGCTAGCGTTCTTCCATCCCTTCTTGGGATCGCCCGCCACCATTCTTCTGGCAGGAGAGGGCATAGGCGTGCCACGAATATCTGCCTCGCCCAAAGAGTGCGCTATGGTATCACCCATCTGTTCTGCTCTAAGCCCCATCGATACAGTGATACGGGTAGAGAATATCGGAACAGGGGTAATGAGCATAGACAGTGCGGCATTTGTTGGCAACGACTCTACCTTCTTCCGTGTTGTAACATCGCTGCCGGATACGGTAACGCGGGGCGGCTGGAAGAATATCCGCATTCAATATCTGCCGCAGATGTCCGGCCAGCGCGCTGCCTATTTGCGTTTGTACACAAGCGCAGCGAATGTATCTAAGGGCATACTGGATGTAAAGGTGACCGGACAGCGCGATACGGTTGTGCTGTTCTTCCCTGTACAGAATCTTGTGCTGACCAACGTGCGGCCCTTCACATCCGTAGATGCGTACCTGAATCTGATCAATCGCGGCACAGTGCCCATGACTCTTCCTGTGCCGGTGATGCTGGGCAACTTCACGGTGGTAACAATGTCGCCGAATCCCATACCGCCGGGCGGTACAGCTCGCGTGTACGTGAACTTCAACAACGGCGATACCTCTGCTACCTACGATACATTGTATACGGTGCGCGACAGCTGCGGCGGCCTTAGCTCGGTTCGTCTTCGTGCATACACAATGTCGCCGCGACCCACCATCGTGATATTATCATCGCTTGATATCATCAACGAGCCATGCAAAACGTTTACCGATACCACCATCATCGTCACGAACGCGGGTATGACAGCAATGACCATCAGCGATATTTCTCTGGTTGGTGATACGCTCAAGCAATACAGCATTCGGTACAAGCCGCCGCAGAAGCTGGAATCGAACGCGGTGGATTCCATTGTGATTCGCTACACACCCACCACCGACCTCAAGCAAAACGCTTCGTTGGTTATTCGCTCCGATGCGCAAAACACCAGCGGCGGAGTAACAACCATTCCTTTGAGCGGCACGTGGAAACGAACGTCGTTTGTACTGGATACCAATCGCATTGTGCTGGATAATATTCAGCCCAACATGCCCGCAGTGCAAACAGTAGGACTGCGGAATACGGGCACGGCTGCGCTCACTTGGAACCTGCCTATCACACGCGGTAGGAGTACCATCACAGCCATCACGCCCAATCCCACACCGGTGGGCAGCACCGCTACTGCTACGGTGCGCTTCTCCGGAGCGCCGAGCGGTACGTTTTCTATAGACACATTGTTTGTGCGAGATCAGTGTGATAAAGGCCAGGAGCTGCGCGTGCAAGTGCAGGTGCAAACCACCAGGCCGCTTATTCGCATACGAACCATGCCCACGGTTACCTTGCCGTGTATTGTCTCGCAAGACACCTTTATTATTATCGATAACGGCGGTCTGGACACTCTGCGAATTGACTCCGTAACAGTGGAACAACCGGCCGGCGTTCGCATCACGGTGCTGGGATTCTTCCCGCGGCGCATAATGACATTCCGCCGAGACACCGTGTACTTACGCATTGATGCCTCCGGTGCCGGCTCGGTATCGCAGCGCTTAACACCGCGCGTCAGCGTGTATTCAAACAGTGAGCGCGATAGCGTATACACGCAGCCCTTTACCTTGAACATCAACAAATCCGATCTTCGTTTTGCCACTGCAACCTTTGCGTTGCCCAAGCAGAAAATCTACAGGTCCACCACACAGCCACTAGGTGTGACCAACACCGGCATGGTGCCCATGCGCTTTGCTACGCCAATCGTTCGCGGACGTTTCTCCATCGATTCCGTTTCGCCCAATCCATTGGCCGCCGGCGGCACAGGTACTGCATACGTGCGCTTTGCCGGCGACACCGTTGGCTTTTACAAAGAAACATTCCGTATCACGGACAGCTGCGGTAACACCCACACTCTAGATGTAACCGTGGAAGTAGCACCGGTGGTGCCTGCGCATTTGCAAACCCTGCTGAGCGTGGACATCAGCGAGCAATGTTACACCGCCATTGATACCACGGTGTTGATCACCAACACCGGCGCGGAAGACCTTGACATCAGTCGCATATATCTGCGCGGAGCAAATGCCGATGAGTTTGCCATACTCACCGACACCGCTATGGTACTGATGCCGGATGGCACGCACTTAGTGCTGGTGCGGCATACATCCAAAGGCGTCACCGGACTGCGCACGGCAGAGCTGGTGATGGTGTCGAACACCGACAGCATGGTGAACAAAGAGACGGTGGTGAATCTCCGTGTGATGAAAGACTCCGTGGATGTGCGATGGGAGTTTAACCAATTGCATTTGGGAATCGTCGATCGCAACACCCAAGCGCGCGGCACCATACAAATCACGAACTACGGCACGATGCCGCAAACTGTTTCTCTGCCTCTGGCCGGAAAGTATGCGGTGATCGACTCCATTGTTCCGTATCCTATTCTGCCGGGCAGTACATCGGTGGCGTATGTCACACTGAACATTCCGGACTCCGTTGGTGCTATCAAGGAAACGCTCACCTTCATGAATCCCTGTGTTCGTGCGGTGCAGCTGGAAGTAGCGGCGCAGATACGCGGCAATGCCGAGCTCACAACACCGGATACTACTGTGATGATTGGGGATGAATTCTTGCTGCCAATTCTTCTTTCCGATCCGCGCGGTGTGAAGCTGAGCGGCGTCGAGAGTATTCGCATCGATCTTCGTTGGAATGTTACCATGATGCAACTCTTGGGTGTGGAGAATGCCACACTACAGAGTACCGCCGAAGATGGCATATGGCGCACATGCCGCATTGTTACGAATCCTATCAATGGCACCGACAAAGCAATTGCTACACTAAAGATGCAAGCCGCACTCGGAAACGATACGGTGTGCACAGTAGAGTTCAGAGACATTTACAACTCTCGCGGTATCACGGATCTAATAGGTCGTGGCGGCCGCGTTACTATTGGCGGGCATTGCCACGACGGCGACACACGCTTAATGGATCGCTCTGCACCCACCGCAGTACGCGCGGTGTATCCGAATCCCGCAAGCGATGATGTTACCTTGGCATTCACCACGGCAGAGCGCGCTCCGGTGAGCGTGATCCTGGTGGATGTTCTGGGACGCACGCATCGTGTGGTGTATCAGGGAATGCCGCCGGCCGAGGAATGGTCGGTAACCGTGCCTGTTGCCGATATTCCCAGCGGAGTGTATCAAGTAGTTCTGCAAACACAAACACAGCGCCGTTCTCACCGATTGGAGATCCATAAGTGAGTACTGACAACATTCGTTCAGGGAGATGTTTCTCTCTAGACGCGAGCCGCATTGCTTCGCTCGCGGCTCGCGCAGCTCTGCTGCTGTGTGTGTACCTAACAGTTCAATGTGTGGGCACCGGCTCCGTGATTGCGCAGCAATTGCCCACGGAAGCGGAGCAGGCTGCACCGTCGCAGAGCACGCGTACGCACTTGCCCTACAGCTTTGGCGGCTTCGTGCTGGGCGGCATGAATATTCACACGGCGAATTTTCAGAAGATACCCGGCTATCCGAATTGCTGCCCAACTTTTACCGGCGGCAGCGGTGTTGGAATTCACCTGGGTGTGCTTGGCGAGTATATACTGCAGCCGGGCATGAGCGCCGGACTACGCATTGGATATACATCGCTTGGCGCCGAGCTGAGTGCGCGCGAGCAGAGTATACGCACAACGATCACCACGCCCACCGGTACAGAGCAAGCACGTATCGACCATCGCATCAACGCATCAATTGCCAACATCTTTGTAGAACCGCAGTTTGTGGTGGAGCTTGTGGATGGCTTGTCCCTGATGCCGTCGCTGCCGCTGTGCGTGGCCGTGAGCCGAAAGTTCGATCAGGTGGAGCAACTCGCCGACGATCAGTCCGGCGTGTTTTCTACCGGACTTCGTTCGCGCAATGCATTCAACGATCAAGCCATACCCGATGCGCCGCTTTTGTATCCTATGGCCGGCATTGCGCTGCGCTATGATATCCCCGTGGCAAAGCACCGCACAGTACTGCTCTCTCCGGAGCTGCGCTTCACGGCAATGATACCGCGCCTTAGTTCCTCTATAGACTGGCGGGTGTCCGGCGTACAAGCAGGTGTGTCGCTTCGGTATAATCCTATAGAGCCGCCGATCATGCGCTACGATACGGTGTTGCACCGCGACACAGTGGTAGAGAAATCGTACGACATCACGGCCATCACTATCGAGCGCACGCGCGATTCCACCGTAACGGAAGAGATTGAATCGGGTAACAACATCGTGACGGTATTCACCGAGCGATGGGAGTGGTACACCAAAACACTACCCGAGAAGCGGCCGTATTTCTTCGAAGCTAGCATGACCCTTAAAGCCACCGATACTTCCGGTGCAGAGAAGGATATTTTTACCGTGCGCATCGAGGAAGTAGTGGCACTTACCATTCAGCCGCTGTTGCCCTATGTGTTCTTCGACGAAAACAGCGATGCCTTGCCCCAGAGATACGTGCGCTTGAGAAGCGAGACTGCAACCGGCTTTGCGGTGAACGACGTTCGCAAGAGCACAGCGCTGGAGTTGTATAGGCAGGTGCTGAATATCGTGGGCCGCCGCATGACAGACCGCCCGCAGGCAGTGCTTACGCTTACCGGATGCAATCAAGATATGGGTGCGGAGAAGTCGAACACGGCGCTGTCTAAATCGCGAGCCGACAATGTGAAAGCATACTTTGAGCAAGTATGGAAGATCGATCCTTCGCGTATCAAAGTGCGCGCACAGAATTTACCGAACGTACCCTCCAGCGCCAAGAGCCAGGATGGTATAGACGAGAATCGCCGCGTAGAAATGAGCTCCAACGATCCCGAGATCTTCAAGAACGTGGTATTGCTGGACACTATACTGCGCGCCGAATCTGTAAGCTCGTTGCGCTTCTACCCGAAGGTGCGATCGTCGGTGGGTGTGAAGGAATGGTCGGTACGCAGTGAGCTCAACGACACCGTACGCATAGCACTGCAAGGAACCACCATGCCGGAGGAACGTCTGGAATGGGATGTAAACCGAGATCTGTCGCGGGCTCCCAGAGACTTGCAATCGGTGCGCATACGTTTCGACGTCAAAGACAAACTCGATAGCGTTCGTACCATGCGCCAGACATTCCCCGTGGAGCTTGTTACACGGCAGGATCGCGAGAAGATCAACAACAAATACATCGATAAATACTCGCTTATTCTATACGACTTCGGTACCTATACGCACACGGCGGCGCATCAGTCTATGTTGCAATACATACGCGAGCATTCCACGCCCAAATCCACATTTACCATCAACGGTCACACAGACCGCTCGGGTAGTGCCGACTACAACATGATGCTTAGTACCAAGCGTGCGGAGTACACAGCCAAGGCACTAAACGTACCGCTGAAGAACGCCAAAGGTTTTGGAAAGGAGCAGGAATTATACGACAACAATTACCCCGAAGGGCGCATGTACAACAGAACAGTGAACATCGTGGTGGAAACGCCCGTAGAGTAGAAGGCGTGAACTATCCTAGCGCAACGGCATTGCTGTGTTTTTTGATGTTTTGGGTATCTCACGGTACTTCATGTTCTGCGGTGAAACACATACCGGGTCCCATGAGTATTCCTGATTTTATGAAACGATAACGCCGCCGGCTCGGGGCAATGCTTGGCCGAAACTTCGCTATTTTGCAGCGTTATGGAAACACCAAACACAGTACAGGGCGCGCCCGCAGGTGCTGCCGTGCCGTCGGAGATACGTACTCTTGTAGCAAAAGCCAAGAGCAGCGTGGGCGACGGCGTGTTTTTTGCACTCTGTGCCTTCGCAGCCATACTAATTGTGCTGGTTATTGCCGGACTGATAGGCCAGTTAGTTTCCAGCTCGCAACTATCGATTAACAAATTCGGCTCGTCGTTTTTGACATCAAAGGTCTGGGATCCGGTGAACGAAGAGTACGGCGCTGCTACCTTCATGTACGGCACCGTGGTCTCGTCGTTGCTGGGATTACTGCTAGCCTTGCCGCTAAGCTTAGGCATTGCAGTGTTCCTGGTAGAAGTATCAGGGCAGACCATGCGCACTGTGCTCTCCTTTCTTGTGGAAACGCTGGCAGCTATTCCAAGTATCGTATACGGCGTGTGGGGAATCTTTGTGATGGTGCCGTACATTCAGGAGCATGTGGCCATGCCGCTCTCCGAGAAATTCGGCGACACAATTCCATTTCTTGCAGGCCCGGCTATGGGCCCAAGCATGCTTAGCGCCTCGTGTATTCTGGTGGTAATGATACTTCCTATTATCACAAGTATTTCTCGCGATGTGATGTTATCTATACCGATGTCTCAGCGGGAAGCCGCTCTGGCACTGGGCTCCACGAAATGGGAAGCCATAAAGATTGTACTTGCAAATGCTCGCTGGGGAATTCTTGGCGCAATCATTCTTGGACTGGGCCGCGCATTAGGAGAGACCATGGCTGTGACGCTTGTGATTGGTAACTCGCCGCAGATCAGTTCCAGCATTTTGCAGCCCGCATATACCATGGCATCCGTAATCGCCAACGAGTTCACGGAAGCCACCACGGAAATGTACACCAGCGCACTTATCGAAGTAGGCTTGGTGCTTCTAATTACCACCTTTGTTGTGAACATGCTTGCGCGATTGCTCGTATGGAGCGTGGCGCGCCGATCATCCACGGGAGGCCGCTCATGAGTCAACGCCGTTTGCATTTTTCCCGCGGTACTATTCTGCGCCGAAAGATCACGAACTATGTGATGATAGGGCTGTGCGCCGTCTGCGTGGTGCTTGCGCTCATTCCTCTTGCGCTCATTCTGTTCTATACCGTGCGGGAGGGTATAGGCGCTATCAATCTTGACTTCTTTACTCAATTGCCCAAGCCCGTAGGCGAGCCCGGCGGCGGAATGGCAAACGCTATTGTGGGTACGCTGATCATGATGGGAATGTCGGCAATGATTGGTGTTCCTGTCGGTATACTCTGCGGTGTGTATCTCTCTGAGTATGGTCGCAATAAATTCGCCTCGGTAGTGCGCTTCTTAGTGGAAGTAATGAGCGGTTTGCCCTCCATCATCGTTGGTATTTTTACCTATGCTTTGGTAGTGAAGCCCATGGGCCGCTTCAGTGCCTATGCCGGTGCGGTTGCACTTGCGGTGCTGATGATTCCTACTATTACAAAGACCACCGACGAACTTCTAAAATTGGTTCCCAACACATTGCGTGAAGCGGCACTGGC
>JBKCNS010000008.1:0-16946 GCA_046297095.1 Kapaibacterium sp. (SeqCode) | reverse complement strand
TGGCATTTTTTGCTGCACGAGAAGAAAGATCTGTTGATTGTATTTGGCTACTCTATCGTGATGGGTTTGCTTTCACTGGCCTTGCCGCTCGCTTCGCAATCGCTGGTGAACGCGGTGTCGCTTGGTATTTACACCACGCAGCTTACCGTATTGTGCGTGGGTGTGGCTATAGGTCTGCTTATTCTGGGAGTGTTCCAGATACTGGAACTCACCGTGGTAGATGTTCTTCGCAGAAGAATCTTTTTGCGAGCAGCGTTCGATGTAGCGCAAAGCTTGTCGCGCGTTAGCATGCGGTCGCTGGAAGGCGAGTACCCGCCGGAGTTGGTGAACAGATTCTTTGATGTGACCACAATTACAAAAACTCTGAGCAAGTTCTTGCTCGACGGCATCAGTGCGGTGTTGGTGGCAGGCATAGGTCTTATTCTTCTTGCTATCTACCATCCCTTCTTTTTGCTCTTCGATGTATTCCTTATCGGTTTTGTGGTGCTCCTGGTGATTGTACTTGGCCGTGGCGGCGTGCGTACGTCTATTGAAGAGTCGCGTCAGAAGTACGAGGTGGCGCACTGGCTGGAAGAAATTGCCCGCTGTTTGCCTGCCTTTAAAATGAGTTCCCGCCGAGACTTTGCTCATGAATACATGAACGGTATCGCCGAACAATATGTGCGCGCCCATCGCTCGCATTTCATCGTGATTGCGCGGCAGATTGCCGGCTCGGTGGTGTTCAGAACGGTTGCTACTGTTGGTGTGCTGGGATTGGGCGGAGTACTGGTAATAGACCGGCAGTTGTCGCTGGGCCAGCTTGTGGCTGCGGAGCTTGTAGTGGTAACGATGCTGGCGAGTGTTGAGAAACTGATTTCGCAATTCGAAGACTTCTATGATTTGCTTACGGGTATAGATAAACTGTCGTCGCTTACCGACCGCGAGCGTGAGCGCATCGACGGCTCCGTAGTGGCCATGCATGGCAAGGCGTTGCAGGTAGATATGCATTCTGTGTCGTTCACCTACGCCCGTGGTCGGAAGGTGTTCGATGGTATTTCGATGAGCATTCCCGCCGGCTCGCGCTACAGTGTGATAGGAGAGAATGGCTCGGGTAAAACCACGCTTACTGAATTGCTTGCGGGATTGTATGAGATTCAGGGAGGCTGCATCGAGTTCAACGGACGCGATACGCGTCAGCTGGCACTAATGTCTGTTCGTGATGCGGTAGCCGTGTTCACGCGAGAGAATAATGTGTTCGCCGGCACCATTCGCGACAACATCTGTTTGGGTCGTCCCTGCACGCATGAGCACATGCAATGGGTGCTGGAAATGTCCGGACTAAAGGAAGATGTGCGCGGGCTCCGTGATGGTATCAATACGTGGTTGCAGTCCGACGGTATGAATGTTCCGCAAAGTCTGATGCGCCGTATCGTGATTGCCCGGTGCATTCTGGGCAGGCCCGGCCTGCTGGTGCTTGATGAAGGTTTTAACGGATTGGAACTAGCCACCAGAACAAAAATCATTGAGAATATTTACTCCGAGAAATCTTGGACAATACTGGATGTGTCGCGCGATGAATATCTGCTGCGCAGATCACAGCGGGTGTTTGGGCTGGCCGGCGGACGCATAGCCGAAGAAGGTACCGTGGCGGAACTGTGTTCGAACAAGAACTCAATGATTCACAACTTGTTTCCGCAGGTACAGAGAAATCTGGCTCAAGAGTAAGTAGCGTGCCGTGTGCACACGCGAAGAACAAACACAAAAAGTACGATGAAGCACAATTGACAAAGCACAAATGACGAAGCACAATTGTTACCTGATACCGATTTAACGACGAGCTATAGACTGAACTACACACTGATTTATGAACGCTAACGGCCACAAGAATACGTCCGCTCGGGACAGCAACGCAGCGCTGTCTGCACTATCGCTGGTGCGAACGCCGCGAATCGCTCGGCAACTGGCAATAGTTGCTCTGTTGATGCTCTCCATTATTACACTTTCGTTTCTGTTCGTGCCATGGCAGCAAACAGTAGCGGGCACCGGTATTGTTACCTCGTTTGTGCCATCTGCCCGTCCGCAAACTGTAGAGGCAATGGTAAGCGGTAGAATCGTTGCATGGTTTGTGTACGAAGGTGCGATGGTAAAGAAGGGCGATACCATTGCCGTACTTCAGGATATCAACGTGAACTTCATGGATACGTCGTTTGTGGACCGTTTGGAGACTGCGCGGGACAACGTAATCCTTGCACAGGATGCAACGATAATATCCGCCATAGAGCGTACAAAGCAAGCAGTTCAGGCTCTGGAGGCCGGCCGTGCCGGGCTTGATGCTGCGAAAATGGAAACAAGCATTGCTCGTGTTCGATATGCGCGAGCCATTGCACTTGTGGACTCCGGACTTATCTCGCAGCGCGATTTGGAAACGGCAACCGTGAATCTTAACAAAGCAAAGAACGATTCGTTACGGTTGGAAACCGTGGTTCAATCTGCCCGTCAAAACGTCGAAGCCGTGCGCTCCGAACAGGAACGTGTGCAGCGGCAGGCGCAAGTGTTTATCGCAGAAGCAGACCTTCGTTTGTCCAATGCGCGCAGCCGCCGTAATGCAAGCGCTGTGATCTCGCCCGTGGATGGGCAGGTGGTTCGTATTGCCAAGGCCGGGTCCGGCCAAACAGTAAAAGAAGGCGAGCGCCTTGCCACCATTGTGCCGGCCACAGCCGACATCGCAGCAGAGATTTATGTGTCAGATATGGACGCCGCTCTGGTAGATATAGGCCGCACGGTCACCTTGCAATTCGCAGGGTATCCGGCGTTTCAATTCTCCGGCTTTCCGGATATAAGCACCGGTATTTTCCGCGGCAAGATTGCTGCGGTGGATGCGGTGGACGACGGCGGCGGACGATTCCGCTTACTCGTTGTGCCGGATGAATCACGCAGCCCGTGGCCACCGCGGTCGTACCTGCGCCAGGGTTCAACAGTAACGGGCTGGGTGTTGTTGCAATCGGTACCGCTGGGCTACGAAGTGTGGCGACAGTTGAATGGCTTCCCGCCGCTGTTTCCCGTTCGTGAACGAGAGAAGGCAGAGAAAGCAGCGAAGAACTCGGCAGATCAAGACAAGGAGAAGAAATAATGGCCGGTGTTCGAAGCATAAACCTCGCAGTGCTCACTGCTCTGACTCTGTGTGGAGCATCTATGGCGAGTGCTCAGGATACGTTGTCGCTTTCGCAGTTCCTTGCACGCATAGCGCAAACAAATCCCGTGCTTCGTTCCGCCGCGCTCGAGAGCGACGTAGCCGATGCGGAGATACTGCAAGCTCGCGGTGCATTTGATTTGTTTTTGAAATCGAAGTACGAGCGCAAAGGAATAACCGACAAGGTAAAAGTGGACAATCTGGATGCGGGATTGGAAATGCCGCTGGCCACCGCCCTGGGTCCGCGCCTGAGCACATCCTATCGCCGGGGTGATGGCACGGGTATCAATCCCGAGAACCTTACCGGCAGCGACGGCGAACTTGGCGTGGGAATATCGGTGCCGCTGTGGCAGGGACTGCAAACCGATTCTCGGCGAACATCTCTGCGTAAGGCAGAGGCAAGGCCGGAGCTGGCGCAGATCTTTGCCGATCAGGAACGTCTATCCTTATTGCGTCAGGCATCTCTTCGATACTGGGATTGGGTAGAGACCAACGACGTACTTCGTACCATGAGAGACATCGTTACGCTGGCCGAAGATCGCTTGCGCTTTTTGCAATCACGTGCGCGTGCCGGCGAGATTCCCGCAATAGATACCGTGGAAGCACAGCAAGAGCTGGAGCGGCGGCGTGGCGAATATTTTCGCGCGGAGCGAAGTGCAGAGCAATCATCTATTGCTGCAAGAGCAATGCTTTGGCAAAGCGAGGCAACAGGCCTACCGCAGGCTGCTTGCCGTGTGGTGTTTCCCGGGGAAGAGACTCCCGGTGATCGTCAGCGTGATGCCGATAAAATCAATGCTCTGGCCAAGCGCCCCGAGATTCGCCGCTTGAATGTTCAGCAGCGCGTTGTGGGCCTGGATGTATCACTGGCACAGGAACTTCAGCGTCCGCTTATCGAAGCACAAGGTCAGATGCTGCGTTCGCTGGGAGCTGCAGGAGATAACACCTTCAAACTTGGCTTGAATATCTCACATCCCTTGTTTCAGCGCACTGCCACCGCGCAGGAAGAGATAGCGCAGATTTCATTGCAGCGCATAAACTTTCAGCAGCGTTTGGCGGAACGCCAGGTGCAAGCGGAAATCGACGACGCCCTGTCGGCAATTGCCAAAGCCGAGGAGCGTATTCGCACTGCAGAGCGCGAAGTGCGCTGGTCCGAAGCATTGCAACAGGCGGAAGTTCGCAAGTATGTGGCGGGCGAATCCACGCTGCTGGTGGTAAATATTCGCGAGCGGGCGCTGGCCGATGCACGAATTCGCTTAACTAATGCCCGAGCCGATTACTGGCGGGCAACAGCGAATTACCGCTGGGCAACGGCGCAGCTCTAAGCTTGAAAGCTGCGTTTTTAAGCGAATTGCGCTGTTTTTTAAGAGAAATCAGAATCGATCCGGTGAATAGACGTGCTCTTGCACCACCGGCTAAGCCTGCAGAAAGCACAACGATAAACACACCCACAAAGCTTGTTGTTGAAATCGTGCATGGTTTTCCACAGAAAAGTGGTACCTTTGCAGTCCATTTAAGTTCATACCCCATAAGGATGTACATGGCGAAGGCGAAAGCTAAGGCTACAGACGGCGAAGAAGTAGTAGTTGAAAAGACTGAAAAGAAGCGCACACGCAAGGCGAAATACATCACCGTGTATTCTCCCTTTTTGATGCGCGAAACAAAGCACGAGCTGATGGGCGAACCCATTGAGCAAGAGGCCGGACGCATGATCTGGGCTCGTTGCACGGTGAGCCACCACTCGCAGCTTATTAATCTTGATGCCATTCAAGCGCAGCAAGAGAAGAACAAAACGTTCGACATCCGCATCTCTCGCGAAGACTCGAAGCCGTATTCACCGAAGAAGGTGTATGATGTAGGCGACGTGATCTATCACAAAATGTGGGATGATGTAGGTATTGTTCGCGCCAAAGAGATTATGACCAATGGCGGTAACGCTATCGTGGTACTCTTTGAGAAGAGCAAAGAGAAGCGTCTTGTAGAGAACTTGTAAGAAATCAATTATTCAATTCATTTCATAAAAGGATTCAACGTGATTGGAGTAACCATTCAAGGAAACGAGTCGATCGACCGCGCTCTGCGCCGTTTCAAGAAGAAATATGAGCGCAGCGGCGTTCTTCGCGAATTCAAAGCTCGCGCATTCTTCGTGAAGCCGTCTATCGAAAACCGCCTTGCGCACATGAAAGCGGTACGCCGCCAGCAGCGCATGCAAATGGAACAAGAGTAAGCCGCAGTTTCCCCTCGGGGAACGGCACGGTTCTTGCACATATGTAGCAGATGTTACCCCCGGTGGCATCTGCTTTTTTATTTTCTGCAACCCAACAGCGCCCGTATGTCTATTGTACAACATCGTGCTCCGCATGCTCCCACGGTAGGTGCATCCATTATCGTGAAAAATGCGGAAGAAACGCTGGGCACCACACTGCAATCTCTGCGCGGCGTGGTAGATCAGGTGGTGGTGGTGGACACCGGTTCCACGGACGACACACCGCGTGTGGCTACGCGCATGGGAGCAGAGCTGTATTTCCATCCCTGGAACGACAACTTCTCCGATGCCCGCAACGCGGCATTGGCATACATGCGTACAGACTTCGTGTTGGTGATTGATGCCGATGAGTACCTTGATAAAGATTCAAGAGAGATTATTTGGTCGCTGCCTAATGCGGAGCAGGTGGGTGGCTATCGCGTGCGCATTGTAAGCGCGTTAAGCAACACCACCGAAGAAAGTATTGAACATCGCTACCCGCGCCTGTTTAGGCGGCATCCCGCAATTCGCTTTCGCGGCATCATTCACGAGCAAGTGTCGGATGCCATCAACGAAGCCGGATTTACCATAGAAGACACCGATGTAATAATCTATCACGACGGCTACCGTAATGTTAGTGCGGAAAAACGCGAGCGTAACATGCAGCTGTTGAACAAGCAGCAGCAGCTGGCGCCCGATGATCACTGGACGGCCTATCACCGTGGAATGACGGCATTCTCGGCCGGCGATCATTCGCTTACCATGACCGTGATGGAACCGCTACGGCACTCCCCGGCTTTGGCTGTGGAGCAGCGCGAGTTTGCGGCGCTTCGCTATGCACAAAGCGCGCTGGCCACCGATCAGTTCGAGCTTGCCATTGAAGCCTTGGCCCAACCCATGAGCGATATAAACAGAGAAGGCTTGCGCTTCTTTGTGCTTGGAGCTGCATCGGCTTCGATGCACGATTTCTCTGCCGCCCTGAGCCACTTGGAGCAGGCTGCGCGCACCTCGTCTACAATGGTGGATCAAACAACACTGCAATCCTACATCCAAGCACTGCGCTCGGCGCTGGCTTAAGACACAACATGGGCCGCCGGCTGCACCACAATACCACAGGGCCTGCGGCGTCTTGCAGTTCATAGCACATCATTATGCTCTTTCTTTTCCATACCTGCAGGGAGAACACTGTATGCGAATTCTCATCGCGCTCGTTGCGCTGACGGTAGTTTTTTCTTCAACACATAAAGCACAAGCCATGGCTCCAACTTCATTGTACGATATCACCGTCAAAGACATTCACGGTAAAGACGTATCGCTTTCTTCTTACAAAGGCAAGGCGCTACTTATAGTCAACGTTGCATCGGAGTGCGGCTACACACCGCAATACGAGGGCCTTCAGAAGCTCCACGAAAAGTATAAGGACAAAGGTTTAGTGGTGCTAGGATTTCCCGCAAACAACTTTGGCTCGCAGGAACCCGGCACCGATGCGGAGATTCTGAAATTCTGCAGCTCCAAATACAGCGTTACCTTCCCCATGTTCTCTAAAGTGTCTGCCTACGGCCACGACATTCATCCGCTTTATGCAAAGCTCACCGCCGATCATGGTGCAGGCTCGCCGGCTGGCGAAGTATCATGGAACTTCGAGAAGTTTCTGGTGGACAAAAAGGGCAACATTGTAAAGCGCTACAAGAGCCGCGTCAAGCCCGATAGTGCCGAACTCATGGCAGATATCGAGTCTGCGCTGAAGTAATTCTTCTTTCCTCGAAACCCAGTGCCAATGCGGTGTTCAGGGTAGTTGTGAGTGTGGCTGTCAGCGTAGTTGTCAGTTTTACAACCTTCCCCGTTCGTTGAGCTCCGCGCCAAGAACACTTAGCCTCAAAAAAAAGAGTGTCGCAAAAACGACACTCTTTTTTTTCATGTTTTGTTGTAGCGGCAGGTTGAACCAATAGCTTACGTCAAGAGTTTAGAATACCGTTTACATCAACACTCTCCGCCGGGCGTAATGAGGTTAGTCCTGCCCGTCGTCTTCCTGCATATCACTAAAGGCTTGCTCCTTGGTATCGAAGAAAGTAAAGAGCCATTCCATCTGGGAGATGCGAAGCAGGTTGCGAACGGTTTCGCGTACGCCTACGAGAATCACCGGAACGTCGTGATCCTTCAGCTGGCGATGCGCAAGAAGCAAGCAGCTAAGGCCGGTGCTGTCTGCGTAGTCGATATTCGAAAGGTCGATCACAAGTGCATCGATGGTGGGCTGGCACAGAATCAGCAGCTCGGCTTTAAGGTCCGGAGCAACCAGCGAATCCAGCTTCTGTTCATTGATGGTAAACACCACCACGTTGTCATCTTGTTCCAGAGAGAATTTCATATGCAAAGCAATTGTAGATCAAAGGAAAACCACTGGGCAAAAATAGAAAGTTTCGAACGAAGCGCGGGAGAGTGGTGAACGAATTGCCTAAGCAGCTGCAGCTATAGCACTCGGTTCCTGTGCCCGATCTACTTCGCTTCCTCTAGCCATACCGGAATATCCAGAGTGAATGTAGAGCCCTTGCCCGGCTCGCTTTGCAGAGAAATGCTGCCACCCATGTGGTCCACAATTTTCTTTGTAATGGATAGCCCCAAGCCCGTAGAACTTTCGCCTGCCGTGGGCCGAGCGCTCAAACGCGCGAACTTTTGGAACAGTAATTTCTTATCCTCTTCGGTGAAGCCTGCTCCCTCATCGCTTACCTCGACGCGCACCATACCACCGGATTGACTGAGCATAATGCTAATCTGCCTGCCGACGGGCGAGTACTTTACCGCATTCGAAACTAGGTTATCAAGCGACGCCTTCAGCCTCATGCGATCGGCGCGTGCATAGTAGTCGAAGTCTGCAACGGCTGTTACTCGCAGCCTCTTGCTCTCCAGGTTCGGACGGTATGCATCGAGCAGATCGGCACAGAGCTCTGTGACGTTTACTTTCTCGAAGCTAAAGGAAAGCTTGCCGGTTTCCAGAGCGTTATTGTCCAGAAGGCTGGCGATCAGATGACTGATGTCGTTGGCGCCGGCTATAATGCGCTCGGCTGCTTTCTGCAGAATAGCGTCGTCGCGGGTCTTCTGATGTAAACGCATGCTCTCTGCCGAGAGCTTTATACCGGCGATAAAATTCTTGATGTCGTGAGACACCACACCCAGCAAATCATTCTTTTCCCTATTGAGCTCGTGAAGCATGGCATTGGCTTTTTCCAGCTCAAGGTTGATGCTGTTGGTCACCTTTTGCTGCTGCTCAATATCCATGTACGCTGCACTCAGCATGTCCGAGTTTTCCTGCAGAGATGCAATGGCATCGGCAAGCTCTACATTGCGCAAGCGATAGATCTCGCGGTCGCGAGCGGCACGTTCCACATTGAAACGCACCTCCATCACCGAAACAAGTTTCTCTTTTTCCTGTGCAAGAATTTCGTTGCGAAGCTGAACGGCCTGCTTGAACGCCTCAAGCGCGCGGTCGTACTCCTGCATGGATTCATAGCAGCGAGACAACAACTCCGATACGTCGGCTTCATCGTCCTTTGCGCCCATGGTGGCCGCAAGCTCACGCGCTGCCTCGAAATACTGTAGCGCTCGCTCGGCATCGGCGCGGCGATGATACATCACACCTATACGTCGCAGAGACTCCAGCTCGTTGTGACGGTCGTTGATATCCCGCGATAGGCGCAGCGCTGTGGCGAAATACGACAGCCCCGTGGCTACATCGTCTTGCATGGCATGTACTCTTCCCACCGAGAGAATAGTGGAGATCAGATTTTGTTGATCGTTGAGCACGCGAGCTTTGCGCAGAGCCTCGGCATGATAATCTATTGCTTCGTCGTATCGGCCTTCTTGCGCAAGCAAGTCCCCAACATTACACAAACACTTGGATACATCCAGCTCGGAGTTTGTTTCCCTAAACCACGCTAATGCTTGCATCACGTAGGTGAGCGCGGTTTCGTTGTGACCCAGCCTGCCATACAAGCCGCCGATATTATTCGCCGTGATGGCAATACCGGTGCGGTCTTGAATCTCTTCTTGCACATCGAGTGCGCGCAGCAGGTGCTCGAGTGCTAAGTCGTTTCTGCCTACAATCTGGTAGGTGGTGGCCATGTTCGACAGCGCGCCGGCCATGCCGCGTTTGTCGTTCTGCTCTTCAAAAATCAGCAGCGCTCTGCTTAGATATTCCAGCGCGCGGTCGTGCTGAGTTAGGCGAAATAAGGTGCCCGCAATGGTCATGCACAGCGATGCAATGCCGGGATTGTCGTTGCGCTCCTCGTAATGTGCGTAAGCTCTGTGCAGTTCCTCGAGAGCTTCTTCATATTGAGCCAGTAGTACGCGCGTGCGGCCGGACGTAGAGAGTGCTTCGGCAACACCGTCGGGATAGGTAATGGAGCTGGCTAATTCTTTAGCGCGCAGAGACAGCGCAAGGGCTTCGTGGGGCTGGGCCGTGCGAATCTTTCTTGCCTCGGCATTAAGCACATCCACACGCTGGTGGTCTGTGGTGGTTCCTTCAAGCAGAGATTGAATCTGCTCTTCCGGAACATTGCCGTCTGTTACAATTTCCAAGAGCATGTGGTTGTGCTCATTCTAAATGGAGTTCCATCACACGGTAGCATTGCGCCTTCCTACGTGCGATGCCAAGGGCCGTTCAAGAACGCCGGCCTTTTGTTGTTTTCCCGCATGCGAAGATAGACTATTACAGGCCTCGTGCCAAAAATGAGCCCGGATACAGCAATGATATCATTACCAAATAAGCGCCTCTACTGCATCGCGTGCGCGGCCGAAGGCCTGGTTTACATCGCTGCCAAGAGCTGTAATGTGGCCCATCTTTCTTCCCACTCGCGAGTCCTTCTTACCGTACAAGTGCAGCGATGCATACGGGTGCTGCAGGGTATCCACCACGCTGTCCGGTATTCCTTGACCATTGCGCTCGCCCAGGATGTTGATCATTGCTGCTCCGCCGGTAATTAACTCCGGCGATCCCAGCGACAGGTTACACACCGCACGAACACAATTCTCGAACTGCGACGCCGTGCATGCCTCGATGCTGTAATGCCCGCTGTTGTGCGGCCGCGGCGCAATCTCGTTGAACAAAATCTCGTCGTCGAGCGTAAGGAACATTTCAATACCAAACACACCCACGCCGTTGATTGCCTCTACACATGCCACGGCCATGTCTTGAGCTTTGGTCAAAAGTGACGCTTCAATGGGCGCCGGCGCTAACACCGTAACGCATATGTGTTGCTGCTGTATGGTCTGAACGCATGGATACACCGCTACCTCACCGCGACGGTTACGAGCCACGATCACAGCAAGCTCTTTAGCAAAGCGCACAAAGCTCTCGGCCATCAGTGTGCGCGGTGCATCACCTGTGGTGAACTTATTCCATGCTGCATGGCAATCGCTGTCTGTGCGAGCGGTGGCATTGCCGTAACCGTCGTACCCCAGTGTGCGCGTTTTGATAACAATAGGATACGACTGCTGCGCTGCAAAGGTTGTAAGATCGTCCACCGAATCGGCTGCAACGAAATGTGGTACCGGTATGCCGGCCGCCTTCATGGTATGCTTTTGAATGTACTTGTCCTGCACTAACGCCACGGTATCGGCAGAGGGAAACACTTGCCTGCGTTCGGCGATGTGGCGAAGAATATCCGGAGAGATAAACTCGTTTTCAAGAGTTACGATATCACTTACCGATATGAATTTTTCCAGCGCTTCGCTGTTGCTCCAGCCTTCGGGAAACTCATGCTTGGTCATGCAGCCCGCCGGCGACTGCGCGCCGTGTTCAATCACTGCTACCTGCAACCCCAGCCTGTATGCGGCCTGCGCGGTCATCTTTGCAAGCTGGCCCCCACCAAGAATTCCGAGTGTTAATGGTTTGCCCGCTGCATAAATTGATGGTAGCATAAGCGCAATGGTGTTGAAGTGATCAATACGTAGGTGCTTCAAAAATACCAAACACTACATTCTTCCATGAGTACCACCCACATTCCTTTACCGTCCGGGCAAAGCATTCATGCAGTGCAGCGATTGGTGCTGCAATGGTATGGCAGCGAGCAGCGTGAGTTCCCGTGGCGCGCAGAGCATCCCGATCCCTACGTGGTACTGGTTTCCGAGGTTATGCTGCAACAAACACAAACCTCGCGCGTGGCAGAGCTTCTGCCGGTGTTCCTGCAGAAGTATCCCACGGTACAGGCACTGGCACAGGCCGGAACAGCGGATATTATCAAGGCATGGAAGGGATTAGGGTATAACTCGCGCGCCTTGCGGCTGCGCGAGTGTGCTCGTGCAATTGTTGAGCGATTCGGAGGCAAGCTGCCGCGCACAGCAGAAGAATTGATCACCCTTCCCGGTATAGGGCCGTACACATCCCACGCCATTGCCGTGTTTGCCTTTCATGCAGACATTACCGTGCTGGATGTAAATCTTCGGCGTGTGTACAGCAGGTATGCGGCCGCGCAGCAAAGGTCAATTGACATTCTTCCCGATAGCGAGTTACATCGCATTGCTGCAGCACTGCAGCCAAAGGGCAGCGCATCATCGTGGAATCAGGCATTGATGGATATCGGCTCGCAGTTCTGCAAAGCTCATTCTCCGCGCTGTGGTTCATGCCCGCTTAGCGAGCAGTGCGCATCGGCCCACCGCATCGTTACGGTGCGCAAGCCCCGCCGCACAGAGCCATCGTATCGCGATACGCCGCGGCGTATATGGCGTGGCAGAGTGTTGGATTTACTGCGAGAGTCGGCAAGCGGCTACACAGCGGCGGCCATTGCCAAACGCCTCATACCACAGCCGGAGCCAAGTGATGTATCGTGGATGGAGTCCGTGGCCGGCGATCTGGTTCGCGACGGATTTGCTCAAAGCTATGGCAAGCGCTATAGGTTACGCGAAGAGTGAATTGTGTGTGAGCTGCGCAAGCTCTACTTCCGGGCGCGTGCGGCATAGGCATCCGCAAACGTGTGTTGCAGAGCGGTGTTCACGGCAGGCGGCACAAACTCCGAGACGTCCTGTCCATAACGGGCAAGCTCACGAATAATAGATGAGTTCAAGAAGGTGTACTTCTCGTGCGGCATCAAAAACACGGTGTTCACCGATGGTTCCAGTTTGCGATTCATCAAGGCAATTTGAAACTCAGCTTCGAAGTCCGAGATAGCACGAACGCCGCGAATGATTGCTTTGCAGCCATGGGCACGGGCAAAGTCGATGGTAAGCTCGCTATTGTGTTCTACCGATACATTGGGCAAGTGCGCCAGCGATGTGCGCGCCAATTCCACTCGTGTTTGGTCTGAAAACAGCGGCGTTTTTTTTGCGTTCACGCCAATCACTACAATCACGTGATCGAACATGGTGCTTGCTCGTTCAATCACATCGATATGACCGTTGGTGATGGGGTCGAACGATCCCGGATACATGGCAACGGTGCCGCCGGGGTTGGTTGTGATGTTGTGCATAGGCGTTGTCAGCAAGAGAACATGTGCCGCAAAAATGCAACAAAACCCAAGCGATTGCCGTTGTATTTTGAAACAAAAAACACACTCTTCTTTCATTCCAGGCATGCCCAGAATTGCCATTATTGGCCCCGCGTATCCGTATCGCGGCGGACCCCCGCTGGTGGTTGCACATTTGTACGAAGCGCTCTCGCGCTCGCACTCGGTAGAGGTGTTTTCGTTTACGCGTTTGTACCCTTCGCTTTTGTTTCCCGGCACACGTCAGGAAGATGTAAGTACCTTTCCTGCTAAAGTGCACCCGGTGCGCCGCATCATCGACTCCATGAATCCGGCCACATGGATACGCACCGCCAAAGCCATTATCGAGTGGAAGCCGGACCTTGTGCTCGTGGATTGGTACCAACCGTTCTTTGGATTGTGCTATGCTGTGATAGGGCGAATGCTGAAAAGGCAGGGCATCAAGATTGTGTATCTGGCAGAGAATGTGGTGTCTCACGAAGCTCGGTGGATAGACACTATGCTCACGCGGCGCGCGCTGAACACCTCGGACGGATTTGTGTCGTTCAGCGCTTCGGTAGAGAGCACATTGAACACCTGGTATCCGAAGTTGCGCACGGAGCGGGCCACACTGCCGCTATTCTTCACGGAAGAAACATCGCCCGTAGCCTGGACCAAAGACGCAGCGCGCACGCATCTGGGCATCACGAATGCACGTGTACTGCTGTTCTTCGGATACATTCGCAAGTACAAAGGTTTGCGAAATCTCATCGCTGCTTTTCCGGCAATTCACAAAGAGTTTCCCGATACCTTTTTACTTATCGTTGGTGAGTGCTACGAAAACGCCGATGAGTACAAGGCACTGATACAAAAGTCCGGTGCGGCCGATGCTATTCGATGGGTAAACAGCTATGTGCCGAACGAGGACATCGCGATGTATTACAATGCCGCAGATATCGTGGTGCTTCCTTATGATTCGGCTACGCAATCGGGCATCGTGAAAATTGCCTTCGGGTTCGAGAAGCCGGTGCTGGCCACACATGTTGGCGGCCTTGCCGAAGAAATCCGGCCATGGAACGCCGGTTGCGTGGTTGAACCCCATTCAACGGATGCTCTTGTCGAGGGCATGAAAAAAATGCTCGGCAGTTCCTTAGACCCATATGTTTCCGGCGCCCGTAGTGCTAAAGAGGCAAACGCCTTCGACGCCATTGTACCAAAAATTGAGTCGTTTTTGCCCTAAATGGTACCGCCCGTTACCGGGCAACTCATTTTCTTCACAACCTTCAAAAATTTGATAAAAAAGGCGCTTTTAAGTGCCTTTTTGCGTTTGCTCGCTTTTGTTTCTGTATCACTCGACGCTCTTGTCGGCCAAATGGCACAAAACTTGAGGGGGTAGTGTGTGACAAACTAGAATGTTTTGTCGGGCAGCAGTGGTTTCACAATCATTCTCGTAGTAATTCTGACAATCGTTCTCAACTCACAATCGTTCTCAAGCAATAGCCGGTATGTAAAAACCGGTGCAGAATCATGGACACAAAAGAAGCACTTTTTGGCGGAAACATGCCGCTGTATTCGTCGGCCTTGAATGCCTACGCGTTGCGCCAACGTACAATTGCAAAGAACATAGCTAATGCCACTTCTCCCGGATACCGCCCCGAGCGCGTACGCTTCGAGGAAGAGTTTCAAGAGGAGCAGGGTGCGTTGCAAACCGTTCGTTCGGATGGCACCTTCGATCCCAAAGCCGGTACCAACGTAAAGGCCGAGCGCGAAGCGGCACCAATTCCCAAGCCCGAGATTTATTTCGGTGGTGAGTCCAGCGTAAACGTGGATCGCGAAATGAGCGAGTTAGCGCAAAACCAGATTCGCTTTCGATTGGCCTCGCGCTTCACACAGAAGTATTTCCAAGGGCTGCAGAGCGCGATTCGCGGAAGCAACATCTAAGTAACGAATACTGCATAAGCCTCTTCATCACAACACTGCATAACACTGCATAACACACGGAGTAGTAATCATGGAAAACATCTTTTCTTCTTTTGCCTTCAGTAGCGAGGGCCTGAGTGTGCAACGCCAGCGCTTAAGCGCTGTGGCAAAGAACATTGCCAACGCCAACACAACCCGCGATGAAAACGGCAACGTGTATCGTCGTGAGCAGGTGATTGTGCAAAGCAAGCAGCGCTTTCGTTTCGAGAATGTGCTTGAGAGCGAAATGCCCATGGCAACGGGCGCTCGCGGACACGTAGGCGGCGGAGACCCGCCGTATCAAAAGCCGGACAGCGATATTCTAAAAACCGTTGTGGGCAAAGACGGCACTGCTCCTCGCACGATTTACGACCCCACGCACCCCGATGCCAACGACAAGGGCTACGTGGAAATGCCCAACGTGAACATCGTTACCGAAATGGTGGATATGATTTCCGCGCAGAGAGCGTTTGAAGCCAACACCGGCGTAGTGAATGCAGCTAAGAACATGGCTAAAGACTCAATGGAGATCTAAGCAATAGTAACCACCATGTATGAGGAGCATACAGGGTAGCGCAGTTAGGTCAACACCGCAACGAACAATCGAAACCACGTTATCATCATGAACGTACAAAGCATACAGGCATCGCAGCAATGGGCAGAGATACAGCGTCTCGCGAACGAGAAGAACATTCAGCGGGCGCAGGTATCATCGCGGCAAATTCAATCGGCATACACCGACCAAAGCGGGCCGCGATCTACAGAAACCATGAACGACGAGCTTAAGCGCCTTCGTACGGTATTCACAAGAAATGGCAGCATCGAGCAGAACTACATCCCCAAGGGTGTGCTGTTCGACAAACTCGGATAGAATATACTCGTTCACGACCAACAGCATTATTCAGGAGAACAATCATGGCTATACCGGACTTAGTAAACTCCATGCCCTCGCGCGGCATCGGCTCGTTTCCCGGAACACTTCCCGGATTGGGAAATCGCAGCGGCTCAGATGCCGTAGCTAACTCAGACGAACCATCGTTTGCCGATACGCTCAAGGGGTTTGTGGACGATGTGAACACCATGCAAAAAGACAGCGCAAAGCAAAGCGAGCGCTTCCTGAAAGGCGAAGCGGTAGACGTACACGATGTGATGATCGCCGCAGAAAAAGCGAAGACTACCTTTCAGCTTCTGATGGAGCTTCGTAACAAGGCGCTGGATGTGTACAAAGAAGCGCTTCGCGTTCAGGTATAAACAGGTTGAACATGCGGTTGCATTGAGCTTTGGCAGCACGCTCGGCCTTATCCGGAGCTAAATGGCACAGCAATTGTAATGAGAATTGAAACAGGTACTGAACAGAGAATTGAAACGAGATTGTCAGAGCAGTTGAACAGCAGCGGACAGACGGACAATCCTAACTACAGACAGCACACAGAGCAGGATGCTCGGAACATCAACGCGGAGATCGTATGGCACAGAACAAATTCGTAGAGCAGATAACAGCATTCTTCACGAAGCTCACCACCACTCAAAAAGTGGTACTTGGTGTTTCGGTAGTAGCAGCCGTAGCCGGCCTCTCCATGCTTATTTTCCAGACCTCGAAGCCCACCATGGGAGTGCTCTTCAGCGAGCTTGAGCAAAAGGATGCCGCGGTAATCGTGGACAAGCTCAAGGAGCAGAACATTCCCTACGAACTGTCGAACAACGGTTCTACCGTAATGGTAGCCTCAGACAAAGTGTACGAAACACGTCTTGCTATGGCTAAAGACGGTTTCATGCCGAACAATACCGTTGGTTACGAACTCTTCGACAAAACAAATCTTGGTATGAGCGACTTCGTTCAGAAGCTCAACTACAAACGAGCAATCGAAGGGGAGTTACAAAAAACCATCTCCTCGTTTGACGAGTGCCAGAAGGTGCGCGTGATGATTGTGATGCCCGAGCGTACCTTGTTCGAAAAAGACCAGAAGAAAGCAACCGCAGCGGTGCACTTGCATTTGAAGAATGGTCGCAGCATCAGCAAGCTCAATGTGGAAGGTATTCAAAACCTGGTGGCAAGCAGTATCGAAGGGATGGCTCCGCAGGATGTAACGGTTGTGGACCAACGCGGACAGATCTTGAGCGAAGC
>JBKCNS010000007.1:0-40731 GCA_046297095.1 Kapaibacterium sp. (SeqCode) | reverse complement strand
GCTTTTACCTGACCATTATCAATCTCCACTCCCGGCATCTTTCGCACAAGATCCTCGGCCGAAGCATTCTTGTCGGTCTTGTAGGCTTTGGCGTTGAACTCTGTTGTATCGCCACGCTGTTCGCCGCGAGTCTGCACAGCTTCTACTTCTACTGCTTCGGTGGTAACACTCGATTGCGCCATGCGAAGCGAGCCCAAGCGTAGGGTATCTCCTGCGCTCAAGCGCACTCTTCTGCGAAGGGTTTCGTAGCCCAGGAATTTTATACTCAATGTGTGCGAACCCTCGGGCAGGTTGGTAATAAGGAACCGACCCTTTGAGTCACACACGGCCCCACCCAAGACGGTGTTTGACGCGGAGATTACCGACGCTGTAGCGCCCGGCAGCGCAGTACCGGAAGCACTGTCTGCGGCAGCACCCTGAATGGAGGCAGTTTGGGCGCTCAATCGAAGCGACATCGAGGTCAACAGAATAATCACAACAGCGATTGAACGATAAAATCTTTGCATCAGAGTAGGGTTTGGTAAAAGAATCGGAGCTGCATCGAGAGAACTCCCGTAGATGCCGGTACACACACAAGCAATGCGCATGAACGCTTAACCCGCGATTACAGCAATTCACTGAAGATTCAATGCAGCACAAACGATTAACACCAAACGATATTGTTTGTCCTGTCAGCCACTCAGAACAGGTTCTATGGATGGAGAAGTGATGCTCATCGCTGTTTTTGATGATGTCATCAAGCGTTCCCGAACGATCGCTATAACGTGCGCAAAAATGTACGCCCGAGCGAAGGTCCATAATTTGATGAGCGCCGCCGCAAAAGTGCTCGTCCTCATGAGTAAAAAAACGTAACTTGCACCCCGTTCGCGATCATCTCACCCTGTTATTCTGTTGTCGAGCTGTCGACTCGTGTTGTTTGGGACAACTATCCTAAGCAGACATGGTGCGGACGTTTTTAGGGGAACTCTAAAACCGTTGATCTGTGTACATCCTGTATTAACCTATCGATTACGGCAATGGCGAGATCAGCAACGGGCACTACAAAAGCAAAGACGAAGTTCATTTTTATCACCGGCGGCGTGCTATCATCCTTGGGTAAGGGAATTGCCTCTGCGTCGCTGGGCCTGTTGTTGAAATCCCGCGGATATTCAGTAACCATTCAAAAGTTCGATCCATATATCAATGTGGATCCCGGAACAATGAATCCGCTGCAACACGGCGAAGTATATGTAACCGACGACGGCGCGGAAACGGATCTGGACCTTGGTCACTACGAGCGCTACCTGGATGTGTCTATGACACGGCAGAACAACTCCACCACCGGCCAAGTGTACTTCGAGGTTATTCAAAAAGAACGTCGCGGTCAGTATTTGGGTAAGACCGTGCAGGTGATACCGCATATCACCGACGAAATCAAGCGCCGCATGACCCATTTCGATAAAGCATTCGACTTTGTGATCATCGAGATTGGCGGAACAGTTGGCGATATCGAGTCCCAGCCCTACATCGAATCGGCTCGCCAGATTCAACTTGAGCGCGGGCGTCGCAACTGCATTAACATTCATCTTACCTACGTTCCGTACATACGCAGCGCCGGTGAACTGAAAACCAAACCCACGCAGCACTCGGTGAAGGAGCTCATGGAGTTTGGTATTATCCCCGATATCCTGCTGTGCCGTACCGAGCAAAAGCTTTCGAAGGAGATGCGAAGTAAGATCGGCTTGTTCTGTAACGTAGCGGATGAAGCAGTAATTGAAGCAATTGATGCCGAGACCATTTATGAAGTGCCATTGCTTTTTGGCAAGCGGAACTTCGACGAGATTGTTCTCAATAAACTTGGCATGAAACCCGGACCGCAGGATTTGGAAACCTGGACGCGTTTTGTGCATCGTATCAAGAGCCCGAAGTCGGCGGTAACCATCGCATTGGTAGGAAAGTACATTGCCTACAAGGACTCCTACAAGAGTATTAGTGAGGCCTTTATTCATGCAGGCGCGGTGAACAACTGCCGCGTTGATGTGCGATGGATCGATTCCGAAGAAGTAACAAAAGAGAACGTGGCCGAACACTTGCAAGGAGTGGATGGCGTGCTCGTTGCTCCGGGCTTTGGTTCACGGGGAATTGAAGGTAAGATTACCACCATCGAGTTTGTTCGCACGCACGGTATACCGTTCTTCGGTATCTGCCTTGGTATGCAGTGTGCCGTCATCGAGTTTGCACGTAACGTATGCGGAATGGCAGAGGCAAACTCATCCGAGTTCAAGAAGAACAAATCGAATGTGATTGACCTGATGCCGGATCAACGAAACGTTACCGACAAGGGCGGTACTATGCGTTTGGGTATGTATCCCTGCGTGTTGCAGAAAGGCTCCAAAGCTGCCGGCGCGTACAAGAGTGAGATTATTCAAGAGCGCCATCGTCACCGCTACGAGTTCAATAATGACTTCCGCGAAGCACTTACCTCGCAAGGTTTGCGCATCAGCGGAACATCGCCTGATGCCCGACTGGTAGAGATCGTTGAGCTGGAAAATCATCCTTGGTTTGTGGGCGTGCAGTTCCATCCTGAACTAAAATCCAGAGCGGTTCACGGGCACCCGCTGTTTATCTCGTTTGTGAAGGCAGCCATGCATCACCACAAAGCAAACTCCGGTAAAGGTACTGACGAGATTCCGGACTAGGCCCCGCGAGAGCGAAATGTCAATGGGCAGAGAAAGTTCTATCTCTGAGCTCCGCCTCGTAGCCAGCATCACTGCCGGTGTTGCTGATAATAACTGCGCAATTCCCGCGCGTTGCGTTGCAGTCCGCGAAGCTTGGTTCGCTTCATGGGTGAGCCTTTGAATCTGTTCCTAAAATCTTCCTCGCTCATCGTGAGCACGGCATCCGGATTCAGCGATGTTTGCTGCAATCGCGGCTGAAACGCAGGCTCGCTTGTTGTAACAGCGAAGCGATTCCACGGGCATACTTCCTGGCACACGTCACAACCATATAGCCAGCCGTCCAGGTTTTGTTGAACCTCCGGCGGCATCTCACCCTGGCCCTTGGTTTCTATAGTCCAATACGAGATACAGCGGGTGGCATCTACAACACTTGGCTGAACTATTGCATGCGTGGGACAGGCATCAATACACGCCGTGCAGGTGCCGCAGTGATCCTGCACCGGAGCATCCGGCTCTACTTTGAGTGTAGTAATTATCACCCCCAGAAAAAAGTAACTGCCCAGTGAGCGAGACAGGATGTTACTGTTTTTTCCTTGCCAACCTATGCCGCTGCGCACTGCCCATGCTTTTTCCATAACCGGGCCGGTGTCGGTGTATCTCCGGAATGAATGTTGCGGATAGTCCTTTTGCAGCTGCTCAATGGAAGAGTCGAGTTGTTTGGTTATCAGCTCGTGATAGTCATCTCCCCAAGCGTAGCGAGAGATTTTACCATACTCGCTGCGAATTACGTTGTCGGTTGTTGTGGCATCGGCATGGTGATCTTCTGCCTTCCCACTGTTCCCCCCATTCGGCGTGTGCGCCGGCGTATTGTTGTGCGTGTGGGGAGTATAGTATGTCTTGGCAACCACGATTACTGTCTGTGCTTGCGGTTGCACCAGAGTAACATCTTTTCTTTTGTCGATGTTTCGTTCCAGATACTGCATCGAGCCATGGAAACCCTGCTGAATCCACTCCTCATAGCGTGTCGATTCCTCGATAAGCTGAGTTGCCGCAGCAAAGCGCACATCGTCGAATCCGCATTGCATTACACGCATCCGAAGTTGCTCGCGTTGCAGCCATTCATCGTGCGGGGAGTTCATACAGGGAAGAAAAAAGAGTAGAGGTACGACTTCGTGTTACTTCATCCACAAGGGCTCGGCGTCCGGATTATACTGTACATAGATCGTTTCATTCTCCAACAATACCATGTAGGTAGGGATACGCCCGCGTTGCCGAATCTCCTCGCCGTTGCGAATGTCGAAGGTCCAGCCGTGCATGGGGCAGGATATGCGATGTGCATGAACATGGCAGCGCGCCATTACGCGATAGCGTTGATGAGGGCATGTATGAGAAACCGCGTAGAATCCTTCTTTGGTACGAAAAACAGCTATCTGCATACCGTCCGGCATGGTGGCGCAATAGCCTCCTACGTTGGGAACATCATGCGCGGCGCAGGCCTTGGAATAAAGCTGTCCGTCTCTGGTTAGCGAGTCCACGCTCATAGAATAATCTCGCGCTCGAAGTAGAACCCTTTGTCGTTACGCGCAACGAGGCCGGCAGGAACCAGTGCATCGTGCTCAAAGACCACAATCCATTTACCCTCGGCAGCTTGAGGCAGCACTGCTTTTTTCTCTTCGATGGTGGTAAGAGGGAAGTTGTCGTAACCCATGCCATAGGCAATGGGAACGTGGGCGTGTGTTGGCATTAGGTCTGCCGGGAAAATCAGGGTAGTGGCGTCGTCGTAGATTTTTACCATCTGCAAGAACGGCGTGTGGCCGTGAAAGCACTGCAGACCGAAACCGGGAAACAGTTCCGTATCGCCATCGGTGAATTCGAGAACTCCGGCATCCACCAGGGGCACGTAGTTCTCTCGCATAAAGGACGCACGATCTTTCTCGCTGGGGTTCATTGCCCAGTCGAAGTGCTTTTTCTGCACATAGTACCGCGCATTGGGAAATGCAGGTATAGCAGTCGTTCCATCCATAACCGTGGCACCACCCACGTGATCGAAATGCAAATGGGTGAGAACAACATCGGTGATGTCGTTCGCCGTTACACCGAGCTCTGCCAGCGATGATTGCAAGCTCCATATGGATGTATCGATAGCATAGATGGACTGCAGTTTCTCCGAGAGCTTCGTGCCATTGCCCGTATCAACAAGAATTACGCGGTCGCCACTGCGTACCAGGAGCAATCGTGCCGCCATCGGAATGCGGTTTTGCTCGTCGCCGGGATGGTATGCTTTGGTCCAGAGGTTCTTTGGTACAACGCCGAACATTGCGCCGCCGTCCAGAGCAAAACGCCCTGTTTCTATTGCGTGTATTGAATATGGTCCAATGATCATCATGTTTTTCGGGAATCGACGTGTGAAGAAGTTATGAAGCGCCCCGCGCTTCGAATACGGCGAAAATACCGATACGCCTTCGCTTAACATTGCATAGTTCAGCACTTGGGCGTACTTTTGCCGTTCAAAATCAACATCGTTGACCCTGATTCACACACATTCGGAGTATACGTTTTCATGGGCATTATGCATCGCATCCGCACTTTGTCGCCGGTAATTATTACCACCGTCATGGTGCTGTTTTTGATTTTAATGGTCAAGCCGGACAATTTTGAGGAAACCATCAACACAATCAAGCGTGGCGGTGCCAATGCTTCCGTGGGATCGGTGAACGGCGAAGAGATTTCCCGTACAGAGCTTGATAGCAGAGTAGCAGACATCGTTGAACAGCAGCGCACCCAGGCCAAACAGCAAGGGCGCGAGGATGTTGAGATCGACGAGGCATCCATTCGCCAGCAGGTATGGGACCAAATGGTGCAGGAGAAATTGCTCGCACAAGAGGCAGAGCGTTCCGGTCTTACGGTTTCCATAGAGGAAGTAGCCGATCTTCTTTTTGAAAATCCTCCCGAGTATTTGAAGAATGCCTTCAAAGATTCCAGCGGAACCTTTATGCGCAGCATATACGAAAAGTTGCTCCGCAATCCGGACAGCTACGGCGATTATGTGCGCAACGATGCGGACAAAGAAGAGGCTATTCGAGAGTGGAAGCGCCAAATCAAGAAGCTGACCGATGGTGAGACCAAACAAAAGCTCATGAACAATGTTCAATCGCTTCTGGGCTCCGGTGCGGTGATTTCGCCGTCGCACGTTCGTCGCCAGTTCGAGATCGAGAATACAAGCATGGATGTTAACCTGGTGTTTCTGGATTATTCAACCGTTGCCGATCGTGACGTAAATGTGACCGACGAGGAGATCTCCGGTTACTATGAAACTCACAAGCAGTTCTTTAAGCAGAAGCCTGCTCGTAAAATCAAGTATGTCAACTTTCCGCTGATTCCCTCGAAGGAAGATTCCTTGCTTGTACAAAAGAGAGCAACCTTTTTCTCGGGACTGTTGGCTGCTCCCGGTGCCAATAAAGACAGCGTATTTGAGTATTACCTAAACGAATACAACGGCAAGACCAACGATTTCAAAGCCGCTAACGAAGTTGATCCGCAAGTGATGGCATTGTTAGCCGGAGCTGCACAGCGTGAAGTTATAGGTCCGGTAGTGGTGGGCGGAAAAGCTGCGTTCCTTCGACTGGATGCTCGTGAATTGGGTGGCGATACCACCGTACGTGCATCGCACATCTTGGTTGGTTTCGGTACCAACAAAGACAGCGCAAAAGCAGTGGCTAATAAACTCTATGCATCAGCCAAGAAGGGTGACTTTACAAAGCTCGCTTCAGAGAACAGCATCGACAAGCAATCGGCTATGCGCGGCGGCGATCTGGATTATTTCGGCCGTGGCCGTATGGTGCCGGAGTTTGAGAAAGCAGCATTTGCCGCATCGGTGGGTTCAATCGTGGGTCCCGTGGAGTCGCAGTTCGGATACCACATTATCAAAGTAACCGACAAGCGCTTCGAGAAGATCAAGTACAGCGAGATCCCCATGGCCCCGTCCATTTCTTCTGCTACCAGAAAAAATCTGATGCGTGAAGCGATGGCACTCAAGGAGCAAGTGGAGGGCGGAGCCAACATAGATACTATTGCCCGCCAAAACAAGCGCATGGCAATAGAGACAGCGCTCTTCGAAAAAAGTTCACAGATTCTAGGTAGCTACGAAGTGACCGACTTTGCATTTGCTAATGATGTAGGTGTGGTTTCCAAACCTTTCGACATGAAGGGAAGTTCGTACTCGATTATCCAAGTAACGGACAAGCGTGAAGCAGGTGTGAAGCCGCTTGCCGACGTAAAGGACGAGATAAAGAATAAGCTTGTGCGCCGGAAGAAAATCGACGCATTGAAGAAGAAGGCCGAAGACATCGCGCAAAAGCTTGCATCGTACGGTGCACTCGAAGCAGTAAAGACTATCGATTCCACATTGTCGGTTCGCACGTCCACCGGTGTGAAGGACGATGGTAACGTATCTGCCATAGGCCGTGACAACGTTCTCACCGCGTCGCTCATGAAGCTTCAGCCGGGCAAGATTTCCGGCGCCATTCGTGGTGAAAAGGGGTATTACATAGCACAGGTATTGGCCGTGCGCAAAGAGCCGAAGGAACTTGCCAAGGAATCCAAGGAGATTGAGGCTCGCATGCGCCAACAGTTGAAGCAGAATGCTTATTATCAGTGGTATGGTACGGTAAAGGACAAGGCGGAAATCGAAGACAATCGCAGTAAGATTTATGGCCGAGGACTGTAAGCGTTTCAGCGAAAAAAAACAACCCGTGCATCATTTTGGTGTGCGGGTTTTTTTTTGTGGTGTGGGAGGATTTCTTCGTCGCGAAGTCTTCTTACTTTACTGTTGAGCAATGAAACTTTTTTCTGCTCGAGACGTCTTAAGGGAAGTATAAGTTTTGTTTGCTCGGTTGAACAATGCACCACAAGGGAGTAGTTATGTGGGTTGTACGATTTGTGAACATAGCCCGTTTTGTCGGGATCGTTCTTCTTGCCTCAGTGCAAGCTTTTGCGGTGACGGACTCGCTGCCCGATAGCCGTGGAAAAGACTTTTGGTTCTGCTTTCCTCCGAATTTTCACAACGGAGGTATAGATGAACCCGTAGTGCAACGAAGGGACTCTCTGTATGTGTTTGTAGCGGCCGAAAAACCTACCAACGTTACCATCGAGTATCGCGATAGTGCCGGTACTCTGTACACCAAACGTTTTCGCATCACTGATCCCAAGCAAGTGTTGAGTTTCGGTGAGAAGTTCTACCCCTTTGAACTTATGGGATTCAATCGCTGCGGAGACCGATTGGATCTGACTTCCGGACAAAATCTTCGAGTGGCTAAACAGTACTTCCATGTGCAGAGTGACGAAGATGTCACGGTGTATGCAATGTCTCAAGCGTTAACGACCAGCGATGCGTTTTTGGTGTTGCCTACTGATGCTCTTGGCAATCAATATTATGTGATGAGCTATCCTGCCGATCCATCGGGCTCGTCCGACAACTCAACGCCTTCGCAGTTTGTGGTGGTAGCAACGGAAGACAGCACAGAGATCAGAATTCAAACCGATCAACCGATTTTTCGCTATGGTACCGTGCCGCCGGTGGTGAGACTTAATAAGGGCGAAGTGTACTTGGTGCAGTCGCAAGCAGTAGACCAAGGTAGTCGCATCGACTTAACCGGTACCTATGTAGAGTCTACGAAGCCCATAGCTCTGTTCTCGGGACATCAACGAGCAAAGATTCCCATTGAAGACAAGCAACGACAATCTCGAGACTGCCTTATTGAACAGATGACACCTGTAAGCACATGGGGGCGGGGAGCCCTACTGGTGCCCTATCCGGAACCGACAGACGCGGTAGTTTTCAGCGGTGACCGATACCGCATCCTGGCAGCATACGACAGCACCGAGGTGTTCATCGACAGCACGTACGTTACCACGCTGAATGCCGGTGAGTTTTATGAGAACGAGCTATTTAAACCACAAGCAGTTTTAGCAACAAGAGCGGTAATGGTGGCGCAGTTTAAGCACACGTCGTCATTGTCCACACCCGGAAGCGGAGGAGGTGCCAACAAACTTGGCGATCCCTTCATGATGATGATCCCGCCGTCGAATCAGTTTTTGTCGTCGTATCGTTTTGTTAATGTTCAAGCATCGAAGCTTAACGAGTTTGGCGAGAACGTGATTACGTACGAGGAGCAGTGGCTTACCATCGTGTTGCCGAACAGCGCTAAGGCATCATTGAAAGTTGATGGTATAACGCCGTCGGTAACTTTTAGGCCCATACCGAAATCAGTGTACTCGTATGTTCAGTTGAGAATGACCGACGGCATCCATACTGTAGAAGCGGATACGGGTGTGGGTATTTATGTGTACGGCTACGGTATAGCCAATTCGTACGGTTATGTGGGTGGCATGGCCTACAAGAGGTATGATTTTAATGCGCCCAAGTTGTTTGGCAAGTCTGAGTGTTATGCATTCAAGGGTTTTGTTTACGATACGGCTTTGGCGGATACTAAAGTTGCAACTGTGGTTTTGATGAGAGATTCTATCAACAACGTCAATGTGGCAATTGATCAGTTTATTCCGCCTGCGGACAGCGTTTCCGTAACGGCGGCACTTATCGATCCGCTTCGTGACGGCTATTTCAAAATTGAGTCTAGAGATATCGAAGGTTTTGTCTCTCGTAAGCGTGTAGATATTCCAGGGTACACGCTTCGCATTGTGGATACGGCAAAGGTAGTAGATGTTCTGAAGGTAGAAACAAAAGCGTTAGGACTACGGCGCACATATTGTGACGACTACTACTTTATCAACAACGGGAAGTTTGCTCAAACGGTCAACAATCTGCGCATGGCGAATGCTGCGTCGAACTTTAGCATCAGCGCTCCTTCGTTTCCAATAGTCGTAAATCCGGGCGATACGGTGCCATTCTCTGTTTGTTGTCGATTTGAAAATGAAGGCGAGTATAGCGACACCGTATTGATTGATGTTGGTTGCAATCCACGTGCATTGATTGTTTCTTCGGTAACGGCCGGTGAGGACACAATCGCTCCGCGGATTTCCTACACCGACAACTCCTGCCGCTCTCAGCGTATAGTACTCGTGCGCGAGGATAGCAAGTATCAAACGGGAGTGCGCAGTATTCGTGTTACAGATTCGGTGAACTGCTCCTTTACGGTGTCTTTTACTCCCACGCGAACCGTGCTTACTGCAGCTGTGGCCGATTGGAAGAACGATGCGTGGTACACCTTGATGGTGACCGACTCCGCCGGAAACACCTCGATGTTATCCGACACCATCGAAGGATTTACGCTTGCTTTTTCGGCACCCGACACTGTGGGCGTGAAGCGCATTCGCGAATCTGCGTTCCTGGGCTATTCTGTTGATACAATCACTATCAGCAACTATGGCTCTTTTACCAAAGTGATAGACGTTCTGCCTCTGCTGCAAAACCAGATTTTCTCAATTCCACAGCATCAGTTACCCTTTGTTCTGAGTCCCGGCCGGAGTAAAAAAGTAGAGGTTCGCTATAATGTTCGGAACTATCCGCCTTCGGGCCAAGAACGTTGGCATGATACCTTGCAATTACGATTTGGTTGCTACACTAAAGATTTGCAACTCGTTGCTGAAGTTTTACCTGCCAATCTTAACGGCGAAACTCGCTGTGCCGTGGGCGTGGTTTCCGGATCGCTCAATGGGGTTTTGTTCATTACGAAGCCGCCATATCCCAATCCGGTGGTAGGGAAGGTTTGTATTGAACTCGGACATACCGTTGGAGCAACAATGCGGGTTCGAATAGCGGATCTGCATGGTCAGGTTCACCTTGAGCAAAGCGCGCGCGTGAACTCCGGCGACATTGTAACTACCGAACTGGACACGTATCCTCTGCCTGCCGGTGTGTATGTTCTCACTGTAAGCGATGGTATCGAGCAGGTTGCGTTTCCGTTTGTGGTATCGAAATAGACCCGCCTGTGCGTGTGTAGGCAGCCGCGCCAACTTCCGTAGGCGCATGCTTGCCACTCTGGTTATCTTTGCTCACTTCAATGCAGTCGGCCGGCTTTGAAGCAGTACGGAAAATTGTATTCACCCATAAAGGAAATTATACATGGAATTGTATGTGGATTCCGCTAACATCACTGAAATCTCGCACGCCGTTTCTCTGGGCTTTGTATCAGGTGTTACCACCAATCCTTCTCTTTTAGCAAAGGAAGATCCGGGAACGGATGTACGAAAGAGGATTCTGGAAATCCATGAGCTCAGCGGTGGTCATGTTTCCGTGGAAGTGAATGCCATCGATGCATCGGGAATGCTGCGCGAAGCCGACGAGATTCTCTCGTGGTTTCCGGAAGCAACTATCAAGATCCCCATGATCCCGGAGGGATTGAAGGCGGTGAAGCAGTTATCTCGGCAGGAGATACCCACCAACGTTACATTGATCTTTTCCCCTACTCAAGCCTTAGCGGCTGCTCAAGCGGGCGCTACGTATGTGAGTGTATTCCTGGGCCGATTAGACGACATCGGTCAAGATGGTATAAAGGTGGTGCAAGATGTTGTGGAGATATGGGACATGCACGACCTGGAGGCACGTATCATTGCTGCCTCGATTCGCCATCCTGTGCACGTTCTGGAGTGTGCAAAGGCCGGAGCTCACATAGCAACAGTGCCGTACAAAGTATTGATGCAATCGTTGAAACACCCGCTGACTGATTCGGGCTTGCAGGCCTTTTTGAACGACTACGAAAAAATGGTGGGCAGCAAAAAATAAGGGCTCATCAATTATAGGTTGGGATAAGGGGTGAAAGAAATCAAGATTCATACGGACGGCTCATGCCTAAGCAATCCCGGTCGCGGCGGTTGGGCGGTGGTGATTGAAGACGAGCATGGCAGGCGAGAACTGAGCGGTGGAGCGCGCATGACCACGAATAATCGCATGGAGATTCGCGCAGCTATTGAAGCTCTGCGAGCTACACCACCCGACGCACAATCGTTGGTAACTATAACTACCGACTCTCAGCTTCTGGTAAACAGCGTTGAAAAAGGTTGGGCTGCCAAGTGGAGAGCAAATAACTGGAAACGCAATAAAACCGACAAAGCCGAGAATCCCGACTTGTGGGCGCAGCTGCTATCCGAGATAGAACAGCGGCGGGTTCGGTTTGTATGGACCAAGGCCCACGTAGGCACCTTGGAAAATGAACGATGCGATGTGCTGGCCAAAGAGGCTGCAGACCGCCCTACGGAGATCGACGAATACTACGAAGCTCAGCGTCCTGCAACGCAATCTCATCCTCAGTTGTTCGACGCAGCGCCGGCCTATAGAGCGCCACAGAAAAAGGAATACGCGTTTAAGAAAAACTCTGCACAGCGCTCTATCATCATATCGCATCCTGATCATGGTCGATTAGAAATCCCTGAATCGGAGTTACTTCCTTTTCTTGAACAGCTTCGGCAAACAGTTGCATTGAATCATGAGAAGCGGTAGCTGCGGCAGATGCCGGGAGATGGGTACTGCCCGAAACGCGGTTGCGCCCGGGTCGTGGCGTTGTGTTCTTGTGCTGTTGCTGATGGTATCAACGCCTCTTGCGGTTTGTGTAGCGGATGAAGCTCCGCGTAGCACACCGGTGACGGCTGAAGTGCAGGTGAAAGGAACAATGCCTCAAGACATTCAAGAGTGGAGCAATGATACTTCGCTGGTGACTCTTCGCATGCACGGTTCCTCAGTTCCTCCCGTTCCTGTTGTCGTGCGCACCATCGTTACGAAGGACTCTCATGTAATTGCCTACACGCGTGCCGGTGATGCTTCTGTTGTTTCACTTAGCACTACAACGGTAACTCTTCGCACACACGAGCTTCTTCCTGCGCAAGGCATTGAGTGCTTGTCGTCGTTATCGCGATCAATCACTCGGCGGGGTTTGCTGCGTCCCGGGGAATACATACTTCGTTGCCAAGTGCTAAATGCCCAAAACACCGACGAAGTGTTAGCTCAAAGCAACGATGTTATTTGCGTGGTACAAGGATTTGAATCCCCCGCGTTGATCGAACCGCCAACCTATCATTGGATATCTATCAAGAAAGAACTGGTGTTTCAATGGAGTGCCGTGAGCCCCTTACCACCATGGCCGGGCACGGTTCGATATAAGTTTCTGCTGTATGACGTGCCGGACGGTAGCGATCCTGACGATATCGAACACAGGCGCAAGCCCATGCTCCAGGTTTTTAGTTCCGCTACGTCACCATTGAGTATCAGACTTCAACCTTCCAAGATTCCATTGCGTTTGGGTGGAATGTATGTGTGGACAGTACAGGCAATAGGGAACGACGGTACACCCTACGGAGACGATTCCGGATATGCGGAGAGCTTTGTGTTTAGAGTGCGGCGCTAGTACGCAGTACCGATAGGTTTCGCGCCGGGGGTTTAGACACCATACTCGCCGGTAACATCGCGCGATTGCCGAACGGATGTAAAATAGAACGTGTCTACTCCCACGTTTGGATCGGGCTGCAAGCTAATTTTCACAAAGTACCGTATCATGAGTTTTGTGAGTTTGGACAGCGACCCTGCGCTGAGATACGACGCCACCGTTGGGTGCACGCGCAAAACCAAACGGAACTCCCTGGACTTTGAGCGGAAACTAAACAACCAACGATCTATCTGATTGAACAGTAAACCTTTGGTGTTTACACGTCCGGTGCCATCACAGGTGGGGCAGCTCTCGCTAACCCATTCGGCCATGTTCTGGCGAATACGCTGGCGGGTAATCTGAATAAGGCCCAATTGTGTAACCGGGTACACAACAGACTTCGCACGATCTTTGAGCATTTCGCGCTTCATCTCGTTGAAGAGGCGGGTTCGGTTACGCTCGTCGCCCATGTCGATGAAATCCACAACTATCATACCGCCCACATCGCGAAGCCGCAGCTGCCGAGCAATCTCTCGCGCTGCTTCCAGATTCACTTTTACGGCGTTGTTATCCTGATCCGAATCGAAGGTAGCTCTACCTGAGTTTACATCGATAACGAGCATTGCCTCGGTATGATCAAAGATGATGTAGCCACCGCCCGGCAATTGTACTCTCTTAGCAAAGATATTCTCGATGTCTCGTTGAAAGCCCAAGGATTCAAACATCGGGCGCCGAGAAGTGTACAACTGAAGCCTATTGCTCATGGTGGGAGCATTGTCGTCCAAGTACTTCTCAACTTCCCTGAACAAGCGCTTGTTGTTGATCACAGCCCTATGAACGTCTTTGGTAAATACATCGCGAATGATCGTGTTGGCGATACTTACGTCTTTATAGACCAATACAGGACGGCTGCTTTCTTTTACCTTCGTCTCGATCTCTTTCCAATTCTCCAGAAGAAAATCCCAGTCTTTCTTTAGCTCAATGTCCGTGTGATGTTGTGAAGCTGTTCTGATAATACAGCCGGAGCCAGAGGGCAGTACTTGCTTGGCAAGCTGACGCAGACGTTTGCGCTCTTTAAAAGATTCGATTTTCTTCGAAACACCGATCACATTTTCAAATGGAAGGAACACCACATATCGCCCGGGAAGGGATATACGTGTGGTTACGCGAACGCCCTTGCTGGAATACGCTTCGCGCACCACTTGCACCAACACCATTTGTTTGGGCTGCAAGTTGATAACAACATCGCCGGATCGCTTTGTTTGAAAAACCGGTTTTGTTCTTTTGGGTTTCCTGGACGTTGATACGCGCAGTGCCTCGGTGGCCTGTTCGGAAAGCTCCTCCTCTTCCTCGTCATCCTCAACATCGAAGGAATCCTCCATACTGGAGTCCACGTCCGAGAAATGCAGAAAAGCATCTTGCTCAAGGCCAATGTCGATGAATGCGGCGTTCATTCCTTGAACGATTTTCTGAACTTTTCCGAGAAAGATGCTGCCTACCAGACGCTCTTTGTCCGGCATATCAATGAAATATTCGGCCAGGGATCCGTTCTCGGTTATGGCAACGCGCGTTTCTTCGAATTCTGCGCTGATAAAAATCTCTTTTTTCATGGAGCGAAGGGGGTAACTGACACGCTCAGGGATAGGCAAAAATAAAAAATGGTCAAGTTGACCGTGGCGCTCTGCATGCACTCTGACCGTTGCTTTCTTCCGAACCTGGCGGAGTTGGGAGAGACGCAGCCGCACGGGACTTGACCGCTGCAAAGATAGGAAATCTTGGGCGAATGGCAGTGCAGGAGTGTTGAGTCGAGAAAGACAGCCGATCTTTGTAGGACGGAATCCTAGAGATATTCTTCAACCCCATACATGTTTTGCCACATTTGACGATAACTGCAAGGAGATTTGCAATTTTTTTACGTCGTAGAACACCACGGTCGAGTGCCAGTCGCACGCGACGTCTGCGCAGAGCGCGCATATCATTGTAGGTAACACCACGATCGTAGCGCGAAAACGCCAAAAAATTCGTATTTTCCGTCAGCTAATGTCCTACGTACTACGCCCGGGCAAACTGTTTGTTAGAACCGGGGCACTTACGGTACATCCGGACGTAGTTGGTTAATTGAAGCTGAGATGTCATACAAACGTATATCAATACTCGTGCTTGGTTTGGTGATGCCTGCTGTTGTTACAGTTGGTGCACGGGGTCAGGCATTGACAAATAACGGCACCATTTTCTACATGGCTCCTAAAGCTGTTGTATCCATAAAAGGCACTGCTCAAGTGAAGTCCGCAGGAATAGTAACCGTGCAGGATAGCGCCACGCTGGTGGTGGACGGAGCGCTTGATATTCTGAGCGGCAGCATCAGTATGAATGGATCGTCGTTGGTGTCGGTGAACGGGAATCTTAGTACCGACGGCGTGTGCAGTCAGCCTGCAGGTGTCGTGGTTCGTAACAGTCCGGGTCTGTTATCGGTCACCGGATCGTTTGTAAACAAAGGCTTGCTGACAAATAATTCTACAGTGACCATCGGAACCTCGTTACGTAACGATGGGGAAGTGAATAACGCAAAGAATGCTCTCATAGAGACCGGACAGTAAGGTCTCTTGTTGGAGTTGATGTTGGTTAGGATGTTGGTTAGGAATAGTGTTCATGCCACTCGTACATGATGTACCTCGAATCGCCACGGAATGCAGCAGCGGCATTGTGACAATCATGAAGTTTGAACAAATAGTGTCTGTACAAACACGAACATATGTTTGGTCTTGGAAGTGGCTCGTCGTTCGCACATTTGCGCCGGTGATGCTCGCGCTCCTTTGCTGTAACATGTGGAGCATTACTCTGTACTCCCAGGAACTTCAGAACACAACGTGCGGCAAGATCAACAATGCCGGTACGATCAGAGTACGTGGTGCTGCATTGAGTACCGCTACAGCAGTTATCAAGAACGATAGCGGATTGGTGCTTTTCGGTGGCAATACCGAAATACGTCAGCCCGAGATTCTTGGTCGGGTGGAGTATTATCTGGATTCCGCACAAGACCAGCGGGTACCACAAATCCGTCACTCGGTATCGGTGTTCAAAGGCCGTGGACCTAAGATCCTTGATACAGCGTATGGTGGTGCGCGTTTTGTGAGTATAGATACCTTGCTCACTACTGCAGATGCGAAAGTTGTTGTTGACAAATCGTATCCCTTGGTAGCATTAGGGCGCGTTACCCACGAAGGGGAAGTGAATCCTTCCGGCGCAGACGGCACCGTGCTGTTGCAGGGAACCGCTGCTCAGAGTGTAGATGGTCAGGGTATTTTTAGAACCCTTGAATTAGATAACACAAGCGACGCATTTCTGATTAACAAGTCCGAGCTGAACATACGGAACAATCTGTATTTGCATAGAGGAGTGCTTCGCGCATCGGCAGACAACAATGTTCGACTAGCCGATGGTTCGCGAGTAACACGTACCTTCCAGTCCTCCATTTCCGAGCGACCTCTCTACGAAAAGACCTATTCCTTGTACTACACAGGCACTCAAGCTATTACCACCGACAACGAAGTGCCTACCTCCGATGGTGTGGTGAAAATGCTATCGGTTCAGAACGATGGCGGTGTTTCAATGGCGCAGAGTATAGCGGTTAGCGATTCCATCGAAGTGGGAAGAGACAGTGTGGCACTTACCTTGCGTACGGAGGCTGATACAGCTAATCCTCATGTACTTACCTATACATCTGCTGTAAACGATCCTCGATATACCTCTGATCGTTCTGAAATCATCGGTACTCTTCGAAGAACAAACCTGCGAACCGATGGCTCATGGATTGGTTACCATAACAGATATACCGGGGTATCATTTTCGAATGTAGCCTCGCTGAATGGTGCGCGCTCTATCGATATCGAGAGCCGTCCGAACACCTTCCCACGGCCGCAGAATGGACTGACCAAAGCGAAACGTTTGGTGGTACTTACTGCTAGAGATTCAGCGTCGAATGTGGTTAGCACGGGCTTGTCCTACAAGATGAAGTATGCTTGGATAAACGATCCCTTCAACACAGCTGTCAATGAAAGTAACGGCTCTGATGCTGCCACAATGATCTTGCAGCACTGGAACGGGCTGCGATGGAGAAACAACAAGTTCTCGCGCCGACCAACCCAGTTGTCGTCTACGGGATGGGCCTTTTCTCAATCTGATTCTGTTACCGAAACCGGAAACTTTGCTTTCAGTTTACCTGCATCGGAATCTCCCAAACTCGTAACCCGCTTGTTTATGGAAGGCGCGTTTCGTACATGTTCCATGCAAAGTGATCTCGTTTCGAGTGGCCGATTGCCTGTAACTCCGATTGATGTGTATCCGTATAACCTTGACGCCCAGCGATCTGCAATTAACCTGAGTGTACTGCCCGGCGATGCAGTGGATTGGGTGGTCGTAGAGCTTCGCCGCGGTATTTCTACATCTCCTGATTTCGTTAAGTGTGGAATTCTCTATGCCGATGGTGTGATAGGAAATCCCGACGGCAAGAATCGATACATCACATTTCCTGATACGCTACCTATTCGAGATTACTATGTGGTGGTGCGTCACAGAAACCACCTTGCAATCATGACTGAGAAGCCCTTCAACTTGAAGGAAGAGGATGCCGTTCTGTCTAACGATGCTCTGGATTTTGCTTCGGGGCTCGTGACTCTTGGTGGAAATGCAGCACAGAAACCCGTTGCCAGAGATGACAATGGTATTGTCAGCTACGCAATGTTCGCCGGGGATGTTAATGGTGATGGAGTGATTGACGACAACGGCGATAGGAACGACTTAGACTCGTTGTATCTGAGCCGCACGCTTGAGGGCTACAGAAATCAGGATACGGATTTGTCCGGAATGGTAACAACCAGAGACTTTACCTTCACGTGGAACAACAGAACAAAAAAGACCCTCGTGCCGAAGTAACATTTTGAAGAGTCCATTTTCCATATTCCATCCAATACTTGTGTTCCTCATTATATGCGGTGCACAGGGCGGTGCTATGGATAAATCTTTAGCCGTGCCGGTTCGAATAGCCAAAGCCGACGAGTCCATTGCCAAGGTTTCGATTGATAACCTTACACAGATCAGCACAACCGAGTTTGAATTCGATATTCACGTAAAGAGATTGTCTCCTGCTTGGGAACGGTGGGCTAACGGAACATTCCAGATAAAAATTGTAGGCCTACCGGCGGATCAATACGATTCGACGAAAATGTCGTTCAGTTTGATGCCGGGGTCATCTCAACTTCCGGATCAACGATACGTGAAGGATGTGCTTACCCGATATGTCATAACTCCGGAGATCATAAGTAAGTCTCACCTCGCGGTTACTGTGCTTGGCCCTGACGAATATGCCGACTCCAAGTTTATACCTCGTGACGACTCTTTACGTATAGGGCGTTTTCGTGTGTATAGTTTAGATAGCACGCGTCTTCGTGATACGGTCTATTGGGTCAGCCCAATCGAGTACTTCCAAGCGGAATCCTTCAAGGTGGAAGTGGATTCGGTGAATGGAGCGCTGAAGCTCTTCAGCAGCAACGACAACGTTGAAATGAACGACCTCTCCTGTTTCTCGGGCAGCACCCTACGACGTAAAGACACGTTCGTGGTGGCTTCTCGTCCAATACGATGCATGAAGGTAGATTCTCTGCAGGCGATATATCTCGGTGATCGATTTGTAAAGCTCAAGTGGAATACCACGTGCGAGCAGGCGGTCGAAGGGTTTATACTTCGTCGGCGGGTGCGCCAAAGCTTGTGTTTGGATCCAAGTGATTTAGAGTTCCGCGAGATTCGTCGTTTTGGCAGGCCATTCGACCCCGAGATGTACTCACAGGGACGCACGTCGGTAGGGTTTACCTATGATCTCAGCATTCCCGATACCGTAAAGTATCGAGACGTAGAATACGAATATGAACTATCGGGGTTGTATTTCGACGGTACGCGAGAGTACATCGACACCGCAAGTATCTACATACCGAATGGAATCATTATCAAGTCTGCGGTGTTTCCTAACCCTGTGGTGGATAGCGCTACGATCTACTACATGGTTGACGACGCTGTTCGTATCACAGCGAAGGTGTATGATTTAGCCGGTAAGGAAATACAAACGTTGATGGAAGATAAAGTGCATCCAAGAAGGTTGTCAATGAAAGACTGGAAGGATGTACGCGCGGAGGAGACCTACTCGGTGGGCTGGACCCGCCCGGAGCAGGGAGGACAGGGAGTTTACATGATCGTCTTCATTGCGTATCCAATGGAGAGCAAGAGCGTAGAGCTATCGCGATCTGTGTTGAAGGTGATGGTTCTGAGATAGTAACCACGGTGAAGATCCGGAGATACACTCCGAGACGTAGGTTGGTAGGCAAAGGTATCGGATTAGATAATCAAATGAGAAGGTAGGCAGGTAGGAAGTAGTGTTGTAAGCGCATGATAGCGTTTCGCTTGTTCCAGAATAAAAGTGTAGACACGTTGAAAGTAGTGGATTCCATAATTCAAACACAGTTGCGGGGTACCGGGGTAGGCATGCATGTAGCACGCCTTCGCTTTCGTGTGTTCTGTTTGCTAAGTGTGCTGTGTGCCGCATGGAATCTTAGTTCTGTGACGGTGTACGCTCAAAGCGCCACGGCGCCGTTCGTTATTCGTCTGGTGAACGGCAGCGGAGACACACTGATCTACACGAGAACACCTACCAACTATCGCTTTGGGGTTGCGATGAGTGCAATGATGCAAGGCAACTATGGAAGATTGATTACTCCTATCAATGTTGAGTATACGTGCAATGGCTTCTACGATTTGAATCCGGGTGGCATAGGCAGTGGTGGTGGTGCATTGGGATTTATTGCCGAGTATCAGCCCGCCGGCTCTGTGTGGGGCGCCAGTGTGCGCGCGAATCTGTTGGATTTCCGCTCTGCACTTTCAGAGACACCCTTTCCTGCTGATCCCGGTTTTGTCGTTGATCGCTTGGGGCGCACTATTGTTACGAGAGTTATTACTAACTATTTGAGTATTCAGCCCAGGGCCAGGATGATGCTTTCGGAGCAAAGCGGATTGCATCTGCTCGGCGGTTTGGATCTGGATATTTCAACAGGTAGCAGCATGACACGATCAGTGGTTCAGCAAACTCTGGACCGCGCTGAAGTGGTGCGATCTGTTGGCTTTGATGTGAATCCGGTGCGCTATGGTGTGGCGCTTGGAGCAGGAGTGGATATCATAGGTGGAGTGCTCGGTAGATTCCGCATGATTCTCTCTCCGTCATTCACGGTACATATGGGATCTTCTATGTATACCGGGTACCAATCGTCGTGGAATTCAGTATACGCTCAAGCTACTTTTAGCATAAAGTTCAGCCCTGATGAAGTGGGTGAGGAAACACGGCCGGGAGCTCCCTCCAAAGTGGAATCTATGCCAATTGTTGCCTCGGTGAGTAAGCGAGAAGATCGTAAAGCAGAGCAACAAGCAGATAAAAGTGCAATAGCTATTGGAATGTTGTTGCTACCGGCCTTGAAGGATGCTGAGCCGATTGCGGAAGCGCCAAAGAAGGCTGCTGAACCTTCAGCGACTACGCCTGATAATCCCGCTGAGGAGCAGCCGGAGGCAGAGCCTACACGTATACCCTTTACCGGTCGCCTGGAAGTAAACAACGCAGAAGTTTTCAGTTCCTATTCCACGCCCCTGGATACGGCGATTGGTCCTCGTCTTCGCGGATATTTGGAGGCATTGGCTGAATACATGAAAGCTAATCCGACCCACCTATTGCGTATCATAGGTCACTCGGACAACTTTGGTGGTAGCCCTACGGAAACTCAGCGCATCTCCGACGAACGTGCTTTGCAAATTGTGCGCTTTATGGTGAAATCGGGAATAACCCGGGATAGGCTCTTGGCCTCCGGTATGGGCGCTAGAAGTCCTGTAGCCAGCAACAGAACGCCGCAAGGACGTGCGGCAAATAGGCGAGTGGAAATAACCATTATCGAGCGATAGTGCACGTAGCAATTCGCGCCGAACTCCTCTCTCAAAGCCCCGCTGTATAAGAATCCGTGCAGTAAACCCTACTTCATGCCAACGCTCCAAAGGTGGCTCTCGCCGCTTTGGTACCTAGTTGATATCACCTGAATCCGGGATTTGTCAAAACACGTGTTCATTTTTTGCCTGAAGATGCCGATACTCCATCAAGGTCTCACTTGTTTCCTTGATTCCACGCATATGAAATCTTCGAAGGTTCTCGCTTCTATTCGCAAATACACTGCTCCCGCTCTTACGGCTATCGTTGGAACGGCTCTTAGTATCGTTGCCATGAATTTCGTTCAAGGAGCAATTGAGTCTGAGTTTCGCAATGAGTTCGATAAGTCTGTCAGCTCGGTGCTGACACGCACGCAAACAGGATTTGCCAAACAAGAACAGGTAGTAAAGAACCTTGATCAATTGTTCAAAGCAAACGTGCAGGTGGTGCGAGATGTGTTCGAGCTGTACAGTGCCATTCCTGCCAAATCCGATCCGGGCATTCTCAGTATCGGCTACGCAAATCACATCGCGAGAAATCAAGTATCTGAGCTGGAGTTATATAACCGAAGCGAAGGCAATTACACCTACAGAATTTTTCCAAAAACCACGTCAGAGAACCTTGCTCCTATCTCGTACATCGTACCCCAGCGCGTGAACGATCATATCAGTGGCCTGGATTTGGAAAGTAACGATGTTCTGAAAAAAGCCATTCGTTTATCGGCCCGCCAAAAAGGGGTAACGGTGACGCCGCAGTTCTCTTTCCGTGGCGGTGATACTATGAGCTTATTCCTGATTTCACCCGTAGGAAAAAAGGGAACACAGAGTTCTCATTTGGGTGATATAGCGATGGTGAGACCGGGGGAGAAGTTTGACGGCTTGCTGTTTGTGGAGTTAAATGCGCAAACGTTTCTGCATAGCTGCATAGGCGACACAGTGGGAAGTGACCGCAATATTGCATTCCAGATTACCACTCCGGATTACAACAACAATAGTCAAGTGGTATTCCGCTCGGCGAATTTTGAGTCGACAGCGGGCAATGCCAAAGCAGATTACGTTGTAGACAAAACATTCTCTATAGGCGACAGAACTTTTACCGCAGCTGTGCGCAGTGTACCTACCACTAATGCAGGTGTAAAGAAGCAAGCCGGTTTGGCTACCCTTATCGTTGGTTTGGTGCTCACGCTTGTGTTGTGTGGATTCCTGCTTAGTATGCTTACAAGTAGGGAACGAGCAGAAAATCTGGCGCGCCGCATGACGGCAAGCAATAGGCGCATCCTAGAGGTTTCCAGAGACATTATTGCCACCATGGATTTCAATGGAGTCTGGACGTCTGTGAATCCCGCAATTGAACTAGTGCTTGGGTATACTATTCGCGAGTTTGAAGCCATGCACCTTCGCTCCTTTATGCGCCTTCCGCTCGAGGCCGACAAATTCGTTGCCGAGTTTGGTCAGTACGCTACGGAAAAAGCCTTGGACATGGAAGTAGATATGATTTCACGAAATGGCGAAATCAGATGCATAAGTTGGCGATTTACCATCGAACCCTCTGAAGGCGTTGTGTATTGCAATGGTCGCGACGTAACTGATGCCCGTGCAGCCGAAGAGCAGATCCGCTTGAAATCTCGGCAGTTGGAAATTGCGGAACAACATGCTCAGGAAGCCAAGGAGTATCAAACGAAGTTCATTTTCCAAATCACCGAGCGCGTGCGCGGATACTTGCGCAATTCGGTCAACTCCATACATGAAATGGTGGAAGGACTTGATCCTAACAATGCCGTTCACAAAAACCTGATTTCCAGAGTTGGGCAAGCATCGTCGTTGCTATTCGACAACGTGAGCTATTTGATTGAAGTGGCACGCAGCACAAACACTCGTGCCGAAGATGTTAAAACCTCCGTAAAGCTATGTCTGGAGCGCTCGCAGAACAGACTTCGCTCCTCCGGCGTGGCTCTCGATTCCGTCAATTCAACCTCGTTGCTCGACGACGAAATGGTAGCTGTAGACGGAGAGTTACTTACGCGCGCTTTCAACTTGGTATTCGAAGCTATAGCTGAAGGAACTGAGCATATGTCTATAGAGGTGACATCTCAAGTAAACAGCCTGGAGCGAGTACTAGAAGTTCAGATGTTGTCGTCTGCAAACGCACTCACGGAGAGAATGATTGAACAGTTCAATAACTCCGGAAGCAACATCATTCGCGATCTTGTGAAAGACGAGAACAACATCATGTTTAGACTCGCGGTTGCGGCTTCATTGTTCCGCCGAATGAATGGAACCGTTTCGTTTGCCAGCCTTGGTTCCGATGGCAATCTGGTGATGTTGACACTACCCCAGCAAACACCCTACGAAACAGTTGAAGCAAGCACAACTACAGTTTCTATCCCGTCGCTATAGAGGGAAAAACACGCGCCGTGAAGTCCTGAATTGCCGTTGGGGGAAAACGTCTTTAGTTACCGCGCGATAGTTTAACCATTTCGCGAACTGCGGTTTCTAGCCCAACATACATTGCTCTAGCCATTATTGCATGCCCAATACTCACTTCCACGATTTGTGGAATGGATACGATGGCTCCGACATTCACGTAGTTTAAGCCGTGTCCGGCCGTTACTCGAAGTCCGGATTCATGGGCAATTTCACAAGCGTGTACCAGCTCTACCAAACATTGTTCTACATCCGCAGCGGAGCGAGCATTGGCGTATGTACCTGTATGAAGTTCAATAATGTCGGCCTCGGTCTGAAGCACCGCATCAATTTGCTCTTCAGCAGGATCGATGAAGAAGCTCACTTCTATATCTCGCTCATGCATCCGAGTTACCAAGTCTCTGTACCGCGCAATATTTGAGGCTACATCTAGGCCGCCCTCAGTGGTGAGTTCTTCGCGATTCTCAGGAACTATTGTCACGAGATCCGGAAGTGTATCAAGGGCTATTGAAATCAGTTCGTCACTGGCACCCATTTCCAGATCCAACTTAGTCTGAACTACCTCTCGTAGTATGCGCAAATCACGATCGTTCACATGCCTGCGGTCCTCCCGTAAATGGCATACAATGCCCACAGCGCCATGAAGTTCGGCAAGCAGGGCAGCGGTAACGGGGTCAGGTTCCTGACCGCCACGAGCCTCTCGCAAAGTGGCAACGTGGTCTATGTTTACGGCAAGATCAGCCATGGCAATGAGTGTTTGTGGAAACGGGCAGCAAAATAGCGGATTTCGACGGCCTCACACTGGTCTAATCCTCGGCGATGTTGTATATTTGGAACGAATCCAGATAAGCGCATGGAACTAACTCTACATAGCATGAAAGCAGGAGCGGAAGGTACGCTTCTGCGATACTCGGCAGACAACGACTTTACTCGTCGCTTGTGTGAGCTGGGACTGGTGCCGGGAACTCGCTTTACCTTTGTGCGCCGTGCACCGCTTGGCGGGCCCATAGAGATACTGTTTGGGCAAACGCGTCTTGCCATTCGGCCCACAAGAAATGTAGACATCGTGGTAGAAGCGGTGTAACTAACGCGACGCATCGGCACTTACTCATGTCTGCATCAACACTTGACACATCATCACGACTCACCGCACTGGTTGGTATTCCCAATAGCGGAAAGACTACACTTTTCAACAGTCTTACAGGTTTACGACAGAAGGTCGGTAACTTTCCGGGAATAACAGTAGAGCCCAAGATCGCCACACTGAGATCTACGAGCGGCGTGGAGATTATCGATCTTCCCGGTCTGTATTCCATGAGTGCCAAATCGGCCGATGAGGAATTCAGTATTGATGTACTTCGTGGCACCTATCAGGGAATGCGGGCTCCCGATTCTGTTCTCTTCGTGATCGACGGCACGAATGTAGAAAAAGGCCTCACTCTGTTTGCTCAGTTCGCCTCGCTAGGTCTTCCCGCTGCAGTGGTGGTGACAATGATTGATACCATCAAGGCACAAGGCGCAGTGCTGGACGATATTGCTCTGGAACGTGCGCTTGGCGTGCCTGTGTATACAGTGGTGGGTACACGTGGTGTTGGTGTAGAAGAACTTCTCGAAGCAATTCCCAACGCAAACTCGTTTGCCATTCCAACAGTGCCTGTGCATCACGATGACGTTCAGGCACATGTGGAATGGGCTCGCAACCTTACACGCTCCGTGTTGTCTTCTTCCTCGTACGATGCTCTTACCTTGAAGGTTGATGCATGGCTGTTGCATCCTGTTCTCGGCGGACTTGTGTTCTTGATGATCATGACACTTTTCTTCGTGTCCATTTTTTCCTTTGCCGAACCACTGATGTCCGGCATTGAAAAGGGAATTGTGGTCATGCAGGATCTTGTGTCCGGCGTAACGGACGACGGCTTGCTTCGCAGCTTTTTGAACAACGGATTGCTCGCGGGCGTTGGTTCGGTGCTCGTTTTCCTGCCGCAGATTCTCTTACTTGTGTTCTTCGTTACTATTCTTGAAGACTGCGGGTACTTGGCCAGGGCGGCATTTATCATGGATCGCATCTTCGGCCTCTTTGGTTTGCAAGGACGCTCGTTTATACCGCTGTTGGGCTCCTTTGCCTGTGCTATACCGGGCATTATGTCGGCTCGCATGATACCATCCGACAAAGATCGAATGGCTACCATCATGATAGCGCCACTGATGACATGCAGCGCGCGTCTTCCCGTGTACACCTTGCTCATTGCTGCTTTTATTCCCGCTTCTACAGTTTGGGGATTTGTTCCATTGCAAGCCCTGGTACTTGCAGCTCTCTATGGCGTGGCGATTATCTCCGGCCTGATCATGGCATGGGTGTTTCGTAAAACACTCTTTCGTTCCGAAAAGCTTCACTTCCTCATGGAGTTTCCGCCGTATCGATTGCCCGACGCGAAGAGTGTTCTGTCCACACTCTGGTATCGCGGAAAGGATTTCGTGCAATCGGCCGGAACCGTTATTCTGTTTTTGTCGTTGGTATTGTGGGTGCTGTCGGAGTTCCCGCGTACGGATGTTTCAACAATGGCTAACGTACCGCCGGCTGTTGTGGAGCAACAACACTTGGAGAATTCCTACATCGGCCAGATAGGTAAAGCAATTCAACCCGTTTTTGCTCCCTTGGGTTTTGATTGGAAAATTACCATTGGCGTTTTAGGTTCTTTCGCGGCTCGCGAGACCTTTGTGAGTGTGATGGGGCAGATGTACGCCACGAGCACAACGGAGGGGCACGAAACATTACGAGCGGTTCTCACAAATTCCATCTCCGTAGCATCTGCTTTCTCGGTGTTGGCGTTCTACATTTTTGCCCTTCAGTGTATGTCCACGCTGGCCATCATCAAGCGAGAGACCGGTTCGTGGAAATGGAGTGCCATTGCGTTTGTATACACATTCGTTATGGCCTATGTGGCCGCGTTGACAACATATTGGTTGTGGTCCTAAGGAAGGCTCCTCTTGTAAAACTTTGCTCCGTCGTTATGATCTCCTCGGACTTTTCATTTGATACGGTAATCGTCGTGGGCGATCGTGTGCTCGTGAAACCACGCGCGCAGGATCAAACAACGCCGTCGGGATTGTTTCTGCCGCCGGGCGTCAAAGAAAACGAGAAGATTCAAAGTGGGTATGTTATCAAGACAGGGCCGGGCTATCCGCTTCCTACCATAGCCGATGCCGATGAGCCGTGGAAGCAACCCGGTGAGGCAGTAAAGTATATCCCATTACAAGCAAACGTGGGCGACCTTTGTATCTATTTGCAGAACAGTGGATACGAACTGGAGTTTAACGGCGAGAAATACATAGTGGTACCGCAGAATGCCATCCTGCTTTTGATACGCGAAGAGTTCTAAAGGTGGCAGCTAAACACCATAATAGGTGTGTTGAGGCGAGCAACTATTTCAGCTGCCAAACTCAGATCTACGTAACAGCCACTGCCGCTCACACCTCAACTTCTCTTTCGTTTACGCCACCGTAATCTGCTCCAGTGCAGCTTTGATACTCTCCTTGGCTGCAGGGGATAATTCCATCATGGGCAAACGATAGTTCTCTTTGATTATTCCAAAATGGCTGAGAATAAACTTCACGGGAATGGGATTGGACTCTATAAAATTGAGTTTCATCAAGGGTAGCAGACTATACTGAAGTTCTCGGGCGCGCTGAAAGTTGCCGCTCAATGCTTGCCGCACACACTCACCGAACATTCGCGGAGCGTAGTTTGAAATCACGGCAATAACGCCCTGTGCGCCACAAGCTATAGCCGGAAGAGCAAGAGAATCATCGCCGCTCAACAAGGAAAAATGTGATGGCGCTGAGCGGATGATCTCCTGCATTTGCTCCAGGTTTGCCGAGGCCTCTTTTGTTGCAATCACCCTAGTGGAATGTTCGGCGATACGCAGTTGCGTTTCGGCCGTCATGTTCGAGCCGGTGCGCCCCGGCACGTTGTAGATGATCATGGGAATATCCGTGGCATCGGCAATGGCAGCGTAGTGGCGAAAATGCCCTTCTTGAGTGGGCTTGTTGTAATATGGTGCTACAAGGAGCACGGCATCGGCTCCCAGGGCAATGGCTTCGCGAGTGAGTGCGATGGTAGCACTCGTATCGTTGGACCCCGTGCCTGCGATCACTCGGGCTCTACCAGCCACGCGTTGCACACTAAACTCTATCACACGGAGCTTTTCGTCGTGACTCATGGTGGCAGACTCGCCCGTGGAGCCGCAAGGTACCACACCCTCGATACCACCGGCAATCTGCGTATCGATTAACGCGCCCAGTGATTCAAAGTCGATACTGCCATCGTTATGAAACGGCGTTATAAGTGCCGTGGCGGTGCCGGTGAAAGTCATGATTTTGTTCCTGTAATTGATTGTGTGTATTGCGTTCGTTGTGATCCTCACTGCGCATCCATCTCTTCAAATTCTCACTCTTCCTGTTCCGGGTTATGAACATCCACTTGACGCATTTCGTTTTCTAATTCCTGGCGCTGCTTATTGAGTTCGGTAAAACGAATCAGAAGCTCCTCGCTCTCGGAGGCACGTATTGCTTCTTTTACTTCCTGTAGCTCAGCGGTAACTCTGCGAAGATGAATACGAAGTACCGCATCGGCTATCACTCTGCGGAAGTCTGTTTGCTTCACTTCTACATTGAAATCCATCCAACGCTCGCTGGGATGCCGATCGTTGAACAACAAATCAGTAATGAATGCGCGCTCTTCATCGCCCAGAGCATCAGACTCCGTGACTATGGATCGTTGGTCCAACCCATTGTGGATGGCATGACGCAGCGCCGAAAAAATCTTCTTCCCGGATTCACTGATAAAGAGCTCTTCGTCGATGCCGAATTCAGATTCCATTGCTCGCAGTGCTTCCGGTGAACGCAATGCACATAGCAACAATACTTTCTCTTCTGCACCGATGCCGGACTCTGCGCGTCTTGAGAGAGGAGATGCCTGAGACTGCTCGGTTCGTGGCAACGATTCGGAACCGCGGCTCGTTTTGCCTACAACGCGTTGCGATGTACCCTTGATGTGGGCCATCTCCGCATGAAGCATTTCTTCGCGCATGGCAAATTTTGATGCCAACGACCTCAGCAAAAACTCGCGTTGTAAAACATCATCCACACCGGAGATCAATTTGACAAGTTCGCGTACGGCTTCGGCAGTTCCTTTAGGTGAAGACAGACGGCCGAGTTCTTTAAATCTCTCCGCCATGTAGTCCAGAAAATGCTTGGCCTCGCGCAGCCGCCGGGCAAAGGCATCTGCTCCATGGTTGCGCACATAGGTATCGGGATCCTCTTTGTTCGGCAAGCTGATCACCGACACATCAAAGCCCAAAGGAACGGCTATCTCTATTGCCCGCATGGTTGCGTTGATTCCAGCGTCGTCGCCATCGTAGGCGATAGTGATATTCTTTGAATACCGCGCGATAAGCTTCAGCTGCTCCGAAGTAAGCGCTGTGCCCGACGATGCCACGGCATTGCCAAAACCAAACTGATGCAAGGAAATAGTATCGGCATAGCCTTCGGTGAGCAGTGCCTTGTCTTGCTTACGGATTTCGTTCTTGGCTTGATACAATCCGTAAACGATTCGACTCTTGTCGTACACTTTGGACTGCGGCGAGTTCACATACTTAGCAGCTGAACTATCGGCTTGAAGCACGCGCGCACCGAAGCCGGCTACGCGGCCCATGGCATCGTGAATGGGGAACATCAACCTTCCGCGAAAACGGTCGTACATACCGCCATCATCGCGCCGAATAATCAAGCCCGCATCTTCAAGAGCTTGCTCGGTAAATCCTTGGCGCAGCAGTTCCACACTCGTAGCCTGCCAATCATCGGGTGAGTATCCGCAATGAAAAGCGTGAATCATATGTTCGTCAAAACCACGACCGTTCAGGTACCGCAACGCCACTTTACCTTCGGCTTTGTGCAGCTGCGTCTCGTAAAACTCCACTGCCGAACCTAGTGCTCTATGAGCTGCATCGGAGCGGGAGAATTCCTCTTTCTCGGCATCGGAGCGTTGATCGTCGTCGATCACAATCCCTGCGCGGCGTGCCAGCATACGCACGGCTTCGGGAAAGGAAAGACTGTTATGGTCCATCACGAAGTTGATCACGCTTCCGCTCTTGCCGCATCCAAAGCACTTATAAATCCCCAGCTCGGGATTTACATTGAACGATGGAGTTTTTTCCGTGTGAAAAGGGCAGAGACCAAGAAAGTTCTTACCACGTTTTTGCAAACGAACATGCTCGCCTACCACCTCGACAATATCGCTGCGGTGGCGTACTTCCTCCACTATGTGTTCCGGAATATGCATGTGTTGTGTGTGTGGCTCTACTTACTCAAAGGTACGCTCTTGACGTTACAGCCCAATTCTATTCTTCCTGCCATACATGAACCTGAGCTGTGTCGGTGCATTGATCAAGCATCGAGCTAATGGTTAGGCCATTCTCAGGGTGTACAAGGCCCGGGGCGATGTCTGCTGCGGGTATCAGAACAAACCTGCGATTGCTCATTCTGGGATGGGGAATCTGCAACTCGTCACTGTTGATAATCTCGTTACCGTACAAAAGTATATCGATGTCGATTTCACGCTCGTGCCACCGCGGCCGCTCAACTCTGCCGCACAGGAGTTCTATGGAGCGAAGCTCCGTGCGTATCTGCGGAGCAGTCAGTGTGCTCATGCAATACACGCACATGTTCAGAAACTCCGGCTGCTCAGTAAAACCTACCGGCTCGGTTTGGTACATGCGAGATATGCGCGCATCACCTTGGAGCACGCGCGCCACAAGCAATTCAACAGCCTTCTGTAAGGTCTCTTTTCTGTTTCCCAGATTCGCGCCAAGAGAGAATAACACCGGAACAGTTATCATTATGCGTGCGGAGTTACGCGTTGCATGGTCTGCTCGCATTCCACTGCATCAACAAGGGAGCGTACCGGTGCATTTACCTTGCGTACACGCACGGTGGCCTCCTCTATTGCACTGAACTTGTCCATGATAGAGGTGAGAATCTCGTATACCAAGGTCTCGATCAAATTCACGGACTCGGCGCTCATTACCTCATTCACACAAAAAAGAATCTCTTCGTAGTTCACGGCGCTGTTGACGTCGTCGGACATCACTGCCGATGTGGAGTCGTAGGCAACGTCCACATCTACCTGATACTGGCCACCCAGTTCTTTCTCTTGAGCATTCACGCCGTGATAGGCATAAAAGGTGGCATTAACAACCGATATACGTGCGAGTGAAGCGATCTTGCTCATGGGGTGTATGTATTAACGTGAAAAATTACCTTGAATAACATCCACGGTTTTACGCACATCGCTGGGACGCGCGCACCGTGAAGCGGTCTCAAAAATCCGCAATGATTCCGAATGTGAGGAACTAAGAATTCTATTCTTCAATTCGGGTATAAGCTGCGCGGATACGCTGATGCCGTCGACGCCCATTCCAACCAGCAGGTCGGTGGATGCCGAATGGCTTCCGAACTCGCCGCAAAGCGTGATAGGGATGCCGGCAGTATGTGCAGCATCCACAGCTGTCTTCATGATACGAAGCACCGCCGGGTGAAAAGAATCGTAGGTGCCGCTTACCAAGTCGCTGCCTCGATCGGCAGCAAGCACATATTGGGTGAGGTCGTTGGAGCCAATACTGAAGAACTGTAAGCGGGCAGCAAAGTGATCTGCTAATAATGCCGACGATGGTGTTTCGATCATCATGCCAACATTCAGCGAGGGATCGAAGGAAAGGCCTTGTGCATGCAGTTCTTCTTTGGAATACGCGATGAGTAGCAACGTGTCCTCAATCTCGCTGATGCCGCTGATCATGGGAAGCATGAACTGCACATTGCGCAGATGTGATGCTCGAAGAATGGCTCGCACCTGCGTGCGAAACACATCCGATCGTTGTAGCAGGTAGCGAATTCCGCGAATGCCCAGCGCAGGATTTCGTTCCTGGGGAAGTCCGCTTACATATTTATCGGTGCCGATATCAAAGGCCCTAAAGGTAACTGTTTTGGGATATGCTCGCTCTGCTATTGCAGAGTACCATTCCACCTGTTCGTCTTCGGTAGGCAATCTGTCTAAACGTATCATGAGCATTTCCGTGCGCACCAGGCCTATACCTTCGGCGCCCATTCGCATGGCATCAGATACTTCGTCCGGTGAATCAACATTAGCAAGAACGCGCACTCGATGACCATCGTTTGTGGTGGCCTCTACGTGTACGGTGCCGGCGTATTCCTCGCGTATGCGCTGCTGTTCAGAAACCTTGGCTCTGTATCGTTCTAAGGTTTCATTGCTGGGATGAACAATGAGTACTCCTTCGTTGCCATCCACTATCACCGTGCTGCCGCCGTTCACATGCGCGGTAACATTTTTTACTCCGATCACCGCCGGCAAACTCAACGAGCGGGCGAGTATACATGCATGGGAGGTTAAACCACCCATCTCCGTGACCACGCCTCGCACGCCTTGATCACTGAACAGCACTACATCGTGCGGTATCACCGATGGTGCTACTACGATCACGTTGTCGGCGAAAGAGTGCTTGATAAGACGGCGCCGAAGTGCAAGCAGGATTCGTTCTTTTACATTATCAATATCCACCGCTCGTTCGCGAAGCATTTCGTCCTTCATGCCTACGAACAACATTCGCTTTTCATCATACTCGGCACTTACTGCCTGCTCGGCGGAGTAGCCCTCGTTGATTCTGGATCGAATGCCCTCGTTGATGGTTATGTCGTTAAGAATGAGCTCGTAGGTCTCCAGAATAGAGGCCACATTACCAATCTCTTTTTCGGCTAGTAAATAGGTGGAGTGGAGGTTGTCTATACATGCAGTAACGGCGTCGGAGTACTTGGTGTGCTCTTGCTCGCGCTCATCACCGGGAATGGTGCCCTGTGCACTTAGGTCGGAAGTCTCTGCGCTAATGACGTAACACGTGGCAATAGCTATGCCGGGTGATCCGGGAATTCCTCTAAAGCTTAACTCCGTATCAGCAGACTCCGAATGAGATTCGGCCGCGTGTGCGGATGATTCCGGAATGGACTGATTCATGGAGGGAAGCGCTCGGTGGTTTTGGGTCTAAAATAGTCTAAATGACTGTTGAAAGCAACCCGGAGTTCGATGGTTCACATGCGATGGTTGGAACAATCAAACTTGTTCACCAAAACCGGATTCAAAGAGATCGCGAATTTTCACTAGGGCGTCGTGTTCATCGGGACCATCTGTGGTAAGGGTGAGTGCGGAACCTTGGCCTGCGGCCAACGTCATCACGCCAATGATACTCTTGGCATTGATACGAAGGTTGTTGTCTCCTGTAAGGAAGATATCACACTTGAATTGGGCGGCGAGCTTGACGATCATGGCAGCCGGCCGGGTGTGAACACCTGCTCTGTTTCTGATCGTTAACGTTGCTTCTTGCATAGAATAAATTCCGGTCCTTGTGCTATGAGCGGGTCGAAAATACTGAATGTTGTCTCTTCAGCGACCACACTGTAAAAAATCCCATCTGGTACCATCCATCGAACTGACACCAGTTATCGACATAACTATTCAATTCTGAGGCTTTGAGCTGTAGCTGCGGGTAATTTTCTTTGCGATAAAATTACCAGTTCATAGCAAGTGTTACGACGAATAATGATCGCTGTTCGATGATTTGCGAATTCTCTCCATCAGTGCCGGGTTTTGTTCCACCTGCGGTGTACACACCACTACCACGCGTTGGTATCCTAATCGCTCGGCCTCACGCAGATGATGATAATAGCCCGGAGCATCCAGTGAATGTGATGGCACAGGCAGAATTACGTCGATACCACACAGAACATAGGAGTTCTCGCTAATGGCATCACGCCACTCACTGGGTCCCACCACAATCACCGGTATGCTTGGAGCGTAATGTTTGTACTTCATGCCGGGGGACTCAGGCCTATGGCTCTGCAAACGATCCGCAAGAAGGATCTGCTCTCCCAGAATGTCTGTTAGTGTTTCCGCTCTCACAACTCCCGGCCGCAACAGCACCGGCTTTGGATGCATAAAGCTCACTACCGTAGATTCCAAGCCCTCTCTGCACGGTCCGCCGTCCAGCACGGCAGCTATGCGACCCTGCAAGTCGTGCAGTACATGCGCTGCCTTAGTTGGGCTGGGCCGACCGGAAGAATTGGCTGATGGAGCAACAAGCGGCACTCCCACGGCCGTAATCAACGCGCGCGCAATTTCGTGATCGGGCATTCGTACGGCCACGCCCGGCAAGCCGGCTGTGACGATGTCCGGCACCGCCGCAGATTTAGGAAGCACAAGCGTAAGTGGTCCCGGAAAAAAAGCATCCATGAGCCTGGTCGCAGCGCCGGGGATGTGCTCAACAAGTTTATCAATCTGGGATCGATGCGCCACATGGACGATTAGCGGGTTGTCCTGTGGTCGGCCTTTTGCGGCATATATCTGCCGAATCATGTCCGGGTCGTTTACTCTAGCGCCCAAGCCATAAACGGTTTCGGTGGGAAAGGCCACGAGCTCGCCGGCCCGAAGAAGCTCTGCGGCTGCGTTCAGTGCACCTTGCTCGTTGTGCAGAGCATCCAGTAGCTGTGTGGATTTGTGTCCGGAATTCTCTACCATGAGAACCACACGCGCTTAAGGTACATCCGGTTCATTGCGTCCAACGGATAATTACGAACATGCGGCTGCAAAAGCCGGTAGTGCATCTCGTAAAAAAGCAAGAGACAGGGCGCATCGGCTGTGGCAATCTTCTCTGCTTCCGTATAGAGTTTCAAGCGTGTGGAGTCATCCACCGTTGCAACGGCCTTCGCAAGCAGGGTATTCATAGAGTTGTTGTTGTAGCGTGTGCTGTTCGGATAACTGGGTTGAGTTGAATCCGTTGGCACCAAGCTGCCATCAAGAAGAGAAAGATAATTCTCCACATCGGGGTAATCGCCGTACCATCTGGTACCCCACATACTGAGTTTACCGGCCTCTGCCATGTCCAGAAGCTGAGCAAATTGAATTACTTGCAGCTTTATCTTAACATTCAAAGTTTGAGCAAGCATTGCTTGAACAGCTTCAGCTGTTTGCAGTAACCTTGGCTCGGGATACACCGACAATGTCACCTCGGGAAATCCTTTGCCGTCGGGATATCCGGCTTTTCGAAGGTACTCGCGGGCCGTTTCTTCTTTGAAGCTTATACCCTGAATAGCCGTGGTATTATAACCGGCCATTACCGGTGGCGTGATACCATAGTTGGCCGCTGAATAGGGTGCATTTCGTAGAACGTATCGCACAAGTTTCTCACGGTCTACGGCATAGGAAAAAGCTCTACGCACATCGGCATTATCAAAGGGCGGACGAGTGCAAAGAAAATCGATAAACCACGTGAGCATGGCAGGCCGTTGTTGAATCACAAACGGAAATGCCTTGCGCGGTTGCTTCGTTTCGATATTGAAGAGTACCGGGAATATCTCGTTGGGTATAGAAAACGACTCTTCCAGGTTGCCCGCCACGAATTCCTGAAACTGAACTTTGTCGTCGGTGATAAAAGAGAAACGAATGGTGTCGAGGTAGGGAAGTCTATTGCCCGATGCATCAACTTCCCAGTACTCCGGGTTGCGCTCCAGAACCAACTCGTGATCATCTTTCCACGACACAAAGCGAAAGGGTCCGCTTCCCACCGGATGACGGAAGAAATCCTTTCCGTAATAGTTCACTGCCTCGGCAGGAACCACGCATCCAAGTGCGTTGGAGAGTTGCAAAAGAAAGGGCGAATAGGGACGAGTCAAAGTAATGATCACGGTGGAATCGTTGGGGGCTTGGATGCCTCGAACAGTAAGAGCAACGCCGGCATCCAGACTTCGTGAACGTTCAAATGCCTCGTTAGCACCAAGCACCTTGTCCTTGAACACCCAGAAGGCAGCACTGCGGGCCCTGGTGTCGCAACAGCGAGACAGTGAATAACTAACGTCGGATGCAACGAGTTTTCGGCCAATGCCTGAAGGGAAGCATACATTGTTGTGGAACTTTACGTCGCTTCGAAGGTGAAAGGTGTAGCGCAAGCCATCGCCGGAGATATCCCACGAGGTGGCCAGCTCGGGCTGCACAACAAGATTGGAATCGAAGGTAATCAGTCGGTCGAAAATCTGCATAGCGATGTCGTCGGCTAGCTTCGAGGTGATAATTACCGGATCCAGGCCGCTAGGATTTCCGCGCAGCATATTCACGCGGTACATCCCTCCTACGCGAATGCCGCCTTTACCTTCACGCGTTGTTGCTTTGCGACTAGGGCGCGCACATCCGCCGGCTACTATGATCAATACTACAACAGCCAAAAGCACAAACGTAAAGGTGGCCCGCACGGCACTGCCATGAGTGGCGGAGCTACGATGAGATGAGCCGGAGCAAAGTACGAAGCGAGTTAAATGCATACGTGGATGCGAACATACGAACATACAGGGGGCGAACACAGCGCCGTTGATCAGGCAGATAGTCGGATTTAAGAGCGCGGACATTGCCGTACCATTGCCCTAACATCGCCGTAACATCGCCGTAACTACGAGCCCGACTCTTGGCCTAATAATACCTTGTGCTCTAAAACAAAAAAGCCCTCGCGAAGAGGGCTTTTACTGCGGAACCGACGGGGCTCGAACCCGCGACCTCTGCCTTGACAGGGCAGCGCTCTAACCAAACTGAGCTACGATTCCTAGATTTCTATGTTCGTTCTGTGAAGAACTACAAGTGGACTTAAGGGGGATCGAACCCCTGACCTCTTGAATGCCATTCAAGCGCTCTCCCAAGCTGAGCTATAAGCCCCGTGGCTTGAAACGGATTGCAAACTTAATACTTGGCTGCGAGTAGCCAAAACAAAAATGGAAAAAGCCTGCAGGAAAAGATCATGCAGTTGATTCAAGCAACGAACGTTTTCAAGACTACTGCACTTCTCACATCTATCTAAACTCTTTATGCAGCTAAACATGGTAACTTCAAAGTAGTTTCAAGGTAGCTTCAGAGAACCACAGCTCTCTAGCTATTGAGTAAATTTGCCGGCAACCACAACGAGTGTACCATGCAGCTTACGGCCTCTCGCGAAGACATGCTTTTTCATCTATTGGCAGAACACCATGCCGATACGCGCCGTCATGCAGCACTGGAACTCTACGAGCATTTGCGGCGTGAGCAATCATTGCCGCTTATTTACGGCGACCACGCAATCTTCTTGTATCACGGACCGGCGCAGCATGTTTCGTTAGTGGGCGACTGGACCTATTGGCAGCCCGCTACGCACTTGCAGCGTATAGAACACACGGATCTGTTCTACTCTATTCTGCAGTTCCCTGCAGATGCCCGGTTGCAGTACAAGTTTATCGTGGATGGAGCATGGGTGAATGATCCCGGTAACGATCGGGTGCAGGCCGAGGGCTTCGGTTTGAATACAGAGTTCATGATGCCCTTGTACGCAGACAACTCTCACTCCGTTGAACATCCAAACGCACCCGCGGGAACAATCATCCGCACGATGTTTCAAGGGCACTCTCTAGAACATGAACGTGAGGGGTTTTTGTATTTACCGGCCGCTGTGATAGATCGCATCACTCAGCGCGATACTATTGATGTTGGCTCTACCATTGATACTGGGTCTACCATTGCTACTGACGCTGACGCACAGCTTAATGAGGTCTCTTTGGTATTGGTGCACGATGGCGCAGAGGCATTGCGCTTGGGCAAGTTCGCCACTATCCTTGATAACCTTCATGCCGCCGGCTCAATCCAATCGACCGCTGCTGTGTTTTTGTCTCCCGGAAACAGAAACGAAGAGTACGCTTCCAGCGACGCGTACATAGACTTTTGCGCTCACGAGGTCCTTCCGCAGGCGCGCAAGATCTTTGCCGATCACGGTGTGCGTATCTCCGAGCAACCGCATCGCATTGCGGTGTGCGGAGCATCTTTAGGAGGATTACTTGCCACGAAAACCGGGCTGCGACACAGTTCATGTTTCGGAACCGTACTTGCACAATCGCCGTCGTATTGGTGGAACAAGGGCGAGATTTTCCGGTCGGAGTACTTGATGAATGCTGAGCACATTCGTTTCGTGGTGCAAACCGGTACTATCTGTGATGCCAAAGATTTGGCCTCGCTTATGGTGCAACGGTTGCGCGCTTTGGGAGCCGACGTATCGTACTTTGAATATGCTCAAGGTCACACATGGGGTAATTGGAGAAGCACTTTTGCCGATGCCTTACGTGCATGGAACGGGTTGAACGAGTTTGACTATGCGGCGCGTTGAACGCGGTAGCCACGCCCACCAATTACGAATATCTATCAGAAGCATCACGAAGAATCACAAACCTCAAGCCCTTTTTACCTGATCATTTGTAGCGAACATCATGGAAAAGAAATCAGTGTTGTGCATAGCCGGAGCATTGTTCGGCAGGCCCTTTATCTCGGAGGCATCACGCCTGGGATGGAACGTCTATCTTCTTACTGAAGAGAAGTATTTGAAGGAGGCATGGGAGCGTGAGTATCTAACGGATGTCTATGCCGTGCCGGATTTGTACGACGAGAAAACCGTGCGCAATGTGGTGGGCTTTTTGTCCCGCACCATAAAGTTTGATAAGATCATCGGGCTTGGTGAATTCGACATCGAAGTAGCAGCGGCGCTGCGAGAGCACCTCCGCATTCCCGGCATGGGCGAGACTACTGCGCGCTACTTCCGCGATAAGCTTGCCATGCGCTTGAAAGCTCGGGACGAAAGCATCAAGGTGCCGGCATTTACTCGCATACTGCATCATCCCGATATCAAGGAATGGATGGAGAGTACTCCTTCTCCGTGGGTCTTGAAGCCGCGTATGGGAGCATCGAGTGCAAAGGTGAAGAAGATCTTTCACGCCGATGAACTATGGAGCGAGCTTGAAAAGCTTGGAGACAAACAAACCTCGTACTTACTTGAGCAATACATACCCGGCGATGTGTATCACGTAGATAGTGTTGTGAACGATTACAAAGTAGTATTCGCCGGCGTAAGTAAGTATGGTATTCCCATGCTCGATCTGAACACTTCCGGAGGAATCTTCACCACCAGAATGATCAAGAAGGGAAGCGCCGACGATAAAGCACTGCGGCAGGTGAACGCGCACCTCATCAAGAGCTTTGGATTAAAACACGGCGCTACTCATATCGAGTATATCAAGTCTCACGCCGATGGCTCCATCTATTTTCTTGAGGCCGGGTGCCGTGTGGGCGGCGCGCGTATTCCTGATGTGGTATGGCATGCCACCGGCGTGTGCATGTGGCATGAGTGGGCCCGCATTGAGTTGAGCGATGCTTATGTACCAACAAAAGCAAAGCCGTTGTATGGCGGCGGGATCTTTACTCTTGCCAAGCAAGAGTTTCCCGACATGAGTGCCTACAACGATCCGGAGATCAAATGGGTACAGAACAAAAAGGGCTATGCCGGTTTGATCATTGCCTCGAAAAGTCAGGAGCGCGTGGAAGAGTTGCTGGCGCAGTATTACCCCAGATTTGCGCAGGACTTTATGGCGCACGTGCAGGCAGCTCAGTAACTTCATAGACTTTGTCTGCTGAAGCGAGTTTTCAAGCCTTTATGCAGAGTAGAACAACAAAAAACGGAGCCGCGATTCAATCGCGACTCCGTTTTTTTTTTTCTGCGTTTCGGCTACACAATCAATGGGTGCTACTTCACGCTATAGCGAAGAAGTTTACGCAGCGAGCCGGGTTGTTTCTGCGGAGGCACCAATGTACCATCGCCAATGTTGAACACCGACGGTTCTGCTCTTTCTCCAACCAATCCTACGCCATCAGCAAAAAACTGACGCTGTTCTCCTCCTGATGAAGACAACGGGAAGGAAAAGAACGGTGTAGCCTTGGGCGTGATCTTACCGGTAATCTTGGGAAGCAATCCAAAGTTCTTCGTCGTATACTTTACGCCATTTGCCGCAGTGAAGGCGGTGTCTCCTTTGGTGCTGATGATACCTTCTATCTTGATATCGATGCTCACGGCAGTTCCACCAAAATCCAAGTCCTGCTTTAACGCAATAGGGTTGAATGCATTCCATGTGGCAGATGTATCGAGGTGAGCCACAAGCACCCAACTGCTTTGGTTTTGATCCGGTAGTAGTGGGTTTTCCGCAGGATTAATGTACGCATACAGTTTATTACTGTCACGAGCGATACGAGTGGTGTCGGTGTTGACTACACCATCTATCGTGCTTTGCGACACCAAGATGGAAGCATTCCGACCATCCACTACAGAAATACCCGCTACCCAGGTAGAGTCCAGGTAAAACGTAGACTGTGTAACCCCGTTTGTATCGATCTCATAGTTTTCGTACACCCAATACGAACCCACGGTTCCCAAACCTTTGAAATAGTTCGGCGGCTCCGCTGTCGGGGTCGAACTGCTGTTACACGCTTGCATTGCAAGTAATGCGGCTGCACATGCGCAAAGAAGTAGATATCTCATAGAGTAAACTCGTTAGTGAAAAAGAAAATGGTGAATTGATCTGTTTTGTAATCGATGAACGAATCGTAGAAAAAGCCCCGACTCCTGTTGCAAAAATACACGTGAGTATTACGCCATGTTGACAGTTACTACACCACCCATAAACATACAGAAACGTGCCGTGATAAACTACGCAACCCACACGGCACGTCCGGAGGTGCCTATTCCGCATGGATTTCAGGCCTAACCGACGGATCCGGAGCCAGAACCATCCGGCGTTACTTCATCCTTATCACCGAACTGCAAACGGCACAGCCGCGCATACAGACTACTGCTATTGGCAATGAGCTCGTCGTGCGTGCCTTGTTCAGCCACGGTGCCATTGTCGAATACAAAGATTGTATCGCATCGCCGTATGGTTGATAAACGATGTGCGATTATGATTGTTGTTCGGCCGCTCATCAAATGTTCGAGCGCTTGCTGGATGTAGAACTCAGACTGCGAGTCCAGCGACGACGTCGCTTCATCGAGAATCAAGATGGGCGGGTTCTTCAGTAAAGCCCTTGCTATGGCAATGCGTTGACGCTGTCCGCCGGAAAGCTTCACTCCGCGTTCACCTACAATTGTTGCCATGCCTTCGGGCATTTTGTCGATGAATTCCGTGGCATAGGCCATAGTGGCTGCCTCACGAACCTCGGCTTCCGTTGCATGCACGTTACCGTACCGGATGTTCTCTTCAATAGTGGAACCGAACAACACTATATCCTGGGGCACAAAGCCAATGTTCGAACGAACGGTGTGAAG
>JBKCNS010000006.1:0-12496 GCA_046297095.1 Kapaibacterium sp. (SeqCode) | reverse complement strand
TGCAATCTTTCTTACCAACCTATCCTTGGCGCTCCTTGCACGCGTGGCGCCACAGATGAATATCTTCTCGCTGTCCATGCACCTCAAGATTATTGTGGGTGTGCTTGCCTTGTTTGCAACCATGCCGCTCATAGCGTACTTTATGAAGCAGACCATGGGCATGTTTCAAAGCGATCTGATGAAGATTCTCATGGCAATGGCGCCGCCGCCGGCCCCCTAACAGGTTTCCGACAACCGCGCCATTACTCATTCCGAAGATATGTCTCACTCGTAGCTACACGATTCCGTGTGGCCACCGTGAATTAGTAATTCACCTGTGCCTGCAAGCGGAGAAGATTACCTTTTTGGGTGTTGCTTTGCAAAGAAGTATCGTGATGACGAAATACCGTAAATGGGGGATGTTTTGATGCACATACTTTGTATGTTGCTTCTGCTCTGAACAGTTAGGTTATATGTAGGTTATATGACACCCGCTGTTCCTCTGAAATCATTTTATTGATTTAAAAACACTGACGCGAATCACGAGTTCTAAAGTAGGTACCCAATATGAATCGATCATTATATGTCATGTTTTTACACACTCTGCATCTGATCATGTCGTTTGTACTGACCATGTTCATTTGTCTTGTGTTAACGGAAGGCGCTGTCTTCGCGTCGGAATCGCCCTTACAATCACTTCGTTACTGCACGACTGATTACAAAGGAGTGGTATCGAACGGATCATCAGTGTTGTGTTACGGAACCCACGGAATCATGGCTAGATCTACAGATAAGGGCCTGTCGTGGAAAAGAGTATCGCTTGGGAATGAGCATGTGATTCTACGAATAGATACTCTTGGGTATACGTATGTGGCGCTCACTCAGTCTGCTCTTTTTATCTCAGTCGACAACGCAAAAACATGGAACAGTACACCCTTGGCCGGAGGAATCGACCTTGGTCATCACGGCGATTCGATATACATATTGACACGTAAGAGTATACTCTCTGCCAGCTTATCGTCGGTTCTCACTCCTGTTGTCGTATTGGCATTGGACAGCTCAACTGCACCCGGCTCTCTTGCCGTTACAGCTCGAGGAACTCTTCATTGGATACAAGATGAGAAACGTGTCATCAGTTTGGATCTAGATTCGAGAGCAGTAACTTCATCGGATATTCTTACTTCGTTTTGCATTTCTTGCCAAAAAATCGTCGGCTTGCAAGCTTTCGCCAACACACTTTTCGTTGCTGCCGCATATGTGCAACAGGGATCTTCAAGCACGAACGATGAGTACTATACTGTCGTGACATCATCGGATTATGGAATCTCGTGGCGTTATCACTTAAACAATCAGGTTGGATGGAATCAATGGTCTGGAATAGCGAATTTTAAAGCTATAAGCGATAGTGAGATAGTGGCCTTACGCAACAAGTATGTAGTCAGGCGGGTGCCTATACCGGCACCGGACACTCTTAATCGCGCAGTGTCCCAACAATTCCTCATGTTCGAGTATGTCGCTTTGCGGCACTCAAGCCAGGTGACTACACTGAATCCGGCCGATACCGCTCTTCGTCGCTATACGGTTGCATCTGATCAACGTCTAGTTTCATTCGTGAGACTAGACAGTAATGTGATAATAGGAGCAGGAGACAACCATTGCATAGTCCGAAGCAGTAACAACGGTAAATACTGGGACTTTGTATCGTATTTCCCCATGGATCAACAGGGGTCGTCCGTCTGGTTCAAAAGAGTTAATGCTGAAACCATGCATATGCCGGGCGGTAATGGTGCATGGTATAAAACCGATAACGGAGGTGTGACAATCCTTCCGCAACGATACGCATTTTACCCGCAGTTCATCAATTCAGGTATCGTATTTGCAGATTATTCCGAAAACGGAAAGGGTTGTGTCATACTTGCCACAGGTAAGGAACTCGATTCGAATGTCTTTGAAACCAGAGATAATGGAGAAACGTATGTCCCTATAGGTATGATTCCTCTGCTTAATGTTTTTAGGCAGGACTCCGTATCTCGAGATAAGTACCGACTTGTCGACAGGGATGTTCAGAGAGTAGTAAAGTCAGGTAATGTCTTTATTGTTTGCGGCACACCAACTCAATTGGATTCGAAAGGAAATGCGGTTCGGCTACCCTATAGTATCGTATTGCGAATTGATACAAACTATAGACTCATAGATACAGTCATAATACCAGTGCGGAGAATCCGGTCCATCATTGCCGTAGATAGTCAGTTGTATCTGTACGGGATGAACAGACTCGATTACGCATCTAAGCCGGATTTGAAGGACGTCGAGTTCCCTAGATATGCATTGTATCGCTCGATTGATGATGGTGCATCGTGGGACTCGATTCCTGTCGCATTCCCGTTCCCGAATGAATATTACATCTCCGGAGGCCGATTTAACGCCTTGGTTCAAAGCTTCCAGCCAATGTGTGCCGTTGGTCGTCATGTGGTATCATACGCGGGCTCATCCCGACTGCTTCTTTACTCGATCGACTCAAAGAACTTTGATACACTCGTTCTTCCGTTCAGACAGCTTAGTCCGATAAACAGGAGCATCTTCCTGTCGTTGGACGATCGTTTTATTACCGCAGGCTCAGGCTTCAGCTTGATGTCGACGAACGTTTTCGAGGGGGCATCGACTCGTTGGGAATCTAAGAGGATCGAGGATCTCATACCGTGGGATAGCACTCGGATACTCGCGGGCTTGTTCGCGATGAAACCGAGAGAGGGCTTTGCAGTGACCGGTGAATACAAGACTCGGGACATCTTCGACATTTACAAGACACATATTTTACTATTCGATGATTCGTCGCGTACCGTCTCGGTTCACACGGAGAAACAAGACCTCTGTTTACATTTACCGCCATTTCCTATACCTACGCGAGGAAGGGTATCGACCACGGTTTCATGGGAAGCCGGATTCACAATAGACGAGATGGTCATATCTGTTTACGACGCTCTTGGGAATCAGGTTTCCGCTTATGAGCGTGGTGTTACGATCGAACTGTCTCCGTTGCAAGAGCACGCAGGTTTATTGACGGTGGATTTCACCGGTCACCCTTCGGGTGTTTATTTTATTCACATTGATAACCGCAGTACAACGCGGGTAGTTCCGGTTGTCGTCAACTGACCAAGCGGTCTAACGCACGGAATGGAGTCGGAGACCCTGCGACTATAAACTCACAGCCCTTGGCAGATGTATCTAACAACTGCAATGGCGCCGCCGCCGGCCCCCTAACAGGTTTCCGAAAACCGCGCCATTACTCATTCCGAAGATATGTCTCACTCCTAGCTACACGATTCCGCGTGGCCACCGTTAATTAGTAATTCACCTGTGCCTGCAAGCGGAGAAGATTGCCTTTTTGGGTGTTGCTTTGCAAAGCAAAATCCTCGTAGCGGCGGCTGGACATGGTGTACATGGCTACCAGCTCGAACGCCGGCACAGGCTGCCATTCCAGTCCAATCTCTAGTTCGCGCACGGAGTAGCTGCGCGCATCTTTCTCTGCCTTTTTGCCGCCGTCGTAGGTTTGGGCACGAACAAACGCGGTGAAGTTATTGTGGTCGTAACTAAACTGATACAGAGCCATGAGGTAGCCGCCTCTTAACGAGCGAGTTTCTATAGAGTCGGTAACAGGATTGAACTCGGGACCTTTGCCCACGTTGTATTCGGCTTGTAAGCCAAAGGGTTTAGGATACAAGATGAACGAAGCAGCCGTACGTTCGTCCAGATATTGAAGATCAGATTTGTACTTCACGCCGGTGCTCAAATTCGCTTTGGTAAGTACAAACATGCCCTTGTATTTCTGCACGCCGGCTTCTACAATCTGATCGCCAATTTCCATGGGATAAGAAAGTCGAGCCACCCAGTGCAATTGATCGTTTGCTTCATTGGTGTTCACCACTTGGCCGTTGTACACACCCAAACCCAACACACCGTAGTCGCCGCTTCCCTTCAAGCCCGATCGAACCAGGTTCGAGAACATAGCGCGTGTTGCCTTTGGTGCCCAGTAGAATACAACGCCTGTTTCGCGCTCGTTAGGCAGACCGCTGTTCAACGCATCAACACGGTCCAACGGTGCACGGTTCTGGCTTGATTGTAAGTTCTCGAAGCCGAATGGCATCTTACTTTGACCTATACGAAAACGAAACTCGTTACTCTCGTCTACTCCCACATCAATGTACGCGTCGCGAATCTGTGCAAAGTTGTTTCTGTCGGTGGCTGCGGTACTTGCCAAATCGGGCTGCAGATACAGGTAGACATTTTTATGAATCTGTCCAAACAGGATCACTCGCACACGACGGAAGAAAAAGCCTCCGTTATCGCCCCAAGATCTGTCGCATTGCTCGCAGCCCAAACTTGGATTGGTTTCCAGCAATCTGTTGTACCTAAACTGCGTGTAGCCACGAAGCGAGATATTGTCGTACCACTTTTTCTCAGCTGCCGGAGCGCTCGGTGTGGTACTCGGTGTGGCACTCGTTGTGGTACTCGATGTGGTACTCGATGCAGTACTCGGCGTGGTAAGAGGTTTAAGGGAATCGGCCGGGTTGGCCACAAGGTTCGTGCCGAATACGCACAGCGCAACGGCGAGGAGGAGATGTTTCATCCACGTTCTAGATTAATTACACACAGCGTTCAAAACTCTGTGATACACGTGGATACTACCAAACCATGCGATGTTACCATTTGGCAACACTGCCGGGCAAAAAGGCTACACGGCTTGAACACCGCATGAATACTTGTGTTCAGGTTACCGTGTACCTGCGGCACCATGAGCTATGTTGCCAATGTTACGTTATCGTAACACGGATTAGGACACTCGGAAACGCGCATCGATCAGCTCGCGGCGTTCCTGCGAGCGAAGCGCATATTGAAATCCCTTGTGAATACTGTAGCCACCCACATCGCCTTTGGTGTTCATGGCAATGAATCCCACTTGGAAATCCTTGTAGTCACGCTGACGGTGAACAATACGCTCCACTGCTTCTTCGCAGGCCTCTTGCGGTGTTTTTCCTGCTCGCATCAGCTCCACAATAATGGCCGATCCCGCAATGCGAATCACGGCTTCGCCTTTGCCCGTGGCGCAAGCCGCACCCACGCTATTGTCCACAAACAACCCGGCGCCGATAATAGGCGAATCGCCCACACGGCCGTGAATCTTCCATGCTAAGCCGCTGGTGGTGCATGCACCGCTAAAGTTGCCGTTGGCATCGCGGGCAATCATGCCTATAGTGTCGTGATTGTTGATACTGCCTGCAGGCGGCGTGTAGCCGCTCATCTTTTTCCATTCCTCCCAGGCATTGCGCGCCTTGTCGGTTAGAAGGTTCTCACGCCTAAAACCATGCTGCTCGGCAAAGCGCAAGGCGCCCTGGCCCACAAGCATCACATGAGGTGTTGTCTCCATTACTTTTCGCGCAACGGAAATAGGATGCATGATGTGTTCCAGGCATGCCACGCTTCCGGCACGGCTTTGCTCGTCCATAATACAGGCATCAAGAGTGACGCGGCCGTCACGATCGGGCAGGCCGCCATATCCCACGCTATCTACAGCCGGATCAGCTTCCGACACCCGCACTCCCTGTTCCACCGCATCCAGCGCCTCGCCCCCGGCTTGCAGTACCTTCCACGCCGCATCGTTGGCATCCATGCCGTGGCTCCATGTGGAAAGCACGATGGGGTTGGAGGTGGCCATACCACCCGAGTTCTGCGCGGGCGCCTGTTTGACTAAGCTCGTTCCGGCGGGTACGGCCGCCGCCGCTAATGCTGATGTTCGAAGAAAATCACGACGCTTCATACGGTTACGGTAATAGTGTGATCAATTCACGACCTACGCTCATAAACTACTGCAATTACCGCAAACGCCGGATAGCAGAGCTCATGCGAAGAAGCCGCATGAGCGAAATCCTTTCCTTGGTCTTTTCATTTTCATACTTTGCTGCCACGAGTACAAAGATTGTTCCCGCCAACCCTCATTATTCCCGGAGGTCCCTATGTGCTTCTCTGCTACAGCAAGTTTTGGTTCCGGAATGTTGCTTAGCGCCATTGGTGTGGCGTCGTTGCGTAAAGTGCGCACCGGGAATCGCAGACTGTTTGCTGCTATACCATTGCTCTTTGGTGTGCAGCAATTTTCCGAGGGCTTTGTGTGGTTGGGCCTGCAGGATTCCTCGTACGGATGGATAGTGCCTGTGTGTGCGGCAGTGTTTTCTTTCTGCGCTCACACGCTGTGGCCAACAGTGGTGCCGCTATCCATCATGCTCATGGAGCCGCAGGCAGAACGGCGCAAGGTGCTGCAATGGACTCTTGCGGTGGGTGTTCTTACCTCGCTGTATTTTCTGGTGTGTCAGTTGAGCTTTCCCGGTACTGCTATGATCGACGGCTATCACATACGCTATGTTCACGGATATCCAATGGAGTTCGCCACTACCGTAGGAATATTCTACATGGTGTCCACAATTATTCCGCACTTCGTTTCCTCGCTGCGGCGTGCGTCATTATTTGGAATCACTACCGCCATTGCTTATGGCATTACCTATGTGCTGTACAATGATTACATAGTGTCGGTGTGGTGTTTCTTCTCGGCACTGCTGAGCGCTATAGTGTATTACATTTTGTATCCCGCACCTACCCATATTCTTAGTGGTGAGCACAACGCACGTCACCATCACGCATAAAAAAAGCATGACGAAATTTCTTGCGTCATGCTTTGAGTATTACCAATGCTCTTCCTGTTAGGGAAGCACTCTATCTTTCAATTATCCGAAGTGCTTTTTCAGCATGGGCACTAAGTCTGTTTGTTCCCACGGGAACTCGGGGCGACCAAAGTGACCATAGGCAGCGCTCGCGCGATAAATCGGCTGGCGCAGTTTCAAGCGCTCCATGATACCGCGAGGTGTCATGTCGATATTCTTCAATACGAAGTCCGACACCAAGTGCCCCGGAACACCGGCAGATCCGTGCAGATCCACCATCAACGATGTGGGCTGTGCCACACCGATAGCGTAGCTCACCTGAATAGTACACTCTTTAGCAATGCCGGCAGCTACGATGTTCTTGGCAACGTGGCGCGCTGCATATGCTGCCGAACGATCCACCTTTGTCGGGTCCTTGCCGCTAAAGGCACCGCCGCCGTGAGGCGCCTTGCCGCCGTAGGTGTCCACGATGATCTTCCGGCCGGTGAGACCTGTGTCGCCATGAGGTCCGCCAATGATAAAGCGTCCTGTAGGGTTCACGTGGATCTTTGTTTTCTTATCCAGCAGGTGCTTGGGAATGCACTTAGAAATAACATGCTCAATTACATCATCGCGCAAAGCTTTTTGCTTCACGCCGGGATCGTGTTGGGTTGATACCACCACGGCATCCACGCGAACGATTTCTTTGTTGTCGTTGTACTCAAGTGTTACCTGGCTCTTTGCATCCGGACGCAAATACGGCATCAGCTTGGGTTGCTTTTTACGGATAGTGGCAAGGCGCTTTACGATATCATGTGCAAAGCTGATAGCGGCAGGCATGAGCTCTTTGGTTTCATTCACCGCATAACCAAACATCATACCTTGGTCTCCGGCGCCACCGGTATCCACTCCCATGGCTATATCTGCAGACTGACGGTTGATCACATTGATCACGGCACATGAATCAGCGTCGAAACGATATTCTGCTTTTGTGTAGCCGATGTCGCGAATCACACCGCGAACCACCTCGGGTAAATCGATATACGTAGAGGTTGTGATCTCTCCGCCCACCACGATCATACCCGTGCTGGCAAAACACTCGCACGCCACACGACCCGTGGGATCGTCTTTCAAAACAGCATCAAGTACCGCATCCGATACTTGATCACACACCTTGTCCGGATGTCCTTCAGAAACCGACTCGGACGTAAAGAAGTAATTAGCCATGGAAAAAAAAGTAAGAGTTGGAATGTAGTTTGTTTATTCAGATATACAACACCCGTGTGTTAGGCCTCGCCGTCGTTGATCTCGCTGCTGTCGCCAACGTTCAATCGCTTGAAGCGTCCGCGCACCACGGCATTGTTCCCCACGATAGAATCCTCCATGAGTGTGCCCGTTACCGTAGCGCCGTTGCTCACAATACTGTTGCGAATATGAGCATCTTTTACCGTTGCGCCTTCGGCAACGGTAGCGTACGGACCGATAACACTGCGCTCCACCACTGCCGAGCGCCCTATGAACACCGGCGGAATAATCACCGAGCCATCCACAGATGGTATGGCAGACTGCTTACCCAGCAGATGCCGATTGGTTTCGAGCATTGTTTCCGGCTTGCCGCAATCGTACCAGCCTTCCACAGGAAATGTTCCAAACGTTTCGCCGCGATCGATCATCATTTGCAATGCATCGGTTAGCTGATATTCACCGCGGGTGCGAATATCATTTGTTACCAGCTCGTTCAACGTGCTCTTCAGCAGCGAACTATTGCGAATATGATACAAGCCCACGATGGCCATGTGCGAGGTAGGATTCTCCGGCTTCTCGATAAGGCGCGTCACCACGCCATCCGAGCTTTCCACCACGCCGAAGCGCCGAGGATCTTCCACGTACTTCACACCCAGCATGCTATTCTCGGACGCAAGCACCGGCGCCAGGTTAACATCAAAAATGGTATCGCCCAAAATGATAAACACGGGCTCGGTATCGAAAGTATCGCGCGCGCACCATATCGAGTGCCCCAGGCCCAAGGGCTGATCCTGCTGAACAAACTCAACATTCAACGAATAATTCTGCTCCACGAATTGACGAATCATATCACCCATGTAGCCAATCACAATCGTGGCATCGGTGATATTTTCAGCGAGAAGCGAATCGAGGATATGCCCTAGAATCGGCTTGCCCGCTACGTTCAGCAACACTTTGGGAAGAGAGTATGTATGAGGACGTAAGCGTGTTCCGTATCCCGCAACCGGAATGATTGCTCTCATGCAAGTTCTGGGTTAGTAGTGCGTTCAGGTTCTCCCTGTATCGGGAGGTGAATAGCGGTGCAAACTTACGAAACGCCGCATGTATTCTTGCCTACGGGCGCTGCACCCGCCGGGTGTTTACAAACCGAAATGATAGGTGCTGCGCAAAATGCCGCGGGAGTAGAAGCGCTCTTTGAATTCGATGAGCCCGAGAGAAGGTGTCATGGGATTGTCGCTCTTTGTGTCCTGAGACACCCCAATGTCCACCCAGTCGTAGCCTTCTTCCTTAGCTCGGCGAACCGTTTCGTCCATGATCAAATACACGGGCTTCAGGTGTTCGTATTCATACAACAGCATGTTGTAGAAACACAACACCACTTGAGCATTGGCAAAAAACAGCAGCGATCCCGCAATGGGTGTTTGATCTTCGTACACCATCATCAATCGCAGGCGATCCGGCATCAGCTCGCGAAGGCGTAGCAGTTCCTGCAGTGAGTGTGTGGGCTTGGCGTCGTGTTTGGCCTTGTTGGCTACAAGAATTCTATGAAATGTTTCGTAGTCGTTGCTGTCTTCAATACGAATTCGCTTCTCTCGATGAATCTTGTGAATTGTTTTGCGAGCAGTCTTGTCGAACACACCAAGATAATTGTCTGCCGCATTCAGCTGCACGGCATGAGAGATATAATGCAGTTCGAAGTCGCACTTGCGGTACAGCATAGCATACTCGAAGTGCTGCGCCATCGGCTTGCTGTAAATAATGGGCGGCGGAATTATGTACACATCCTTCCAGCCCTTGCTACGAGCGGTTTCCAGGAAGGCATCCACTACTCGGAGTGCTAAGGCAAAGTCTGCGTCGGGAGCACAAAAGCCGCCGTAGCTGGCGCCAACCGGAGACCAGTATGCGTGCTCACGGCCATGAAAAAATCCACCGGGGAGCACGGCCACCAAACGTCCGTCTTCTCTGAACATCAGATGCTCAAACACAAATCGCCCTTGCGGATGATAGTCTAAAAACGCCTGTTGGTGAAACATGGTTGCGTTGCTGCAACGTGCCACAAAAGCTTCCCATTCCGAGCGATGTTCTTCGGTGTATTGATGTACGGTAATTGCCATGGCTACAAAACGTGTTTGTGCAAAACTACAACGCAGGGGCGCGGTCGGGCGCACTTCCATTCACTAATTATCGGATGCAATCGTCCTATTCGGTTCCTTGGTGCATTTTTGTGCGCACCCTATCAACGAACCACTACGAGATACCTACTATGTTCTTCCGCCAGATATACGAGAAAGGCCTTGCTCACGCCAGCTATATGGTGGGCTGTCAGAAATCCGGAACTGTGGCAGTGATCGACGCCAAGCGCGACGTCGATACTTACATCGAGATTGCCCGCCAGGAGAATCTTCGCATTACTCATGTGTTGGAAACACATATTCACGCAGACTTCCTCTGCGGTTCCCGCGAGCTGGCCGAGCTCACAGGTGCAGAGATGTTTCTAAGTGACGAAGGCGGCGCCGAATGGGCATATGCCTTCGAGCACAACGGCTTGCGCGACGGACACAGCTTTATGGTGGGCAATATTCGTTTCGACGTATGGCACACTCCGGGGCACACACCGGAGCATATTTGTTTTCTGGTAACCGACACTCCTGCATCGTCAGTACCGGTGATGTTTTTCAGCGGTGATTTTGTGTTTGTGGGGGATGTGGGCCGCCCGGATTTGCTGGAGCGCGCCGCAGGGTATTCGGGAACAATGGTAGATGGCGCTCGCCAAATGTTTGCTTCGCTACAACGATTTCGCACACTACCCGATCACATTCAAATACATCCCGCGCACGGCGCCGGATCGGCCTGCGGAAAGTCTCTTGGAGATGTTCCGCATACAACGGTTGGGTACGAGAAACTGGTGAACTGGGCATTGCTGATTCACAACGAAGAATTATTCGTGAAAACACTATTGGATGGTCAGCCCGAGCCGCCGCGATATTTCGCTATGATGAAGATGCTGAATAAAGAGCTGCGCCCGCTGGTGAGCGCGGTACCCAAACCCGTACTGCTGGATCCCGCACGCTTCCGTGCGCTCGTGGACCATGGCGCGCAGGTGGTAGACACCAGAGATAAATCGTTGAGCACCAATGCAGCAATACCGAACTCCTTATGGATTGCGAACAATAATGCTCTAAGCACCTGGGCCGGATGGATGCTGGATTACAATCAAGAGATAATTATTCTGGGTGCCAAATCGCAGTTCGATGAAATATGCCGACGCCTGATGCGCATTGGTCTGGACCGCATCGTGGGCTATGTGGACTCCACCGATGTGTGGACCGATGCACACAAGCCACTCACACATGTTCCTTGGATGTCGGTGGCACAGCTGCGTGAACTTCGCTCCGCGGAAAACATCTATGTGCTCGATGTGCGCAAAGCCACCGAGTTCGCAGACGGTCATGTTCCGGGTGCACATCATATTCACGCCGGATATCTTCGGGACCATCTCTCCGAACTTCCCCAAGACCGCCACATAGCCGTCATGTGCGCCGCCGGAAGCCGCTCCACAATTGCGTGCAGCCTACTGCTACAACACGGCTTCACAAACATCTACAACATCACCGGTGGCTTCGACGCATGGAACGCCGCCGGCTACGAAGTAGAGTAAGCACGGCAGAACGGGTGGAAGCTGAGCCCGCGCACGCTGCGCTTTGCGCGTGACTCTCTATAGAGACGCCCTCCCCGCGAGGTCTTCGAGCGCAGAGTCACCGACGAGGTCTCTTCCCGCGAGGTCTTCGAGCGAAGTCGAGAAGCAAGCGGGTGAAGACGCTTGGAAGCTAAAAACTCGAGCGTCATCGTTGCGATACGCCCTCCCCGCGAGGTCTTCGAGCGAAGTCGAGAAGCAAGCGGGTGACGAGGGTTGGAAACTCAAAACTAGAACGTCGTCATTGCACGACGCCCCGCCCCGCGAGGTCTTCGAGCGAAGATCGAGCGCCGTCCCGAGCGGAGCCGAGGGAAAGCAAGCGGGGTAGGACGCTTGGAAGCTCAACTCAAGCGAGGTCTGATCCCCGAGGTCCCTGAGTCCCTCGTCTCCGCTCGGGAACCACGGAGTCGAAGGGCCGAGGGCGCTGCGCGCCCGGAATCTCAACCAAAGCCCCCCCTTGCCTACAAACACGAAATCAGTATGTTGAACGGCCACATAATTACTGATACACACACACCGTAAGCGATTATCCGGCTGCGCGTTTAATTTATTCCCCATGAAACCCACCCCATACCATTTTCTGCTACTGCTTTGTTGCCTGATAAGCGCATACACGCTCCGCGCACAGGATACATCGAAGATTCCGTCGTTGAAGGTGTGGTATGAGATACCGAATGTTTGGAATGCCAGTTATTTAGAGAAGTTTGATACAGCGAACGGAGGGAATAGTGCCTTGGTTCTCAACAGAAGCTGGGGAGAGGGGCAAACAATCTATATGCAAGGTCGTGGAGACACGACTAATAGGTTTACCTGGGAACGTTGGGGAGCAATGGGTGGCGGACAGTATGTTGAGACAGTAGACTTCAACGGCGATGGTGTAAACGATTAT
>JBKCNS010000005.1:0-128973 GCA_046297095.1 Kapaibacterium sp. (SeqCode) | reverse complement strand
TGCCTCCGGTACTTCTTGTGCAACGTCGCTCGCCGGATGTGCGCCCGGTGTATGGCGAGGATAGAATTACCATGGAGCTTGATGTGCAGGCCGCTGTGCCGCCGGCATATTCCATTCGCTTTGTGCATTGCCGCGCGGATTGGAGCGAAGACAACAACATGTTCCTGAACGACATCGCCTTCATGCAAACCTCGCGCATCGATTGGCAGCTTTCTCCGCCCGGATGCACGTACTATACTTATCGCGGCAAGGTGGTGTTTCCGAACGAATCGGTGCGCATTCCCTACGGCGGCAATTGGAAGGTTCGTGTTACCGAGTTTGGTTCGTGGGATAAGATCTACGCTGAAGCACGCTTCTTTGCCGTAGAGGCAGGAGCGCAGTGCTCCATGAACATTGTGAGCGATATGTATGAGCCGCACCTGCGTGCCTCGCCTGCGGCACTGGATATAGAAACGAATGTGGTGGCCATGGCCAATCTTTCGGATCTGCAAATGCGTTCCGCGGTGTTTTACCGATTGAATCGTTGGAACGAGCCGATGCCGGCATCGAACGGTATGTTGAGCGTTCCCAACTTTCGCTCCACCCGACCGCTATCGTTCATCACCGGTGTGGCGTCTGCGGGCAAACGCTTTCGTCTTCAACAAGTACCGGCAGAGAACGAGTATAGAATTCTGGACGTCACAAACCTTGCGCAGTTCCCGCGTTCCACCACACCCATACGCTTACCGATTTTCGACCTTCGCAGAAACGGGAGCTTTATGTGGAGAGCTCACAACGGCGCAATGATTACCGGCGGAGTGTCGTCGCTGTACGACGACTACGTTCCCGTGGAATTTGTTCTGGATCCTGAGAACCGTCCGTCGCGAGAAGATGTTTTTGTGCTTGGCTCGTTCAACAACTGGGTGCCACAGCGCGAATGGCAAATGATGTACAACGACTCCACTCGCCTGTACACCGCTCGTGGACGAGTACGCAGAGCAATTCATAACTACGCATACGCCACCGGCACTCTGAATGCCGATACCTTCGCCTGCGAGAATCTCAGCTTTGAGGAGTTCGAAGGCAATACAACTGCAGCGGGTCACACCTTTGTGTGCTTTGTGTATTACAGGGAAATGGCTTTTGGCGGATACGACACAATCATTGGAGTGGCTGCCGGCAGTATCTTTGGGCCGTTGCAACGATAGCTTTGCCAATGGGCTTGCTGTGAAGCAGATACGAGCATGCTGAGGCAATCACTCGGATGGAATCACGCAGCCATAAACATCAGTACGTACTGTTAATCCACATCATCATTATGAGCGACAACACTACCAATACCACCAACTCTACCAACTCTACAGGCATTCAAAACAGCGTTGCGTCCGGCGAGCAACTTGACAAGCTGAGCATCAAAGCCACGAAGCTCAATCTGGACGGATTAAAGAGGCATATTTTTCTGTGTGCAGACCAAACCACAGCCAAGTGCTGCAGTAAAGAAGCCGGATTGGAATCGTGGAATTATCTGCGCTCACGCATAGACGAACTGGGCGAAGCCACCCAAGGCGTGCACCGCACCAAAGCGAATTGCCTGCGGCTCTGCACCATGGGTCCCGTTGCCGTAGTTCATCCGGACAATGTGTGGTACCACTCCTGCACACCGGAAGTATTGGAACGCATTATTCAAGAACACCTGGTGGGCGGCAATCCTGTGGAAGAGTTTCGCGTGCACGGCATACGTGATACCGAGCAGGGCGCAGAGTAAGGTCATGAGCATGATGCGGCTAGGGTACACGAGTGCACGCTCACGGTACTCACACGTTCCCCTGTCATAACATCATGCCCGCATCTCTTCCACGCATTTCTTCCCCGCATTACTTACGCGCAAGCTTTCACAGCCTCGTGTAGATCTTTGAGGTGAGTTTTCATATTCACCGGAGAGAACACTGCGCGCACCACTCCCTGGGCATCGATCACCACGGTGCTCCGCACTACGCCCATGTATTTACGTCCGTACATGGACTTCTCCTGCCACACGCCGTACTTCTCGCACATGGAGTGGTCTTCATCGGCAAGCAACGTGAAAGGCAAATTGTATTTGGCGCGGAACTTTGTGTGCGACTGCACCGAGTCCGGGCTTACGCCAATCACCACCGCTCCGTCTACGGCAAACATCTCCGTATTGTCGCGGTAGTCGCATGCCTGCTTGGTGCATGTGGATGTGTCGTCCTTCGGATAGAAATACAACACAACTATCTTACCCTTGAGCGACGAGAGTTTTACCGTGTCGCCATTGTGATCCGGCAGAGAAAATGCCGGTGCTTTTTTTCCGATGCTAACATTCATGGATGCTCTGTTGAGAAATGTGATACAAACAAGCGGCGCGAGAAAACAGAATCAACTTTTTGGTACTGTCTTTACGCGTTGCGTTTTTTTTCGTGGACGACGAATCGGCGATGATTTTGATGTCTCATTGCACAATTACAGATCTTCATTAAAAAAAGCTTCGTTTTCTTTGATTTTTGAAGTTTTTCATTTTTGATGTTGCAACATCAATGTTGCAACACTATTTTTGTAGCGTATTCGTCACTTGCGTTATACGGTTGATTCAGTGAGAAAAACTTCTATCCATCGTGAACAACACGTGGATGTTGGATTAACCAGAGTATTGCAAGACCAGCATAGAGTTCTTTTCAGCTTTTTACCCTTTTTCACCTTTATCAAACAACACCCATGGCAACACAATGGACCATCGATCGATTTCATTCCGAAATCGGTTTCTCCGTGAAGCACCTCATGATCGCCACCGTGCGCGGCAAATTCGAGAGCTTCACAGCAGACGTTACATCGGACGCGCCGGACTTTTCCGATGTATCCATTCGCTTTTCGGCGGAAGTAGCGAGCATTAATACGGGCATTGAAGCTCGCGATAATCATTTGCGTAGCGACGACTTCTTTGCAGCTCAAACGCATCCCGAGATGTCGTTTCAATCAACGCTGGTGCGTGCATCGGGAGATGGAACGCTGATCATAAGTGGAGATCTCACATTGCGCGGTGTAACCAAGTCGGTGGAGCTCACTGCGGAGTTTGGTGGCACAATGGTAGATCCCTATGGCGCTACCAAAGCAGGTTTCGACATTCACGGAAAAATTCTTCGCAGTGATTTCGGCTTAACCTGGAATGCTGCCACTGAAACCGGCGGCGTGGTAGTAAGCGATGAAGTGAAGCTTAACATGTCCGTTCAGTTACAAAAAGCAGCCTAAGAATAGTAGTTCGCATCACACATTTTTCTCAACTTTTTTTGGAGACAGTATGAAGACAATTTTAGCGCTCATCGCGGCGTTAGTTCTCATCCCCGCAGCACAGGCACAAACATGGACCTGCGATGCTGCACACTCGAACGTGGTATTTACCGTAGATCACCTGGTGATCAGCGAGGTACAAGGATCGTTCAAAGTGTTTGATGGCAGTATGACCACAACCAAGAGCGATATGAGCGATGCAGCAATTTCGTTCTCGGTAAATACCGCGTCCATCAACACAGACAACGACTACCGCGACAAGCACCTACGCAGTGATGACTTTTTCAATGCGGAGAAATATCCGGCAATGACCTTCAAGAGCACAAGCATGAAGAAGAGCGGAGCAAACACCTACAAGCTCACCGGCAATCTGACTATTCGCGACGTAACAAAGCAGGTCACATTCAATGTACGTTTTGGTGGAGAAGCAAAGAACGGTATGGGCAAGCAAGCTCGTGGCTTCATTGCAGAGACCACCATCAACCGCATGGATTACAACCTCAAGTGGAATAAGCTCACGGAAGCAGGCGGAGCAATGGTAGGTAAAGACGTACGCATTCGCTGCAATCTGGAAATGATGAAGAACTAAACCCTCAACCGTGCAATCGAGACGGCATCCGCATGGGTGCCGTCTTTGTTGACATCTTTTTCGTTTTGTGTTTACTTACACTTATGCTTCTCGAACAACGCATACAGCAAACAAAACCCTTCCGCTCCGAGCATGAGCGGGCTGCGGTGAATGTTCTCTATTCTGCCACATGGATTCTCGAGCACATGCGGGATTTTCTTGCAGGATATGATATTACTCAACAGCAATACAATGTGCTTCGCATTCTCCGAGGTCAATACCCGGAGAGTATCTCTACGTGCGACATTCGAGATAGAATGATCGACCGATCGTCGGACGCGTCGCGAATAGTGGACCGAATGATAGGCAAAGGACTGGTTCAAAAGGCGACAAGCGCGAAAGATAAACGTCGTATTGATGTAACAATTACATCGCCGGGACTATCACTTTTAGAACAAATAGAAGTCGCAATGGAACGTCCCGACAACTTATTGCGCGGACTTAGCAGCGACGAATGCCTTCAGCTGAATGCGCTTCTGGACAAAATGAAGAAGATCGATAATGAGTATCCAAACCTCGCCGAGTAAGCAGTTCCGCGCTGCGTGATTTGTACCAACTATCCGCGGCTCAAAAAGCGAACTATTCACTCATCGAACTATTCGATAGCCACACCCTACGGCGCAAGACGCTCCAACTTCCAAACGTCATCAACTCGCGTATAGCGAAGCCGGTCGTGCAGGCGGCTTTCCCGCCCTTGCCAAAACTCGAACGAGGTTGGCACCACCCGATATCCGCCCCAAAATTCCGGCAGCGGCACATCGCCCTCGGCGAAGCGCTCACCGGCGTCCTTCACCGCTTGCTCCAAAGCCTCTCTGCTTTCAATAACACTACTTTGCGGCGATGCCCATGCGCCAATGCGAGACTCACGCGCGCGGGATCGGAAATACTCTTCAGACTCTTCTCTGCTTACTTTCTCTACAGTCCCTTCTATTCGAACCTGCAACCCAACCTCGCGCCAGTAAAACAACAAATGAGCATGCGCATTTGCTTCCATCTCACTACTCTTGCGGCTTAGGTAGTTTGTAAAAAACACAAAGCCCTGTTCGTCCATAGAGCGCAGCAACACATAGCGCGCAGACACACTGCCGCTTGGCGCCGCGGTAGAGAGTACCATTGCATTTGTTTCCGGAACGCCCGCTTGCACTGCGTCGTTGAAGCGCTGCCGAAATTCCGTAAAAGGATTTGCATGCACATCGTTTTCGTTCAGCGGCTTCTCCACGAAACTTGTGGGCATTGATTGAAGAAGGGAGATACTCATTTCGATGACGTAATTATTGAACTACATACCAAGCTCGCCGTGCGTTCGCACTACCTGCTCGCAAACTTCTCAGTAACTTCGCGGCGGGTCGGTTACTGTTATCGTTTCCGTTTCCGTTACCGTTACCATTACTACTACGCATTCGCTCGCAACTGCTACCCTCGCACCACTCACATGAAACCAATACACATCGAACTCTTCATGGCCCTTGTGTGCCTTATCACTGTGCCCTATCTATACATCTCGTTTAAGAAAATGTGGGGCCTGGGAGACGAGCCCGAGGTGCAAGATGAGAGACGTCGCATAGGTCGCCGTATTGCGGTGTTGCTGGGCATACTTGCCACTCTTGTGTTTCTGCTGCCATTGATGTTAAAGTTCTTCGGCAACCAAGCTCCGGTGGAATAGCAAGAGATGTTCATGACAAAAGGTGTTCATGGCAATGGGCATGCATAGCGAGAACTTAGCGCACCTGTTACCATGCATAGCATATAGATATACCGCCGGCTGTAGGACCAATCATCAACATACTACCCACCGAAGAGGACGAGTTGTTCATTTCTGAGGCAGCGTTGCGATCATCCAAAGTATGCACGAGTTGCGCAGACAGTGTGCCTATTGCTGCGCCCGCCACTACATCAGAAAGCCAGTGCTTATCGTAATACATTCTGGCTATGCCCGTTCCCGCAGCTCCGGCGTAGAGTAAAGCACCGATGTACACATTATCGATAGAACGCGCCAGCGACGACGACAACGAGAACGCCACGGCGGTATGTCCCGATGGCCATGAGTAATTATCCTCGTTGAAAGCAAAGGGCGTGGCAGACATACTACCTAGGTTCATGTACGGCCGGGCGCGGCCAATCGCCGCTTTAAGAACGGTTGTTGTGATTCCCGCGATGACCAATGTTTCACCGGCTCTGCGCGCTGCTGTTCGAAGACCGCTGCTGCTTGTTGCAAGGCCCGTTACATACATGCCACCCACAATTCCCGCAGCCGCGTATAGCTCGCCGTATTGATTGAAGTACTTGATGTATCGTTCCGTTTGGGGCTGCTGATTGCGCTGCATCATTCCTTGCAATGCCGTGTCGATTCCACCGAAAATCATTGCTGCCTCTGCAGCTATTCCCCCGGCAATGAAATACGAATTTCCAAGCATGGTTCGCGAGCCGATACTGCCGGTGGCGCGAGAAAGTTGGCGAACATCTTGAAGTAGCGCGCGCACGTCTTGCACAATGGCAATGCTTGTATCCGGCTTGGGTTCATTGGCCGGCTCTGCGGCTTGAGCACGCACACGTAGGTGCAGATTACTGCAAGCGAGGAGAAAAAAAATGACCATGGCTTTACGGCCGCGGGCAATCATAATCTCTAAGTGATATTTTGCATTGCACCAATTCATGTGGGCTAATCTACGGCACAGTTCAAATGATGCAAAAATGTATTCCCGTATTGCGAAGCCTCCTCTGTGTGGTAGTGCCTGCCGCGCTGCCGGTTGTTGCCTGCCCGAACTCGGCAGTTGCGCAGAGCGTAGTTCCCGAACGCCGCATATCTGTTGGTATGTCTATCGGAGCTGTGCGGCCCATGAATGAAGCTGCCTATCTCAACAATCAGGCGCTGAGCACAAGTGTGAATCTATTCGCCGTTGTTCGCAATGGCTTTACATCAGGATTCTCTCCGGAGCTTCATATCAGCAACACGGCGAATGAATCCAAAGACACTTCGCTGTTCTCGTCGTACAGAACCGGCCTGTGGACGGCAGACCTGCGCCTGCGCTGGCATCCGTGGGACGGAAGCAGCAGGTTCACACCGTATGTGAGTGCCGGTATGGGCATTGTGATTCCGCAGAACGAGTTCCCGCGCAATGTCACAGATCCTACCTTCCGAAAAAACACAGCCTCGCTATTATTTCCGGTGCATGTTGGTGCCATGATTGCACTCGCCGGCAATGTCTCTGCCGATATACATGCCGGCTGGATGTTCACCACAACAGACGATATTAACCCTGCCCACGACGGCCGTTATGACGGATGGCTGCGAGCGTGTGCGGGCCTTGTGTATACCATTCCGCCCGGCATCATCGATACCGACGGAGACGATCTGCCTGATGCGGACGAGCGGCGCATTGGCACCGATCCAAAACGAGTAGATACGGACGACGACGGTCTTTGGGACGGCGCGGAAGTGCTGGAGTACGGCACCGATCCGCTGAACACAGACTCGGACGATGGCGGCGTGCGGGATGGCAGTGAAGTATCCCGCGGCACCAACCCCGCTCTGCTTAGCGATGATATTCTTAGCATTCAAGCCGGCGAAACGGTGCTACTCCGCAATATCATTTTCGAAACAGGGCAAACCACCTTCCCCGCATCATCCATTCCTGTGCTGGAGAGCTTGGCAACAGTGATGCGAACAAATGCCGGTGCGGAATTAGTACTTGTAGGTCACACCGATGCAACGGGCGACCGAGACGCCAATTACACACTGTCAAGAGAAAGAGCGCAAGGCGTACGCGACTGGCTGGTGGCAAACGGCATTGATGGCCGGCGCATTGTCTGCAGCGGCCTGGGACCGGACAAACCCCAAAGCTCCAATAGCAGTGCCGAAGGCAGGCGCAGAAATCGCCGCATCGAGGTAACACGCACGAAGTGATGCATACGAGATGATGCGCAGTAGATAATGCATACGAGATGATGCACTAATAACAACCGCCGTACTGAGGACTATTATAGCTCGATCATGTCGCGCGGAGATGTGGTAAGCAGCACAGGGTCGTGCGCGGTTACATGTACATCATCCTCCAAACGCATACCGAACTTGCCCGGTATATATACGCCCGGTTCGATAGTGATCACCGCGTTTTCCGGCACCACGCCGTCTTTGTTGGCAAAGCTGATGCCCGGCTGTTCGTGTACTTCAATGCCAAGGCCATGACCAAGCGAGTGATTGAAATACTCGCCATAACCGGCATCGGTGATAATGCGTCGGGCAATAGCATCAAGGGATGAAGCTTTTACTCCGGCACGAACGGCATCAATGGAACGCTTGTGCGCCTCGCTCACCGCGCGCCATGCATTCTTGGCCTCTTGCGGTGCTTTACCTATAGAAAAGGTTCGTGTCATGTCTGAATTAAAACCATTCACGATGCAGCCAAAATCCAGAGTAACTACATCACCCTTTTTCAGTTTACGCTCGCCGGCGCGGCCGTGCACGAACGCACCATGCTCACCACCCACAAGAATAATTCCGAAGGCATCGCCCTCAGAGCCACGCTTGCGGCCTTGGTACGAAATCTCTGCAGCAATTTCGATCTCGCGCATGCCGGGCTTCACAAATCCCAACACATACTCGTACACTTGAGCAGCGATATGCGCTGCCTGACGAATGTAGCGAATCTCCTCCGGCGATTTTGCTATGGTTGTCTCCCGAGCCAGTCCCGGTGCGGCCTTCAGGGAAATTCCCTTTACTGCTCTACGAATAGCCGCAGCTGCATCTACAGACACCACGTTCGACTCAAACCCCACGTTCTGGCCGGAGCGGAGCAGCTTCTGCTCTGCCACTGCTTTCCACACATCTCGCTTTACGATGGTACGCAAGCCCTCGATGGCAAACAACTCGCCCACAATCTGTTCGGTGTAGCGATCATCGGTAAAGAAACACACGTTACGCGCAGTGATGATGAGCGTGGCATTCGAGCCGCTGAAGTTTGTCAGGTAACGTATCGTGGGCAAGTGATGAACGATATACGCTGAGAGATTTTTCTTCTTCATCGCCGAGCGAATAAGAGCAAGGCGCTTGGCGGTGGTTTCGTGTACTGCTGCCATAAGGGATGTTGTGATGGTTGTGAGCGGCAAAATTACGGAAGGAACTCCGTGCGCAGCGGATGCGTGTTAGGAAAATGCACTACCCTTTAAGTACAGACTGCATCCATTGCCGGTACGGGCCGTGTATTTCGGATGGCTGCCAGGATATCATTTCCATTGTTTGATACGGATGCAACGCGCGCACGGCGCGCTCGCATTCCTCCAAGTGGCGCAGATCTGTCTTGATCAAGATCAATACTTCCTCGCTCTGCTCCACGGCGCCGTTCCACACGTACACCGAGCGGACACCCGGGATGGAAGTGCAGCACGCTGCCAAGCCCTTGCCTACAAGCTCTTGTGATAGTGCTTGCGCCGTGAGCGCGCTGTCTGCACTCACAAGCACGATGCGTTCATTGCTTACTGTTTCCATTTTGTAGTCGAGGAAGAAGTTGGTGATACTCTGTATTATGAATCACTATCAATCACTATCAATCACTATCAATCATTTCGAAGCATCTTTAATCACCCACTCTTAGGTAGATCATAAATGCTGTGGTTCATCTTTGGGAATGAGAAGTATTTTTGAAGCAGGCACGGCGCTACCGTTCACATACATTCACATACTACTGCGCGCGAGGAATTCATGATCGAGCTATTCATTCTGTATCTGCACATTGTTGGCGCATCGTACGCGTTTGCCAAAAGCTGGCAGAAAACAGGCATGAAAGACGGCTTGCAATCTGTTGCTCTCATGGGCTTGGTGTTTGTGATCGGTTGGTCTATCACCTCGCCGCTGGCGAACATCGTGCTTCCCAACGAGTGGCGCTCTCAACGTTTCTCCAGCGATACCCTGGGGCTTATTATGCTGCTCTTGCCGGAAATACTCTTCTTCAAAATGTTCTTTTTGAAAGACGAAGACGACACTGCCTCAGCAACCGCTCAAGCATAGGCACTACGTGTGTGCTGAGTTTGAGTTTGAGTTTGAGTTTGAGTTAGAGCATGAGTTAGAGCATGAGTTAGAGTATGAGTTCAACTGACGCATGCTCCTTAAAACCACGTCGTAGTTCATACCTCTACTTAGGCACTCACAGCCGGCGATGCGCCCAGGCCCGTGCTGCCAAATCCTCCGGCACCGCGAGAAGTTTGATCCAGCTCTTCTACAACATTCCATGATACGGTTTCGTAGCGCGCCACCACCAGCTGCGCAATGCGATCGCCACGGCGAATGGTAAAGGGCTCCGCTCCCATATTGGCCAAAATCACTTTGATCTCGCCGCGATAGTCGCTATCGATAGTTCCGGGAGCATTCAGGCAAAACACCGCATTCTTTGCAGCAAGGCCGCTGCGGCTTCGCACCTGGCATTCATATCCTGCGGGCAAGGCGATGGCTACACCCGTGGGCACAAGCGCTACAGCGCCCGGTGCAATGGTGAGCTCGCCCTCTACTGCAGCATGCACATCCATACCGGCCGAGCCCTTGGTGGCATACACCGGCAACGGCAAATCGTCCACACTCGTAGACACTCGGCAAAGAGAAACGGAAACAGTATTCATGATAAGGGCAATGGAGTACGTAAGAAAAATACCGGTAAACGAAACACAATGCGATACCGGAGAATGTTCAATGCAAAACGACCTTTGTCAATCTGACGATTGTTGCGGTTTCCTGTCATCAGCAATGGCATGCTCGCCATCGCAGGACTGACACACATGCTTATCAAGAAAAGCAGGTGTCTCTATTTGCAAAGTGGTATGCGTTAACCCGAAGCGTGAATGCAGTTCGGAGCGAAGGTCGTGCAACACCGCATCGCTGCTATGCTCGGGGCGAATCACCACATGCGCACTCAACGCATGTGTGTGCGCGCCAATATGCCACACATGCACATCGTGCACGCTTGTCACAGAATCATGTTCTTGCATAGATGCACGAATATCCTCGATGTTCAGATGCTCCGGTGTGGATTCCATAAGAATCACAACAGCACGTTTAACAAGTGAGTATGCGCTGCGGGTAATAAACACCGTTATCAAAATGGAGATCAATGGATCCACCAGCTCCCAACCCGTCCACTGAATGAGCACGGCGCCCACAATCACTCCTAGCGACGACAGCAAATCCGTGAGCACATGCAAATACGCGCTGCGCGTGGTAAGATGCTCGGAGCCATGCAAGAAATACAGCGAAATTCCGTTGGCAATAAAACCTATCACAGCAACCACGAGCATCTCGTGCGCATGCACCGCCTCCGGCGACGCAAAGCGCTGCAATGCTTCAAAGAAAATAAAACCACACATGATAAACAGTATAGTTCCATTCAGCAGTGCTGCCAGAATCTCCACGCGGCGCCAGCCGTAGTTGAAGCGATGAGACTGACTGCGCTTTGCAGCCAACCGCAAACCAACAAACGAGATTAGTATAGAGGCAAAATCTACCAGCATGTGCCCGCTATCAGAGAGCAATGCCAGTGAGTTCGACAGCATGCTGCCCACCAATTGCACACAAAAGATCACACCCGTCATGATCATCGCGATGACTAAAGCGCGGGAGTCGCGCTGCGTGTTGTGCTCATCACCATGAGCATGTTGATGATGGCCGTGTGAATGATGATGACCGTGAGAGTGGTCGTGATGTGCGAACATGTGCATAGAGTGAAGAGCCGGGTAAAACGCGGCGTGAACCACGCTTAAGAATTGCTCTCGTTGTTAAAAGCGATACGAAAGCCCGCCGGTAAATAGATTGAATTGGCTCACGGAGTAATCGGCAAACACGGCAAATCGGCCCAGTGTTTTCTGCAGGCCGAAGGTCCACTTCAGCATACTGTCCGTAAACTGCGACTTACTTACCTGAAGAACATCATCGCCGGGCCAGCCGTTGGCGGGGTCTTTGATCACTTTACCCGTAGCAGGGTCCACACCAAGCAGCCCTAAACTTATTTGCACCTCTTGCGGAAGCACATAGGAATAGGACGAATTGATATCAACAGCAGCATAGTCCACACCCGTATACACCTCGCAGATACCATCGAACTCCTTGCTGATGTGAATGTTCACGTCGTAGAAGTTTGCGTTGGCTTCAAGTCGGGCTTCTGTAACACCAACAGTATTGGCAAGACTTGTTCCCTGATATCCTACTTGCACTGCGGCATGGAATAATGGGTCGTTGAAATACTGAGATAACGAGTGCTTAAGGGCAATTCCAAAAAAGGAAAAATCACCAACGCTGGTATCCCACTTTACCGGCGGAACATAGCGCAGCAGCAATTCGGTGCCATGCCACGAGCCGATCTCCAGCTGCGGCACGGCCGCAAAGAGCGAGTTCATGTTTTGTCCTGGAGGAAGCGACAATGCTGCCGGCAGCTTCGACACCGCACTCACAAGGAAGGCCTTGTTGGCAGAATCGAGTTGCGAGAAAATTGCACTGAACTCGGCATCGGTAGAGAGTATCGTTACCAGGGAATCTCGCTGAATATTCACTGTGCCCGGAGCATTACCAAAAATGGTAGCTGCCTTGGAAGGGACGGTTACAAACCCACGCTCCACCCCTTTGTGAAACAATCGCTTGACCAAACTCAGGGCAAGCCCGGCGGTGTCGCGAATCTGAAACGAGGGCTGCGGAAACAGAACTACTTTCACAAACTGCGAGTCCAGGAACGCATACGGACGCGCCTCCGTGGGAAGCGATGGTGTGTACAGGCGCTGATCGTCGCGAACAAATCCCATCATGGTGTGAATGCCGAAGCGGAAGTACGGTTTGTCCACAGAGGTAGGTACATAGGCCTGCGAGAAAAACCGTGAGTTGGATGTGGCATTAATGGTTGTAACCAAGGGCTGCATAAACGGCACACTGTTCGCGTTGAACAATTCATGCATAAGTGAGCGCGTAATAATCACCGAGTTGGTATCATAGTTTCTCTGCGCGCGCACATCCACTGTCGCACAAAGCGCAAGCAGCACGACAACGCAGAACAGCGTGAGATTTTTCACAGGTTTCTCCACGAGTTTCTCCTCATGTTTTGTTCAACGCAAAAGCTTGCGTCGAATGTAGAAAAAGATGGGCACGGCAATCACCATGGCAACGATGAGTTTCGTGATTTGAAACGCAATCCAGAATATTTGCCCCATCAGCCAATAGAAAATACCGATGGCAAAAATTCCAACCGCCAATGCTCCGATCAGAGCAACAATGTTCTTCATACTGCCTCGAATTATGATCAAACAAATATAGCACCGGGACGCTGCGTTGTTGCGGCGCTCGAACCATGCAAGCACGCCACGCGGCCATCTTGCCACTCAAGCGCAGGATAGCATATTGCACCCATGAAAACACACTCACTTCCCCGGTTGTTTACGGCCGGCATCACTGCTGTTTTTGTTGCGGTGTTCTGCATGATGTTTCTTGTACCGTCGGCGGTATGCGTTGCTCAAAACAACGACGCTTTTGCCGAACGCATGGGAGACGATTTGCTCCTGCTACGTGCGCTTCATGGTAGAGCGCCCGTTGGTTCGTATGCCGTTACTCCCCTGCGATTATTGTATTCGCCGGCCATGGCCGAAGACGCAGGCGCGCAGATTACCCTGAAAGAATTGCGAAGCGAATTGCACAGCGCATATGCTCCCTTGCTTCTTAGCAGATCGCAAACATCCCGCGCGCAAAGTGCTCAGGCTACCGACTCTCGCTTTCATCCCTATGTGTTCTCGGACTCGCTGGTGCTTTTGCAGTGCGACATAGGCGGTATGCTGCGATCGGGATTTACACACACAGGCGGACGCTCCGACAAATTCATGCTGGGCAATCTCACGGCGCGCGCCATGGGCTCTGTAGGCTCGAACTTGGGATTTATGTTGTATCTCTCGAACGGTGTGCTGCTGAGCGGAGATCCGGACAACGTTCGCGAGACCGACCCCTTGCTTGCTCGCACGCTGAAGTTTACCAGCCTGGAAAAGAAATACTTCGACCGGTATCTGGGGTACATTCAGTATCAATCGGATGTGATGACGCTTCGTGTAGGACGCGATGTGTTTGCCACCGGGTATTCGCCCATAGACAACCTGGTGCACTCGCGCTATGCACCACACATGGATGGCGTTATGCTGGATGTGCCCTATCGCTCAGTTCGGTTTACCTCTATACACGCAGCTGTAGACGGAACAAATTTGGACGGCTCTACTATCAGCAACAAGTTTGTTTCGTCTCACCGAATTCAGCTGGAGCCCGCATCCTGGCTGAGTTTCAGCGTGCACGACATGATTGTATACTCCGAGCGAGGCATAGACCTGGCCTATCTGAACCCGCTGGCCTTTTATGTTTCAACGGGACTGACCAATCAGTACAAGAGCGACTTCGACAATTCCCTGCTGGGTATAGACGCTGCAGTTCGGCCGTGGGACAGAACCTTGATCTATGGCGCGTTGCTGCTGGACGATCTTGCGTTTTCGTCGCTCACCGATACAAGCGTGTGGGGCAACAACAACAAGTCTATATGGCAGCTGGGTGCATCTCATGCTTTGACTGTAGCCGGACGCTCGCTTCTGCTCAGCACCGAATATGTACGTTGCAATCCTTTTGTGTATTCACACCGCCAAGTGCGCAACTCCTGGACCCACGCGGGTGCGCCGCTGGGATACAACATTCAGCCGAACAGCGATCGTGTGGCTGTTCAGGCAAAGTGGTGGTTATCGGGCCGGAACTTTTTTGAAATCAACGCCGACTATACCCGCTGGGGAGAGAACATCCTGGATAAAAACGGAGACATCCTAACCCAAACGGTGATCTACATGAATGGCGATACGATCAAGGTTCCCGTCGGAAATGTAGGCGGCGACATGCTTCGCGGTAATGCCGACTTTTTACCCGAGCCTTTTGATGTGGGCAACGCGTTTTTGCGTGGCAACGTGAGCATTACACGCCGAGTGCAGATGTGGCTTTCTGCAGAGGTGATGACGAATGTGTTCGTCGATACACGCGCGCGCTATCAACTTCGCACGGGCGGCAACATGCCCGGAGAGAACTGGTGGTTCTCCGTCGAACTTCGTGTGGGATATTGAGTTGAGTTGAGTCGATTTGAGATTACTTCAGTTCCGGCTCCAGAGCTTTTCCATCTACGGGACCCAACGGTAGCCCTAACTGCTTAGCCAGCGTGGGCGCGAGGTCTGCCGGGCTTACACGCTCCGTGTGCACCGCGTGCGGTATTCCACCGCCAAAGAATATCATCGGCACATGCTGATCATAATCGTAGGGCGTGCCATGCGTGGTGGTCTTCGAGCCAAAAATCCATCCTCGGGACGGGAACACGATAATGTCTCCGGAGCGCTCCGGATCTACGCTTTGAACTATACACTCGAACACATGCGGCTCCATTCCGGCAGGCCGCTTTCCTGCGCGTACATCTTGAAGTGTTACCACATAGCCAATGCCGCGAAGTGATCGCAGAGCCACGGCCAGACTGTCGCAGGCTGCAGAAAAACTCTGCGCCATCGACTTTACAGCAGCACTATCGATAAACAAAAACGGAGGGATAAATCTCTTGACAAAACTTGGAGGGGGCGCTGTGTCTTCTCCCCCAAGTGCCAGCGGAGCAAATCGTTGGAAGGGAGCGGTAATCGCGGAATCCACTTGCTTGCGCGAAAGACGCCCTACCGTCATTCCGCCATTGATCATGGCATTCTCCGGAACCTCGGCCACACCGTGGTCCGAGGAGATCACCAGCTCGTAGTGCTCACGGCCCACTTCTTTGTCCAAGAAATCTATGAAAGAAGCCAAACTGCGATCGGCACTGATGAGTATCTCCTTCATCTCTCTGCTATGAGGGCCAAACACGTGACCCACTTCATCGGTAGTAGAGATACCCACACAGAGAATATCGGTGGCGTCGTCCTTGCCCAGCTTCTCCTCCAGCATACACATGCGCACCGCTTCCATTAACCAGTCTATGGAGTACGGCGTGCAACTGAATGCATCCACAAATTCTTTTTCACCAACGGACGGAATAGTATGCGGAAATGCCTTTCCGCCGCCCGGGAAGTCGCCCTCCCACGGCACTTCATCAATCATAGAAATTCGTTGCGATAACGTGAGCGGAGGAAGAATCTTTGTTGGGTCCTGGCCCGGTGCAAGATTCTGCACACGCTGTTCCACCTCGCGGGGATCCGGCAGACGCGGAGGCGCTTGAAGGGCATTCCATGTTTTACCGGCATATCCCGACAAGGCATACTTGTCGTTGAATTCCGCGAGCCATTTCGGAGTGCGATAGTGAGCAGAGGTACCCAGGTTGCGCTTGTCGTCGTTCAGCCACAAAGCATAGTTAGCGCTATGTCCGCCCATAAAGATGGCTGCACGATCCTTCAGTGCAATACCTATAACCTTCGATTCAGGCGAAGATCTTTTGAGTACATCACCGATTGTGGGCACGCGCAGGTTGCGCGGCGAGAGCACACCGGATGTATCCTCGGTGGCATAGAGCTGTCGGTTTTTCTTTCTGTCAAAAAAATCATTTCCCACAATTCCTGTGCGACGCGGATTATAACCGGAGAGCAACACCGCGTGGCCGGGGCCGGTCATGTTGATAGCATGATTGTACAAACAGCTATCATATCCTGCGCCTTCATTCAATACACGCTTAAAACCGTTAGCGCCAAAGTCCTCTGCAAAACACGACAGGCGATCGTACCGCAGCTGATCATACGATATCACCACAACCAGTTTTGGCTTGTCTGCGGCAGACAACGAATGCAGCGATATAAACACAAGAAAAAGTACAAGCAAGGAGTTCGCGATACGCATAGGTGTGCGGTAGTGGTGTGCCATGATCATCAACAGTTAGTGCCTGCGAAAATACACACCATAGCGAACTCGGGAATTGAGAGCCTGTAATGGGTGGTAGGTGGGTGTTCCTTGAGCGCTTTTGGGTAAATTGACACTATACCAAGAACATAGTCCATGAGCATGAACAGAGTTACCAAGGGCATCGTTTTGGCAGGCGGCAGCGGCACGCGTTTGTATCCCATGACGTCGGTCTTCAGCAAACAGCTTCAGCCTATTTACGATAAGCCAATGATCTACTACCCGCTTGCCACATTGATGCTGGCGGGCATCAAGGACATTCTTATCATCAGCACACCGGCAGACACACCAAACATCGAGAGATTGCTGGGCGACGGTTCACGGTGGGGAATTTCGCTTCAGTATCGTGTGCAGCAAGAACCTAAAGGCATAGCAGAAGCCTTTGTGGTAGGCGCGGACTTTATCAACGGCGATCAGGTGTGCCTGATACTTGGTGACAACCTCTTCTACGGCAAGCTGGACTTTTTACGCAGAGCACTAGAGAACAATACCGGCGGAACCATCTTTGCCTACCGGGTAACGGATCCGGAACGCTATGGTGTGGTGGAACTTGATGAACACAACACTATTCTGTCCATTGAAGAAAAGCCGCGACAACCAAAATCCAATCTTGCCATTCCCGGACTGTATGTATTCTCCGGCGATGTTGTGAATATTGCCAAGGGCTTAAAGCCCGGGCCTCGGGGCGAGCTGGAGATCACGGATGTACAGGGTGCGTATTTCGAATCGGGCACATTGTCCGTGGAGCGCATGGGCCGCGGAATAGCCTGGCTGGACACCGGGACACCGGAGAGCCTACTTGAGGCCTCGCAGTTCATTCACGCTATAGAGAAACGCCAAGGCATGAAGATTGCCTGCCTGGAGGAGATCTCCGTTCACGAGGGCTTTGTAAGCGCCGAGCAGGCGCTGAAGAATCTTGAGCACTTGCCTTCGGGACCATACCGCAACTATTGCGAGCAGGCAATTAGAGAACACAAGTAGAGGATACTTGTAGAGGATACTTGTAGAGTATACAAGCAGATCGCCGGATTACACACGGTGTGGATACGCATTCAGCTCGCATTGCAACTCTGAATGCTATCCGTGCGGTTCGGCCGACGGAGGCAGATTCATTGAGGGCTTCGCACTGTCTCCCTGCATCTTTGCTTTTCGCGCCTTCTTTTGCGCGCGAAGTTTGTTGTAGTCTATAGACTCACGCAGCTTGAACGTAGAATCGATAACACCGCGCGCCAGCAGCGTGTCTTGCGCTGAAAGGTACCGTGCTTTGTTGGGAAGCCCGCCGCGAACATCTTTGGGAATCTGCGAAAACGGAATGAGCGCATCTTCGGTTTTCATGGGCTCTGCCGGCAGTTTAATGCTTCCATCTTTGCTGGATGTCAATTCCCACCACGGACCGCCACGCTTGCGCTTGTAATCGAACATTCCCACGATAATAATTGGCGTGCCTTTCTCTCCCTTTCTTGGCGTGCGAACCCAAGAGTATAGCCATTTGGCATCGTCCAGGAATTGCCGTATACATGAATGCGAAACCGGGCGCCCGGGCATGTCGAACTGATGAAATGCCGAGCCGGCATAACGGTGAAAGTTGATGGTAAACGGCAGAATCCATTCCTCGTTCAGCGAGGATATACGCTCTCGCTGGCGCCAGTTTACGTGATAGAGACCGGGAAATGTAGGCTTGCTCTTGGTACCGGTATTACACGCCGCAAAACGCACCAGCTCACCGTATTGATAACAAGCATAACTCTGATACTCGTTACTCACCATCACCAATCGCGGAACATCCTCGGCTCCCTGGTAATACTGCGGGAATATAGAATATGCTCGAGGGTCCAGCTCAATCTTGTCCGGCAGAATCAACGTGTCGCCCACACGCATGAACCGCCACTCCTTACGATTGAGCAATGCAATCACCTTCGATGAATCGGCCGACTCCGGATAGGAAAACACCCTCTTGATGGAGTCCAGCTTGGATATGGAGCGAACATACACCCGCTGATACTTTATGGGCTCTGCAAACCGGTACAGCGAACGTTCGCGGCGAACCGTACGCATGGAATCAACTTTATGAAGTGAATCACGAATCGCAACGCTGTCTCGCTGCAATTGAGCCTTCTTCTCACTTTGCGCTACCGAATCCTGTTTGGTACATGCGCTAAGACTATACACAAAGAGTGCAAGCCCTATAGCCACGATAGCTCTGTATGGAATCCATAATTTCATGTCTACAAAAATGATGCGAAGCCGGTGATTATAAAACTTTGTTTTCATGCCTGAGTGCAAGACCGAAGCTTTGCATCCTGTGAACAAAAAAAAAGGGCAAAGCTTTCGCTTTGCCCTTTGGAACTAACGTAGTTCGATCGGAAGATTAGTCAACCTTCGTGATACGAGCCGATATGCGCTTGCCGTTCGGCATTGCTACTTCTACCATATACACACCGCTGGGGAGCGTGGAGAGATCAAGAGGCTTGATGTTCTCGCCTACCACCAGATTGTCGAGTGTGTAGCTGATCATTGTAGCGCCAACGATGTTGCGTACCGTAAGTACAACTGATTGAGCATCCTGTTCGAGCGATACCTTTACAGTCAAGCTTCCGGTTGTGGGGTTCGGGTACAAGCTTACGCCTTGTGCCAGAGCAGACGGATCTGTTACATCGAGAACTGTATCGATACGGATCGGATCCGATTCGTTGGTACAGCCGTTACGATCGGTGATTACCACCTTGTACAGACCAAGACCTGTTTTGAACGCGTCGTACGCTACGCTTGTAGCACCACTGATGTCTGAGTTATTAAACTTCCATTGGAACGCTACATAACCCTTACCTGCTGTATCTACTGTCATGAGGTTACCAACACGTGTTACACCAGGCTTTTGCGGTGTGGGGAATACTGTTACCGACTTCGGTGCAGATTGACCCGAGCAACCGTTCGTATCCGTTACCGTTACGAAGTAGTTACCACCGTTGCGAACCGTGATCTTTTGTGTTGTTGCGCCACCCGGTGACCAAGCATAGGATTGATATCCTGCACCTGCGTCGAGAGTTACGCTGTCGCCTTGACAGAAGGAGGTGTTACCCGAAGCTGTAATGGTTGCTGTGGGGTTAGCGTTCACTGTTACTGCTGTTGCTGTAGATGTAGCTGTACATCCTGCAGCATTTGCAACTGTTACGGTGTAGCTGCCTGCAGCTGTTACACGAAGTGTGCGACCATTACCTACTGTTGTTGCGCCGTTCTTCCAGCTGTAGGATGCATAACCTGCACCTGCATCAAGAACAACATTGCCACCTTCACAGAACTTGGTGCTACCGCTTGCGGTTACACTAACTGTGGGCTTGGGTGATACCGTGATGGTAACATCATCGGAGACGATCTTACAGCTGTTGCTGTAGGTCACTTCTACGTTGAATGTACCGGAAGCAGACACTGTAATCGACGACGTTGTTGCACCGTTGCTCCAGCGATATGCAAGCGGTGTTCCGCCTGTTGTCTGCGCTGTGAGTGTGCGGCTTTCGCCTTCACAGAAGGAAGCTGTTCCGTTCAGAGAAACGGTGGGCTTTGTGAAGCTTGTCGTTGTTACGGTGATAGAGCTGGATGTGTTACGACATCCGTTGCCATCGATAACTGTTACGCTATACGTACCTGCCTGGCGAACGGTAATGCGCGGTGTGGTTTCGCCTGTGCTCCATGTGTATGAAGCAAAGCCGTCTGTAGCCGCGAGTGTTACTGTTCCGCCAACGCAAAGGCTTGTAGGACCACTAGGTGTGATCGTTACGTTGGGCAGAGCGTTTACAGCGATCGTGCGTGTAGATGTACCCACACAACCTGTAGTTGTATTTGTTTCGGTTACGGTGATCGTACCATTACCTGCTGCGGTCCATGTTACGTTAACCGTGTTGGTGTTTGTTGCACCGACGAATGAACCACCTGTTACACCGCTCCACTGATAGGTACGACCTGTGTTGAGAGCTGTTGTGTAGGTCTGTGTCGAGTTGATACAAACCGGAGGATTCGGCGGACCTTGGATGCTCGGTGTGGGCAACGGATTGATTGTTACCGCGAGCGTACGTGAAGCAGAACATGAACCAAGCGATACCGGTGTTGTTTCCGTTACGCTTACTGAACCTGTACCTGCTGCACCCCAAACAACGTTGAGAATGTTTGTATTAGCAGCACCGTTGATCGTACCACCGGTTACCGACCATGCATACGAGTTACCTACAACGTCAGGTGTTACGTATGACGCTGAACCTTGAGCACAAACTGAGGTGGGGTTTTGACCACCGGTTTGGTTTGTAAGGTCCGGAGTGGGCAACGGACGAATGGTGATCGGAGCAGTAACGTCTGTGTAGCAACCTGCTGCACCTACGCGCTCACGAACTGCTATCGAACCTGCACCTGCTGCACCCCAAAGAACTGTAACGGTGTTCGTTGTTGACGAACCGGCGAATGAACCGCCTGTTACAGACCAGCTGTAGGTGTTTGCTGAGTTATTGGTTGTTGTGTACACGTGGGTTGAACCGGAGCATACTCCGTTCACGTTCAGACCACCTGTTGAACTAGCAATAACCGGTGTGGGATTCGGGTTGATTGTAATCGAATATGTTGTCTCAGCGAAACAGCCTGCGCCGGAAGCACCATTGTTGGTAGCGTCTGTTGCAGTTTCACGAAGGCGGATAACACCTGTTACCGGAACTGTCGTGTTGCCGTTTGCGATTACTGTGAAGGATGAACCATTGTTTGCACCGCTAGCCGAGAGAGTTACCGCACCGCTGGTGGGTGAATCGATCGACCACAAGTAAGCACGGTTCGGCAATACGCTTGCTACAGAGTAGGTAGCTGTATTGGTACCGTTGGTTGTTCCTTGGCAGATAATTGCCGAGCCTGTAATAACCGGTGCAGGTGTAACATCGATGTTCACATTCTGGCGAACGGTTGTTGCACAACCTGTTGCGTTGAATGTCTGTGTTACCTGTACAAAGCCTGCGGTGTTGTCTACCGTAGCGTTGTTCCATGTAACTGTTACACTGTTTGCATTAGAAGCACCAACGATCGAGCCTGAACCTGCAGACCAACCGAATGTACTTGCTGCATCACCTGTTGTTGCATAGGTAGCCGTGCTGCGTCCGCACACATCTGTAGGAGCGGGAGCAATGATCGGCTTCGGCATCGGGTTAACAACTACAACAAAGCTATCCGTGATCGGACATGACTTCACTGAAGGTGTAAGAGATGCCTGGTTGTAAGCGATGGACTCAGTAACACGGAGAACCATGGTTACAGGAGCGTTGGTCGGGTTGAAGTATTCAACCTGAACTTGGTTACCTGTACCGGTGATACGTGCACCCGGAACTGTTGTTGCAGGATTCGAAGTCAGAATCGAAACGTTGTTCACGTCGCGAACATCCCATGAGTATGCACTTGCCGGAGGATTGATCGTTTGATTCAAGCCCGGTGTTACATACGTGTACGGAGCGTACATCTGAGCATTCGTGCTGTTTGCTGCATACTGTGAGTTGCTGCATACAGTGCGGTTACCGGTGATTGCGGGTTTCGGATTCCAGTTCACTTGAACATTTACATCCGTTTGACCAGCACATGCCGGTGTTGCATTTGTTGTTTCCTGAACGCGAAGTACGCGGGTAACGCTTGCCGATGTTGTCGGTTCGTTCCATTGTACTGTTACGCTTGTAACGTTAACACCTTGCGAAGCGGTGGTAAATGTACCTCCGCCGTTCGGCAACGACCACAGGAACGTGCTCTGGTTGTTCACCGGATTCGTTACCGTGTATGTTTCAAGGTTGTTGATGGATACACCGTCGTAGTTAGCCAAGTAACCGCAAGTGTTGGTATTGCCGGCAACTGTGGGTGAAGGAGCGGGGTTAACCGTTACACTCACCTGAGCTGAGCCTACGCAACCGGTCTGGCTTGTTTCCGTGATGGTTACTGTATGAACTGCCGCGGTGGTACCCGGGTTGTTCCAGCGAACCGTAACTGTATTGCTTGTCAAGCTACCACCGGTTACCGTGTAGGTACCTGCGGGGATCGACCAAGCATAGGTGTTACCGGAGTTGAACGATGTGGAGTACGTTACGTCCGTAGCGGGGCACGCCGAAGTCAGACCCGAGATAGCGGGTGTGGGGTTCGGTGTGATTGTTACGGTGCGTGTTGTGCTTCCGCTACATGATGCACCACTGTTGGTGGTAGCTGTAAGGGTAACTGTTCCAGTACCGGGCGTTGTAGGCCAGGTAAGTGTGTAACTATTGCCTGCCGGTGTGGAGGCACTGGTTGCACCGGTGTTCGCCCATGTGTAGTTGAAGCTTGTTGACGGATTGAGAACATTGTAGGTAACCGTTGAACCTGCACATGCAGTTGTACCCGGAGGTGTTGCAATAGAAGGTGTGGGGTTAGCTGTTGTTGTTACTGCGTAGTTGTTGTTCAATGCATTGTTTGTACAACCGGTAGCGTTGTTCGTTACGGTCAACGAAACTGTACCGTTGGTTGTACCCCATGCCACGCTGATTGTACCGGATCCCTGACCGCTGAAGCTGTTAGCACCCGATACGCTCCATGCGTACGACAAACCGGTAACTGCCGGAGTGATCGTGTAGCTGGCGCTTGAGTTCTGACATACTTGTGCAGGACCGGAGATCGATACGCTCGGAAGCGGGTTAACTGTAACGTTGAACGTTGATGTTCCCGTACATGTGTTACCTGCGTTACCCGGAGTTTCAACAACCTGTACTGTAGCAACTACCGGTGCAGCACCTGTATTTACCCAGTTAACAGTGATAGCATTCACGTTTGTTCCGGATACCGGTGTGAATGTCATGCCCGGAGGCAAGTTGCTGATTGTCCATGAGTAGCTGCGACCGGACACAACAAACGGTGTTGAGTATGAACCGGATTGACCGCTACAACGGGTTGCATCGCCCGAGATGGTCGGGTTAGCCTTGGGATTAACTGTAACATTGGTGCTTGCGGAACCGGAGCAACCTCCGTTTGTTACCGTAAGACCTACCGATGAGGTGTAAGCCACATCAGGTGTTGCGTTTGCCCAAGAAACAACGATCGATTGTGAGTTGTTGCCACTTACCAATTGTCCGCCACTGCCTACGGTCCAAGCATAGCTCTGACCGGTTGCTGTGGTTGAGTAGGTAACCGAGCTCTGACCGCACACAGGCGAAGCTGTAGATGCAGAGATTGTCGGTGTGGGAGCTGCTGAAACAGTCACGTTCAAGATGTTCTCTTGAGCACAACCGTTAGAGTTGGTTTCAACTACGCGGATAGACGCAGCACCAATGGTGCTCCATGAACCCGATACCTGGTAGGTGTTCAGCGGTGCGAATGAACCTGTACCGCTTACAACATTCCATGTATACGTGGAACCTGTGTTGTTTGTTGTTTGATAAGTAACTGTTGCGTTCTGGCAAGGTGTAGTTGAACCTGTGATAGCCGGAGCCGGGTTCGCTACAACTGTGAGTGTAACATTGTTCGACATTGTTGCTGTTGAACAAACAGGTGTTGTGTTGCTGATTGCGCGAACACTGTATACGTAAGTGCCTGCAGCAAGATTGCTGAGAACCGGCGAGAAGGTGAGAGCTGATCCCGTACCTGTAGCCGTACGTACTACGCTGTTCTGTGCGTTCACCAACTCATAGGTGTAACCGAGTTGTGAACCGGTCAGGCCTACTGTTGCTGTTGTTGCATTCGAGCCAAGTCCGCCACCCGCGCAGATGGTTGCAGGCGACATCGTAACTGTGTACGATACCGGTGCTGCAAGAACTGTTACTGCGAGCGATGTAGAACCTACGCAAGAGCCGTTGGTTTCGTTTACACTGAGTGTACCGGAGTTTGTTCCCCAGTTCACAACCTGCTGATTGCCGGATTGTGTACCCAATGTGTTGCCCGAACCCGATACACTGAACTGATAGGTGCTACCTGCAGTTTGAGGTGTTACCGAGTATGTAGCCGAAGAGTTCGAACAAACTGTTGTCGATCCGGACAATGTCGGCGTGGGCGGGTTAACTGCAACAACGGTTGCTGTACCATTCATCAGATTGCTACAACCTGAACCTGTAGCGGTTACCGTATAACCATACGTACCTGCTGCAGAGATCGAGTTGGTAAACTGAATTTGGCCACCGGTACCGGTTACGGTCGGTGTTTGAGCTGTGCCATTGCGGCTGAGTGTATACGTAAAGCCTGCTTGTGAATTCGAAACCGTGATAAGTGCATTACCTGTTACGCAAACTGTGGATGTTGTTGTACCAACATTGTAAGCGATAGGTGTAGCATTTACTGTTACGGTTGTAGATGATGTGCTGCTACATGAACCGGCTGTTTCGGTAACCGAAACGATACCTGTTCCTGCTGAGCTACCCCACTGAACCGATACTGCATTCTGACCTTGACCACCGGTGATCTGACCGCCGGCACCCGTTACTGTCCAAGCATAACCATTACCCACGTTGTTTGTGGTGGCATAGGTTTGTGTGCTGGAAGCGCAAGCGCTTGCAGTAGGACCGGGTTGAACACTGGGAGAAGGTGATGCATTAGCTGCTACGGTAATAGTAGCGCTTTGTGTACAACCTGTGTTCGGGTTTGTTTCAACCACTTGAAGAACACGATTGCCCGGTGTACCTGTAAAGGTTACCGATACCGAGTTGGTATTGGTAGGACCGTTAAAGGTAGCTGTACCTGAAACCATCGACCAAGCATAGTTGTTGGTGGTTGCAGGTGTGGAGTATGTAGAAGCTTGACCGATACAAGCCGATGTAGAACCTGTAACTGCAGGTGCCGGCAACGGATTAACCGTTACTGTCATGCTGCCGTTCATGGTGATCGCGCTTGTATTACAAGGTGCTGCTCCAAGAGCAGTCATTGTAAAGGTGTGAGCTCCAACTGTGCTCACTGCAGATGCAGGAATTGTAATCGTCAACGCTGAACCGGTACCGGCTTGCGTTGTGATTGTTTGAGCACCCTTCGATACTGTGTATGTGACGCCAATCTGTGAACCGCTAAGGCCAATGGTGGTACCCTGACCCAAACAGATACCGGATACCGTCGGTGTTACGTTGAACACTGAAGGAGCAGCTGTTACTGTCACTGCAACGGAACCGGAGTTGCTACATGATGTTGTTGTATTGGTTACTACAACTCCTACACTTCCACTGGTTGTACCCGTGGTAGCTGTCATTGCGTTGCTTGTGCCGCCACTTGTGATGGTCCAGCCCGAAGGTACTGTCCATGTGTACGTTTGAGAACCTGCAGCGGTAACCGAATATGTTTGAGATACACCCGAACATGTGGTAGCGCTTCCGCTTACTGTAGCATTCGGAAGAGCATTAACGGTAACTGTAGCTGCGTTGGTCATCAATTGTGTACAGCCACCAAGTGTTGCGGTTACAGTGTAGGTATATGTACCTGCACCACCGTAGGTGTTGTCGCTAAATGAAAGTGCCGAACCTGTACCTGATACCGGAGTACCAACATTTGTAGCGCCACGAACCAATTGATAGGTAGCGCCGGCCTGTGAACCGGACAAGCTGAACTGTGCCGAAGGCAATACGGTTGTTGCACACAACGAAGGAGTTGATGTTGCAAAGGTGTATGCTGTCGGAGCAGGTGATACTGTACCCGTAGCAGTCTTGCTATAGGAGCATCCGCTGTTCGTTTCGGTAATGGTTATGGAGCCTGTACCGGCTGTTGTCCATGTTACTGCAACCGTTGCGTCGTTCGCGTTGTTCGCGGTAACTGCATAGGTGCCGCCCGATACGCTGTATGCGCGTGTCGAACCGGAAATCAATCCTGTAAATGAATAGCTGCCAACGGCGTTCTGACAAATGGTAGCAATTGTCGGCATAATAGGATTGGGGCGAGTGGTTACACTCACGTTGTAATCCGATGATGTAGTTGCGCATCCTGTATTGGGATCGGATTCAACAACGCGTACTGTACGTGTTGTTGCAGAGCCTGCCCAATTTACTGTTACACTGTTCACACCAACACCGGTTGTCGGGGTGATGCTGGTAGCGCCCGCTGCGGGGAACGACCATGTGTAATTGTTCGATGCGTTCAAAGTTGTTGTGTAAGTATATGTCAACAACGGTGTATCGCCACCACCGCAAGCAGTAGCAGGACCACTGATGCTGGGTGAAGGAGGATTGGAAACAACCACTACCTGATTTACTGTTGTTGAACATTGTGTGCTTGTCAAAGTAACCGTGCAGGAAAGTGTATTTGTGCCGGTTGCTGTCCAAGTACGTGTGAGTGTTTGGTTGGTCTCGCCTGTAAGAGCTGTACCATTCAACGACCACTGATAGGTAACGCCGGCTGCCGGTGTTGCCGAATAGGTGTACGATGTACCTGTACAAGCCGCGCCTACAGAACCTGTTGCAGGAGAGGTGCGAGAAATAGCAGGGTTCGGAGCAGCTTGAACTGTCACCGACGTATTGGCGGTTTCAGTAGCACAACTTGTAGTCAATACTGTTTCAAGAACCTTAATCTGGAAGTTTCCTGTGCCGGTATTAACCTGAACCGATGCTGTATTGTTCACTCCACCAACGAACGACGCTGTGCCACCCGTGAGTGTCCAAACGTATGAGTTGTTCGGTGAGTTGTTGTTTGTAGAGTAGGTAGCAACCTGATTAGCACAAACCGACGTAGGTCCGTTAACAACGGGAACCGGATTCGGATTTACAGTTACAGAGAATGTTGTACGAGCCGTACAACCTTGAGCTGACACCTGTGTACAGCGAAGCGTATAAATGTTGGGAGCACCGTTCCATATAGCAACAACGCTTACTACACCAAGACCGTTGGATGAGCCAACAAAGCTATTACCTGCTACGCTGGGGATCATTTCCCATGTGTAGGAATCGCCGGGAACATTGGGGTTAACGTTGTAGGTAACACCTGAAGTACTCTTACATACAGAGCTTGCGCCCGAGATGCTCGGAGTAGGAACAGGATATACAAAGGTGTTAAATGTAGGAAGAACGATAGAACATCCTGCAGTAGTTGTTACCGTTGCATCGATTGTTTGAGCACCGGTCGCACCCCATTGTACGCGAAGTGTATCGTTTGCACCGGGTGCTACTTGCGCCGGGTTGTTGGTTGTGGTATAAGAATATACCGCACCACCGCTCGATACTGTCCATACTACACTTTGGATAACGTAGTTAGCACTCTTGGGAACTGTGTATGCTACAATGTGAGAGTTCTCAGAATTGTACACGCAAGGACCATTGGTGGGGCTAACCTGAGCAATAGGACCTGCAGGAACCGGAAGAAGCTTAGCTGTCTTTGTATCCGATTGCTGGCAAAGTGCTGCGTTCGTGATAGCTACAGTGATGGTCGGGTTCATCACGGACGGGCTAGAGAATGAACCCCAGTTTACGCCGTATAAGCCGAAGCCTGCAGCAAAGTCTGTCGTTCCTGCGGGTTGACCGGACAATGTCCAAACGTATGAGTTGCCGGCTGTGAGGTCAGTTGCTGTATATACAGCGGTTTGACCTGAGCACAATCCGCTAGCAGAAAGAGAAGCTGTACCATTTGCGTCGTTGCCTGCAACGTTCGGAGCAGGAAGCGCGCTGATAGCAACTGTCTGAGAAGCAACAACGCCGGGGCTTGAACAGGTACCGCCGGTGATGGCAGCAGTTACAAACCACTTAACGTTGGAGTTTGCAAGGTTTGTACCATAGGTAACAGAAGCTCTGTCGTTGGTAAGACCGCCGCCTGAACTTGTCAAGCTGATGGTGTAATCTGTACCTGCTGTATAGGTAACCGTACCTGCGTTGTTCTTCAACACCCATGTGTAAGTAACACCGGGAGTAGGAATAGGATAGGAGCCGGAGTTCGACACTCTGTAGGAATAAGCACCTGCAGGAACTGCCGGACTAACTACGTTGTTCGGAGCTGCTACCTTGTTCGGACATACCGGAGAAGGATTGTCGCCTACACCGGGAACGTTCGTGGTAAGGATAACTTCGGGCATTTGATCGTATACGGTAATGTTACCGGATGTTACGTTGATGCGACCGCAATTGTTCGTACCAAGTACTACCGCGCTCACATTGATTACTTGTGTTGCAAAGCTCAATGCAGAGGTAGGTGTAATCGATCCTGTAGGAATGGTCACTGTACCGCTTCCTGAGCCGTCAAGTGTCACGGTAGAAATCGGCAAAGTGGTAGCCGTGTAGGATCCTACGTTTACTGCAGCGCCGGTGTTTACGGCATAAACCTGAATCTGACCGTTAGCAGGGCCACCGGAAACATTCAATGTTGCTGTAGAGTTCTCGCACACAAATGTTGTAGGAGCAAACGTGAGTGTGGGAGCCGAAGGAATAGCTGATGTATTTACTGTCAAGCTTGTGAGCGTGCTGGAGCAGGTTCCGGGAGCTTGATCGTTGGTCTGAGATACTGCTACAGAGTTCGTTGCTGATGCAGAGGTCCAGCGAACGGTAATCTGACGAGCACCAACAGCTGTATATGTAGGTGTACCGCTGGCAACAATGTTACCACCGGAAACAGTCCATGTGTAGCTGTCGTTTGTATTTGCCGTGCCAACGCCTGCAGATGCTTCATTAATGGAATAAATGTAAGCCTGACCATAACCTGAAACTGCGTCGTAAACGCAAGCTGTGGTTGAAGGTGTGGAGTTGTTGGTCGGTGTAGACGTGCTGGGGTTCAACGTAGCAGGAGCCACCGCAGCGGTGTGTGATTCGGTAGGATTAACCGGGGTTGAACCTGCGCTAAATGTACCGGTGCGAACTGCTGCTACATCCGGACGCTGAATAATTGTTGTAGCCGATGAAGTGGTCGAAGCTGCAAGTTGACAGGTCAACCCTGCTGTTACAGCCGGACCATTGGTCAACGACGTCAATGTAAGCGAGTGTGTTGATGTTGCATCGTACGCGCTTGTTACTGTTCCGTGTGAAACCTGAATGGTAAACGGATTGGTAGAGAATGTTCCGGTATATGTTGTTCCACCGGTTGTTCCACCGGTAGCACCTGTAACCGAAGCGATTTGAGCACTGGTCAAGCCTGCTGCGTTCAATGTAACCGAGAACGAACCCGATGTGATTGCCGCAGGGGTTACGGTGATTGTATAGGTTGTGTTAGCTGAACCTTCGCAGATCGATGTACCACCGGTTGAAGATGTTACAGCGGCTGTAGGCTGAGGATAAACATTTACGCTATAGTTCGAAGTTGTTTTGAAGCAACCTGCCATCGCAGCTGCATAACCCGCTCCACCGGAATAGCTTTCCGTGAAGTTGAAGTTTACAGTTGCAGGGTTGAGTGTTACAGCTGCAGCGGTAACCGAAAGGTTGGTGGACTGAGCAGCAGCACCCGAGAAGGTAGCACCGGTGATTCCACCTGTACCCGAAACATAGTTCCATGCATAGGTTGTTGTAGGATCATTCACAGCACCATAAGGATTACCAAACAGTGTTGACTTGCTGTACAAGGGACTGGGAGAAGAAGGACTGCTCACAGCACCACCGGTATTCGGCACGCAAACGCTTGTAGGATTAGCGCCGGCAAGTGCGGCTCCGTTGGATTGACCTGCGGTGATTGCAACCAAAGGACGTGTGTACAATGTTGCGCGGTACTCATTAATACATCCGCTTGCATTTGTTTCGCGCATGATCAGGTACACGGTATCGCGAGTTGTAACCGTGGGAGCTGAAATGTCAACATTCGGAGCCGCGGGAACAACAGCAAAACCGGTAGTGGTCAATGACGAGCCGCTACGACGGTATACCATGTATGAATACGTATTACCGCCTACTACTGTTTGAGGTCCGAAACGGTTTGATCCGTTATCGCACAACAGGTAGGTAGCATCGTTCGTTCCCGGTGCGCTAGGTGCAGCTGTCGAAGCTGCGAACGCTGCAGGCAAGTATTGAGAAATGGCATTGTTAGCAGGTTGAGCGTTCAATGTGATCGAACTTGTGCTAGCACCATTTTCGCTACATGCGGAAGGCGTTGTTGCCTGCCAGAACAAATTGGATGCGCCGGTTCCGATGGTAGCCAACTGCGCTGCAGTCAGGGTAACATCGAAATTACCGTCTGCTGTAGCAACGGTAGCTGTTGTGATTGCCGTAGGGCCGGTTTTGAACAACTGATAGCTTACACCCCGAACCGCGTTGTTACAACGAACGGTTACAGTTTGTACAGCAGTTGCCAGTGTACCGGAAATATTTACACCATAGGTGTTTGTTGCCGGGGTGCTTGTACCTGTAGCCGATGCGTTCAAACCTATACATGCTGTAGCGGAAGTGTTGAATGCACCGCTATTAATGCTGATTTGAACTGCGCCGGGAACTACCAGGTCACAGAATTTTGCCAAGAAACCGTCGGTGCCACCGCCATTGGTGTTCTGTGCAGAACCTGATCCAATGTTGTTAGCGCCGCCACCTTGAGCATATCCACCAACGTGAACATTACGCTGGTTATCAACTGCCACACCGTAAGCACCATCATCAAGATTGCTGCCCGCTGTTGCAGACAGTTCATAAGATGTACCTGCGGGATTAACGCGGGTCCAAACTCCGTCTGCGCCACCTTGGTTGGCGTTGTTTGTACTAATGGTAAACTCAGCGCCACCGCCGTAGAATCCGCCTACAGCAGCATTGGACTGACCTGCCACGTAGTAACGGCCACCATTGGTTACGTTATTGTCGTCTACAGTAACTGCAAAAAGTTTGTCTTCGTTAGCACTTCCCCAGAACGAACCCCATGTACGAACGAGCGTTGTGCCCGATACAGACATACGGTCGATAAAACCGTCGTTCGGTCCGAGAGAAGCATTTGTACCGTTAACAGCGGATTGCGGAACACCTGCGGTGCTTGCAATGTGCTGAGGACCGGTGCTGGGCGAGTTAGAATAACCAACCGCTACAACAGCGTCGTTGATAGCATCGTTAGCTACTGCCATTACGCGGTCGTCATCGATACCACCCAAGTACGAAGCTGCTGTACGACCACCGGTTGAGTTCAAACGAGCAACAAAACCATCATACTTCGTTGTACCTGTTGTAGAACCTGTACCGTTGTTATTCAATACTGCACTGTGTGAACCTGAGGTTGCAATTGCTTGAGCACTGTTTGTACAACGTGTATAACCACCAATCCAAACCTCACCGGAAGCATTTGCTGCTGCAATGCCGGTCAAGTATGTATCGGATGTGTTACCGTAGTATGTTGCCCATGAACGTGACGAAAGAGCTGTGTTCAAACGAGCTACGAAACCGGAATAGAGACCTGAGCCAAAGTTCTGCTGGAAGGTACCCGCTGTACCAAGACCGGTAGAAGCGGTATAACCTGCAACGGTAACGTTTCCTGAGCCATCAAGTGTAATGCTTGTCATATAGTCATCGAGCGAACCACCCATATAGGTAGCAGCTGTACGTGAACCCGAAGCATTGAACGATGCAACGAAACCGTCGGAAAGGTCACCTGCATATGTTGTTTGGAATGCACCGATTGTGGTGAAGTCGGCATCGCCACCGGTTTGACCGCACACGTAGGAGTTACCCGAAGCATCTACCGCAATGCCGGTAGCGCGATCGTCGGTGTTACCACCAAAACGCACGATAAACGCGCGATTGGTTCCGCTGGAACCATATTGATATGCTGTTACAAATGCATCGTATGATCCGCCGCCTGCACCAAAACCTAATGTGTAAGGCACTCCGAAGGTTGCAGTATAACCTGCTGCATATATATATGTAGTACCTGCAGAGGGATTAAACGAACGCTGTGTTGCTACTGCATTGATTACGTCTTCTGCGCCACCACCAACAAATGAACCCCAATCACGATTCGGGTCAATTACGAGTGTTTGTGACTTGTCGTATGCCGGAACGTTGAAACGAACGGTTTTATCGTCGCTGTTAACAGCGAAGGTTACTGCAACTTCTGTGTTGTTGCTTGTGCCCTTAACAAAAGAATACGGTGCATCCTCTGTCATAGAACCCATGGGTGTCGTAACCTTGTAGCCACCATTCGAGAGAAGCTCTACAGCATCGGAGCCTGCAAAGCGCATCACGATGTTGGAGGGATCACCGCCGGGGCGAACAATAAACTCCGCCTTCAAACCTTTGCCCTTAGACAAAAGCACCATGTCGATGTTGGGATAGACGTTCTCGTAGGTGAGCTTGCCGAATGTGCGTACATCCGCTACACCTTGTGAACCCAATCCTGCTGTATAGAAGCTCTCAACTCCGGGGTTCTGCAGTCCGGGAACGATAGAAGCGGAAGCGCTGGCGCCTACAAGCTCCATATCCATGCGGTACTGACTGAACTTCAGAGACTTCAGCGCGTCCTTCGTCATGTGGTCGCCCTTCGCCGGCTGCTTGCCGTCTACGCGAGTGTAGGCATACATGATACGATCGGGCATGAAATATACATTCGTACCCTTCGACTGCGCGGTGAACAAAATGTCACTGCGACGCTGGCCCTTGGTGTCCAGGACCTGGCCCTTGTTTTCGACGAACTCAAGCCCGGCTTTCTGCAACATTTTTGTTGCCTGCTCGGTAGAAACCTGAGTCGAGGTGCCGGAGGCACTCGTCGACAAGGTCGATCCTTTAGCAAACGACGCTGCCATTATGGTCACCGAAAGGGCCATAACGCACGTGATTTGCAAGAATCTCCGTAACTGCTGATTCATACAATCCTCCAAAAAGAGATGAGAAAAAAAATTGATATTTCTGAATGTTCGTAAGCTGTTGGACCGATTCTGACCGTCAGAGGAAAACCTCGGTGATCAATCAATCCATTGGCCGGAATATTCGCCAAACTTTCACGCACTTTTCCTTCGTCCGTGAAGGGGAATATTTTTTTGTTTCTTCGAAAAAAATCCGCAACTCGACCGGACGACGGTGTGTTTTGCACCGCTATTCCTGACGACCAAGATCATCCATACATGCTCTTGAACGCTGCGCACTTTTCTACTTCGGAACGAATGCCGCTGCTGCACAACATCCGTTTTGTTGATGCAGCGAGGGAAACACAACATGCCCGCAAAGCCTTATGAATACTGGCCTCGCACGCAATCTTATCTCCTCGAACACAATCGTAACATCTACCGGACCGGCGAAACATGATTTCGCTGACGGCAGAAATTACCGATCAAATCATCCGTAATTCTACTCATTGACAAGCAGAAATTCGGGCTGCATGATGGCAATATAGGCACGTCAACACATCAGACCAAAGAATTTTTGACCATAAAACACGGTCAAAACCTGCCCCATGGCAGGTTAATCGAATGGAAAGATTCGCGCTACGACGTTGGCTCCGGTATGTACCCGGATCGTCTGCTTCGAACTTTTTGAATGCAATTCGGTTGTTTCGCAAACTCCTTATTCTCCACTAACGACGCTCCGAGCTGACTACCGCCATTCGCCGGTACCATTACACTTCACCTTCAAACTACCACGCCAATATAAGATATTATTGTCTGATATTAAAAATGTTTTTGAAACAAAATTCAGCTCTGTGGTTTCTGTACCAATTCACCATGGAGTGCGTAACCGTTCAAATGGTGCGGACGCAAGCCTCTTGGGCGTATCTTTGCCAAAATCAGTGAACAAACTCGTTATCCCACTTCTATGGCTCGGAAGCTTGTGCTCATACGATTCTTTTTGCCGGTTGTGCTGCTAGCCTCTTTTTTGGCCTTAGGATCTGCAGATTCTATCGTTATTGGCAAGGAAACCCCTGTGCAAACGGGCTATTTGCGGCAAAATCTTGGTCAGTTGAGGAACTCCGCAGGTTTTCCTGCAGACTCCGTGCTGGCATATGGTCGTTTTCCGGGTGGTTGGTTGTTTGTTACCGGTCAAGCCGTATACTTTTCCCGAGTTAACAACTCGGTAGTTGTTCGCAGCGGCTGCAGTTTCCCGGGTACACGAGTGGCACAGGTACAATTTGAAGAGGATCCTGAATGCAGTTTTGTGGTTGCCGCCGGTAAAAACATCCTTCGCCCCAAAACAATTCGCAGTGTACAGTTTACTGCGCTGGATGACGCATATATAATAAGCGTCGATCTACACCGGAATTCCGCGACGTTGAGCCTACGATCTCTTACACCCGCCGGCCTTGCACGCGCTGCCATTATTCCTGAGAACGTATCCCGCTCCCTTACAAGAAATGGTGGAGTAGAGTGGCTGGACGCAACCGGCGCATCGTTGTTTGAGGAAAGCATGCTTCTAAATGGCCTTGCGGTGTCAAATGCGAATAGAGTAGGCCACAGTGATTTTCTGCCCGCAGCGCGTATAATTGAAGGAAACACAACCGCCTCAAAAGGGACTGCAATGCAGTCTCCGGATCTATCTCCGGAAACTCAAGAGATTACCCTGCTACTGCGCGCTTCAACGTTTCTTGGTGCCGCCGGTCAGGATTCCGTGCTTTTCACGGCAAACTATGCTTCGGGTATAGTGCTATGTGGATCAACGACTAGTGCTTCCTTTCCCTGCACTCCGGGCGTGAGCCAATCTTCCTTGAAGGGCTCTAAGGATGCTTGGGTGGCATCGTATAGCGCCGAGGGAAGACCACTTTGGGTTACCTACTTCGGCGGAAATGGCGACGACGCTGCCTATGGATGTGCCGTTGCCGGATCGAACGTGGTAGTAACAGGCGTAACAACATCTACCGATATCGGAACTGCAGGCACTTATCAGCCCACCTTTCAGGGTGGAACCTCTGACGCATTTGTGGCGGGATTCTCTCTGGCATCGGGCCTGCGTTCGTTTTGCAGCTACTTTGGCGGCGCAGAAAGTGACGAAGGTCGCGCAGTTTGCTTTCTACCAAACGGTGATATAGCCCTATGCGGTTCTACATATAGCACAACCCTGGCCATGGATGCGCACCAAACCCAGCTTTCAGGAGGCCAAGATGCCTTTGCTGCCGTGTTTAATTCGAGCATGACCACACGTCGTTGGGGTACATATTATGGCGGCAGGGCCGACGATGAAGGCCGCGGCATAGGCGGCTTGGAAGACGGCAGTATAGTACTGGCAGGCAACACCTCTAGCCCTAATTCAGGATTCCGCATCGCAGAAAATGTGGGCCAAGGTGGCTCACCTCCGGGCGGCTTGCAAACATCAGGCTTTGTGGCTAAGCTCACGGCGGCAGGCGCGCGAAGCTGGGGACGGTATCTGGGCGGCGATTCCTATGATACGGTAACCTGTTTGCAAACATCAGGCAACTCGATTTATATAGGCGGGCACACAGCAAGTCAATCCGGCGGTGCGAATAATTTTATTTCCGGCGGGTCTGCGCAGTCCAGCAGTGGTAGTGGGCAAAATGACGGATTCGTCAGCAAGCTTGGTGCCGATGGAAATATTATTTGGGGAACATTTATTGGTGGCGCTAAAGATGATCGCGTTTATGGCGTAACTGTTTCCCCTACAACCGATGTAATTATTTGTGGCACTACAAACAGCGATAATTTCCCCACGGTGCAAAGCGATCAGACCGCTCTTGCCGGCGGATACGACGCGTTCGTTGCCTATGTACTAAAAAGCGGATTATCGTTTGGCCGAGCCCTTCTTATGGGTGGGTCTAGCGATGATGCCGCTGTTGGCTCTTCATTCATGAGCGATCGCACAGTGCTTGTAGCCGGCTCCACGGCTAGCGCCTCGTTCCCTGTGTCACAGGCATCTCAGCCCGCAATTGGTGGCGGTCTTGATGCATTTGTCTGCCTTTTTGAGCCGCTGTATACCGTAGGTATCGAATCAGATAAAACCGAGCAGCATGTACTTCGACCGGTACCCATGCCTGTTTCGAACACCCTGGAAGTAAGCGCGGAAACACCTGTCATGGCGCCATCTTCTGTTCGCTGTATTGCTGCCAACGGCACCACTGTGTTTCAAAAAATACTGACGGAGACTTTGCATTCCACAACACTTGACGTATCCTCACTTCCTGCCGGAATGTACACTGTTATTTGGTCTAATGCTACACGCACGGTGTCGTCGTGTATAATTAAAGTCGTGCCTTAATTTTTTATAGTGGATTGTAAAAGACCGGTGCTTATAGCGACAATTATTATTCCGAATTATTCGTTGCGCGCATTTCTCAGGGAATAATTAATCCAATTAGACTTGTAGAGCACTCGACGTTCCACTCGCTGATCAATGAAGAGGAAGACTTTACAGATCCCTTGAGACCTATCGACCGAATATCTATCAGTTGATGCGGCCATTCAACGTCACTCCGTCGTCCCTGAACCGGCTGCCTGAATGTTACACTCCCTATCCTGCTATCGGAACTCCCCGCCCATGCCGTAGCCACGCCCTATATTTGCGTGCTGTTTTTATCTATTCCGCAAAGCCATGAACCGTGTTGAATACCTGAAGAACCTACGCAAAGAAGCAATGTTGGGCGGTGGCGAGAAGCGTATTGCCGACCAGCACGCCAAAGGAAAACTCACGGCCCGCGAGCGTATTGAATGTCTGCTGGACCCCGGCAGCTTCGAAGAGATGGACATGTTTGTGCGCCATCGTTCCACGAAGTTCGGGTTGGAGAAGCAGCGTCCGCTTGGCGACGGCATCGTAACAGGAACAGGTAAGATCCATGGCCGCACCGTGTGCATATTCTCGCAGGATTTCACCGTGTTCGGCGGATCGCTCAGCGAGGCATACGCCGAGAAAATTTGTAAGGTGATGGACTTAGCCATGAAAATCGGAGCGCCGGTAATCGGGCTTAACGATTCCGGTGGCGCCCGCATTCAGGAAGGCGTAGTATCGCTGGGCGGCTATGCGGATATTTTTCTTCGTAATACCATGGCAAGCGGAGTTGTACCGCAGATCTCGGTAATCCTTGGTCCTTGTGCAGGCGGCGCTGTTTATTCGCCCGCCATTACGGACTTCATCATCATGACGAAAGGCACATCCTACATGTTCGTGACCGGGCCGAACGTAGTGAAAACCGTTACCCACGAGGACGTCAGCTTTGAAGAGCTCGGCGGTGCGGAAACGCATGCGTCAAAATCGGGCGTGGCGCACCTGGCGTGCGAGAACGAAGTGGATGCGCTGCAGCACGTGCGCAAGCTTCTTACCTTCTTGCCGTCCAGCAATAGAGAGAAGCCTGCTCTTATTCCCACCAACGACGCCGCAGACCGATACTGCCACCGCTTAGACTCCATCATACCGCAGCAGTCGAACATGGCCTACGATATGAAGGATGTGATTCGCGATGTAGTGGACGAAGGCGACTTCTTCGAAATCCATTCCGACTATGCCCCCAATATTGTGGTGGGCTTTGCAACGCTAGACAGCATGCCTGTAGGCATTATTGCCAATCAGCCCAACGCGTTGGCGGGCGTTCTGGATATAAACTCGTCGGTAAAAGGCGCTCGCTTTGTGCGCTTCTGCGACGCGTTCAACATTCCGTTGGTGGTGTTCGAAGACGTTCCCGGATTCTTGCCCGGCACCGATCAGGAGTGGCGAGGTATTATTCGCCATGGCGCAAAGTTGCTCTATGCATTCTGCGAAGCAACGGTGCCAAAGCTTACCGTGATCACCCGCAAGGCCTATGGCGGTGCGTACGATGTAATGAACTCCAAGCACATTCGCGGTGATTACAACGTGGCGTGGACCTCCGCAGAGATTGCCGTAATGGGTGCCAAAGGTGCAGTGGAGATTCTGTTCCGCAAAGAGATACAGGAAGCAGCCGATCCCGCCAAGCGTCAAGCTGAACTGGAGGCAGAGTACAATGAAAAGTTCGCCAACCCCTACGAAGCAGCCGAACGCGGCTACGTGGACGATGTGATTAACCCCGGCGAAACCCGCAAGCACCTGGTGCGCATGCTTCACACACTCAAAACAAAACAGGATACCAACCCCTGGAAAAAACACGGCAATATTCCGTTGTAAAGCACAGCAGTACAGATGCAAGGCGTAGGCCTGTTGCAAATCATCTATCGGTATGACCAAAATCATTCGCGGCGAGCGACACCACCGCTAAGTTCCATCGAGTGCATGAGTGAGAATGCATGAGTCTACGTGAGTATGCACGTACACCTTTGCCCCAATATTCACCGGCAAGTACCAACTACGAAGGAGCAATGCCATGAAAGCCTACAAGACTATTCTCTTCCCCACCGATTTCTCGCGGTGCTCGGATCAAGCCATCGAGGAAGTATGCAACTTGGCTCAAACACTAGGTGCAGAGCTTCACCTGCTGCATGTGGTTGAACCTATCGATATCTATTCCACCAGATACGGCACCGAGCAAGCGTTGTATTTCGATCTTATGAAACAAATGCGTGCGGGAGCAAACGACGATATGACTGCGCTGAAAAAAAATCTGGCTGCGCGCGGCCTGCACCCCGTGTGTGCAGTGATTGAAGGAAAGCCCGCTGAAGAAATTGTGAAATATGCCGGCGATCATTCCATGAGTTTAGTGTGTATGTCTACACACGGTTGGAGCGGGTTCAAACACTTGCTTCTTGGCAGCACCACAGAGCGCGTACTTCGCCATGCTCCGTGCCCGGTGTTTGTTCTTCGCTGCACTTCGTGAGTAAGGCTCAGCGCTTCTCCACAACCAAGCGCAGTGGAACCTGCATGCGAAGGGTAAAGAGCGGTCGCACTCGGGCATCGATGGGGTCGTTGGCTACCAGGCGGTATCGCTGCATGATACTTGATGCAATCATCATTGCTTCCATCCATGCAAAGCCCTCGCCTATGCACATACGATTCCCTGCGCCGAAGGGAACATAGGCAAAGCGCGGCAGTGACTTCATAGCGGGGTCGTTCCAACGTTCCGGGAGGAACTCTTCCGCGTTTGTGAAGAACTTCTCCTTGTGATGAAGTATTGGCGTGATGGTGCAAACCACCGATCCTTTAGTGAAGCGATAGCCAAGGATCTCAACATCATGCAAGGGCTCGCGCGCAAAGGTCCACACGGGCGGATACAGCCGCAGTGTTTCCTTAAGGATATTTCGCGTAACCGACAGTGCAGGATAATCGTCGGCATGCGGTAAGCGCGACTGCATCACGGCATCAATTTCCCGTTCTGCATTTTCTCTGTGCTGCTCATTGGTGCTAAGCACATACCACATCCACATCAAGGCCGTGGCAGTGGTTTCGTGGCCGGCCATGAACATCGTAATCACTTCATCGCGGATCTGTTTGTCGTCCATTGCCGCGCCGGTTTCCTCGTCGCGAGCATTCATGAGCATCGAAAGCAAATCCGTTTGCTGAGCGGTGTCGACCTTGCGATACGATGCAATGATATCCTTGATGCGCTCATCCACTTGCTTGGTGAGCGAGTGAATTCTCTGCACCGACGGCAAGGGAATATTATTCTCGAAACACAACAGCGTAAACGGATTCTGAAACACTCCCGCTGCGGCTTCCAGAAGGTCGTTGACCAGCTTCCCCATCTCTCGCAGTTCCCCTTCTCCCACTCGCGAGGAAAACATTGTTTGCGTGATGATACGAATGGTGATGGCAGACATTTCCTCCTGCACATCTATGGAGCGGCCGGGCTGCCAGCGTTCGATTTCGTCGATGGTGTTCTCCACCATTGCTGCGGCATACTCCTGCACACGAGCTCGGTGAAAGGCCGGTGCCACCAAGCGCCGCTGCTGCAAATGCGCCTCGCCGTCGTTCGTAAGCAAGCCAATGCCAATCACCTTACGCATTGCCTGATACAAGCGGCTCTTCTTAAAGGACGAAGCTTCGTCCACAAACACGCGCTGCAACACATCTACATCGTGCACCATAAAATTCTGCGCGCCGGGGATGGGCACCGCGCACACGTCTCCAAGCTCACGCACCATCCGCTGGCAAAACCCCAGCGGCGTGCGCGTCATTTCCGGCAGCTCCATCAAATCCGTGATGATGGGTATTCGACGGCGTGTAGGTATATGTTTCATGGTGGGGCAGCACACTTACTGCCTATAGAACGATGCTTACTCTACGTGATGTTGTGCGAACAATGCCAGTGCGTCGTCCAACGACATAACACCCTTGTCGCCCACTCCGTGCTCGCGCAAGGCCACTTGGCCGGCCTCTGCTTCACGCTTGCCAATCACCAGTGCGTAGGGAATCTTTTTCTGCTCGCTCTCGGCAATCTTACGCTGCACCTTCTCGCCTCGCATATCAGCATGCACGCGGTATCCGCGCTCTTCCAACATTCGCACCACATGCATTGCATAATCGATTTGCGCATCGGTAATCGGCAATACACTCACTTGCACCGGTGCAAGCCAGAAGGGGAAGTTCCCGGCGTAGTGCTCAATAAGAATAGAGAGGAAGCGCTCCATAGATCCGAAGGGAGCGCGATGGATAATAACGGGACGATGCTTTTGATTGTCCGAACCCATGTATTCCAATTGAAAGCGCTCGGGCATCACATAATCCACTTGCACTGTTCCAAGCTGCCACTTACGGCCAATGGCATCGCGAACGATGAAGTCGATCTTGGGTCCGTAGAACGCCGCTTCGCCCTCGCCAATGAAATACTCAAGCTGCATTTCGTCGGCAACTTCTTTGATCTCTCGCTGCGCGCGCTCCCACAAGTCCAAGTCTCCACCGTACTTTTCGGCATTGTCGTCGCGGAAGGAAAGGCGAGTGCTAACATTCATACCAAAGGTGGTGAACACATGCTGCGTTAGCTCCACCACGCTCTTGATCTCGTCTTTAAGTTGATCGTTGGTACAATAGATGTGCGCATCGTCTTGCGTGAATCCGCGCACTCGGCTCAGACCGCTCAACTCTCCCGACTGCTCATAGCGATATACTGTACCGAACTCCGCCAGGCGCACAGGCAAGTCGCGATACGAACGCGGCTCGCTTGCATACACTTGATGATGATGCGGGCAATTCATGGGTTTCAGCAAATACTCTTCCTCTTCAATCTTCATGGGAGGGTATTGCGAGTCCGCATAGTACGGATAGTGCCCGGAGGTTTTGTATAGCTCCAGGTTTCCTATATGCGGTGTTATCACTTCCTGATAGCCGCGTTTCTTTTGTTGATTGCGCAGAAAATTCTCCAGCGTGCGGCGCACGATGGTGCCGTTGGGAAGCCATACAGGCAAGCCGCCACCAATCATGGGATTGATCATGAACAACTTCAATTCCCTGCCAAGGCGCTTGTGATCACGCTTCTCGGCTTCCTCACGCAGAGTAAGATACTCTTCCAACATTTCCTTCTTCGGGAAGCTTATGCCATAGATACGCGTTAGCTGTTGGCGCGACGAATCACCGCGCCAATACGCACCGGCCACAGTGAGCAGCTTCGGGTATTTGATGAAGGATGTCGAGGGCACGTGTGTACCGCGGCACAAATCGGTGAAGTTGCCTTGCTCATACAAAGTGATCTCGCTATCGCGCAGCCCTTCCAACAACTCCAGCTTGTATTGATCGCCCTTATTGCTGAAGTATGCAAAGGCATCTTCCCAGGATGTCTCAATGCGGCGGAAGCGGGAATCCGCTTTCACCAATTCCTTCATCTTTTGCTCGATGTTCGGAAGATCTTCCAGCGAGAGCTTCACGCCTTCGGGCAAGTGCACATCGTAATAGAATCCTGCTTCGATGGGCGGGCCAATTCCAAACTTCACTCCGGGATACAATGCCTCTAACGCTTCCGCCATGAGGTGAGCTGTGGAGTGCCAAAAAATCTCTTTGCCTTCATCGTCGCTCCAGGTGACGATTCGCACGGACGCATCTGCTGTAATGGGGCGCGTCATATCATACATCGTACCGTTCACTGCAATGCCAAGAGCATTGCGGGCAAGTCCGGCACTGATTGAATTCGCGATATCAAGACCGCTGCTTCCCTCGGGGAATTCGCGTTGTGATCCGTCCGGCAAAGTGATTATCATAAGTTAGGACGCGTGGTAGTGGGAATGTACGTGGCTGTTTTGTGTGCAATATAAAACGCACGCCGCAGAGCACGCGGAATGCCCATGGAACAGCCGCCTGTGCGGCAATGAACCACAACAGTGCCGGCAGAGCCTATCGCCGGCACCTACTTGCCGGAAGTTGCGGAGTGGACATTCACACGAAGTGGGTTTCAGAGCGTGTCGTTGTCGCGTTCACTATCCGTCCTGCCGTGACACTCTATGTAACGCTCTTCGTGATTCTCTTCGCGATGCTATTCGTAACTCTCTTCGCGACCATCGCTGCGCTTCCGCATTTGTTCCTCTTTGTATTTGCGACGTGTCTCGAGCTTCTGCTCCATGCGTTCCAAAAGCAATGCCGTAAGCATACGCGCTATTCCGCCCACCGGTTCGTTGCTCATTACTTGACGAACACGATGTTCGGGCACATCAATTCGGTAGAGTATACTCATCAAGCGTTCGGGATTCTTGGTCAGTAACGCCACAACATTCTCCAGAACATAGTTCTCCAGATCATCGCGTGTTTGAATATGGGTTTCATCATCAAAAAGTTGCAACGCCAAATGCAAAGCATCGTCGCTCACGGCCGGAAGCCGCTCCGGATCTTCGGGGGAAGCGTTTGCGTGTGAATCAGGTGAAGCCATAATGATAGGTAGGTACTGTGTTGATTTCTCTTTCGTCGCCAACGCGGGTTCCGTGCTTGCGCTGCGCCGCACGAGTGATTGCCACAAAAAAAAAGAGACTCACAACAGCGTTGGAGTCTCTTAAACTTCGAGAAACAAACCTAAGCTTATTTCTTCGCTGCTTTTTTAGCAGGTGCCTTCTTAGCAGGCGCCTTCTTAGCAGGTGCCTTCTTTGCAGGTGCCTTCTTGGCTACCTTCTTCGCAGCTGCTTTTTTAGCAGGTGCTTTCTTAGCAGGTGCCTTCTTGGCTACCTTCTTTGCAGCTGCCTTCTTTGCAGGTGCTTTTTTAGCAGGTGCCTTCTTGGCTGCTTTCTTTGCTGCTGCCATAACAACACTCCTAGAACAAAAGTGATACAAACAAAATGCGTTGCAATTATAGCACTTCATTATATGCTGCGCAAGCATTTTTCAACGTAAACAAAGAATCGATAGGGAGTTGCCGAAACACTACCGTCGAACAGCAATGCGTTCCACCTCAGCTCTGCAATGCCGCAGAGAATCCATGAGTAAAGACTTTCCTGCTTTCGCAGAAACATGAGTCATAGTATCTGCGATACCATCGCGACGTGAGACTACCCTGAAAGCGTGTACTCATGCGGCTTTCAGCCTATGCCCCACGCTCACGAGATTAGTTTCGGTAACTATACTTTTCCAAAGGGGAGAATGGAGTAGCAGTTGATAAACGAAAGTCTCCGAAGCCATTGAAGTCCAGAAAAACAAATCGACGATTTGTTTGTGCATAGAACCATTCCACAACCACACTGCCATCAATGTTGTTTACTCTTCGCATTGAATTCGTAGGCGGACCCAAAACAATATAGACCATACCCATATCGGTAAGCCACCCTTCGTTGTACGATCGGAAACTTTTTTCTGTGTAGTCTACGCGAGCATAATATTCTTCGAATGCTTCGTTGCGAATTGTGCTCGGTGTTGGATCGAGTTCCTTCCAAAACTGTTCGAATCGTTTTTTTCTTTCAGCTACCGTGGAACCCGCACGAATACTATCGATGGAGCTTTGCGCTGCCACGTACCGCATACGACGAATTGCTTTGTCGAGGTCGTCAATCACCACTCCGTTAAGAACCTGCTGCACTACAATCTGCCGTTCGCTACGGGCAAGGTACTCAGTGGTATCCGCATCATTCGTGCACCGTGTTTCTACCAATACGGTTCGTAACACATATGATCCGTTTGCTACTCCCGGCGGCAACTGCACGCGCAGATAATGTTGCGCTCGCGGTCTGCGTACGTCAATCGTGCGTCGAATCAAAAGTCCGACACGCTTTCCTCTGTCGAGAATCTCGCACACTACATCCACACTGTCGTGCAACGGCTCTTCGTTGTATGTTTCAAAGAATACGAAGAAGCCATCGTCAAGCATACCCACATTATCACTCACGTGCGGCGTCATCACGAAGCGCTCCCCGCGCTGTTCCATTGCCGTGGCAAACAGCACGCTGCTCATCGAGATAATATTAGGCTGAAACGAGAGGACGCGCACACGCGTGCTGGCGGCATATTCGCGGCGAGACATTGCATCGGTCACCACAATCTCTATCACATACACACCCGCTTCCAACGAGCATACTGTTTGCCGTATGTCGCTCTTCCCGGTGCTGCCTCTGGACACATCATATCGAGCTTCGCTCACGCGCCGCGTGGTTCGCGCATCATACACCTTATCTCCTGCGGAAGACTTTACCACACACTGCAGGTTGTATTCGGCAGTGTACGTTGCACCGGTTTGCACAAAGGTGAGCAGTTGGTATGGCATCGCGGTGTAAACATCAACGCGCTCGGAGTCTGCCACACTTCCTTTGAAGCACACAACGCTCACCTGCAGCTCGGGCTGCAACTCGCGCGCGGCAGCATTCGTGATGAATGCCAAGAAAAGGATGACTACAAAAAAGCGCATTACTGAAGGCACATAGTATGAGGTGGAATCTTAACCCCGGCAAAGACACCGGGCGAATACTCTGCTCTACAACCATTGCGAGAAGCTCTCTATACGCAGCGGCTCTACTTTCAAAAACCCCTCAGCGTGCATGCAGCCAATCATTGAGCCAAACAGCCGTGAGCGATTTTCTATCAAGTCCATAAACGCCGGCGACGAGATAAAGGTTTGCGGCTCGGGCCTTGAAGATGCATCGGGAATGTGCACCTGCGAACGAAATGCACGAATGGAGTCCAGCTTGGTTTGATAGGTTTCCGAAACATCCACAAAAAAATCCGCCTCGTGATGATAGGCCTGGATATAGCAAAACATAAAGGTAGGCCTGAAGGGCTTTTGCGGTTCACCGCCATCCATAGTTTCAATTTTCGTCAGACCGCTCAGAAAGTATGCCCTGCGGCACAAACGATGCACTGCTTCGTGATCAGGATGACGCTCGAATGCGGGCGGCATGAGTACTATGCGCGGGCGGTATTTGCGAAACATTCTAATCACACTCAACACATGATCCGGATGAGTATCTACAGAGCCGTCGGGCAGCTCGAGCACTTCGCGTTTGTGCACGCCAAGAATCTCTGCAGCTTCGCAGGCTTCCGCCATACGTTCGCTCACCGTGCCTCGCGTGGATTGCTCACCGCGAGTGCAGTCTACGATCACCACGCGCTTGCCTTCCCGCACCAGCTTGGCCACACTACCGCCGGCACTTATTTCCACATCATCGGGATGCGCACCAATGGCAAGTACATCCGTGCCGTTCATGTTGAGAAGTGCATTCGATGCACCATGTATGTTCGTATCCATCATGCCGTTCATTCGCTTTTCCTTTCTGTAGATTCTATATCGCTACTTGTAATAGCCTTAATGCCGCAGACGAAACACGATGCGTGTTCCTTCGTTCTCTTTGCTGATAATCTCCGGCGCGGTCTCGTGCGCTTCCAGAATGTGCTTCACAATTGCCAGCCCAAGGCCGCTTCCGCCGGTGGCGCGTGAGCGATGGGAATCGATGCGATAGAAACGCTCGAAGAGTCTGGGTAAATGCTCTTCGGGAATTCCTATACCTGTATCCTCCACTTCGATGCGTATGTACTGATCTTCCCTTACGAAGCGCACAACAACGCTTCCGTCCGGCTTGTTGTAGCGAATAGCATTCGATACCAAGTTTGATAGCACCTGTGTGATTCGCTCTTTATCACCAAGCACAGGAAGTACCTCTCGCGGCGCATCCACACTGAGCTTCACGCTCTGCGCAGTACTCATACCCTCGAGAGCCGAGCATACTTCGCGCGCCACATCCACAATATTGAAGAAGCGAAAACTCATGCGCATTTCTCCGGACTCGATGCGCGAAATGTCGATGAGATCGCCCAAGAGCACATTCAATCGGCGTGCATTCGCGTGTGCTTTATCTATAAATGTGTGGCGAACTTTATCATCGTTCTCCGCACCTTCCAATAGTGTCTCAAGATATCCTTGAATGGCAAACACCGGTGTGCGAAGCTCGTGAGATACATTCGCCAAGAATTGACTGCGCACCTGCTCCAGTCTTTTCATTTCCTGCCGAACTTCCGCCGTGCGTTCCACCAATCTGCGCGTTACGGCAGACAGTTCCATTGCTTCGGTAACATCCGTAGAGTACTCCAATGGACGCTCGGTTTGCAAGGTGGCTTCGGATTGTTGACGAAGCAACTCGAATGCCGAGGAAATGTGCTCTGCAAAGCGGCGCGCAAGAGAATCGGCCAAGCGATACGAAGCGCTGAGCGCTACCGCGAACAGCACAATGGCGATAACAATATGAATGGTATCAATACGGAAATCAAGGGCCAATAAACTAATCACCACCAGGCCACTTGCAAGACCCATCAGCGGAAAACGAAGCACTCGTACCGCTTGTTCTTCTATGGTTGATGTGGCCATATGTTGCTGATGAATTTGTGACGAGTTGAGGCGTATCGTGACGCAAAATACAGCATGCACTTCAGCCCGCTACACCACAGCGATGTACACGCCCTGGTGTAATTTGCGACGAGTACAATTCTATATCCGTACCCATGGATGATTTTCTCTCCGGCTTTCCGGTAAACAGACAGATACTCGTAGTTGCGCTCAGCATTGCGAGTGGATGGATACTGCGCTTCGTCTCGCAATCCATCATTGCGCGAGTGGCGCAGCGGGCGGGATTTCTGGATGGAGATATTATTGCTCGAAACGCAGGCACTGCGATAATCTGGATTAGTGTTCTGATTGGTGTTGACTTGTTTATTCCGAATAGCGTTTATCCCGAAGCGGTTCAACCGGTGATCGGGATGATTTACCATGCATGCTGTGTTCTTGTGGCGGCCATTATGGTAGCCAGAACAGCCAAACGCATTCTTCACCGAGTAGCCGAACGGCGTGGCAATGGTGCAAGCACCACAACGCTTCTGGAGAAGACGGTTCAGATTACTGTATACATCATTGGGCTCGCTTTAGTGCTGGACGCCTTTGGTGTAGAGCTCACAGCCATGCTTGCCACTCTTGGTGTGGGCGGTTTGGCCTTGGCTCTTGCGCTTCAAGAGACGCTCACAAATCTCTTTGCCGGCATGTACATCACGGTAGCAAATCAGATTCGCGTTGGGGATGTGATTATGTTCGATGGAAACGAAGGCGCAGTAGCAGATATCGGCTGGCGCAACACACTCATCAGAAAACTTGACGATTCACTGCTCATTGTTCCCAATGCGAAGCTTTCGCAAGCAATTGTTTCCGCATATGCTTCCGGCGCACCAAATTTTAGAATAAGAGTTGCCGTACAAGTAAGTGTGGAAGAGGATTTGAGCAAAGTGGAGTTGCTGATAACGCACGTACTGGACTCGGCAACAGCCGAAAACGCTCCTATTCCCGGATACCTTGCCGAGCCTGTGCCATTGATTCGCATTGGCGAGTGGAAAGACGGATATATCGAGATGGTTGCCATTTGCAGTGTGGATTCATACGTGCGCATGGGCGAGGTCCGAAAGGAACTTGTGAAGCGCATTCATGCAGTATGTACTACAGAGAATATTCGTCTGCACAATCCTCTTCGCCGTCCTTTACCGTAATGGTATTTACACGCTCAAATCATCTACGCTAAAGCGCTATGGCACACGTTCACGAGTTTCTTCGCAGTCATCTTGTCGATCCGCAAACAAGAACATCGCCGGCATCATGGAGTAATGATGCAGTGATTTTTGATGATGGCTCGAGCTATGCTATTGTGGATGGTATTCCCGTGATGCTCGCGCATACAGATGGTGCGACCCATTACCGCGAGCACTACGCAACAGACGCCCAAGCATTCGATTATTTCGAAGAGCGCGATGCCGCTACCGACCACGACGAGCATCGCTTACGCCAAACCGTTTTACGCCAAGTTCCCCCCAACACCGCATCAGTACTGGATGTAGGGTGCGGGCGCGCTTGGGTGGCAAGAGCTCTAAGCGTACAGTCGTCGCTGGTCTGCTCGCTCGATGTTTCAATCACCAACCCGCGAAAGGCTCTTCAAGCCATTCCAAACAACAATCACTGCGCCGTTGTAGCCGATGCCTTCGCCTTGCCCTTTGCCGATGGCACCTTCGATTGCGTTGTATCGTCCGAGGTAATTGAGCACGTTCCCGACCCCGCCGCCTTTCTCAAAGAACTACTGCGAGTGCTGAAGCCGGGTGGAAGGTGTATAATCTCCACGCCATACAACGAGCGCAGAAAGTTTGTGCTGTGCATTCATTGCAACAACGTCACTCCATTGCACGCGCATCTGCACTCGTTTACCGAGCATACGATGCAACAGCTTTCGCCATCTACATCCATGAGCTACGAGATCTTCGGCAACAAGGCCCTACTGCACTTACGCACCTATGTGCTGCTGCGCTTTCTGCCTTATGCTCTATGGCGAGTTGTTGACGCAATCGCTAACTCACTCATTAACAAATGCTCGCACATCGTATGCGTGTATTCCAAGAGGGTATAGTGTCATCACATGAAGTGATGATCATTACTCTTTAAGCAGATAGTCGACTGCGCAGAGTGGAATCGAGCACATCAAGAAACTCTTCTGTGTACAGATAGTGTTTGCCGTGTTCCACGTTGCTTCCGAAGGCGCATACAGCAAGGTCTTTGGTCATCTTTCCGGACTCCACCGTATCTACGCACACGGACTCCAACGTATGAGCAAAGCGAATGAGCTCGTCGTTGCCGTCCAGCTTACCGCGAAACTCCAGGCCGCGTGTCCATGCGAAGATGGATGCAATGGGATTGGTAGATGTGGGCTTACCTTCTTGATGCGTGCGATAGTGACGTGTAACCGTTCCGTGAGCTGCCTCTGCTTCCATGGTTGAGCCATCGGGCGTTACGAGCACAGAGGTCATGAGCCCAAGCGAGCCGAATCCCTGCGCCACGGTATCGCTTTGAACATCACCGTCGTAATTCTTGCATGCCCACACAAAGTTTCCGTTGAACTTCAGTGCACTTGCCACCATGTCGTCGATCAAGCGATGCTCGTAGGTGATGCCTTTGGCGGTGAATCGATCGATGAATTCCGTTTCGAACACTTCCTGGAAAATATCCTTGAAGCGGCCATCGTACTTTTTCAGAATGGTGTTCTTGGTGCTGAGGTATAAGTCCCAACCTTTGTTCAGTGCTTGGTTGCAGCATGCGCGAGCAAAGCCGCGAATGGACTCGTCGGTGTTATACATGGCAAGCGCCACACCATCGCCTTTGAATTTATACACCTCGTATTCCTGAGCGGGCGAGCCGTCGTCCGGCGTGTAGGTAATCTTCAACGTACCGGCTCCCTTTGTAACAAAATCGGTAGCACGGTATTGATCACCGAATGCGTGACGACCTATACAAATGGGCGCTGTCCAATTAGGCACCAAGCGCGGAATATTGCTGCACACAATGGGCTCGCGGAACACCGTACCATCCAAGATATTTCGGATAGTACCATTGGGCGACTTCCACATTTGCTTCAGGTTAAACTCCTTCACGCGTGCTTCATCGGGCGTAATGGTGGCGCACTTGATTCCCACGTGATGTTCCAAGATTGCTTCGGCACTTTCAACGGTTACTTTGTCGCCCGTTGCGTCGCGATGCTCAATCCCCAAATCGAAGTATCGAATATCCACATCCAAATACGGGAGGATGAGTTTGTCCTTGATAAACTTCCAAATGATACGCGTCATTTCGTCGCCGTCAAGCTCCACTACAGGATTTTTTACCACAACCTTGTTCATAGGTACACCACGCGTTACTGTTGATAAAAAGATTGTTGCATCCGTTTGGCAAAGATACACGTGGACCATTACCAAACCTTGATCATGGCCAAGTTTTCATAGTAGTATCATTCTGTGCTTTACGTGCGAGCATGCCCTGCACAACCCGCGAACAAGGTATTTTTGCCGCAGCACACAGGTGCCATTCCACCACCACCCATTGCGTAGGTATGATCGATCAATCATCACTTTTTCGTCGGCTTGCCAAGCTCACTATCATAGCTGTTTTTTTGCTCATTGCTGTTGGTAGTATTGTTCGCGTTACGGGGTCGGGCATGGGCTGTCCCGATTGGCCTACATGCTTCGGGCGCATCATTCCCCCAACGTCGGTGAGCGAGTTGCCTGCCGATTACAAAACCCGTTGGGCTGTGCAAGGCAAAGAGATTGCCGATTTCAACGTGGTGCATACCTGGACGGAATACTTGAACAGATTACTCGGCGTGCTTATCGGCATTTTCATTTTTGCAACCTTCGTCGCGTCTCTGCGGTGGTGGTCTCACGATCGCCGCGTTACCCTTGCATCGCTCGCAGCACTGGTGTTTGTATTATTCGAAGGTTGGTTGGGCGCAAAAGTTGTTGAGCACGACCTTCGTGCTACGCTTGTTACCGTGCATTATGTTGGAGCGCTGTTCGTAGTGTTTGCTCTGGTGTACGCGCTGGTTCGGGCATATCGTCAGCAATGGAGCGATGAGTACCTACACCATCCCGCACCCATTCTTGGGTGGTTGTATGGCGCAACGGCAATTCTCTTTGCGCAAGTGATCATGGGCACGCAGGTGCGCGGCCTGGTAGACACTGTGGCAAAGAGCATGATGAATGCAGGACGCGAATCGTGGCTAACTACTGTTGGTCTTCCGTTCTATGTACACCGATCGTTCTCTATCCTTGTGCTTCTTGTGTTTGCGCGCATGATGCTCCTGCTCTATCGCGGGGCAGGCCACAACGCTCGCATTATCACGTGGCAGATTGTTGTTGTGGTGTTGTTAGCGCTGGAAATTATCAGCGGCATCATCATGGCATATTTTGGGATACCCATAGCTGCGCAACCGGTTCACCTGGTGCTCAGCTCCTTGCTTTTAGGAACAAATGTGATGCTCATCCTTCGCGTACGGGCTATACGCGCAAACGCTTTGCCGGCTAACGCCTAGGTGACATGCCGGCGGTATATTGAGCGCCGTGAGCGCAGGGCATGTGTTTGAGCATGGGTTTGAGCAAGCATTTACGCAACGAAGTGTGCAACGAAGTGTGCAATGAAGTGGGCAGTGAAGTGGGCATTGGCGTCTGCGTAACATTGAATTGGTAGGTATGATATGAATATCATTCGTCCTTGTGAATCGGCATATGCGGTGGCTCTTTGGTGCCTGATGGTGATGGCTGTATTTCCTGCCAACACTACTGCGCAAACCGAGGGTGAAACATATGCACTTATTGGCGTTGGGCCTACATTGTCGGTGGCAGAGACACCGCAAGCTGAGCGCGCTGTAAACCTTGGCGCGCGCATGAGCATACTTCATGCTTTTACCTCTCGCGTGGCCTTTGAATTCGGGGCCGGAGTGTTCAACTATTCCAGTGTAAACCGCGAAAGATCCTCCGACTTCAGCACTTCGTCCGTGCCTATAGATCTGCGCTTGCGTTGGAGCTTTGCAAAACCCGGCTCGAAGGCTCGTCCTTTTGTGTTTGCCGGCCTTGGGTACCAGAATTATTCCTACGACTCTCAGGTGCTTCAGCGAAGCGCATGGAGGCAGATAGTAAACGACAATCCAAACGGCGTACGCGACGGAGTTGTAGCAGACTCTGCAGGATCGTCCTCGTGGTATAATCCCATAGGCGTGGGATTACGCCTGGCGCTTAGCGGTCGCACGCATCTGGAGTTTAGCCTAACTGCCTGCCCTGCCTGGAACGACGATCTTCATCCTCTTCGTGACGGTAAGCACGATGGCTGGATGAGTGGGCTGATAAGTTTGTCATACCTGCTCAACGACGAACCCTCTGCAACGCAGAGCGTGGCACCTCGCGAGCAACCACCTACTGCATCTGCATCATCATCATCTTCTTCTTCTGCTTCTACTGCGGCGAAGGACACTGATGGCGATGGTTTGTCCGACGATCTTGAACGCTCATCCACGATGACCGATCCCCTGCGCGCCGATACCGACGGCGACGGACTGCGTGATGGCGACGAAGTGTTGAAGTATCGCACCGATGCACTGCGTACCGACACCGATGGCGATACCGTCAGCGATGGCGATGAAGTGCTGAGATACCGCACCAATCCTAACGAGCGGGACTCCGATGCCGGCGGTACAGCCGATGGCGTGGAGATTTTTCTTGCGCATACAAATCCGCTGGATGCCGCCGATGATGTGGCCGCAAATGCAGGCGCAAATACTGCCGCAACTCGCACGGAACAACCAATCAACAAGCCCGCACAACCAAGCGAGAATGCCATAGATACTCTGCAGAGCGATAGTACGGATCGAGAGTCACCCTCAGATAAAGAAGCAGATATATCCGCCGATTCAGGCTCAGACACAAGTAGTGCAGTGAAATCCAACTCACCATCCACGTCGCCGCAAGCCGCGCCGAAGTCCACACGAATTGTTTTTGCTGGCATCACCTTTGCCAATAATCAAGCCGATGTACTGCCTGCTTCACGCGCAGCTTTGGATTCCGCCTATACGCTGCTTGCAAACAACCCCGAGCTGAATGTAGAGATTCAGGGCTATGCGTCCAAAAGTCGCAGCGCCGTGCAACGCGAGGATTTAGCCGTGGACTTATCTAAACGTCGCGCCAAATCGGTGATGGATTACTTGGTATACAGAGGCATCGCAAAAAAACGATTGAGCGTGGCCGGATATGGCACACAGCGTCCTATCGATGCGGTGAATCCGTACAGCGAAGTAAACAGACGCATTGAGTTTCTCGTGAAATAGTTTGCTGTCAATTCATCAGTGAAGTAGGTAATGGTGATTGCGCATAATCCTCATAATCCGCAGATCCACACATTCCGCTGCATACATGGATTACATTTATTCGTACAAACACATCGCATGAGCAAGAATACTCCCCGGCTTCCGGCTTTGATTGTTACAGGCATGATACTTATGCTTGCTCCGGTATTGAACCTGTGTAGTGTTGGGTTGCATGCCGAAGGATCGCGTGTGTATTCTTCTGCCGCGCATGGTTTTTCTCTGCGTGTTGCCAATGCATTTACCTGTTATCAGGGGCGCTATGGAGCCCGGGAATACACAACCTCCGATCTGTTGCGCAAAGACCCTCTGTACCCCGAGCTACGTGATGCCGATTCTGTGTTCTCGCGCAGTGAAGGTGGCGAGTTTGCTGTAAACGACACAGCCAATGCACTGTGTTTGCGCGGTCCGTATGGCTCGTATGCGGTGGTGTTTGCTGCAGGCAGTTCGTTTCCCTCCGCGGAAGAGATGCAATCCAGAGTGCTTGATCAAGTGCGCACGGAAGCGGCCGAGAACGGCGCTTCGGCTGATGATCTTCTGCGCGTAACACTAGGTGAGTACACGCTGTGCGGACTTCCGGCTACTACACTTACGCTTAAGCGTCCCACTGCAAAAGGCAACGGTAAAATTGCCGATACGCTTTTTACAGAGATCATTACCGCGCGCTGCGGCGGCAAGGTGTATGGCATTATCATGCGTGGCTCCGAGTGGATGGGCCGCGATTCCAAAACAATCATGCGCCAACTGTTTCTTTCGGTGGCGTATGGAATGCATATCACTCTTGCAAGCTCGGACTACACCACACGCCGCATCGAGGGAACGCAGGTGCAGTGTGAGTTCCCTGCAGCATGGAGCAAAGTGTTTGCAAAGAGGATACCCTTTCCTGTTCCGGTAAACGACTTCAAGCAATTGCCTGCATCGCAACGTGCATCCGCAGACAGTATACGTCAAGAATGCTCGGTACTCGTTGTGCAAACACCGACATTTCAGTGTGAGTTTTTTGTTACCGATATCCCTGTTCTCGATTCGGCGGCTTGGATACAAACGTGCTCACGCATTTTTGATCGCGCTCAGCCGGCAGCAGCACAGGACATTCTGGACCGCAGGCCGGCGATGCTGCAGCATCTGGAAGCGTACGAGCGTAGTTACTCGGTGTTTCGCCGCAGCGATAATATTCGCACCTCGTGGACTGCATGCCGTTTAGGTACACAACTGCTCTTAGTGCGAGTTGTGGCATGGCAGCGCGAAGTAAGCGCTGCACTTCCCGTAAACGATATCATTGCACGCTGCAGTCTCGTACCATAAGATATCACTACACGCCCAACGCCCGCCGCAGCACAGAGTTTACAGAGCGTGCTGCCAGAAAGGCATCAAAGAGCATCAGCACTTGGTCGTCTGCTGCAACAAGCTTCTTGCTTGGAATCTCTGCCATGAAGTACCACTGCTTATTCCGCAGATAGGGTGTGGAGTGCGCTGCATCGCGAAACTCGGCAGGCACCACTTTGTTCTGCTCGCCCAGCACATCGCCATACCTTGCTGCGAATTCCTTGTGTGCCACCGCACTTGGCAGCTCATCGGGATGATGCTGCAAATACCGCCGTATCTGCGCTATATGCTCCGGCTCTACAGCATACGCACCGCCGCCGAGCAGAAGTTTGTCGTGCTCCAGATGCAGATAAAAGCTTGGTGATCCACGGCGACCTCCGGGACCTATGGCCGCAGCCAGATTGGTCTTGTACGGCTCCTTGTTCTTGCTGAATCGAACATCCCTGTTGATGCGAAATACTGCCTGCTCGGCTGTGCAGTAGTAGAAGGAATCTACTGTGCAGATCTTTTCGATGAGTGCAGACACCATGACGCGAAACGGCTTCTTTACATCCTTCTCGTATACCCCTCGGTTCACATCGAACCATTCCTTGTTGTTGTTAGCCTTAATGTCTTTAAGGAATCTCAGTGTGGCAGGTGTAATCATGAGGTGAACAGTAAGATCAATGATCAAAAAAAAAATCTACAGCAGAGAAGAATCACAATAACCGCACAGAAGCCACCGGCACGGCGCGCAACACTGCACGGAAGCGCTATCCGCGCTGCGTAAGGAATACCCCCAGCAGCACTACGCATCCGCCTACCACGAAGAAAGGCGTAGGCACAATACCCATCAGCACAAAACTCATAACGGTAGTAAACACCGGCTGGAGATTGTTGAACACCGCAACTTTACTTGCTTCCATTTTTGTGAGCAAGTAGTACCACAATCCAAAGCCAAAGCCCGAGGTAACTACTCCTAAATACAACAGGCCTCCCCATTGGTCGGCGCTAAGCACCGAGGGTGGTACATGAGCTACAGGCAGAGCTGCGTACAATGGCAGATACACGATGGTTCCGATCAGCATCGACAATCCTGTTGCGTACACGGCCCCGAGCTTTATGGACATGCGCCGGCCAAACACGGTAAAGAATGCCCACGACATACTCGCGCACAACTCTATCACGTTGCCCATTAAATGTTCCGAGCGAAAGCTCAGACCCTTTTCCAGCAGTACAATGCATGTACCTGCCAGTGCGCAAATTATTCCGTACACTTTAGCTCTCGTAAGCACCTCGTGCCCCAGCACGCGCGTAATCACGAGCACAAAAGCCGGAGACAGCGCGTATGCAAGTGAAGCGTCTGCAGGAGTGGTGTAGCGCAAACCCCATACGAACATAAGTTGGTTCATGGGGATGTTGATGATGCCGAGCATCAGGAGCATGGGCCAGTCGCTGCGCTCGATACGGAAGAAGGGTTGCCTGCGCAAGAGCATCCAGCTTGCATAGGCCAATATGGAAAAACCTCCTCGGTACAGCACCACCACAGCGGGATGCAAGGTCTCAACAACATGCTTGGCAAACAAGTGGGTACTTGATGCGATGAGTTGTTGAAAGACAAGTAGAAATGCCATTGGTTCGTGGGATACTACACGGTGCCGTGAGCACGGTCGCCGGCGTCGCCTAATCCCGGAACGATATACCCGTGAGAATTAAGTGCGCGATCCATAGCTGCGCATACAATGCGCACATCGGGATGTTCGCGCTCCACTTCCGCTATGCCTTCGGGAGCGGCCAACACAACAGCCGCAATGATCTGCGTGGCTCCGCGCTTTTTAAGATCGGCTATGGCAGCACACATGCTTCCGCCGGTGGCAAGCATGGGATCCAGTATTATTACCGTTGTGTTCTCATCCAGCGGAGGAACATTGCAGTAGTATTCTTTAGGAACAAGTGTTGTTTCGTCGCGCTTCAAGCCCACATACCCAATGGTTGCTTCGGGTATGCACTGCGTGAACGCATGGAGCAGAGTAAGTCCCGAACGCAACACCGGCACCACCACCACACCGCCCTGCAGGGCATAGCCGGTGGTTTGTTCCAAAGGAGTGGAGAGTTCGTAGCTGCGCAGAGATAGTTCCGTTGTACACGCAAGGCACAAGTGAAATGCCAGCCGTTCCAGCGCTTCGCGAAATGCTGCCGCCGTCGTGTGCTTGTCCCGCAGCACAGACATCGCCGTGCTAACAAGAGGATGAGAAAGTATAGTGTGCATGGAGACGAGTTGCTTCGATGAAGACCTGAGTTACAACGTGAGTTACAGCCTGACTTACAACGTTAATTACAGCTTCGGGTACCACATTAATGTAAATCGCGGCAACGAGAAAAAGGTTGAAACGTTAGCTTCCACACGTTTGTTCGGACCTTTGTAGAGAAGACGATCTTCGGAAGCAAGGAAGAAATCTATGCGCCACTCGCCGCCGGGAACAATCAAACCAATAGGCGTTTTGATGTGGGCAAACAAACCCAGGCCTACGCATACGCCGCTCACGGTTTTTGTTCGGCCAAACACAGGCTCTAAGCTGCCTTGAGACAGCGAGTCGTCGCGAACTCCGTCGCCACCATCGTAATCACTGCGAATCAAGCAGCCGCCGCCCATCAGATAAAACACTACTCTGCTGTAGGGATTCCACAAGTACTTCGCGCCTAACTCCAGCGTTTGGTGCTTGTCCGGATATTGTTGTCCTAAGGGATTGTTCGGACCGCGCACAACCTTTGTGTTATTTGAATACACATACGCTGCCTGCGCTATAAAACGATCGCTGAACATGTAGCTGATTGCACCGCCGTAGGAAAACACACCCTCGTAGGAAAACGACGTGGTAGTAGCACTGTCTGTTTGGGCTTCCACAATGGTATTCGTTGCGAACACCGGTCCAAAGCCCAAGGTTTTGGCGTAGGGGTGATAGAACTCGTCTATCTCGGTGGTATCCGGCTCGTCGGCATCTGTTTGCGCAAACATTGCGGTGCTTAGCAATACCAGTACCGTGGTTAATCGAAACAATGTGCGTGCCGTGGCTGATGTCATGGCAATAACCTCTTCCGTGGTTTGTGAACGTATCTCTGCAATCTTCTGTGCAACGAACCGAACAAAGGACGGCTCGTTTCGCTTGCCCCGATGCGGCTCGGGAGTGATATAGGGTGAATCCGTTTCTATCATAAATCTGTGGTGCGGGACCGCTTGTACTACTTCTTGCAACGTGGATTTTTTGAAGGTGACATTACCGGTAAAGGATACGTGAAACCCAACATCCATCGCTTGCTGCAGCACATCAAGACCGCTAGAAAAGCAATGCAACACACCTCTAAGCGTGCCGTCTTGCTCCTCGCTTAAGATACGGATAATGTCTGCATCGGAGTCGCGGTTGTGGACGATCACCGGCAGCGAGCATTGCTTGGCAATGCGCAGCTGCCTACGAAAAATATCCTGCTGAACTTCCCGCGGCGAAAAATCATAATAGTAGTCCAAACCAATCTCGCCAATGGCCACCACGCGGGTTTGTTCCACTCCCTTTTCCACTCGCGACATATCGTGCGCGCTCACCGAAGCTGTGTTGTGCGGATGAATACCAATGCCGCGATAAATACGCTCATCGCTATCCACCAGTTCCTGCAGCGCATCGAATCCTGCCGGCTCGATGGACGGAATCACCAATGCCTGCACTCCGGCCTGCCATGCGCGCTCCAAAACATCTGCGCGATCCGCGTCGAATGCCGAGGTATCGATATGGCAATGGGAGTCGATCATGTGTGTGCCGGGACTTGGTGAAACAGACGGTGAATCATGGAAAGAATGACAAATAAAAGCGGATTCGAGCTTTTTTGCCCCTTTCAGTGCGGGAAAAATACGACAATCGCATTCATCCGTATCTTTGCCCACTCCCTTGCAGTTATCGTATCCACTGTCCGCCCTGCGGCCTTGCGGGTGCGGTACATTGTGTATCACTCTTTGCGATTTATCCCTTGCGTTCAACCGTTGCCGAAGTACGCCGCTCCGCCCTGCTGCACAATCTCTCCGAGATTCGCCGCACTGCGCCCACTGCCCAAGTAATGGCAATGGTAAAGGCCAATGCGTATGGTCATGGAATGATTGAAGTGGCGCATGTGATTGAACCTGCCGTGGATTTTTTTGGCGTGGCCGTGATGAGCGAAGGTGTTGCGCTGCGCTCCTACGGCATCACCAAACCAATAGTGGTGATGATGCCGCCGGATATTTACGATGCCCAGCATTTTTGCGAGAGAGACTTGCAGCTTGTGGCCTGCTCCATGGACATACTCCGAGACTTCGACGCCGAAGCACGCCGATTCAACAAGGTGATGAAGGCGCATTTGTATATCGACACCGGTATGCGCCGAGACGGCATTGAACCCCGTGATGCCGTGGAGTTTATGAAAGAATGCTCTACGCTGAAGAATGTGTCCGTGATTGGTGTGTGTACGCACTTTGCGTCCAGCGACGACACCGACACCACCTTCACCGAAAAGCAGCTTGAGGTGTTCAATACCACGTTGGCCGAGCTGGCGCATGCAGGTTTTAGCTTTAGCTATGTTCATGCGGGGAACAGCGGAGCGTTGTTCCGCCATCCGCGCGCTCATTTCAACTTGATTCGCGTTGGCCTTTCGCTGTACGGCATTGCACCGGCATCGGTAAGAGAGTCGTTGCTGCAGCCCGCACTTACCCTGAAGACTAGAGTAAATGCGCTGCGCAGAATATCGGCCGGTGAATCGGTAAGCTATGGCAGAAAGTTTGTTACCGATCGCGACACAACCATTGCCACTATTCCTATAGGCTACGGCGACGGCTACTCGCGAATGCTCACAGGCAAGGCGGAATGCCTTCTGCACGGAAAACGATTTCCCATTGTGGGTGCCATCTGCATGGACGAATGCATGATTGATGCCGGCGACGAAGAAGTAAAATTAGGTGATGAAGTGGTGCTGATTGGCAACCAAGCTTCGCAGAATATTTCCGCGAGAGAGATTGCCGACAAGCTCCACACCATTCCCTACGAAGTAACATCGATGATCACCTCACGTGTACCACGCGTGGTGGTGGATTAGGCGCGAATGATAATGAGAATGATACAGAGAATCACACTACGATACGCAATCGCAAACACGAATGACAACGGATATCAATACCAGGCAGTCACGGCTTGATACATACACGGTTCGCCTGCCGAACTTCGAAGGTCCTTTAGATCTGCTCTTGTTTTTTATCAAGAGAGACGAGCTGGACATCTATGATATTCCCATCGGTAAAATCACACGGGAGTTCCTGGAGTACATACGGCTGATGCAACTGTTCGACCTTGAACTTGCGGGCGAGTTTTTGGTGATGGCTTCGTCCCTGATGCAGATCAAGGTGCGCATGCTGTTACCCAAAGAAGTTGACGAGCGCGGCGAAGAAGTGCCCGGCGAAGACCCTCGCGCGGAACTTGTGCAGCAGCTGCTTCAATACTCACAGTACAAAGAAGTAAGCCGCGAATTTTCGGAGCGCGAAGAAGCGCAGCGGTATGTGTTTTACCGCCAAATGTTCGATGCCGACGAGCGCGACTCCGAAGACGAGGTGTATAAAAACGCTACCCTGTTCGATCTTCTGGCTGCCTTCAAGAAAGCGCTGGAGCGCAAACCCGAAAAAGAGATTCTGCACACCGTGCAGTTGTACTCGGTAACCATCGAGGAGCAAACCGAACACGTACTCATGCACCTGCGATCCAGCCGCAAGATCAGCTTCATGCAGTTTATTCACGATCGTCCGCGCATCTTCATCGTGGTAACATTCCTTGCCATTCTGGAAATGTCGAAGAACCAAATCATTTCGATTCGTCAGAACGACAACTTCGACGATATCGAGATCGTACCCTTCGAAGACATGATCGAAACCAAAACCTTAGACGAAGTTCTGCACGACGATGAGCCGGAATCATTGAATACCCCTGAAGAGCGCGCACTGCCTGCTCCTGAGGGAAACAACAGCAACGACCAACAATCGTAATTCCCAAACCCCGAACTTGAATTTCACTTTTTGTTATGCGCACACTACCTTTCTTTTTGACGCTTTCTCGCGAGTCGCAGCGCTCCACCTTGGAGGCATTGATTTTTGCCAGCGACGAACCGCTCACCAACAAGACTATGTTCAAGGTGCTGGTGCTGGAAGACGGCTTGCATTCTGATACCGAGAATGAAGCTCCGGATAATTCGGACAATTCGAACACACCGGAACAGTCGGAAACTCAAGAAACTCCGCAACCGAATGCAGAGTCTGCATCCGTACTCGATGCGGAGGCACATGCTTCCGAAGGCGCAGCTGATGAAGCCGCTGAAGCACCCGCTGAAGCGCCCAAGACCTCGGGCAAAGCTTCGAAGAAAAAGTATCCTATCGAACCCTCGGAACTGGCAGCACTGGTGGCGGAGTTGGTGGACGAGATCAACGATACGCTCACTGTATCGGAGCGTCCGTATCGGGTGGTGCGCATTGCCGGCGGCTATCAGTTTGCTACCACATCGGAGTTCGGCGAGGTAGTATCGCGTCTGGTTAAATCCCGTACGCGCCGCAGATTATCTCAAGCTGCGCTCGAGGCATTGTCCATCATTGCCTACAAGCAGCCCATTTCTAAACCGGAGATCGAGGCAATTCGCGGTATAAACTCCAACGAGGTGATCAACTCGTTGGTCGAGAAAAATTTAGTCACGCTTGCGGGCCGCTCCGATGCGCCGGGCAAGCCGTTGCTTTATGGCACCACCGACGATTTTCTGCGCATGTTCGGATTGCATTCCACTAAAGATCTACCCAAGCTTCGCGAACTCGACGAGCTGTTCCAAACCAAAGCCGCAGAGCTTGCCGGCGGACTGGACATCTCGGTAAAAACAACGTCGGGCGAATTGCTCTCGAAGATTCAATCGATGGTAGACAACGAGCAAAAAATCATAGAGCATGAACGCATGCGCGAAGAAGGTCGCCATGAAGACGAAATTCCCATGCCCGGCACGGTGATAACCGCTCAAGAGCTGCAGCCCGACGCTCACGATGCTCACGACGACTCTGATCATGTAGACGTAGACGCCGACGCAGAGTCAGATTCACAAGAGCATGGCGCAGATGATGATCAGCATCAACCTGATGAAGAAGCAGAGTAAGAAGTACCGCTAGAGGAAGAGTTCTCCATCACCACGTATCCACGTAGAGTTTATGCAACTGCACACATACGAACGCGGGTTAAAAGATAAAGTGGCCCTGGTTACGGGAGCAGCCACCGGCAATGGTCGCGCTTTTTGTGAGCGCCTTGCCGAAGAGGGCGCGCTTATTGCTATTGCCGATATCGCCGACGCACAGGATACCGTGAACGCAGTGCTGGCCATTACGCCCAATGTACGTGCCTACCGCGGCGATCTAAGCTCACCGGAGGATGTGCAGCGCATTGTAAGCGATGTGCTGCGGGACTTCGGGCGCATCGATATTCTTGTGCACAATGTAGGTCTGTACGAAGAGGAGCCCTTCGAGCTTCTGCGTTTTGATCAGTGGAAACGAATGCTGGATGTGAGTTTGAATTCGCTGTTCCTTACCGCGCATGCCGTGGTGCCTATCATGAAACAAGCACAGTTCGGACGCATCATCACGTTGTCTTCAGACATAGTGTGGCTGGGCACTCCATACCTGACGCACTACGCCACAGCGAAGATGGGAATGATAGGATTCACCCGCTCGTTGGCATCGGAGGTTGGCAAGTATGGCATCACCGTGAACACCATTACGGTGGGGCTTACCGCTACACAACGCCGCACGGACACCGAGCTATCGCGCTCGCTACTCGAACACATTATTCCCACGCAAAGCGTTCACCGCTCCGACGAGCCGCACGACATTGCAAATGTTGTTGCCTTTCTTGCGCTGCCTGCATCCGGTATTATCACCGGGCAAACGATCAATGTGGATGGCGGAGTGGCAAAGCACTAGCCACGCGTATTGCTTCGAATATCACAATGCCGGCTGCCACCGAGACGTTGAGCGAGTGCTTTACACCGTGCATGGGAATCATTACCGCATCGTCGCACTCTGCAAGCACGTCGTCGGCAATTCCCGTGAGCTCATTACCCAACACTAAGCAGCATGGCATGTGAGCAGCTGTGAGCTCCGTATAGGCCAGGGCGTTTTCCGTAAGCTCCACCGCGATGATCTTTACTCCCTTGCTACGCAAGTCGCGAAGCGCGCTGCAAGCATCCGGCTCATAGCGCCATGGCACGGTATCTACAGCACCAAGTGCGGTTTTGGTAATCTCTACACGAGGCGGGTGCGGCGTGAAGCCGCAGAGTATCAGCTCCTGCACGCGGGCTGCATCGCAGGTTCTGAACAGCGACCCAATATTATACAGGCTGCGAATATTCGTAGCACACACGTACACGGGGAATCGCGGCACCTCTTGGGCCGTCTCTACGGTGAGCCGTTGATCAACAATTTGACTATGCGTGAGCTTGCGCATCGGCTATCAGAGATGGAAGTATGGATGCCAAAAAATCGTATTGCTGTTGTTCATTGAACACATGCGATGCCGTGCGCAGCAGTATGCGCGAACCAAAAGCCATCACGGGAACTTCAATTCGGTGCTCGTCCCACAAACGATCGTGGAGCTTCAAGCTGAGATTCATGAGCGCAGCAGTGTGCTCGGCGGTGGGCTGATCCAACGCATCACTTGCTGCACTCTGCGGAAGTTCTATGGGCAAAACCACAGCCGCAAGGAAACCCAGCATCGATTCCGGGCAGGGAGCAGGTTGTGGAATCACCTTCATCAGCGCTTCGCGCGCGTAAAGATTGAGCGATGTATTGTATGCCACTGCCTTCTGCGCGCCCATTTTTTCGAAGAAGTGCAGGCCGTCCACGGCGCAGTAATAGGGCGACCAATCTTTGGTGCCTATAAAATCAAACTCGGCTGTGTATCCTTGGCCATAGCCGTGCGAGGGCACTAAGGGATGCGTCATGGCTTGTCTGTCCCGGCGCGTCCACAAGAAGGCACTGCCTTTGGGAGCATACATCCACTTGTGAAAATTCCCTGTGTACCAATCGGCGCCGAGTTCATCGAGGTGTAAGGGCACCATTCCCGGCGCATGGGCACCATCGATCATCACAAGTATGCCGCGCTCCTTACAGTCGGCAATAATATCCTGCACAGGAAAAATGCAGCCTGTAGGCGAAGTGATGTGATCCACGATCACAAATCGTGTACGCGGAGTGATGGCATTGAGCATGCATTCCCGCACCTGGCTTCCCGATTGCAACGGGAACGGTACGTGCGCTTCCTTGTACACCGCACCGCTAAGCGCGCATACGTGTTTCATCGTCTGCCGAACCGCATTGTATACATGCGAGGTAGTAAGCAGCTCATCGCCGGGCTTGAGAATGGAAAGCAAGGAATGCACCACGGTGCTCACGCCGGTGCTTGCGTTATCGACAAACACAAAGTCTTGAGCATCGGCTCCAAGGAACGATGCCATGGGTTCGGCAGCAGCGCGCATGGCCGCACCCTGAGTGCGCATCACAAATTCCACCGGCTGGCATTCCATCCTTGCGCGCCATTCGCTTTGCGCCTGCATCACCACTCGCGGTGTGGCACCAAACGACGCATTGTTCAGGAAGGTCATGTTGGGCTCTAAATCCCAGAGCGAGCGAAGCGACGCACCGTAAACAACATCATCATTCATGGAATACACTTTCTGTGAATCATAGGTAGCACTAAGCTTGAGTGGCCATGATTGCTTCATGCGCACACAAGCAGATTTCATAACACTCCGGTAGCTGCTGTTCGTGGTTGCTCTGCAGTGTATAGCATACACTGCAATGCAGTGAATTGCGCTGCATAGCGCTCCACTACTATGGCTGCAGCACAACTGTTGTTTGTACGACGCCCCGCGAGGTGTGCACCGTAATGCGATACAACCCGCGAGCAACATCACCGCACATCCAGTTCCACTCTGCCTGACCGGACGGCATTCGCGTAGTTCGCAGTGTGGCAACGCGCCGGCCGCTAAGGTCGTACACCTCGCATACAGGCGATGCTTCACTCAGGTTCTGCGCGCGAATTCGCAGGTGATCGCCGGCAGGAATCGGCCATACGCTTAGACTATCGCTATCACTTTCATTTACGCCGGTAGATCCACCCGTCGTAAAGTTTCGTGATACGTACACACCGGCACCATCGGCATCAATTGACTGTACTCGCCAGTAGTACCGCTTCGAAGTCAGCAACGCGCTTACTGCAAACGTGGTGTCGGTGATTACCGTATCCACAACGGGAGAGGCAAAGGCAAAGCTGGTGGATACCTGCAAACGATACGAGGCCGCGCTCGGTACGCGCGACCACACGAGCATCAGATCTACGGGATTTCCTTGCGAGCCCGCGGCCGGCGATATCTGCAGCGGCGGCTCCACGGCTGTAACAAAGCGGAAGGGCGCTGAGTACGCGCTGTATCCGCCGGAACCTGCGGCGCGCACTCGCCAGTAATAGGTGCGATGCCCCTGTTCAAGATTGTCTGCCTTCACTTGCAAATCGCGCAGACCATCGGTGCTCGAGAATATCGATGTGAATAAGGAGTCGGTGGATATCTGCGCATTGTACACTACAGCACCGGCTGATGCCTTCCACACAAGATACTCGGAGGTGAGCACGCCACGGGTACCGTCTTTGGGAGTGCTTAGCTCCGGTGATGGCGGCGGCGCAGGCACATCGCGCAGAGTGCCCGTGTACATACCGTTGCCGTGCGTGGCAACAATCATCAAGTTGTCTCTTTCGCGATAGTCCATCATGGTAACTACTGCACGCCCTATGCTCGATGCACCTTCCTGCATCCACACTGTGGCAGAGCCATTGAGAAAGGCGGTGCTATACAAGCCAACGCTGGTACCAACGTAGATCATTACTCTGCCGTCAACGAATGTCCACGTGGCCCAGCGGCACGAGGGTCCGTTGCCTACACCATTTAACGCACCTTCAAGATTACCGCCCGCGGCTTTCCATGTTGTGCCACCATTGTCGGTAAAGAACAAACTCTGTACTCCATAATTACTGAACACAACCAGCACCGAATCGGCGTTGCGCGGGTTCACGGCAATGCACTCGATATTACCGCGCGGGAACCCCGTACCTGTGATGTCTTTAGCACTCGGCTGTGCAGCGCGCGCATTATCAACGCGATAGATGTAGCCGTCTTGCGTGCCATAATACAAGCGGTCTGCAGGCGCTGTGCTCACAGCGCAGCTACTTATCACTTTGGATGAATAGTTCAACGGCATGACATCCCAACCTTCCGTGGCTGTGGGAGCTGTGTCCCACGAGCCCCATGGTGTGATGGTGATATCGGAGCAGCGATAGATCACGCGGCGATAGGGCATATACATCCGCTTGGTGTCAGCGGGGTCCATCACGAAGGGATTGATAAACAGGAAACTGTCTCGCACCGTTCCCTTTGGATCGATACGGGCAAAACGCTGTGCGTTGCCGGCGGAGTCTACTTCAAACCGCCCCACCACTCCCTGCTGTCTGGACATAATCACGGTGCCTTCCCGAGTAAAGGCGCAATACGAGCCGTCGCCCAAACCCGGCGATGTCCATGGCAAGGGTACTTTTACGTTCGTTGTGAACACCGTGCCGTTGTCCTGCAGGCCGCCTGCCACCTTGTTCGAGCTGTCGTGCTTTTGCAACGCGCAGGTATAGAACTGTGTGGTAAGATATCCGTTGTTCAGCGATGTCCACGTCACAGAAGCCGCACGCGCATTCTCTGTGCGGAAGATCCCGCCGTCGTTTGCGCAGAGCAATCGATCGGGATTGCTCGGATACATTACACACTCATGCTGATCGGGATGATTGTTGGGATACATAGTATAAAAAGGAAAACCGGAGCCCGGACCATAGCCGCCTATCCAATTGCATGTTGAAGTTCTAAAACCATCGTCGCTGCGGTACATGTTGGTGCCGCCCACATACACAACATCCGGATTCGTGGGATGTACGCGTATGTATAAATCGTACGAGCCTTGGGATTGAAAATCACCGAATATGCCGCCACATCGCGGAAGATTATCGGACAGATTATCCCATGAGCCACCGGTGCCGGCGCCGTCGCCGGAGGTGTAGGTGTATTTCCACAGCGAGCTCCAGTCCTCACGCCCACGAAAATCCACTTGCTTAAATCCTGAATTGGGAGTGTTGGCAACAAAGAATACTTCATTCTGTTTGGAAGGCGAAATGCCTATGGCTATGCGGCCAAAGACTGCCGGAAGAAAACTCGGCGAAATGTTCGTCCATTTCACGCCATCCACAGAGCGATACATTCCCTTTACTACAGAGCTGCCACCGGACGAAGTTTGCTGCGACATCGCTGCATAGAGTACGCCGGATGGAGTGATAGCCACTTCGCTGAAATAACTATAGCCGTTAGCAAAGGCACCGAGCACCGGCGTCCAGCTTTGGCCGCCATTCGTACTGCGTTGAATTGCTCCCAGAGCTGTGGCCGCATAGACGATATCCTGCGATGTAGTTGTGTGATCAACCACCAGACGCCACACAAACTCGAAGGGATGATCCCACGACTCGGGAGTGGAGTTGAATGTTGCGCTCAGCGATGTCCAGGTTTCGCCGTTGTCGGTGGACTTATACACGCCCGTGCCCTTAAGCTCGGACGAACCGCCCCACAACTCTCCCGTGCCGGCATACCAGATTTTCACTTTGCCTTTTCTGGTGTCTTGCGTTATGCAGGTTACATCCACCATTTGTGTGGGTGCCGTTACGGCGCGCCATGAAGCGCCGCCATCAACGGATTTCCATATGCCGCCGGACACACCACCGGCAAGAATGGTCTGTTCGTTGGTGACATCAATAGCCAGCGCGCGCGTGCGGCCGCCAATATTAGCGGGTCCCGACGAGCTGAAGGTATTGGCAAGCGGGCTGTTCGCACCTTTAGGAAGCATCGACTCTCTGCTTGGCAGTGTGGATGCAAACGCAAGTTCGCGAGCTCGCATACCAAGCGGAATGCGGCCTGTGGCCGGATCGCATAAACGAATTCTCTCCCATTCTCGTCGTGCATTGTGATCTTCCTCAAATCCTTCACCTCCTCTGCCACTGCTACCGTGCGGCACGACGACAAATGCTGCACAAAGCAGAACCAAGGAGAGGAGAATTTGCAAAGATGAAGGGCTGATCTTTTTCATACTATTCTTCGATGTTTGATGTGCACGCTTTGCATTGTGCATTTGCATTTGCGTGTTCGTTTGAGCATGCTTAGAGCTGAGGCCAAAATAGCGGGTGAACCATGAATGTTTGTCTGCTTTTGCGTTTCGTCATCGTTGAGTTTTTGTCACTACACCACCATGAAACCTGCTCTCTCCGAATTAGTCAATAATGCCACACCCACGCTTATTGATTTCACTGCCGCTTGGTGCGGTCCGTGCCAAACACTTGCTCCAATTCTCAAAGACGTGAAGAAGAGCATTGGCGATGCTGTCACCATCATCAAGATTGATGTGGATGCTAATCCGCGGGTGGCGGCGCAATTCGCCGTGCGATCTGTTCCCACCTTAATTCTATTTAAGAACGGCGAAGTAGTTTGGCGTGGCAGCGGAGTGATGACACACCGCGATTTACTTAGTACTCTTCAACAACACATTTCCTGATATGATCTCCTCTCTCAAACTCTCTCTGTTTTTGAGCTTTCTATGGCTTGCATCCTGCAACGGCCAATCCGGCTCCACAACATCATTGCCGGCAAAAGAATTCGCAGAGAAACTTCGCACCACTCCGGGCGCGGTGGTTTTAGATGTTCGCACTCCGGGCGAGTTTCAGGGCGGCCATCTAAAGAACGCCGTGAACGTGGATTGGAACGGAAGCGAGTTTGAGAAGAACACATCATCTTGGAAACCTTCCACACCGCTCTACGTCTATTGTCTGGCGGGCTCGCGCAGTGCCGCTGCAGCGCGCAGTCTTCGCTCACGCGGCTATACCAACGTGGTAGAACTGGAAGGCGGCATGATGAAATGGCGTGCAGCCGGACTGCCGGAATCCTCCGGTGCAAGTGCGGAAGCAAAGGGCATGAGCATGATAGAATACACGGCTCTGGTCACCTCCGGCCCCATGGTACTCGTGGATGTGTATGCCGAGTGGTGCGGACCGTGTAAGAAAATGAAGCCCTTTCTGGAAGAGCTGGCAAAAGAACGTGCATCAAGCATGAAGCTGGTTCGCATTGATGCCGACGAGCACCCGAACCTTTGCCGCGAGCTTGGCATTGATGCGCTTCCCGTGCTGATGCTCTACAAAAACGGTGTACGTACGTGGCAGCACGTGGGATTCCTGGATAAGGCCGGAATCGCCAAGCAGCTCAAGTAGTTTGTGATCGAGAAGTGAGTCAGTAGTTCATGAGTAGCTAATGCAAACTGATCTTCAGTGCTCACGCATGGCAGGTATTTGCTTCAGTCTGCTCTACTCTGCTCCACTCTGCTCCGCCCCGCACCTGCGCATAAACCTCGGCCGGTGGCTATTTTGCTCGTCATCATATCTGATTGGCGGGAATGACACATCTTCGAATCTTGGTACTCAAACTTTGCATGCTATGGCTTATGCCCGCGTGCGGGTTTTCTCTTTGCGCGCAGCCATACGACTATCTTGAGTTTTTCAAGGGTACGCGTGCAGGCCTGGGCACTGCTGCCAATTCTACGCAGTGCTGCATTAAGGACATGGTAACTGATAACGCCGGCAATGTGTATGTGGTTGGTTATGGCATTGCCGGAGAGACAACACCCGGCACGTATCAGCCAACGCGCATTGGCGGATGCAATGTGTATGTGGCCAAGTATAATTCTACGCTGACGACGCTCATCTGGGGAACCTTCATTGGAGGCAGCAACGATCAAGTAGGCTCTTCCATAGCGGTCACTCCTTCCGGTGATGTGGTGATCTGCGGCGTGACATCCTCCACGACATTCCCCATCACAAATGGCTCGGACCAAGCGTACCTGGACGGATCCAATGTGAACTTTGTGGCGCGCCTGAACTCTACCGGCTCACGCCTGGTGTACTGCCGCGTTTATGCCCGCGGCTACAACTCTGCACCGTATTACACCGACGACGAGGTTAGTATCACCGGTAATCTTCGCGCCTTCGGAAATATCGTGTGCACACCAAACGATGAAGCTTGGGTGGTAAGCTCAACCTCACGCAATTATTACTGCACATCGAATGCCTATCAATCCACGCTTGCCGGCAATATCGACCTATGCCTCACAAAGCTGGACAACACCGGCACTATTCAGTATTCCACCTACATAGGCGGTACCAACAACGACGATGCACGGGGAATCACCTACAACAACGGCAAGGTGTACATCTCTGCTCGATCGAACTCGCCCACCTTTCCCCTTGCTCGCAACCGCCAGCCGGATGCCACGGGCGACGGCGTGTTTATGGTATGGAATGATGGCTCAACGCCGACGCCCGTGGGCAGCTACTTGATTGGCGGCAGCAATTACGACGATCTTAGTTCACTCTCGTTCAGCGCTTCCACACAGCGTGTGTTGATTGTGGGTCGTACCTCGTCTTCAGATTTTCCTGCCACCGCCAGCCTTCAGCGCGGCGATGTGAATGGTGGCTTTATTATATCCATCGCTCCTGATTTGTCTGCTGTTGCCTTTGCAACTCTCATTGGATCGAACCTCAAGCCTCATGGCGTGAAGGCACGTATTGGCGGAGATGCCGTGATACTCTCGGCAATGATGGCAGCGGGAGCATCAATACCGGTTACTCCGAACGCAATAAAACCCACAAGTACCTCGCTGGATAAAGTTATTACGGTATTGGGTTCCGATGGCACCGCCGTGCGATACGGAACGTATTTGGGCGGCAACGGTAGCGAGGGCGGCACGTCGCTGGCGTTGATAGATGCCAACTCGTGCAATTATAAAATCGTAACCGCATCTATGACCAGCACTTCCAAGGACGACTTCCCCGTTAGTGCCGGCGCCTTCCGCGGAAACATTTGCGATTGCTATTGCCCGGGCATCAGCATTCTCCGCACCGTGCATCCGGACACATTTAAAGTTGTAACCAAGCCCGGTTGCGGTGAGTATCAGTTCGAGGGCACGATATCGCCCTTTGCCACGTGTCCGCTCAACAGCATCGTGTGGTACTTCGACGACATGGGCGCGCCCTTCACCGCGGGTCAGGTGGTAACTCATCGCTTTGCCAAGAATGGTGCGTTTACGGTGCGCATGTATGTAGTGTATTCCGGTGGCGACACCGTGACCTTCGAAAAAACAATTACCGTGACTACTTATCCGGTAATTACTGCCACGCCGAAATCTTTATACCGATGCAGTAACGACAACGGCGTAGTGCTCTCGGCCACCGGTGGTGTGCGCTATGTGTGGCGACCGGCCCAAACGCTGAGCGATTCCGCCGGCGCGTCGGTGCGCGCAAAACCGGACAAGAATACCACCTACTATGTACGCGGATTCAATGCCGACGGATGCTGGATTGAAGACTCCGTGCAGGTGTATGTACTTACGGCCAAAGCCTCGGTAACGGCCGATACTACTGTGTGTAATGGCTCACCGGCAATCTTGCGGGCCTCCGGCGGAGGCGTGTTCGTGTGGTCGCCTTCAACTACTCTCAACAGAAAAGACTCTGCCGTTGTCACAGCGCGTCCTACCGCCACCACTACGTATGCAGTGGCTGTGTATGAAGGTTCATGCGTTGATACGGCGCGCGTTACTGTTCGCGTCGCCAACAAACCACTCTTCATTCTTCCCGACTCGCCCATCATTTGTCAAGGCGGTTCCGTGGAACTTCCTGTTACCATTACCGGCACCGTTGCCCTAGACACCACGGGCCTTAGCTTCAGCTGGTCTCCCGCATCATCGCTGACGAATCCTACGTCGCGATCGCCCATTGCATCGCCAACGACAACCACCGACTACACCTGTACCGTGCGCAATGCCTATGGCTGTGAATTACAAAAAACTATTCGCGTGCGCGTGCTTACTGCCTTAGAGCTGCAGCTTTCTCCCGATACGCTCACCTGCCGCGGAAGCTCTCTGTTCCTGCGTGCGGGCGGCGGTGCCAAATACGCGTGGTCGCCACTTACCGGGCTTGACGATTCCTCCAGCGCCACACCAAAGTGCACACCCACACAACGCACCACCTACACGGTAATGACATGGAGCGGAGATTTCCGCACGGCCACATGCCGCGACACCGCAACCATGACGGTGGATGTGTATGATATTCAGCCGGTAAAAGCAACAGGAGATACCACCGTGTGTCCGCAAAGCCAGGTTGAACTTCGTGTTGCGAACCCGGATTCAACAATGCAGTACGAGTGGCGCAGCGCAAGCGGGACCGTGCTTGGAAGCGGCTCTCTGCTTCGCACCACTGCACTGAGCAGCATGCAGATAATAGTACAAGCAGCCACCGCTCAAGGATGCACTTCTCAAGATTCGGTTTCTATTATTGTTGATTCACGACTACCCGTGCAAGCTGCAGCGGTGGCCAAGGCGCTGGCCGGCACAGTAATCACGCTGCGGGCTCTTGCGCCCGATCCATCGGTAAGCTATGAGTGGTCGGACATCAACGGCAATCGCATTTCCGACACCGACACGGCGCAGGTTACTGCTGCCGATACCGTGCTATACGTACTTCATGGAAAGCGCGGCGGATGCGAAGGTCGCGATACCGTACGCGTGATCGGTTTGCGCATGGTAGCCGTAGATGCCGGCGCCGATACCATTGTGTGTCGTGGCTCTGCTGCTGTGCTCCGTGTACGTAATCTGCAAACTGGATACACCTACGAATGGTATTCCTCAGCCAATCAATCTTTGAGCTCATCGGATTCCCTTCGCGTGGTGGTCAATGCTCCCGCTGCATACCGTATTGTGTCTCGTTACGGCGGCTACGAAACCGACGACACCGTGAGAGTTCAGGTATTTACGGAGCAGCAACTGGTAACCACAGATACCACGGTATGCGAGAATCACGATGCCGACCTGAATGCGCAGTGGTCCATTCCCTTGAGGTCTGCCGTATGGACGGATCCTGCGGGCACAGTCGTGGCATCAACAGTGCGCGCTACATTGCGCCCCGGTATCACAACGCGATATACACTCACCGCGCAAGACACCAACGGCTGCGTTGCCGTTGCTACACAAACTATTAGCATCGCTCCCGCACCACGACTGCTGCTTCGTGTAGAAGCGCCGGACAGCGTGAGTGTGTGGGATAGCGTGGAAGTGCGATTGGTGGGAGTATCCACGCCGGACGTTGACATACGTTCATTGCAATGCGAGATACACATCGGTAAAGCTCTGTGGTATAGTCCTCAAGCCACCTACACCTCTACAGAAGCTATACACACTTTGCGTACTGCCGGCACTATTGGCAGCACGCCCCTGGTGCTTGGCCGCGTGGGCGGCCGCATTTGCGTGAGCGACTACTCGGAGGACCTCATCAGCATTCGAAACATTGTGAGCGATCTGGACACCACCTGCGTTCGCATCGAAACCCAATCCATGCCCCTGCGTGTTCGCTCTGTGTGCGGCAATTCGATGTACCTGATTCAGCTCAACAACGATGGTATGATGGTTGCGCCGCATCCTGCGCATGAGCACATAGATCTTCGAAGCGATGTGCCGGTGCGCGAACTGGCACTCTTCACCATTCCCGGCGAAGTAATTGCATCGAAGGTTCCGGTAGCTGCCGCCGGCGTATACTCACTGCCGGTGCCAAACATACCCCCGGGCATTTACGCTCTGCGCGTCACAACCGATATAGGCATTGTGCGGCGAATGGTCGTGATTGAGTAAGGAAGTGTGTGATGGACGGTTGAGGAAGTTGGCGAGGAGGCGGAGGGGGATTCGAAGAACGCTGTATGAAAATGAAAAAGCCGGTTCTGAAGTAGTTCAGAGCCGGCTTTTTTGTGATCCCAACGGGATTCGAACCCGTACTGCCACCTTGAAAGGGTGGTGACCTAACCATTAGTCGATGGGACCTTTGCTTGTATTTCTCTTACTGCTTTTGCTGCTTTTGCTGCTTTTGTTGCTTTTGCGCCTGCAACAAAACCCAGGACAGTCGCTTTCTCCCCTACACAGCATTGTCATAATGATCCGCGCCGCGTAAAAGAGACTGCAAAGATAGGGCTAAGAGCGGTGTGGGCAATAGGTCCGTCTATTTTTTTAGTTTGCGGCATGAACAACACATCGGCAGACACACCCATAGTGGTGATAGGCATCACCGGCGCCATGGGCAGCGGAAAATCCACCATAGCGGCTTGGCTCAAAGAGGCCGGCCATGTGGTATTCTCGTCGGACGAAACAGCGCGAATGCTCATAAATTCGGACCCCGAGATGCAGAAACGTCTGCGCGACACCTTTGGAAACGCCATTTTTGATGAACAAAACCGCTTAGACCGCTCTGCCCTCTCCGCCTTGGTGTTTGGCCCCACAGCCGAGCATCATGCTCGCCTGGGTATGCTGAACCGCATTGTTCACCCGGCGGTGTTGCAACGGCACGAAGAGCAAATTCGCAGCGCCGAAGCCGAAGGCATAGAGCGTGTGTTTATAGAATCGGCTTTGCTCTACGAGGTTGGCCTGGAAGCGGCCTTCGATTATGTCATTGTGGTGGATGCCGCCGAAGATTCCCGCGTGCGCCGAGTTCAAGAGCGCAGTGGTTTAAGCGCTGCCGACATTCGCGCGCGCATGAGCGAGCAGATGTCGTCTACCGAAAAAGCCAAGCGTGCGGACTTTGTGCTGCACAACGATTCTACCATCGACGCTCTGCGTGATGCTTTTTCCAGCCTTCTGCCCATACTGTCTATTCTGCCACCCCGCACGGAAGACGACAACGAGAGCGAAGCAGACGGAGAATCCGAACACGAACTTGATACCTAAGATAAACCGGTACTCGTTTGGTACACCGGTTTCCATGGCATAGTAACTGCTCTCCCGCTCAGCCTCTTACTCCCGCTTAAGCGCTTCGGCGCATAATCACGCTCTCCCGCTCAAGCGCTTCGGCGCATAATCACGCTCTCCCGCTCATTCATCACTTCACGCATTGCAGTGCGCGAAGCCTTAAGGTATTTACCACCTATTGAGCAGAGCAATCGACATGGCTACGCATTGGAAAACAAAGAGGGCCGGAAGTAAGAGTGAAAGTAAGAGTAAGAGTGGGAGAGGGCTTAATAGCACACGCATGCGCAGCACCGCACGCAAAGCGATGCTGTGGCTGCGATCGCTACCCACACATTCCCTTCCGAAAGATTCCGGGAAAAAACTACAGGCTCTTGCCCTTGAATGGTTGCAAATCAGCCGCAGCGAATTGATTGTAGCGGGCTTTGTGCTGGCATACTGCACGTTCACGGTGGTGATGCGTATTGTGGAATCGCCCGCGGATCCATTTGGCTACGCCCTGCGGGCCGAGATTCAGCGCCGCATAGACAGCGCTGCCGCTGTGCGAGACAGCATTTTGTTTGCCTTACCGCCGCAGGAAGGTGCTGCAGGCCGCGCTGCATCTAGGCCCGGAGCATTTGGCGGCCGCGCCGGATATTCGAAGAAGAAGCAACCCCCTGCCCGGCCCATGGATGTGAATGTGACATCGGCAGACAGCTTGTGTTTGCTGCCGGGCATAGGGCCCACTCTTGCCCAAAGAATTGTGGACTATAGATCGCGCAAGAGGTTTCGCTCTGTAAGCGAGCTGCGCAAGGTGCGCGGCATAGGCCCGCGTTTATTCAAGAAGATTGCGCCGCATGTACAAGTGGTGAAGCAGGGGAAGTTGCTGAAGTCGGGTACAGACTCACAAAGAGATTCACAAAGAGATTCACGAAGAGAATCACAAAGCGGTGCGATCAACAATCACAACTAGATACAGCCCCGCACTCACCCAAACATCTGCCCCAAAAAAGGTCCGTGAAATTGTACCTATTATTGCACATGATTTACCTGGACAATTCAGCTACTACACAGCTTCATCCCGAAGTACTGGAAGCCATGATGCCTTGGCTACGCGACCGTTTTGGTAATGCATCCTCTGCGCATCTCTATGGCAGGCAAGCCCGAGTGGCTGTGGAGCAGGCGCGCGAGGAGATCGCCGCTGCCATGAACGCCCATCCTGCGGAGTTTATCTTCACCGGCGGCGGCACTGAGTCGAACAATACCGTGATAAAGAGTTGCACGGGAGAATCCGCGCTGGCAGATCGCATTGCATGCAGCAGCGTGGAGCATCACGCGGTGCTCGAGCCGGCCGAGGATTGCGCTCGCCGTGGCATATCGGTGCGCAGTATAGGCGTGGATACTCTGGGCAATATTCACACTCATGAATTGGCCGAATGCAACGCTCCACGCACGCTCGTGTCCGTGATGCATGTGAACAACGAAACCGGCTACGTGTTCGAACTCGCCTCTCTTCGAGGCATGGTACCGGACGCGTTGTTTCACACCGATGCAGTGCAGTCGTTTACGAAAATCCCACTGGACGTTGCCGCACTGGGCGTGGACTTTGTGAGTGTGTCTGCGCATAAGATTCACGGCCCGCAGGGTATAGGCGGTTTGTTTATTCGCAAAGGCATAGACTTCAAAGCGCATCAGCATGGCGGTGGGCAGGAACGTAACCGGCGCGCCGGCACCGAATCGCTTCCCTTGATCGTGGGCTTTCAGCATGCGGTTCGCATTGCTCTGCGCGATGCCGAGCAGACCACTGCGCATTGCCGCGAGCTCGTAGCATTGATGCGCAGCGGCATACAGGAACGCATTCCGCAGATTCGCTGGAACACGCCCGTGCATGCTGCGCCCCACATTCTGAACGTATCCTTTACCGATGCAGCGCAGCTGGACGGCGATGCTATACTGCAACTACTGGATCTGCGCGGCATTGCCTGCAGCAATGGCTCTGCCTGCGTGAGCGGCACCATGCAGCCATCGCATGTATTGCTGGCCATGGGCAGAGAAACAGCGGAGTCGCGCGCGGCAGTGCGCTTCTCTGTATGCCGCACCACTACTACTCACGATGTGCTCGAGGCCGTTGATGCCCTTAGCCACATCATGCAAGAACTTCGCTCCGCGTAGTTTTGCAGCAAACATCACCACCGCTAATCACCCTGCACCGAAATATTAAGGAAGCAATGATGAATCATCAGCAGAGCATTCGACGCACTTCGAGAGATTTTTTTACCACATGCGTGGCGCTGCGCGCCCGCATGGCATCTGTATCGGCCCTGTGGACGGCAGTAATCGCCATCATTGTAGTTGTATCGCCAAGCCTAATGGCAGATAGCTCAGTGCTAAGCGGACGCATTAGCGGAAGCAATGGCGCGCCTGTTCCCTATGCTTTTGTGGAAGTGTTTCGCTATGGCTCGCCCGGTGCAGATACGGTAATTGCGGCAGCAGCAACCGGATCGTTCGCCGTAGAGATTCCCAAGAATGGTGTGTACAGAATACGCATCGGGGGCCTGCATCACGAGCCCGTGAGTTTCCCCTTTATCTGCGATGTACCACGCACAGAAGAAATTCGTGTAACGCTGGCACCCACACAGTTGCCCCGCCGCATCGATAGCGTGTGCGCCATGGGCAGCTTCAATGGCTACTCCGTGGCCGGCGCCCGGCGCATGGAAGTAAAGAACGGAGTGTATCGCACCAAGATTGCCGGCGCCGAGCGCGGTGCCACGTGGCAAGTGCTGGTGTACGGAGACTCCTCGTGGATGCGCCCGGTGCGCGTGTGCAGCATGAGCGCCGATGGCTATGGCGTGCAGGAAGGCCGCGCCGCAGCTCGCATCGAGCCGCGCGGCACGCAAACAGAACTTGTGTTCGATGCATCGTCGGTGCCGCAGCGCACGGGCAGCGTATCGCTTACTGCCGGGAACGCCGCTATGCAATCGTTTATCACTACGGCTATCGAGGTACTGGAACGCCAAGAGCGCTACACTCGCGAGATGGAAGCGGCTCTTGTGGCCAACACCCGCAACGGCGGCACCAATGCAAGCTTCGACATATCATCGTTTCGTAACCGCATGGGCGTGAATGTCCACGAACAACGGCTTAAAGAACAGATTCGCACAGTGGGCGACACACTCACGGAACGCTTGTTGTATTTGGCGTATTTGGGCTTGTCCGAGAGTTTGCCCGAGGGAATCAAAGACAAGGCTCTCATGGAGCGCGCACTGCGAGTAATTCCGGCGTGGTCATCTATTTGGGCTATAGATCCGCAGGCGATGTACGCCGCACTGAATGCGCGCCAACGTGATAGCAAGGAACAATACATCAACGATGTACTGGCTACGAATACCGCAGAAAATGTGGTGGTTCCTATTGCTTACGCCGAGTGTATTCAAGCGCAGGTGGCCGGTATCACCTCCAGGCAGCGCGAGCTTTATAAGCTTCTCACAAAACAATATCCGTTGCATCCGCTTTCGGTGGCAGCGAAGCTGTATCTCAATCCCGACCGCGCCATTCAAACCGGAAAAACTTTTCCGAAGATGTCGCTCATGATGCAGGGATCCGCCCAAGCAGTAAGCTCGGAAACGCTAGCGGGAATGATCACACTTATCGACATTCGCACTGACCATTGCGGCATCTGCGACGAGGGCTTTAAGAAACTGGTTGCGGGTGTAAAAGCCATGGCCACTAAGCCTATTCGTGTGATTAGCCTATGGGCAGGAAATGAACTCCCCGGCATTAAAGAAGAGCGAGGAAAGGTTGTGCTGGTGCAATCCGCCAGAGTGATTCCCGAGGAAGACCGGGATGCTAAAACCCTACTTGAATACGTGGGCTATCCCTGGCGTATTCTGCTCAACGAAAAAATGGAAATAGAAGTTGTGGGTAACGATCTGGACAATGAACACTGGCAAGCCACACTGCGCCGATTTGCGCAATAACGGTTGCGCGCTCTGCCACGAATAGCCCTAAGCTTAAAGAAAGAGCCTGAATCGACGATACTCCTTCGGTAAACCAACTGCACCGTTCCACCATAAACGCTGCGCGGTGGAAGTGCCGCCGTCCCAACAGGAAGAGACTCAGCTCATGGCAAAGTACAGTATTCATCAACCGATGATCTCCGAGCAAACGAAGATCGACAAGCCCATGCGGCCGCTCACGGTATTGCTGGTGCACCAAGATCATTCTTTTGTTACCTGGTTCGAAAGTGAATTCGGAAAAATTTTCACATTGAAGATTCTATCGAACCCGGAGAATGCACTTACGCTTATCAAGAACGGTTATCGCCCGCACCTGATCATAGGCGATGTGCGCTACGGAAAGAAAAGCGGATTGGAGTTTTTTACTCAGGTAAAATACTTGAGCACCGAAGCCATTCGTGTGGTGTTCAGCAAGCTTGTAACAGCAAAGGAAATCGATCTGTTCAATGAGCAAACAGCTGTGCACAGATTTGTGAAACTTCCCAGACCTGCAACCGACATTCATTATCAATTGCGTTTACTAATCGAGCAGTTTATTCCTTTGCAGCGCTCCACCACATCGCTGCAGGCCTTGCTCTTTCCCAATCGCAATACCACACCCATTCGTCGCGGATCGGATATCGACGAAAAGAAGAACGACGATGCATCAAAGAGCTCTGAAGGCAACTCCACCGACGAAAGCAAAGGACCGCAGCGCATCATTCAGCCGCGGCCTACAATCTCTACTGCTGTAGAGCCGCCAAAGCTCACACCGTCTGCGCGCGCCGTGGAAGCAATGGAAGAAATGTTAGGCCTGGCACCCCAGGATGAACCAAGCTCCGAAGACTCAACACCCGAGTATGAGCTGGCGCATTCAACTGAACTGCTTCCCATGCCCGGTGATGGAACGGTCACTGATGCCGGTGATTCGACTGAGTCAAGCAGTTCAACAGTAAAGATTGCAGACGCCGCGGCAGAAGACTTTGCGCAGGCTGGCATCAGTACTGCTCCGGTAAATGCACGTGCGGATTGGTCGATCAACACACCGGCACCGCTACGGGCGCTGGTGCGCATGCTCTCCGGGTCGCTACCCGAGATGTATAGGTTTCACATTAACAACCATGCACATGCTGTTGCAGACATCTCCGTAGCAATAGCCAAGGTAATGGCACTGTCTGAAGAACAAACAGAGAATGTGCGCCTTGCTGCTTTGCTTCACGACTGCGGCAAAGCAGGTATGGACGAACGCATTTTGTCGTTCACACCGGATATGCTCTCTATGTCCGACAAGTTGATGTATAACTCGCACGTGGAGCGCGGTAGTGCGATGCTTGCTGCCATCGAAGGAATGGAATACATCAGCAAGATTGTCATTCAGCATCATGAACATTACGACGGCTCCGGCTTTCCGGAAAAATTAGAAGGCCCGCAAATTGTTCTTGAAGCAATGATCATTCGCATTGCCGACGAATATCACAATCGCGTGTATCGATTGCCGAATGCTACTCAAATGACCGCGCCATCGAAGATGCGAGACATATCCAATGTAGGTATTGCTATTGATTACCGTCAGTCTCAAGCGCTAGCCATGTTTCGCAATCAGAAGCGGCGCTATGCTCCGCGTGTGCTTGAGGCCTTTATGGAGTTAGCCAACAGTGGTAGCAATTCACTGGTGCGCACCGGCACGATGGATACCGGCAATGATCCTACTCTGGTAGACGAGATCGCACAGAAATATGCCTCGGGCAGAGCAACACAGATTATCCATTAGGCGCGGGCAGAAGAGCCACCGGCTTTTGGCGTATCAGTGAATTAGTGAATCATTCGATCATTCGATCATCCAACCATTCAATCACCGAATCACTACTACCGGCATCGCAGATACCACGCCCGCAGCAGTATACACGCATTGATACAAACCTGCAGCCAATTGCCGCGCATCAACACGAAGCGAAAAATTTCCTGACGGATGATCCGCCTGCTGAAGCAGCGTGAGAGACTTGCCATACGCATCATAGAGTTCAATGTGTACCGATGTGGCAAACGCCACACTATACTCCACAGTAAACTCATCGCCATGCACCGGCAGCGGCCGTACTCCGCGCAGTGCGAAGGTGGTATTGGAAACATCTACACGGCGAAGTTCCCGCACACAGCCAAAGGGTAATACCTCCGCGTCCTCGAACACGGGACGCAGGCATACTTCCTGTTCGAAAAACCACGCACTGTCGATGCGCGGTCTGAACGAGGCCACTGACGAAAGCAACACGCGAAACCGAGGGCGCAGCACAATCTCGTTGCTCTGCAGTGGCGTGCCGCCCTTCAGCTCGAATTGCACAAGGGCATCGTTGCCGTCGGCTATCTGCGATCCCGCGCGCAGCGTCCATCCGGCATTGCTTCTCTCCGTGCCAAGAGAAGCTGTATCGGTAAACGACATCCACGATCTATCATAGCGAAGCCGTAGGCCTGCAGCCCGCACCGGTACTTCGTTCCACGATGCAGATCGAAATGATACGGGTAGCTCGAAGGTACCGCCTTCGGTGACGCTGGCAGGAAGAACCGACAAAATCAGGTCGCGCCTTTGCGCTTGAAGAAGCACGTTCACACGATGTATGGAATCAGCACCATTCATTCCACTGTTGGCAAACGCGCCGAGTTGTACACCTATGCTTCCCCACCGTTGAGGAATCAGCCGGAGCGCTACGCGAACGCGAGCGCCCGGCTGAATAATAGCTCCACGCACAACAGAATCCGATACCACTGCAACAAGGCCGTCGGTGCTAAGCACCACCACCGAATCTATGCGTATGTCGGTTTCGCCTTCGTTGATTATTTCTACGGATGTGTCTTGTGTATTGCATGCCACCACCGCTCCTGCATCCACATCGGTGATACGAAGCCGGCGCGCACACGGCACCACTACAATAGGTACCTGCTTTGAGGCACTGCAGCCGTCTGCCGTGCGAATGGTAACAGTGTAGGTTGTGGTGGCACTAGGTCTGGCTGTGGGATTGGGGCAATCCGCGCACGACAGCCCGTCAGATGGTTGCCACGAATACTTCTCGCCTTGCACACCGCCCTGCAGGCCGCTCTGCACCTGAATGCGCGCCACTCCGTAGGACTCACACAAGGTGTCGTTATCTACAGTTACTACCGGAACAGGTGTAGGCAACACGGCAAGCCACATGGTATCGAGAGTGGTGCATCCAATAGAATTCGACGATGATACAACAATGCCGCGCGATTCAACGGCAATCACATAGGTGGTATCGCAATCCGCACACTCTACGCCTGCCGAGGGATCCCAACGAAGACTTCCGCTGCTGCTTCGTGCCGCCAGCATTGCTCGCTCGCCTTTACACACACGCACAGTATCGGCCATCAAAGAAATCTGCGGTGAGGGACGTGTTTGAACGCGCACTATAGCGGTGGCCGTACAGCCTCCCTTTGCGCGAGCGCGCACGGTGTATGCGGTGGTGTCTGATGCAATCAACCGGGGAGAAGCGCAATCGGTGCAGCTCAGGCCCGTAGGCGGAGTCCATTCAATGGTATCGGCACCGGTAATGGTAGCCGACAAATCCACAACAGCGCCCCGGCACACCACCGTGTCTGCAAAACGTGTGCTGATGCGGGGTACAGGAAGTACCGTTACGGAAAATGTATCAAGGGTCACACATCCTGCAGAGCTTTCGGCACGAAGCACATATCTGATGGAAGAGTCGGGCGTGAAGGTCAGCACGCGCAAACTTGTACCGGGCAAATAGGTGGTGGGTTGCCAACCAAGAAGCGATGCATTGGTTTGTATAGTTACAAAGAGCGGCGTGCCGGCGCATATGGTTGTGTCGGCAGGCGCACGCAGCACAGGCGGGTCTGCCACCACAATATCCAATGTGGCTTGCGTACTGCAGGATGCCGAATCACCCACGATGGTGTAACGCTGAGAGCGTTGTGGCTTGATCACAACATCGGTGCAGGTAGCACAGCTCAAGGATGTGGCCGGAGACCATCGCACATTACCTGAGTATGGAATTTTGATTCGCACGCTGTCTCCGCGGCATACAGTAACCGGCTTTGGAAACGCATTGGCAATGCCCTTCGCGTAGCGAATGCGTATGGAGTCGGTAGCAATACACCGCGCAGATGGACCATTATGAGCCGTGACGGTATAGGTGATATCTCGAGTGGGAATCACCGTGGTAACCGCACACGTAGGGCACTGCACGCCAATGGGCGGAGACCATTGCACATCGGTGAAGGAACCGTCGGCCCTGATGACAAAAGGTGAATCGGTACAAATCACCGTATCGGGTGATGCCTCGACAGATGGCAATTGATATACCGCAACCGTTACACTATCCAGGATACTACAGCCCAGCGAATCCTCTGCGCTAAGGATATAGGTGGTGTTTTGCGTGGGAGCTACGCTAAAGCTGTCGCAACTGTCACACGGAGGTTTTTGTCCGCCCTGAACGCCGCTCCAGATGCGGCGCACAGCCTTGCCCGTAATACTGATCTGAGTTGTGTCTCCTATACAAATACTGCGATCAGGACCGGCACTAACATTATCATCGCCCACATCGGGGACGAATGCCATACCGCCTACATAGCCATACGAAATAGCCGCACCGTAGCCATACACATACAGTCCAATAAGTTTGGGGCTGGAAAGCGTGTGAGCGCCATCGGTGGAAGAGATATTCGCATACACATAACAGGTATTGGGAATCTCTTTCCACGTAGCATTCAGCGGACGACCATCCAGGGTAATGCTCGAGGCATTGCTCTGTGCGGTAATTACGGTAATAAACTGAGAAACATAATCGCCGGTGGCTTGGCAGTTGGTAAATCGATACTGCTTCAAATACTGAGCTCGCGGTGGCACAATGAGCATGAAGGGATCGCCGTTTTGCAATGACATCCCAACCGAGTGCGAGCGTTTATACAGAGCCACGCATACTTTGGCAGACGCTGTGATTAATCCCGGCGATGTTAATGGCGCTTCGTACACTTGGCCACGATTCAGCGTGGCGATCACAACATTGTTCAATCGCACCACGGTGTAGTCTTCGGCTGCCACCACGCGGTATAAATCGTTTACACCCGTCACGACCGACGATCCCGGCGGCTGAGCCAGCGGCGTAAGAATGTAGGAGCGTCCCCACACCGATGTGGGCGGCATCTGCTCAAACAGATGATCGCGGGATTGAAGATTACCGCGCTGCTCCACCGGTATCAACGCTCGTTGATGACCGCTAAACACTGCCACAGGTGCACTGGAGATAACGCGTGTACCGGAGAAATCATGATTGAGCTGGAAGGTCGAGAATGCGGTTTGACACAGCCATGCTTCTCCGCGCTGCAACACTACGGACTTTGTGCCAAGTCCGCTCACTTGCGACGGTGCAGAGGGTATGACATTAACAATAGTGTTGTCTTGCGTAGCCACAACACAAAACTCCGATGGCGTATAGCTAAGCGTGGGGCCGGTATTATCTGTCACACCATCGGCTTTGTAACTAAGCAACACATACTCCTTACCCAATGCGGGAACGGGATAGAGCATTGCGGCATCACTTGTTGTGGATGCTTGATTCATGGCATATACTGCCACATCTGCAGAGGTCGTTATCAGGAAACTCCTGCGAATAGGGGTCTCGTTGTCGTTTACATTATCGAAGGCTAAGCTCTGGTTGAATCCGCGCAACTCGTAGCCGGTCCATTGCAGAGCGAACGTGTAAATAACAGCAGGGTTTGGTATGGAAAAACTTCGGGAAAGTGTTACCGAGCCATTACTGTACTGTATGGTTCCCGTTGTGGGAACATCCGCTACCACATAGATATACAGACTATCGTCGGAGGCCGGTCCGTAGTTGTGGATGTTCGGCAAAAACGAGACAACAAACTCACGACCTTTGGTGGTTTGCTGCGCGCATACCTCGGCGGCAGTTGCTATATACAGCAGAACTGCAGCCACAACCCATACGCGGGCGAAGATGTTTTTCAACGCTACCCCGAGATGTTTATACAAGCGCGCCGGACTCACAAGGAAACTCCTCTCGAGTGCAACATCGTGGAATTGATATTCTCATCGTTCACAACATACGCAGCGGCCGTATGGCCATTACCGCCCGTTGTGTTAGGTCGTCAGGAAAATAGCCCTGCGCCACATGCCCACCAACGAAATTCCGCCTGTGCATTCGAGCATGCATAATCCCCACCTTTAGCACCGCATTTCATACTGCTTTCAGCACTGCTTTCCGTGCCGCCGGCAAAACCGGAATTCCGTGTATCTTTGCGCACCGTTCCTCCGGCGGGAGCATTTACTCAGGGTACGTACGCTCAACCGGATTCAATGTTAAGATCAAGGATGACTTCCGCTGCATGCCGTGTGCTATGCAGGGGTAGTCTGTAGCGCTCTTAGCACAATTCATCACCAATATCTGTGCAACGTCATGTTTCAGGATCTTGAATCTTATGGTCATGAGCAAGTAGTGTTCTGCTCCGACCCCCGCAGCGGTCTCCGCGCTATCATTGGAATTCACGATACAACTCTCGGTCCGGCCTTGGGCGGTACCCGTATGTGGAAGTATGCAAGCGATGCCGAAGCAATCACCGATGCTTTGCGCTTGTCGCGCGGCATGACATACAAAGCTGCTGTTGCAGGTCTGAACCTGGGCGGTGGCAAAGCCGTTATCCTTGGCGATTCGCGCACAGATAAGTCTGAAGCATTGTTCCGAGCCTATGGCCGCTTTGTGAACACCCTTGGCGGACGATATATCACCGCCGAAGACGTGGGCACATCGGTTCAGGACATGGAATACATCCGCATGGAAACCCGCTTCGTAACCGGTGTGGGTGGTCATGGCGGAAGCGGCGACCCGTCGCCCTTTACTGCTCTTGGTGTATTCTGCGGTGTTAAAGCTGCAGCACACGCGCAGTACGGCAGCGACTCACTGGCCGGAAAGCGTGTAGTGGTGCAGGGTGCCGGCAATGTGGCTCGTCACCTTACGCATCACCTGGTCAAAGACGGCGCCAAGGTTTTTGTTACCGACATTTTTGAGGACAAAGCACGCGCATTGTGCGCTGAAGCAGGCGCCGAGTACATCACGCCGGATGAAGTATATGGATTCGACTGCGATATTCTCTCGCCCAACGCACTTGGCGCGGTGATCAACGACGACACCATTGGCCAGCTTCGTTGCTCGGTGGTAGCCGGCGGAGCAAACAATCAATTGAAAAACGAACGCGTACATGGGGAAGCGTTGAAGCAAAAAGGCATTCTCTATGCGCCCGATTATGTAATCAATGCCGGCGGCCTTATCAACGTTTCTTCGGAAATCGAGAATTGGTCGGTGGATCAAGTAACGCGCAAAGTGGAAGGTATTTACGACACGCTCGTGAAGATCTTCGCCACTGCCAAAACAGAAAACATCCTTACGGTGGATGCATCCAATCGCATTGCTGAAGAGCGTATTGCCAAGGTGCGTCACATTCACGGCAATTTCACGGGAGTGCCGAATATTCGTGGCGGGAACTAAGATTGGTACATGCCCTGATATTGGTTTGTAGGTTGAGGATTCAGAGCAGACAGTTTTTACAACAAGAGAACTACAACGCACGAGTGCGCAGACAGGCTTGAAATATGAAGAAAAGGGCGACACCGCAACCGGAGGAGTTTCCTCTGAGCCGCACACGCAGTATCGATGGTACGCGAAGGCTGGCCAGAGAGAAAGTGGTACAAATCCTCAGTGCATACGAGTCGATGACGGGGCAGAGTGCCGATAGCGACCAAAGTGCTCAGGCACAATCAATTGCACAATCAGTTGATACGGAGCACATGTTTAAGCACATCTTCTACCGAGAATTCAACGTTGGAGAGGGCGAAGAGCAGCAGCATGGGCGTCCGCTACGTACCGACGAAGTAGAGGAGATGGAATCCGACACGCCCATTACCTGGCGCGACAAGGATATCAATTTTGCTCGCACCCTGTTCTTCACCACTGTTGCCAATGCTAAAAGTTTGGATGAGCGTATCGAGCGCCTGGCACAGAACTGGGATCTTGAGCGTATCGCACTTATAGATCGTTTGCTGCTTCGCATGGCCATCACCGAAATGATGACTTTTGCGGACATTGTTCCAAGAATCACCATCAACGAAGCCATTGAGCTTTCGAAGGTGTATTCAACGGAAAAAAGCAGCGTGTTTATCAATGGCATTCTGGATGTTGCGCGCGATGAGCTTGTTGCCGAGGGGAAACTTGCCTCGCACGCTTTGGTGGAAGCGCAAACGGATGATGCAGAGCCGGAAGTTGCATCTGAAACTGCATCCGAATCTGCAGCAGCTACGGAGGAACAGCCGTAGTTCCTGTTCCCGGCGGTATTTGGCGGTACTTGGCAGGCCTTGGCGGGCCTTGGCACGCGCTTTGCACCATATTCAGCAGGGAAAGTACATCCCACGAAGAGACATCTCACGACGAGGACCGCATTCATGGAAGAACGAATTGCATCATCGCTACGAACCCTGATCTTATGTGCTATTGCGGCGCTCATGGGCGGATCGGCCCATGCTCAGACCATTCGCCTGGTGCGCTCCGACGTTGAAGCCGGCCGAGCCGGATTTGTTACCGCCACGCAATCCTTTGGCGTGGACGTTGTGGTAGACAGTATTGCCAATTGCACCTCCGTCAGTTTCGAATTACGCTTTACCAATGCCAAGCATGTAGTGTTTTCTCACTGGAAAACCCGCGATCTTGGTAAGAAGGGTGTGTTTGTTTACGACCTTTCCGACTCCCTGGGCAATGGAAGCGTGCATGTTGGCGCGTTATCCGGAATGGGCGCTACCGACTCTGCCTTCACCAACCCCGTGGTGATTCATCTTGATTTTGTGGTACTGCCCGACGCTCCGAACGACTCCACCATAAGCTTCTCCTTTGTATACCCACAGGCGGTTGTTACCGACAGCGGTGGAACAATAGTCAAGCTGAACTCCGTTCCCTATACGGCAACTGTGCATGGCTTTGTGCAGGTACATCCCGGCGATGCGGATAACAACGGCATAGTGGATTCGCGCGATGCCACCACCGTGGGTGCTTTTCTAAAACAGGGTTCGGGAACAAGCAACGTGCGCGGTTACAAACGTGAACCGGCAAGCACCTTGTGGCTTCCGCAAGCTGCTCTGGTATGGGATAGCGCGCAGGCCACCTACGCAGATTGCGACGGCAGCGGCGACGTTACGCTTAGCGACAATCTTGTAGTGCAAATCAACTTCGGAAAAACACATTCGAAGACGCAATCGAACAGCAGCATTCAATCTGCCAAGCGCAGCGTGTATCCTGCCGAGCTTCAGCGTGTGCCCGTGCGCATACAAGCAGCAGAGAATCTTCTTGGTGTGGCACTTAGCGCGCGCCTTATGGATGCATCGGCGCGAGTGATAGGCTTCGAGCCGGCGGAATCTTTGCCCGGCGTTTTTCCGGGATACATGCGGTGCGACGACGGCTCCCTTTTGCTTGTATTCGGCAGCGAACAAGGTCAGAACAGCATTCGCCCCGGCGTGGCAGGCTATCTTGTTTTCGAGAGCGCATCGTGCCCGGTGGAAATGACGCAGGTGCTTGGCGCAACTGCCGACGGCCGCATTTTTCCTTTGTATCAAACCACCGCCACAAACAGCGACGATCGTACCTGCCCCACAGACGATGCGCAGTGCATCCGCGTTCGAGCAGACAGAGCATCTTCCATGCTGAGTATTCTCGGCCTACCCGCCACAACCGACGCTGAAGTTGTGATCAGCAATGTGACCGGCAAAGAGCTTGTGCGCATACGCATACAGGAGAATGGGAACATTCCCCTCTCTCTGCCTTCCGGTCTGTATGTAGTAAACATCAATACGGCCCAACCCTTCGCAACCACCTTCAGCTGGTAGTTTGGAAATGTGGTTTGAACATGTGTTTTGAACATGTGTTTTGAAATTGGTGTTTTGAATTCGTGTTTGGAATCAGCCGAGTCGGCCCACGCTGCCATTTACGACCATTCGCGGCCTTTTCCTTGGGTACAACAGCGCCCTTTTTAGCAATTGACGTATTTTCCCGTCAACGTTTCGCCGCAAACGGCTGTCTATACCATCACCTTTAATCGCTTATGTCGTCACGCAGCTTTGGTTCGGTAGATAACGACAAGGAGCTTGTCGACAGAATTCTTGCGAAGGATCCCGGCGTCTTCAACGACATCGTGAGAACCTTCACAAAGCGGGTGTACATGTTGGCCAAGGATTTGACGCAGGATCACGATGCTGCCGAAGACCTGACCCAAGAAGTGTTTATTCGCGTGTACCGCGCAATGAATACCTTTAGGGGCGATTCCAAGCTGAGTACATGGATATACCGGGTTACGATGAACGCGTTTATTAATACAACGCGCTCTCGGCAATACGAGGTATCCAAGACCAGCGCGGAGTATGATGATGAACTGCACAATACAGGCGGCATCACCTACGAGGTAACGGATCCTGAACGGCTGCTGTCGCAAAAAGTGATAGACGAGCACATCCAGGAAGCGTTGAAGAAATTAAGCCCGTCGCAGCGCACCGTGTTTGTGTTGCGGCACTACCACGATCTTCCCTTAAAAGAGATTGCGGAGCAGATGGGTAACACCGAAGGCACGGTAAAAGTTCTGTTGTTCAGAGCAATTCAGAATCTTCAAAAGATGCTTGAGTTTTACCGGCAGGATAAGTAGCAGTTGCTGTAGCAGTTGCAATTGCCACAACCACAGCAACACCACCACATTGTAACACTGAACATACGCTCTTCACAACGGAGTTTTGATGAATAAAATTGATACAGAACGTGCGCAGGACATAATACTCGATTACTACGGCGAGTTACCTTCAGACCGGAGTGATGCCTTGCGCGTAGAGCAATCTGCGGATCCCACGATTTCTGCAGCAGCAGAGGCGTGTAATCTAAATCTCTCCCGCCTTGCTAATGCTGCGGCAGAGGATATAGACGCTCGCATACTCGAGCGGTTGGAGCGCAACATCCTGACGGCCACCGTGATTGCCGACGAGCGCGCCCCGCGCACCGAAGTAAAAACGAGTTGGTGGCAGAGCATCCGTGATATTTTTGCCACGCCCCAGCGCATTGGATTTACCCTTGCCGGCGGCCTTGCTTTTGTTTTCATCGGTATGTTGATTGGAAGCAATGTGCAGTTGATGCCCGGCGGAGCAAGTGCCGGCGGTGCAATGGTTACAGACGGAGAGAATCTGTCCGCAACTGCGGTTGCATCCAATCCCCAGATCCGCGACTTCCTGCGACGCTCGCAGATTTATCTGGCAACCTCTGTAGATGAAGAAGTGGCGTGCGAAAAGTGCCCGCCCATACAGGCTCAATTGCCGAATCGTCAGATAGCGAAGCAGTTATTGTTGGAAGCTACGGCTCTTCGAGCAAGAGCGGGCAACAACCCTGAAGTTCAGAAACTGATTACGGATATCGAGTTTGTGCTGGAGAGCATTGGTCACAACCAAGCTATTAATCCGGTACAGGCCGAAATGGTTCATCATATTGCAAGCAACGCCGTGTGCGAGGTTTCGGCGCGCATTGATTCCTCGAGTCATCGCACCGCACAGCACACCCCGTAACAACGACTTTTTTCGTTTCATCTTTTTACTGTATCAAAATGCGTTCAAACATTATACTTCTTATGTGCTTGTTGGTGGCGGTAGGCACCGCAGTGGCACAACCGAAAATGGAGATTGTGGGCGGCGAGACTGTTGATTGGGGCCGTATGGTTGTTAAGGACAATCCCCTGAAAATGGTTACGCTCGACACAAACCTTACTATTAAGAACACCGGCAACAAAGACCTGATCATTGACACCATCAAGGTAGGCTGCGGTTGCACTACTCCGAAATACTCCACGGACCCCATCAAGCCGGGTAAAACGTCTGTTATTCACGTGGGATTAAACGCCGCTCTTGCATCAGGCGATCTGACTAAAACCATGACCATCTTCACTAACGACGACCCCTCCAAAACCGGGCGATTGTTGTATTTGAAGGCTAATCTTTTCCGCCCCATTACGCTCACACCGCAAACATTCAATTTCCCGGAGATCAAAGTTGGCGAGACGTCGAAGTTTTCCGTCGCCATGAAGAACAACGATACCAAGCCGCTCAAGGTGGAGCGACTGCTCGCCACCAAAGGTTTGAAGATCGATCAAAAAGGTCCGGTAACCATTGCGGCCGGAGACTCATTGGTCATTCACGGAACGTATTATGGTAAAGATCGCGGATACTGGAGCGCAAACGTCGTTGTGGAAACTGCTGATCCGGATTTTCCTCCCTTTGAGATCAGCGCATATGGTCAGGTGAAGGATGAAGCCGGAGTGGTTGATCCCTCGGTTATTCAAATCGATCCCAGCAAAGCAAAGAACGGCAAGATCGAATTGCCCAATCCCAATGCTGTGCCTGCTGCGCCTCCGAAGAAGAAGTAAAGAAGGAGACTGGCGTTGAAGCCGGTCACGTACTCGGTACGGACAATCGGTACGGACAATCGGTACAAACAAAACACAAAGCCCACAGAGAAATCTGTGGGCTTTTTTGTTAAGACAAGGTTCTAATTCTACTTCTTCTCCTTCAATCCTCAATCAACGCTATGCGAAAAAGCCGCGGAGACCGCTTCGGCACAGGCCTGCACGCTAACACTATGCCCCAGAATCTCGTGTAGACTTACGCTGTGGCGAAGCAGCGAGGAACGAAGTCGCTCACGCGAACGCTCGTCCGGCATTCGCAAACAATCCACCAGCCGGACATGAGCCGGCGACAGCAAGATGGACCCGTGTTGCAGAAGCACGTTGCCATACACACGCTGTGCACTGCCTACCACTTTCTTGTCGTTCCAAAGAAGTTCGGATCGCGCAGCGCTGGTGAAACAAGAAACGCTATCTCCTTCGGTGCGATATCGCGCGGCAAAGTCCGGTTGGGTTTTTTGAAAACTCACATCGGTGGCTCCGATGGCGTGCAGGGCATCGCGCAATACAAAGTGGCTCACTCTGTACACATCATGCATGCCCGTGCCGTGTGGCAGTACCATCACAATGGAATAGGTAAGCTCGTCTGCGTGAAATACGGCGCGGCCGCCGGTGGCGCGGCGCACGCAATCAAAACCCATGTCTTTGCGGCGCTCATGGTCTATGTCATCCTCGCGTTGATGAGCTCCCAGAGACACGCACCACGGATCCCAAGAGTAGAGTCGCACATACACTACGGGCTCGGGCTGCTGCACCAACAGTTGCGCATTGGCTTCGTCGCGGCGCATGTTTTCTGCTCCGCTCACCTTCAGCTCGGTGGAAACCACTGCATTCGCGCGTATGTGCTCCAGAACAACGGCATCGCGTTGCTCTTGTGTTTGCATGATGAAATCCGGACCTCTATGCACAAAATCCTCTAATTTTGTTTTTCTTTTCAACGCCTCGGTATAATAGCCGGCATTCAGGCCTGCACGCTCATGACACGACACGAACTAGCCGCAGCAATTTACAACACCGCTCATATCACGGGTCACTTCCTGTTGCGTTCCGGCGCACACAGCAACGAGTACTTCGACAAATACCTGTTTGAAGCGCGCCCCGAATTACTCAAAGTGATTGCCGAACACCTTGCGCCCCTGATACCGGCGGAAACGCAGGTGCTGTGCGGCTTGGAGCTTGGTGGTGTGCCGCTTGCCACGGCGTTGTCGTTGCACACGGGCATCCCGGCTGCATTTGTTCGCAAAAAGGCTAAAGAGTACGGCACGTGTAAGATTGCCGAAGGCAGTGATATCAAGGGCAAGAATATCTTGATCGTTGAAGATGTGATCACCAGCGGCGGTCAGGTGGTGTTGTCGTCTAAAGATTTACGCGATCATGGCGCGAATATTCTGGGCGCGGTGTGTGTGATTGATCGCGAGTCCGGCGGGCCGGCTGCGCTGTCTGCTATCGACGTTCCTCTTACTCCGCTATTCACCATGACGGAACTCAAAACCGCCGGAGCTGCCGCATGATTATAGGCATAGGTTCAGACCTTGTGGACGTGGCGCGTATAGCTCACTCCATTGAGCAATACGGCGAGAGATTTGTGCAACGCATTTTCACTGCCACCGAGCAGGAGTATTGCCGTCGATTTCATGGCACCGAAGCCGTGCATTTCGCTGCGCGATTCGCCTTTAAGGAAGCATTCAGCAAAGCCATAGGTACGGGCATCACGCAGGGCTTTCAGTTCAAAGAATGCGGCGTAAAGAATATGCCGAGCGGCCAACCCGTTGCAGACCTTAGCGGACTGCTGCACGAGCGCTACGGGCACTTTGCCATTCATGTTACACTCTCTCACACAAGCACCATGGCCATGGCTGTGGTTGTGATCGAAACCTCCTCCGCTTCGTAGCACCTTTGGGTGATCGCTTTTTTGGTTCAGATGCAGCTCTCATGAATTGGCTTAGCAAACTTCTTTTCAGCTATGTGTCGCCGCTCATTGCAGTGGGCAGGACACGTGCGCTCATGGCCGCCGACATGCCACCCATAGAAGAAGACTTGCGCCCTACAGACGTAGAGGATGCATTTGTCTCCATACCCACCGCCAATCCCAACACCTTTGTGGCAAAGGCATTCTTTGCCGCGGGTGCCAGCGCAAAGCGAGCTCTTGCATTTGATATAGGCCGCTTACCCTTTGTGCTTGCAGGTCCGGTATTGCTTCGCGAGGTGCTGGGAAATCTTACTACTCTTCAGACGCAACCACAGAATCTTGTGCCGGCACTGAGCGGAGCGATCGCGCTCTCGGCCGTAGTTATGGTAGACGGCGTACTTGTTCAGCATTACTATTACAACGCACTCAAAACATGGGGACGCGTATCGAATGGTTTGAACATGCGCGTGTTTCGTCATGCGCTGCGCCTAACACGCAGTTCGCAGATGAGCATGCATACCGGAGATGTGGTAAACCACATGGCCAGCGATAGCGAGGGCATGGCAGAAGTGTCGTTCTTCCTGCCGGAAATTTTACAGTCGTGTATTCATGTAAGTGCATCGCTGGCGCTGCTCTATGTGCTACTCGGTCCGGCTACACTTGCTGCTTTGGCCACGCTTGTGTGCATGGGCCCTCTTACTCGCCTGGCAGCTCGCAGATTTTCTCGGTACGACACCGAACTCTGGAAACATCGCGATGCCAGAGTAACGTTGATGTCTCAGATACTCAGCGGCATTCGTGTGATCAAGTACTTTGCCTGGGAGAAGAGCATTGTTCGCTCGGTCGATTCCATTCGAACTCAAGAGCTAAGCGCATTCTCGAAGTTGATTCGCGCCGAGGCACTCAGCACCATGCTGTTTCTTAGCACCTCTACCGTGGTGGCCTTTGCAGGCTTTGGCACGTACACTGCCATGGGCGGTGTTCTGACACCGGCATTGATTTTTCCCTGCTTGCTCATTTTCATGCAGCTGGAAGGCCCCATTGGTGCACTGCCGCACTTCATCAAGAACTATGCGCATGCGCGCGTGGCGGCACAGCGTCTGCATTCGTTTTTCAGCAGCCCGGTTCATACTCCCGATACTCGTCCGGAACGGCAGGACAATACTCCCGGTGGCATTTCGATAAAGAACCTCTCCGTGGTGTATTCGGCGAAGCCCGATTCCCCGCAGGGCGCACCGGTACAAGCGTTGCAGGACATCAACCTGGAAATTCCTCCGGGAAGCAGTGTAGCCCTGGTGGGTGCCGTAGGAGCAGGCAAGTCCACGCTGTTGCTTTCGCTGCTCAAAGAAACCTCACTGACCGGTGGCAGTATAGAGCTTTCTACCGATGATGATATTCAGCGATCTCGCATTGCCTACGTTTCTCAAGAACCCTACATACGCAACGCCACATTACAGGATAATATTTGTTTCGGCCGCGAAGACAACGACGACACTATCAACCTGCTCCGCACAGCACTGGCAATGAGTTCGTTGGAAGCGGACATCGCTGCATTGCCCTCCGGAATGGACACGGAGATTGGCGAGCGCGGAGTGAATCTGTCCGGTGGTCAGAAAATGCGTGTGTGCTGTGCCAGAGCCGTGATGAAACAAGCCGGTATTGTGCTGCTCGACGATCCTCTGGCAGCTGTAGATGTGCACACGGAACAAGCGCTGGCAGACGATCTGATTTTTGGTCATTGGAATACCGTAACCCGAGTGGTGGCAACTCACAGGCTTACGCACTTGGGCCGCTTCGATCATGTAGTGTTTCTTCACGAGGGGCGAATTGCAGGCCAAGGTACGCTGGAATCGCTCTTGCAAACATGTGCCCCATTTAGTGAGTTCTATGCCGAGCATACATCGGCAGAGGCAAGCGCTCCCGAAGCTCCCGCGGCAAGTGCTCCGCAGCAGCGCAAGAACGACGATCAAAACAACGGCAAGTTCATGGAAGACGAAGACCGCGCTATAGGATCCATGAAAGCCGAATTGTTCTTCGACTATGTGAAGCAACTTGGATCCGCAAACAACGGCAAGCCCGCTGTGGTGTATTCGCTGTTGGTACTCAGCTGCATGATGGTGGTAGTACTCCCCATGATGCAAAGCGCGTGGCTTGCTTGGTGGACTGAATACCAAGGTATACCGGGAATCATGCCGGACTGGCTGCAGCATCCGCAGGCCGCTCTGGCCGGTTACGCTCTACTGGGCGGATTGATTTTAGCCGCCAACTTTGGGGAACGCCTGATATGGATGATGCGTGCCACAATGGCCGGCCGCGAGATTCACAATGCAACGCTCCAAGCCGTGATCCGAGCTCCCATTCGTTTCTTTGACACCACACCTATGGGCCGCATCCTGAATCGCTTTGCGCACGATCTGGCCGGTGTGGACGACGAGCTAAGCTGGAACTTCGAAAGTGCAGCACGCTCGTTCTCGATGATGGTGGGAACCTTGCTGCTCATACTGACGGTAGCGCCGGTTGTGGTGCTGGCTGCCGTGCCCGCAATGGCGGTGTTCTACAAACTGCAACGTGACTATCGCCGCTCTGCGCGAGAAGCCAAGCGCCTTACAAGCATTTCGCGCTCTCCGCGCTATGCCCACTTCAAGGAAACCTTGCTGGGACTGCCGGTGATTCGTGCGTACAAACAGGAAGCAGACTTCACGGCGTCGTTCGTGGAGAAGCTGGAGTTTTTTCAGCGCATGAATTGGGGCTCCATTCTTTTAAATCGATGGTTCTCTACCCGCGCGCCCTTGCTTAGCGGCGTGATTGCCCTTGCCACGACTACGTCGGTAGTTGTGCTATGCTCTGAAGGCCGCATCGGTGCAGGGCTGGCGGGTATGATTATCACCTACTCGATGACGTTCTGGGGCTATCTGAATTGGTGTGTGCGCTCGTTCAGCGAAGTAGAATCGCGAATGACGTCGTACGAACGCCTGCGTACCTACGGCCGCCTGGAGCCGGAGCCGGTTGTGCAATCGGACCTTCCCCTTCCTGAAACTGTTTCCTGGCCACTACGTGGCCAGGTTGTATTCAGCTCGGTCTCTGCCCGCTACGCACCGGAGCTGCCGCTGATATTGCAGGATGTTTCATTTACTATTCCCGGTGGTTCTCGCGTGGGAATCGTTGGCCGGACGGGAAGCGGCAAGACCACATTGTTCCAAACGTTACTGCGTTTTGTGTCGCCCTCCACAGGCACTGTGCACATCGACGGCATCGACATCGCAACCATTCCCTACGAGCGCTTACGTAGAGCCATGGCGATTATTCCACAGGACCCCATGCTGTTCATGGGAAGTATCAGAGAGAACTTAGATCGCTTCGAAGAATATTCCGACGACGACATTTGGTCTGTGTTACAGCGCGTACGCATGGCCGAGCCGGTTCGTGCGCTCGGCGGCCTGATGGCGCAGGTACAGGAAAGTGGTTTGAATTTTTCGCAGGGTCAGCGGCAGCTTCTTTGCCTTGCGCGGGCACTGCTTACTCGCGCCTCGATTATTGTGCTGGATGAAGCAACTGCCAGTGTGGACATACAAACCGATGCGGTGATACAGCAAACCTTGCGATCCGAGTTTCGCGATGTGACCATGCTCATCATTGCGCATCGCTTACACACCATTGCCGACGCTGATATGATAATAGAAATGCGCAACGGCACAGCACATGTGGCATCATCAATTCAAGATGTGGACGCCGCGCTGGATGAGTAACCACGCGGCCGGCGGCACAACGCTTGTACAGCAATTACAGAAACCTCTGTTTGTCCATTCCTAAGAACTCAAGTGCATTATCGCAGAGCAGGCGGTCGATGGTAGCTTTATCCAACGATGATTCCTCGATAAATCGCCCGTGCTCAAGATCGCCAAGCGGAAAGGGATAGTCTGTGCCATAGCATACGCGAGTGTCGCCCATTACATCCAATACGTATTGCAAAGCACGGAGGTCGTGCGTTATGCCGTCTACCCAAAAACGATTTGTGTAGGTTCTGGGATCGCTGATGCCGTGAACGTTGCACAGATCCGGCCGCGCATGCCAGCCATGAGAGATTCGCCCAAGAGTAAACAAGAACGACCCTCCTGCATGAGTAAACAACACACGAAGTTTGGGGAAGCGGTCGAACACTCCGCCGAATATCATGGACGTAAGCGCAAGCGTGGTTTCTGCAGGCATGCCCACAAGCCAAGGGGAAAAGTACTTCGTTAAGCGATCGCCTCCGAGCATTTCCCACGGGTGTATCACTAGTCTGCAGCCCAATCGCTCTGCTTCGGCATAAAAAGGAAACAACGCGGGATCGTCCAGATTCATGCCGTTGATATTAGACCCTATTTGCAATCCTGGCATGCCCAGCTCCTGCACACAGCGAGTCATTTCTTCGATTGCGCGATCTACATCCTGCATGGGCACGGTGCCCATCGCCACAAAACGTTTGGGATGGCGGGCTACCACATCGGCAAGATGATCGTTCAAAAACCGTGACCACTCATGGCCATGCGCCGGCTGAGCGAAGTACGAGAACAGCACCGGAACGGTATACAGCACGCTCACATCCACGTGGTGCTCGTCCATGTCGCGGAGCACCCACTCGGCATCCCAGCAGTTGCGCTGCACCTCTCTAAAGAACACACCGTCGTCCCGCATCATGCGAGCTGCATCGGGAACGTGATGATCCAACGCAATAAAACCACCATAGCCATACTTGTCCTTCAGCGAGGGCCAGGTTTGGGGCATAAGGTGTGCGTGAATATCAATCTTCATGGATGCATTTAACGTAGGGTGCTACAAAGCGCTTGAATACGTGGTTCGTGGAGTTAGTGATTGTTTGTGCGAGTCGTGAGTATTCATCCTGTTTCTAATCTTCGCTCATGCACATAACTATTCAACAGATGCGATTATCATGACAGCCACACTACACACTTTATCTGCTTATACAAGCTTCTTGGGGGCTTCCATCACCGTGCCGCACTTCTTGCATGTACAGTGATCCGGGTTACCGTAAAAGCGCTCAAAGATTGGCGGCAATTGCTTTACAATGTCTGTAACGTATTCGAACTCTTCGTAGAGTTTGTCTCCGCAATTCTCGCAGTACCACTGGAAGCCGTCCATCTCTTTAGTCTCGCGCTTGCGTTCAATTACGAAGCCTACCGTATTGGCTCCGCGCTGCGGCGAGTGCGGAGTGCGAGGCGGCAACAAAAACATATCGCCCTGACGAATATGAATATCGCGGGGCTTGCCTTCGTCGATGATTTTTACCACCACATCTCCTTCGAGCTGGTAGAACAGCTCTTCGCCTTCGTTGAAGTGATAATCCTTTCGCGAGTTCGGGCCGCCTACAATCATTACGATAAAATCTGTGTTCTCGTAGATGCACTGATTGCCCACCGGGGGTTTCAACAAATCCCTGTGCTCATCAATCCACGATTGCAAATGAAATGCGCCTGCTATTGCCATTGTTGTTCTCCCAAATTGAGATCGTTCCGTATCCGCTTCCCTCACCGCAACTATAGTGCTGCTGCGGTGCCGCAAAATACCCCGCGCAGCGTAAATGTGCGCAGCCTCTTGGCCCCACATCTCCCCTAAAACACACAAGCCCCATCACATGGTGACGAGGCTTGCTTATTGAATGTCTGAATGTCGGTTTGAATTCTTCGAAGTGTGACAATGAAGTCGGTTACCGACCCACTTTGTCGATTCAGCCTGTTACCGACGCACGTTGTCGATTCAGCCAATTACCGACCCACTTTGTCGATGCCGTCTGTGGGGCACTGCTGACGCAGCTTCCACGATGCAGACAGAGTCGTGATCGGCACTGCCATTAAGCGCTCGCGAGCAATAAGGATTCCGCACTGACGGCAGATGCCGTACGTTTTCTCCTCGATACGAATCATTGCTTCGTCCAGCTTACGCAGATAATCGGTGGTGCGCTGAATCTGAGCGTAGGTCTTTTCGCGCTCCACTGCTTCCGATCCTTGCTCAGCCATGTGCATGGAATACACTGCTGTCTCTTCTGAGGCTTCATAGTTCGTAAGATCTTCCAGGCGCTCTTTCAGCATGCGCAGCTCGTCCAGCGTTTTTTCCTTTTCGCTTTCGATCAGCGCGCGAAACACTTTCAAATCCTTATCCGAATAACGAACGTTCGGCTTCGGCTTTACCGGCTCGGGAGTTGTGTACGAGGGCGTAGAAAGAAACTCGGTAATCTTCGGAGCGCTGATGGTAGGCGCAGACTGGGTGCGCTCGAACATCGCTTCGTTCTTCGATGTGTCTTTCTTTACGCGCGGCTCCAGCTTCGGTGTAGCGCGCTCGCTGGGCTTGCGCGAACGGCTGCGCACGGGGCCATTGCCTCGAGACAACACAATTGCCTTGGCAGGTGCACCTTTAGAAGGCGCGGGTATTGCCACCACTTTGGTCTCGGGCGCTTTAGCCGGAACTTTTGCCGGTGCTGCTTTCACCACTTCTTTTGCTACCACCTTCTTTGCCGGAGCTGCCTTTGCTGCTTTTACCGCTACCGGCTTCTTGGCAACAACCTTCTTTGCTTCAACTTTTTTAGGTGCAACTTTCTTGGGTGCAACTTTCTTTGCCTGAACTTTTTTGGGCGCCGCTTTCTTCGCCGCCGTCTTCTTTGCTGCTGTACTCATCAGTCCCTTCTTTGGTGTTGTAGCTGCGGACTTTGCAGACCGCAACGGTGATTTCTTTATCACCGCTTTCGCTGTCGTCTTTTTGCCCTGAGCTTTGGTGGCGGTCTTGACATTACTCTTAACCTTCACCTTTACTTTGCTCTTAGCCGTGCTTGGTGTGGCACGTTTGGACGTCGCTGCAGCGGTGCTCTTCTTCGTAACCTTCTTGGCTACGTTCTTGGTTGCCTTTGGGGCCACTTTTTTCGCAGCTTTCTTAACCGCCGGCTTTACAGCCTTCGATTTTGCCACTGCTTTTTTGACCTTCTTCGCTGAAGCGGTTGATGTTTTTTTGCTCGACGATTTTGCCGCCGATTTCACCGATGTCTTTTTGGTCACTGGCTTCTTCTTGGTTGCCATGACAATCCTCGTTTGAAAGTGTACAGAAGTAGTTTCTTAGTAAAACAACCTTCCAACCCTTCAACTTTGTCCCCGCCTCACGAAAAAAAGGTCGCGATTATAGCACCTGCATTCGATGCAGGCAACACATAGTTTTACACACAGCAAGCGCTGAGTATCTCGTCGTCCTTGTGCACCTTAATGCCTTCTTTGGTTACAAAGAGCATCATTAGGTTCACAAGATTCTTTGCGTACATCTGTGAAGCGTGGAAGGGCATGCTTGCCGGCACGTTCACAGGTCCGATAATATGGACGCCGTTGCCCGTAACAACGGTCTCACCGGGCTTAGTCTGGAAGGTATTTCCACCCGTTTCCGCCGCAAGGTCCACAATTACCGATCCATTCTTCATCATAGCAATCATCTCGTCCGAAATAATCTTCGGAGCGGGCTTGCCGGGAATTGCTGCGGTTGTGATTACCACATCCGATTGAGCAATATGCTTTGCCAATCCTTCTTGCTGTTTCTTCTTGGCTGCTTCGCTCAATTCTTTGGCATAGCCGCCGCTGGTTTCCGTATCCTGTTCTCCCAAATCGATATCAACGAACTTCGCACCCAAGCTCAAGACCTGTTCGCGCACTGCAGGGCGAACATCGAATGCTTCAACGATGGCGCCAAGACGGCGAGCAGTTGCAATTGCCTGCAAGCCCGCAACTCCCGCACCGATTACCAAACACTTGGTAGGTGCAAGTGTTCCGGCAGCCGTTACCAACATGGGGAAGAATCGACCGCTATGATTAGCCGCTGTGAGCACTGCCTTGTAGCCCGCTACCGAAGCCATGGACGAGAGAATGTCCATGCTCTGAGCACGGCTGATACGCGGAATCAATTCAAGAGCGAACGAGGTAATATTCTTTGCTTTGAGTGCGGCAATCACATCGGCATTCTTCCATGCATTCATGGTACAGATCAATGTACTGTCGCTCTTCATGGTGGCCACTTCATCGGTGGTGGGTGCTTGCACTTTGCAAATCACATCGCTTTGTGCGCAGACATCTTTTGCGCCCGGAAGTATCGTAGCTCCCGCGCCGGTGTAGGCATCGTCGTCGTATGCGGCCGCAAGTCCGGCTCCGGCTTGAACATTTACGGCAAAGCCCTTGGCCTTCAGTTGCTTTACTGCATCAGGTGTAAGAGCAACACGATGCTCGTTGGATTGTAACTCCGTCAGGACGCCGATATTCATTGGTACTCCGAGAGATTCTGGTGTCGAAAATTATCGTTCGCAAGGCACAAAAATAGCGAGGTAGCCGCGAATACGAGGACTGCCTCACGCAGAGATTTTTCCCGCCATCTAGAGCACACGCACCGGCGCGTGATCTTTGCGAATAATGCGCCCTACCGGCTGCGCAAAGGCACCTAGTCCGTGGGCGTGCAAGCATTCTTCTACAGCAGCAGCGGATTCCTCTTGTACCGCCACAAGCAAGCCGCCACTGGTTTGCGGATCGCAGAGCAGTGCCAGGGTTGAGTAATGCTCATCGAATTGCTCAGCCAAACTCAAGGTCTGCGACATATTCAACCCCGAGCCGTAACTCAACCAATTTCTTTTTGTTCCGCCCGGCGTGCATCGAGCCGAAATGTAATCGTCCAATTGGGCGATACGCGGCAACGACTCGAAGGAAATCTCTGCGCTCACGCCGCTACCGGTACACATTTCCAGCAAGTGGCCAAGCAACCCGAAGCCCGTTACATCCGTCATGGCCGTAACGCCGTCTATTTGAGCTAAGGCAGCACCGATACTGTTGATGCGAGTCATAGAAGCAGTAGCTACTCCATAATGCTCGGGCTTCAGCGTACCATTTTTTTCTGCGGTGGTAAGAATTCCCACACCCAGCCCTTTGGTAAGGTACAGCCGAGAACCCTCTGTGGCTGTGGAGTTTTGCTTCAGTCGAGAAAGATCCACCAGCCCGTTCACCGCCAAACCAAAAATGGGTTCCGGCGAGTCAATGCTATGACCTCCTGCCAATGGTATGCCCGCTTCGGCACACACAGCGCGGCTTCCGCGAATCACCTGCGATGCAATCTCCGGCGCCAGTTTATCAACGGTCCATCCAAGAATAGCAATGGCCATCACGGGAGTTCCACCCATTGCGTACACATCGCTGATGGCATTGGCCGAGGCAATGCGGCCGAAGTCGTAGGGGTCATCCACAATGGGCATGAAAAAATCCGTGGTGCTAATGAGTCCGCGACCGTCACCCAAATCGTACACGGCAGCATCATCGCGCGTAGAGTTCCCCACAATCAAGCGCGGGTATTCGGCTCCGGCTTCATTCGTGTGCAGAATACGATCGAGCACTGCAGGAGACAGCTTGCAGCCGCAGCCCGCACCGTGACTGTATTGCGTTAGACGTATAGAAGAATGCTCGGCATTCTCGGCGTTGTTTGGAATCTCGTTGATCATTATACCATCCGTGCTATTCTTCGATTTCAACGTTTTGCTGTGTGTCAACGGCAGCATCTGCGTTGGCTACTTTACCTGCTTTGTCTGCTTTAACTACTTTAACTTCTTTATCTGCCTTTGCTCGCCGAAGGCGAGCCATGTAAAAACCATCGGCGTCATGTTTGCCCGGCTCCACTCGGCGCTCATCTTCCAGTGTCCATTCCGGCGATTGTGCCAGGAACCACCGCACTTGATCTTCGCTCTCGGCCGGAAGTATACTGCAGGTAGCATACACCAAGGCTCCGCCCGGCGCAGTCATGGGCGCATATTGACGCAGAATATCCCGTTGAATAGTAACAAAGCGATCAATATCCGCCGCCGTGATATGCCACTTGGTATCCGGATTTCTGCGCAGCACTCCCAAACCGGAACAGGGCACATCGAGCAGTACGCGATCGGCGCTACCATGCTGACGCTTCACCACTTTGGTAGAGGTGATGGTCCGTGTTTCGATAATACTCACGCCCGCCCTTCGAGCCCGCTGCGCCAGAGCCGTCAGCTTCCACTCTTCCGTGTCCATAGCAATCAAGCGCCCCTTGTTGTTCATGAGCGCGGCTAAGTGCAGAGACTTGCCGCCGCTGCCGGCGCAGGCATCTATTACCCTCATGCCCGGTTCCGCCATCAAGAACGGAGCAATACACTGCGAGCCGGCATCCTGAACTTCGAATAAACCATCGCGAAATTCCGGCAGTGTAAACACATTGTAGTGATTCTCCAGCACTGTAGCCGTAGGGCTGAGTGCCGACGACGAGCAGGATATCTCGCGCGCACGAAGCTTTCTCTCTAACTCTTCTCTGGTCACTTTCAAAGAGTTTGCCCTAAGCACCACTTTGGGCTCTGCATGCAAGGCATGAACCATGGAGTCCCACGACGCGCCGAATTGCCGGGCGCCCAACTCATCCAGCCAGTCCGGATAGGAATAGGCCACAGCTCTGGTGGTACCGGCATCTGCCCAACGCTTGTGCACCAATGCGGCTTCCAGGCGATGCGCAGAAAGAATGCCACGCGGCACATATAGCGAGTGCAGCACGAGAGTTGCATGCACAAGCTTCAACGCTTCGGATGCAGTATCGCAGGCGCTTATCGATAGTGCCACGCACAAACGCCGCGCATTACGCACAATGAAATACAACGACTCCGCAAAGAACGACTTCTCTTCCGAATCCCAATGGGCGTTGGCCTTGAACTTCTTCTGCACCACACTGTTGGCAAAACGTCCCTGCGAAACCACTTCCAGAGTGGCTTGAGAAAGTTCGCGGCACAGGTGCTCGGTAATATTCATAGAGATGCGGTAGTATGCGGAAGATTGGTGACTTGCAAGATAGGCAAGGCAGAGAGAGTCCCGTGCAAAAAGTACCGGCTAAACTTACTCACCGGCACAGCTCTTTGAAGCGTACCGCAACCGCGTGTGCGGCCATTCAACCTCTATCGGCATAGGCTTGATGTTGCCGATTTTTATGGATAAGGTTCCTTGCTTTTTTGGTAGTTTTCGCGGCGTGAAAAATCGAATCGGTATCAACAAGTGTTCGCGGCCAATGCTACTTCCGGCTTTGTGCACAACAGCATTGCCGGTCTGAACTTCATGCAGCTTGAGTGTGAATTGTATCAATCGTTTTTTTGGAGTTGTTATGTTCTTGCGTTCAGTATTGCTCCTGTGTTGTGCCGCCTTGGTAATCAGCACGGGTTGCGAAGAGAAAAAAGCAGAGCCGGTGAAGATTGACGGCTTGGAGACGTATACCGATGCTACTACATCGTTCTCGCTTCGGTATCCAAAGAATTGGACCATAAAGAAAACACCGGGCGAGCGCTTCGTGGCGTTGTCGAGTGCAGAAGTGGAATCCCGCTTTGTAGAGTTTCGCGAAGGCCCTTCGGGCGCGAAGATCGATGTGCACGTGATTCATCTTAAAGACCAGCCGCTGGATCAGTACATCAACGAAGACAAGATTTTCGATAACTCCGCCTATGCCCCTCAGGAGAACACTACTCTGGGCGGCGCGCCTGCAATAAAGCTGAGCTACTCTGCCGATGCGGAAGACGGCAAGCTGAAGGGCATCAAGTTGTATTCACTCAAAGACACCGTTCTTACCACCTTGGAGATTGCTGCATTCGGAAGCACCTACGATGCGTACAAGCCGCAAATCGACGAGATACTTTCTACCTTCGTATGTGCCGGCCCTGCAAAGCTTCCGGACACGAAGCCCGATACCGTGCAAGCTGCTCCCGAGCCACCGTCGTCGAACTTTATCACGGCTCCGGGCTCCGGATACAGTATCAGCATTCCCGACAACTTCCGTGCTAAGGGTGTGAAGGCAGCTGGTGCAATTGGCGGCAGCGAGTACTTAGGAAGCCGTTTAGACTGTACCATTCGCGTGGACATTCTTGATGCATCAAAGCAAACCAACCTGGACAAGATTGCTGCAGAGAACAAAGCGCAGTTTGCCGGTGCTTCGCAAAGCTCAACCACTTTGGGCTCGGTAAAGGCATATATGTTCAGCTATAGCCCGGCTCCCGGAATTGGTCGCTATGCCTACTTGTGCGTGAAAGACGGCAAGCTCTATCGCGTGTTTGTAACATGGAACAAAACAGAAGAAGCAGTGTATTTGCCCATCTTCAAGAAGTGTATTTCTACCTTCCAGTTCAAATAGGAAGGTAGCGGTGCAGCTGTAGTTTGTGAGGAGACAGGCCGCGCTTGTCTCCTCATTTTTTTTTGAGATGCCTACTCACCAATGTTCTTCACGTATGAGCTCCGCGCCTACTCCGCTCTTCAGCGAATCGCAGACCTTTAGCCCTGTTCTCGTTCGCCTTGTTTTTTTCTCCTTCGCTCTGCTGTTCGCGTACGGAGTGGTACAGCAAGAGTTCTATCATGCTCCATTCGGCGACAAACCGGCACCCACCGGCGTGCTCATCATGCTATGCCTGATGCTGATAGGTTTGGGATCGTTTTTTTCGGCAACGCGCCTGCAAACGGAGATCACGGAGGAAGGAATACGTTATAGGTTCTCGCCCATTCAGCGGAACTTCACCTTCATTGCTTTTCACGAGATGCGCACTCTGTGTGTACGCACCTATCGCCCAATTGCGGAGTACGGCGGATGGGGCTATCGCACCGGATTTTGGAGGCGAGGAAATGCCTTGAGCATTTGGGGAACTTCCGGAATTCAAATAGTACGAACATCGGGCGCGGCCTTGCTTCTTGGCACGCGAAAGGAAAAAGAAGTGATAGAGGTGCTTGAAAAACTTGGGCACATAAAAGTATCGCCCAAGGATTCGTACGTACCAATGGCTATACCTCAATAATGGAAGGTATCGTGCACCTGCCGCTCTAATTCCTCGCGGTGATCAGGATGCGCTATACTCATGAGCAGATGCGCGCGCTCACGAAGATTTTTTCCATAAAGATTTACCGCTCCATACTCGGTTACCACCCAATGCACATGCGCGCGCGTTGTGACCACACCGGCGCCGGGCTTTAAGTGGCAAACAATTCTGGACTCACCTCGCGATGTAACCGAGGGCAACGCAATGATTGGCTTGCCATCGTCACACAGTGCAGCAGCTCTCATAAAATCCATTTGCCCGCCCACTCCGGAGTAAATACGGGAGCCGATAGAATCGGCACATACCTGACCGGTAATATCCACCTCGATAGCACTGTTGATGGCTGTGACTCGCGGGTTCTGTTCTATCACCCGTGGATTGTTCACGTAGGCGATGTCCAGAAGAAGCACGCCGGGATTGTCGTGGATGTAATCATACAAGCGGCGCGATCCCATCACAAATCCCGCGACGGTTTTGAAGGGATGTTTCTTTTTCAGACTATTGGTAATAACGCCGCGCTCCACCAGATCGAGTACGCCATCGGAGAACATCTCCGAGTGAATTCCCAGATTCTTGTGATGCATCAACTCCGCAAGCACGGCATTAGGAATACTGCCTATTCCAAGCTGCAAGGTGGCACCATCTTGGACCAGCGCGGCCACATTGCGCCCCACCTGAACTTCTACCTCCGAGGGCTGTGCATACGATGCTGTGATGATCGGCGTTGCAGATTCACACACCGCATGAAATCGCGACACATGAATATTCCCATCGCCTAAAGACCTGGGCATATTGGGATTGATCTGCGCCACCACAAATCGCGCGGTTTGAACTGCCGCAATAGTGGCATCCACAGAAACGCCCAGAGAGCAGTATCCATGCGCGTCCGGAGGCGTCACCTGTACCAGCGCCACATCGATAGGGAGCACGCCGCGACGAAACAGCAGTGGCACCTCAGAGAGAAACACCGGGATGTAATCGGCCCGGCCGGAGCTCACCGCGTCGCGCATGTTCGGCCCGGTAAACAACACATGAACGTTGAAGCTGTCGGCAAACTCGGCACGTGCATACGGCGCCCGGCCTTCTGTGTGCAAATGCACGATGTCTACGTTCTTCAGCTCATCGGCTCGAAGAGTCATCGCTTCGATAAGATCTTGCGGCGCAGCCGCAACAGAATGAATATATACCCGATGACCCGATTCTATACACCGAACCGCGTCACCGGCCGAGACTATGTTCATGGTGTTCAAGGTGTTCATGGGAATAGCGATTCGTTAGTAGCCGAAAATCTCGGTGGTTGTGAGCTCCTGCACCGGACCATAATTGGAAAGTGCTTTCATGTCGAGCTTGTTTTTGGATCCGACCACCAGCAATGCAAATTTCTTTGCGCCCACTTTTTCGTCTCGTATGCGCTGTACGTCGGCCAGCGTCATCGTCGGTATGGCTGCGTAGATCTGTTCGCGCACGTCGCGAGTAATACCAAGGCGGCGAAGATTGTCGTACTGTTGCAAGAGTGAGAATCGCGTAAAGCGCTCCGCTTCGATTTTCTCCATGATGCTCTGCTTTGCATTAGCAAACGATGCTTCGTTCTTCGGAATGTCTTTGAGCACGTCGTGCATAGCCACCAATGCCTCGGGCAATTTATCCGCTTGTGTTCCGATGTATGCGCTGTACACATACGGATCGCCCTGACGGCGCGGCGACGCAAAGCCCGCTTCCACACTGTAGGCCAACGCTTTAGACTCGCGTATGGTTTGGAACACCACTCCCGAAAGCCCACCGTTGTATTCGTTATACATGCGAGCGAAGGCAGAAGTGGGAACAGAATACTCTTCGTCCAGTTTAATTCGCATCATTACTTCTGCTTGCACCATGTCGAAGTCTACAAAGAACACCTTGCCTGTGGAAAGATCCTGCCATTGATACGGCTCGGGCTCTGCCAATGTGCGTACGGGCTTTGAGTCTGCATGAACCACATTGAGCATTTCGCGAAGCTGCTCCGGCGAGCGCGTGCCATAGTAATACACCGAGTGCTTTAGAGAATGCAGCGAGCTGATTACCTCCAGAAGATCGCCGGCTGTGAGTGCGCGCAATTCAGATTCGGAGAGAATGTTCGTGAAGGGGTTTCGTTTACCATAGGTGACGTAACTCATGAGCGCTTGCTGAAGAATTACCGTCTTGTTCTTCTTCACGTTACTGCGTTGCTTTAAGATACCGTCTACAAGAAGCTTCAGCGCTGCTGTATCCGCAACGGGAGTACGGAAACGCTCCTCCACCAGTTTCAATGCGGGCTCCAGGTTCTCTTCGGTACCGCTAAGCTCTACGGTCATGGCATCGGAAGATGCCGACACACGAATGGAGCAACCTAGTTCGTACAATGCTTTGCGCATATCTTCCGCACTCCGAGACCCGGCACCGATGAAGTCCAGATACTGCAGAGCCGTAGCAAAACGACGATCGTGCTTGGTGCCGTAGTCCCACACAATGTTCAGGTTGTATAAGCTGTTCTCGGTATTTTTTACGCATAGCACTTCGGTGCCGTTGCCTAGCGTGGTACGCCGGATGTCGTTGTTGAAGTCGCTAAATCGCGGCGCTATTTTCTCTACCGGAATGGAGAGTAATTTTTCCGCAAAGGCCGACTGCGCGTCGCGGTTCACCGACACCGGCGTGATAGGCGGCTTGGTCACTTTGGTCGTGTTGGAATTTTCGCCGGTGCGCTTGTACACCACCACATAATTGTTTCCGTAATTCTTCTTGGCGAAGGCAACGATTTGCTCTTTGGTAATCGCGCGAAGATCATTGATGAATGATATTGTTTCCACCCAATCCATACCGTGAATGTAGGTCTGCGAAATCAACGATGCGCGATTGGTGTTCGACTCCATCTGCTTCATTTGAGCAATAGCCAGATCGTTAATCACAGCCCGCATGGTGGATTCCGTGAAGTTTCCTTTTTTCAATTCTTCGATTTGTTCAAGAAGCAGCGACGCCACTTCCTCCGGCTTTTGGCCTTTACGCGGCGCGCCCGAAAAACGATGCAGAGAATAATCCTTCATAATCATTGGGCTGCAACTCGGGCCGAGCACTCGTTGCTTTTGCGCCAATTGAATATCAATGATACCTGCGGAATTGTTGGAGAGCAGCATATCACACATTGTGAGCAGCTTGATATCCGGATGGGCTGCACCCGGAAAGCGGAAGGCAATGGTAACATTCTCGGCAGACGGGCCGGTAATTTCTCGCACAACAGGAGCGGTAATGGCATCCTCTTTTGCCACGGCAAAGGGCTTTACCGGCTTTGGCTCGTATGCTTTAAACGCAGCATTGATGCGGTCTACAGCCGCATCGGGATCGAAATCGCCGGCGAGCACAATAGCCATATTATTCGGCACATAGTAGGTAGAATAAAACTCGCGAATCTTCCGCATGGAAGGATTCTTCAAGTGCTCTACTGTACCAATAGTGGTTTGTGTACCGTACTGATGCTTAGGAAACACCGACGCAAGTAACTCTTCGAACACACGACGTCCGTCGTTGTCCATGCCGCGGTTTTTCTCCTCGTATACAGCTTCAAGTTCGGTGTGGAACAAGCGCAGCACCGGATTACGGAATCGTTCTGCTTCCAGTTGTATCCAGCGCTCCAATTGATTACGCGGAATGTTGTTCTCGTATACCGTTTCTTCTACACTTGTGTGAGCATTGGTACCGCGAGCTCCGCAGCGCTGAACCATGCGGTCGTACTCACCGGGAATGGCATAGGTAGCAGCCAGCCCGGAGAGCGAATCGATGCGATGATATATGCGAGCCCGAGCGTCGGCATCCTGCGTGCCGCGATAAGTTTCGAAGAGCTGCTCGATTTCGTCCAGCAGCACTTTTTCTTTAGCGTAGTTCTGGGTTCCGTACTTGTCGGTGCCTTTGAACAACATATGCTCCAGGTAATGCGCTAACCCGGTTGCATCGGCGGGATCGTTCTTGCTTCCGGCCCGCACGCACACAAGAGTTTGAATGCGGGGTTCATCTTTTTGAACCGTAGTGTACACAGTCAGGCCATTTGCCAATACGTACTTGCGAACGCCCAGAGGATCGTTAGCTACGTACTCGTAGGTGTATCCGTTCGAGGTCTTCTTTTCAACCTTGAATTGTGATTGAGCGCTCGAATCGGTAACAGACATAGCACAGAGAATGAGAAATGTGGAAAATGCCGACAGAGATGTCTTCTGAGATGTCTTCAGAAATTTCATCAGAGATGTCTTCAACAATGACTTCATACAACAAGCCTCGTAGGTGAACGATAACGGCCTGCAATATGCGGACAAATGACGTGTTATCTTCGCACCAAGTACGTCGTTGATTTTGTCAAAGCTCTTCATGACCCAGCGCCTGTTTACACCCGGTCCCACTCCGCTGCCGAAGGCCGTGCTTCGGCGCCTTACGCAGGAGCCGCCCTATCATCGCGGTCCGGAGGCCGATGCAGTGTTTGCATCGGTGCATGAGGGTTTAAAAGAAGTGTTCCAAACCACTATGCCGGTGCTGGTGCTCAGCTGTTCGGGAACGGGTGGTGTGGAAGCAGTCATGCTTAACACATTACAGGCAAAGGAGAAAGTTCTGGTGCTCAACAATGGGCGCTTTGCTCAGCGCTGGGTTGACATGGCACAGGCTCTAGGTTTCACCTGCGTGAACATCCGTGTACCGTGGGGCGAAGCTATAGAGCCGGAGTATGTCGAGCAATGCCTACGCGAGCATGCGGACTGCACTGCCGTGTGGTTAGTGCATAGCGAGACCTCTACCGGGGTCGTGTCGGACTTGCAGGCTATTGCGGCCTGTATCCGCAAACACTCAGATGCATTGATTTGTGTGGATGCCATTTCCTCGATGGCGGTGCACGAGCTGCGCATGGATGAGTGGGGCGTGGATATAGTGGTGAGCTCTTCGCAAAAGGGATTGATGAGCCCTGCCGGACTGGCAATGGTGGCACTAAGCGAGCGCGCATGGCAGCAACGAATGCGATTGCCGGCCGTCGGCTCTCTCTATTTTGATTTACTCCTTGCACGCACGGCCTACGAGCGCAACCGCACACCCTGGACACCCGCAATGCTACAGGTGGTGGCGCTGGAGTCCGCTCTGAATCTGTTGCTTGAAGAGGGCATACAGAGTGTATGGCAACGGCACCAAGAGCGTTCCGAGCATATCAGAACCTCACTGCAAAACATGGGATACAGCATGTTTGCCAAGAGTCCTGCTCACGGACTCAGCGCTGTACTACTTCCGCGCCAATGCATGGACATCGTTGACAAACTTTCCCTAGAGTATGGCATAACCGTGGCCCGAGGCCAGGATGCTCTGGCGCAAAGTGTTTTCCGCATAGGCCATATGGGATATTATGCAGAGGAAGACATTAACTATATGCTCAACGCCTGCCGGGAATTGATTCACGTGGATTCGTGACATAGTATAGTGGGCGGTTCAAAGACGAAGTACGCGTCTGTGGATGAGCGCAGCGTTCGGAAGAATGCGGCTTCGATGCTTGTTTGTATTTGTGTAGCGCCCCAGTTGTTTGATTGTACCCCCCCCAAAAAAAAAACGGCTTCCTTTTTTTGAAGGAAGCCGTTTCGTTTTGAGTGCCGTCGTTACTTGTTACTTCACAATCTGAAGAGCTTGTGATGTGATCGAACCGTTTTGCTTAACAACTACGGTGTAGGAACCGCTGGCGATACCATCGGTGTTCAGCTTGAATTGCTGTGCACCGCTAAGGTCTGCTTGAGCGATTGTTGCTACCGTACGGCCGTTCATGTCGACAAGCGTTACTTCGGTCATGCCGCTGCCGGCAAGTTCTACTGTAATGCTTGCTGTTGTGGAAGCCGGGTTCGGAGAAACGGTCAATGAAGATGTACCGGCTTCTGCAGAAACAAGTACCTCTTGTGAGTAGCGGCTGGTTCCATCCAGGTCTACCATTTTCAGGCGGTACGACCAAGCTGAAGCTGTGCTCACGTTTGCATCAACAACGTTGTAGTCCTTTGATACTGTGCTGGTACCTTGTGCCGGAACTGTACGTACAGCTGTGTACGCGCTTGTACCTGCCATTGTTACTGCAGCACGCTCTACGTCGAAGTACGAGGAGTTCTTCTCGCTGGCTGTTTCCCATGCGATGTTAACATTGTTACCGCTGCGCTGAGCATTGAAAGCTACAAGTTCAACCGGTACCACGGTACCTTGTGAACGCTCGATAAACTCGATGATAGCACGCATGATACGCTCGCTACCTTGGTTTACTGTTGTGCGCGGCATGTGGCGCCAATCAACACCGAAGAATACAACATTGTAGTTCAAAGCGTTGGTGGCAATACCCATCATGCTGTCGGTCACTCCTGCATCGCGTGTTACATACGAGTATGCTGTGCGAGCAAGACCATTTGTTTGGTTATCCGAGTAGATACGCATCAAACTCGGCATTGGGTTCATGGGGTCGTTCGTGTTTGATGTCTTTGCAACAATCTCACGGATACCCTGTGCAAGTGTTACACCAAGAACTTGCTGGTTATCGTAACCTGCAGCGCGAGGTGTACGGTCTGTAGGAGCAGAGCCCTTCAGAGCACCGGTTGTAGCATTGGTGGCGCGCAATACGTAGCGAACAAACTGCTCGTCGTTGGTAGCATCCAAGCCAATGTGCTTGCCAAGAATTTCCTGTGAAGCAACAACAAGGTTCTTCTTGTCTGAAGCAACACCGTTTGCAAGGAACATACGGAGGTCGGTACGCTGCAAGCGTGTTAAGCGAGCGGTATCTTCAGCCCAGAAGAGCGAACGATATGAAGCGTAGTTCACTGCGCGGGGTTCCCATCCGTTACGATCGAATACGTCGTATGATGTGCTGTTCAAGCCAAGGTAGCTGAGAGCACGGAACAGCGAGTCCGAGTTCAAACGACCAACAATCTCGTTCCACGGTGTGGATGTAGAGTTGGGATCGGATGTAACATTTACAACACTGTTTACCATGCGAATGGGTGAGCGCATCAAGTAGAAACGCACCGGCTTGTTCGTAGCGTTGTTTGCAGTATTCTCGTCGATAGGCGTGAACACATTGATGGTGTATACCGGTGTTACGTTTCTGGACATAGCCGCAAACGGAGCCGGAGCTGTTTGGCCCATATCGCCGTAGGTCATCGGCATGAAGTTGAAGTCGAAGTTGATGTCGATGCTCTCGCCGGAAGCGATAGTAACAACCTTGCTGTTGGTTGCAACAACTGCGTTGTTTTGATCGCGGATCTCAGCCTGGATTGTGATACCTGCCTGGCTACCGGATCCGTTGTTACGCATACGAGCTGTAACGTTTACCGGAGCCTTTGTCATAACGTACTCAGCATCGGCAAAGTTGCCGGCACCTGCACGGTATGCAACCGGATTGATGATCTCGATAGCTTCAACATCATTTACGTAAAGACGACCGATAAACTCATCTGCACCGATGGTGTAGCGAGCACCGTTCAGACCGCGAGGATCACCATCAAGATCGTAGGTATTTGCACCAAGGCGCTCACCGCGACGATCCAACACCGAACCGATGGGAATCGGGTTCGTGTTGATACGCATACGTGAAGGTGTGGTATTGCTTGCGCTGTGATCGCTTACAAAGTTTCCAACAACGCTGTTGATGTCCTGAGCTGTCCAGCCCTTCCACTGACCTAGTGTCACGTAGTCCGATTGAGTACCTAGTGTAAGTATTGCGTTTGCATTATCTGTTTCGATGTAACGAACTATCGCAGCAGAAGGAGCGAAGAATGCGTTACGGTTCGAGCTAAGACCACCGCTCACGGCAGGAAGAAGACCTGCTACGCCTGCCGACGATTTCGGAGAAATGCCTTGATAGAATAATGCAGCAAACACGTTGCCTGCAGCTGTATTTACACTACTGCTTGCACCGCTAACCGCAACAGCGTTGTTCAGCATTACTGCGTTAACAGCGTGTTGAACACCGATACCTACAACGCTCAAGCCATTGCTTACTGCGTCGCCGGTGATCATTACGGTATTGTTTACGATCGAGTCGCCACGTGTGTTATACGAAGCAACTTGAGGAGTGATAAGCTTGGTAAGACCGGTAGCGGTAGCGGAACGCATGGTGAGCAAGTGAATACCGGCTGCAACTGCATTCTGTGTTGTACGAGTGATTGCATAGATCATATTACCGCTGATGTATGCAGCTTCGTTAACGTTGGGGAAGGAGATGCTACCGCCCGCGGGGTTAACGAAGGAGTTCATGGTCTGCTCGATGTAGATACCTTGAGCAGCAACGTCGGAAGCGATGTTCGAAATCTCGTTACGAGAGATCACCGGCTTGATGCTGTTGTAGCAGATCTGTCCCGGACGTGCTTCGCCACCAACCATAATACCCGCAGCTTGGCCACCAACTCCTGTAGAGCCAATACCAACATTGATAATGCGGTTGTCGGTGATTTGCTCGTTTTCGCCGTAACCGGTGTAGATACCTGCGCGGCGAACACTGCTGATCACATTACCCTTGATTACGGTGTTCTTGTTGTAGTAGCGCTGGAAGCGGGGATTTCCGTTCGGTGCGATGTCGTTGTAGAACAACGGACCAACACCCAATGAAACAATACCGTATCCGAAACCGCTGATGTCGTTGTTAACAAATTGGTTGTTGTCGTTGCTCAGAGTATCGAGGCCAAGTGAGTTGTTTCCGTTAATGTTCGGAACAACGCTGCGGCTAACGATACCGGCGGAATAGCTTTCCGGACCTGCAGACAAGGAACGAAGATCGTTCTCGAAGGTGAAGTTCGGAGCCAAGTAACGCACAACGGGCAATGCTGACGCATAGCTGGCGGTAGACTGCGGGAAGTTCTCGATCAAGCTGTTACGAACAGCTACGTTTGAAGAACCACGGCCAAGCATGAATACAGCGCGCTGAGGGAGTGCCGTAGGCGAAGCAGTACCAACATCCAACTGGAATCGGAACGACTTCTGTGAACCACCATCAAAAATCAGGTGTCCTGCCGAGTTTGAATACAAGTTCGATGACTTGAATTGATTTTGAATAGCGTTGGGGTTAGCCGGGCTAACATTCTGACCAAAGTATACACCGATACCAAGGTTCGATTGCAAACGAATGGATACCGAACCGCGCGAGAGCGATTGAAGCAACGAGGGCTTGAACGTAACGGTGTTGATAGAGTTAACGCCAAGAATCTTCGAGCTGAGGTCCAGAGCCGGAGCAGCCGGAACTGCCGTCAAGCTTCCTACGGTATAACTGTTGTCGGTGAGTTCGAATGTTACAGCACCACTAACACCACGGATGTACAATGCATCTACAGCATTTTGAATGGTGGTGAAGTTGCGTGAACCGCCGCTATTGAGCGTACCAATGGTGTATGTGCCCGAGAGAGCATCCACTACATCGAACTCATTGCAGAGTTGATTGTTTGATGTTACCGGATCATCAGGAGCACTGATTGTTACACATACGCGGTAACGGCCTGTTGAAGTGGGTGTCCAGGGATCGTACAACAAGGTTGTTGTATTCGGATTTGTAAAGGCCAAATCCGGAATAGTCTTATCAACCGAGTACACCAAATTCCACGAACCGCCAACGAACTTCTCCACGGTCATACGTGTGGGGATATCTGATTGGTCGATTGCACCGTTGTTTTTAAAGCGCGCCAGTACGTTAAACGGCTTGTTCACATATACTTGACCGTTTGCAGGCGGATTAATAATTGCATCCGCTGAAAGCTCTGTAGCATACTGTACGTCGAAATTCCAGCATGCGTTGCCGGATGGCAATGCATTGTTGTTTACGTTCTCATCGTTTCCGTTGAAGAGCGTCGAATTGAATTTCAGGCAGTAGGTGCCGGCGTTCAGTGAATTGAAATTTCTAAACTGGGCAAAGTACGTTGCTCCGGTAGCCATACCGGGTGTGTTATTGTAGTTAATAGTATCGCGATAAACAACCGTGTTGGTAGAGATATCGGTAATCTCTGCAGTCGCCTGCATGGAGGTTACGCTATTTAAACCAACGTTCTGCATAGTGACCGCTACGGGAATATCAACACCACGAAGGTATTTGTACGGAGTAGCTCTGGGAACAACGATGTTCACCATGGCAAGGTCGTTTTGGTATGCAATCACAAAACCCTTGTTGTAGGTAGCATTAATACCAAATGCCGGAATGGCAAAGGTTGCTTCCAATCGGTATGATCCACCCACAGCTGTACGAGCATCCAGAGCACCTGCGTTGGCACCGGTACCGGCCAAGGCTCCTGTGGCATTAGAGAATGTAAAGGTAAACGGATTGTTTGATGTAGATGTTACAGGGATAGTTGTAACGTTGGGGTCGGTGGTGGTCGCTTGATACACAACATTCGTGGAGGGTAACGGACCAACGATTCTATAGGTGATTTGTGCTGTCGCGCCGCTGGGGATACGCATGGTTAGCGATGGGCGGGGGAAAGTCACTCCGTCGTAAAGGTTGGTGGTCAGAATGTAATTCGATGCAGGTGCGTCGCTTGGGAACGAACTTACGATGCCGCCAAGATTAGCTTTCAGGTACAACACCGGGCGTGAAGACAACAACGACCATCCTGCAAAGTTTGTGGCATCACAAGCGGAAGCACAGTCGTTCAAGGAATATGAAGACGAAGTGAATCCGGTAGCGGGAGTTAAACGGCACGAAGCGTTATATGTATACGCGCAACCTGATTGGTTATGGTGACAAATCTCGATCAAAAGATTCGAGGTTCCATCCCAGCGAAACGGCGAGGACAATGCATGTGCATTTGTACCTACCGTCGGGGAGTATGTTTGAGGGCCAAACACTGTTGTCATACCCGCAACGGCACCTGCTGTGAGGTTTGTTATGGTGGTATTCAACATAGAAATTCGGAAGTTCGGAGATGCATCGGCACCATTAAGAGCCGTTACATAGAAGCCGATTTCCGTGATATCTCCTGCTCCGGTAAAACCGGCTGCCTGAAGTTCAGTAGCGCGAACGAGATAATATGTTCTCATTCCACCATAGAAACGGCCATACGGCGTAGGATAACCGGTCAACGTATTGGTCGTTGCGGAGTTCTGATCTCCGATAATGAAGGTCTGCTGCGCTACGAGATCCATCTGAGCAAAGCCCATGAGGAACGCGAGTGCAACCAACCAACCGCGGTAAAAGTGTTTCATGCTAAACCCTGTATAATGTGAAAAGACTATTCTTTCTAATTCTTTACAATTTCTCTTCTTTACTTCTCAGCTTTACCGTACTTCTCTTCGTTCGATTGAAATCTCACTATCTCTGACATTTCGATTTTCTTTTCTTGTCTTTTCTTGTCTTTTCTCGCCTTTTCTTCTTGCTGTTTTCGTTGTTCTCTTCGCGGTTTGTATATGGCTACAGTTTATGCCGCCTACATCATCCCTATTGTCTCATTCCGCACAGCTCTTTATGTACCGACTCATGCACCAACTCATATACCAACGGTTTCTCAAGGTGCGGAATGCCGACACAGCTTGAAACGAACAACGAATGTTTACATGGTTAAAAGCAAAACCATCGCGTTCATTTCGGAATCAATTCTACGATTCACCCTACTACACTGCATCTATGATTTCGAACTTGTCAATGATGATTCCCCTCTGCCCCTGAATTCTCCAAAAACGCCTGTTATTGCATTAACCGCAAATCCTGATTCTTGATTCACATACGTCCATCGCCAACGAGTTCCATCTGCAGGAACGAGCGCCCGAATCCAAAGCGGATTAGGTTTAATGGTTGCGGCAAACATACACAGAGTTTGTTAAACTATAACATGCCAAAGGGCGCCTCCAAAAAAAAATCGCCGGCCCCGATTTTGGCACCATGAATATCTCCGGAACTGCTGCTAAAAGTGCTTAAAAATTCATTTTTGGCTGTTTTAGGCCGCTCGAACTGAATATAGGCCGAGGTGTTGCCGTCTTACAGCGTATTGATTACTGCCCGCCTGCTCATTGGTTCGATGTTAAAACATCGATTTGGCAGAAAGCAACCAGTTCTGTGCTTTGGTCATAGGTTTAGGTCATAGCTTTCGGGCATAGCTTTCGGGCATCATCACGTCATCATTTCACCAGGCTATTCTTCGGGGTGGCTCGCAGGCATTAGCCACAAAATCCTGATCTTGCAGGCACATGGACTCCATAACAACAAAAATTGAAGAGTGCCGCAACCGAATATCCCGGGCAGCCGGGCGCGCCTGGCGCAACCCCGAAAGCGTACTGCTCGTTGCCGTTTCGAAACTGCAGAGCATAGATACCATCGTGGACGCTACTCGCTCGGGGCTTCATGTATTTGGAGAGAATTACGTTCAAGAGCTCAGAGACAAACATTCAGATCCGCGGCTGGCAGATGTTTCGTGGCATTTCATAGGTCATCTGCAGTCGAACAAGGTGAAATACATCGCCCCCTTTGTGGATGTAATACACACGGTAGATAGCGTATCTCTGGCGAACGAGATTTCACGTCAGGCGTTGAAGAACCATCGCACTATCGACATCCTGATACAAGTAAATACTTCGGGCGAAGACTCTAAATCGGGCATTGACCCTACTGAAGTGCACTCGCTGGTGGAGGGCATTCTTCCCCTGGACGGTATTCGGCTGCGCGGGCTGATGACTATTCCGGCACCAAAGGACGATGTGGAAGAGGTGCGGCCCGAGTTCAGCAAACTGCGCGAGCTGTGTACTGAGATACGCGAGCAGTTCAATCTGCCGGCATTCAACGAGCTTTCCATGGGAATGAGCGACGACTTTGAAGTGGCAATAGAAGAAGGTGCAACGATGATACGCCCCGGTACCGTGATCTTTGGCGCGCGGCAGGCGCGATAGGCCTGTATTGGTTTAACTCGTTGGCACAAACCACACCCGCAACAGCAATAGCAATTGCCATCGCTATTACAACGCCATCACTTTTTGCCACACGAAGTGTGCAATCATCTGTGCTGCCAGGCGCATGGTACGCGAGTCCGCATCAAAGAGCGGATTCCCCTCCACAATATCCACCAGCCGGCATCGCGAATGCCCGCCGGCAATGCGCATAAAGTGCAGAGCCTCGCCTGCCGTGAATCCATCCGTTGCGGGAGCACTCACTCCCGGTGCGAACGCAGACGCAATGGCGTCCAGATCGAAGGAGCAATACAATGCTTGAGCGTCGGGCATAGCATTTAGCGTTTGCTCAAAAGCCGCAGCAGGACCAATCTTCTGAATATCGCCAAGCATGTGCACGTGATGACCCGCGTCGCGCACATACTGAATATGATGTGCCGCGGCTACGAAGGGCTGAATACCGAACTCAGTGAAGTGTCCCGCAGGAATATGAACATCGTCATCCTCAAGCAGCAGCCTAAAGGGCGAACCGGAATGAGCCAGTATTGCATCGCCACGTTCCAAAAGCGGCCGCACATCCAGGTGTGCATCAATATTTACCACACCAATGCTACCATGCTGCGATGCCAGTGCTCTGCCATTAGGGTAGGCGGTATCGTGCCCACCGCCCAGCACTACTACGGCATCGGCCACACTCAACAGATACGACACTACTTCGAATTGCCGCGCATGAATTTGTTCCAGCGACAATCCTTCGCAGATGATGTTGCCGGCATCCACTATCACAGCGCGTTGCGGCATTTCCTGGCCGCCATTGCTCAAGGTTAGTCGGCTCAGCTGCTCGCGAATGGCGCTCGGAGCCAAGGCTGCTCCTGCGCGTCCGCCGTTTCTCTCTACGCCCATGTGCTGCGGCACACCCAGTATGGCAAGTGCCGGCTTCTGTTCAACAGAATGATCTAATGAATAACTGTGCGCGCAACGTATATGATCGGCAAAGCGGCGATCGGCAGCCTCAGCGCGCGGCGGCGGCGCTATGGTGGCGGGAGTGCAGAGTTCACGAAGAGGATTGCTATTCATGGCATTGCTATTGGTGTGCGTTGATGTCATTATCGTGAAAGATTCTTGCGAACAACACTCAGCATGTCGGCAGCTACTCTGTCCCACGAATAATATTCTCTTGCCTTGGCTGCTTGCTGCTCGGTATCATGTTTCATCCGGGTGTTCGCCAACGCAGTATTGACGAGCTCTGCAAGTTCTGCAGGCGATTCGGACTCTGCGCCCAGCAGATATCCGTTTTGACCATGGCGAACAATCTCCGGCATGGCGCAGGAATTTCTGGCAATCACCGGAACACCATAACATAGTGCCTCGGCGAATGCAATGCCAAAGGCCTCGTAATACGAGGGCATAACAAACAACTGCGCATGCTGAAAGTAAGAGCTTAACTGACTCAGTGGAGCATTGCCCAGCAAATGCACTCCGTCCGGCACTGGTCCTTGCTGCATCCATTCCGCCGGCCCTGCAATCACCACATCTACATCATGGTGTTTTTGAACGTGTTCGTATGCATCGAGCAACAACTCTCCGCCCTTTCGCTTAAAATCTCTGCCAACAAAAAGCACATACTGTTTTTGCATTGGCCGCTCTGTCTGTGCCTGCACATTCACATTACAACCGGCGCGCACCACGTGAATCGCACCCGGGTCTATTCCGTACGCAGCGGCAGTGGTGCGAGCCGCGTATTCACTCATGGCAAACAAACCCGCAGATTGTTTTAATACTTTGCTTTGGTATTCTTCGCGCTTTCGTAGTAACGATGACGAGTACGACATACGTTCGTAACGACCCTGCAAAGGATCGGCAAGCACGCGACGCAGCTCTGCCACACACAAATCATAATAGATGTATTGAGGCGCTTCGGGTGTGGAGAGAAAATCGAAGATCGAAATCACTGCATCGAGCTGCGGACTCTGCCGCATGGCTTGCAGCATTTTGCGTTCCACCAGGCGCGAATGCAAGGAACTGAGCATCACTTGAGAAATCACTTCGCCAAGCTGTGGCCGGTATCGAAGCGTAAGCACCTTCAGAAGTTTTAGCAGCAGCGGATGCAACTGCCCGGGAATGTCGGCAATGTCGGCAATCTCTGCACCGGGCATTCGATGTAACGCTTGAAGTAGCGAATACGGCGTATGCGACCACGTCTTTTCTCGTGGCTCGGACCATTCGCATGCAAATCCTATACGCAGTGCTTTCTCCATTGTTTACCATGCATGAGTGCTGCGCGAATTTAGCCCCAACGGCCGAGCAATTGCCTAACGATCTACTCTTCACCCTGAGCGGCACCATGCGTATAATTGCAGGCGATAGCAGTTACGATAGTTCGTCGTGTTCCGCAGCAGTGTTCCGCAGCAGTATTTCACAGCAGTTATTCCACAGCAGTTATTCCACAAAGCCTCAATGCTGGGACTTCAGGCCAAGACACATAAACAGTGGATAGAGGTTGCAAAGCAACACACCATTGATATTCTCATCGATCATGCTCACTGCGAGAAAAAAGCAGCGGTGTATGCCATGATCATGATTCAGCGATATCCTACAAAAACCAAACTGGTGCTGGAGCTTACGGATATTGCCAGAGAAGAGCTTGAACACTTCGACATTGTGATGCGAATACTCCACCGGCGCGGCTTTGCTTTGAAGCACGATCGCGGAAATGCATATGCAAAGCAATTGCACGAGCGCATCGAGAAGCAAGAGCCCGAGCGCCTTCTGGACTCGTTGATTGTGGGATCGCTTATTGAAGCGCGTTCTTGCGAGCGATTCAGCTTGCTGGCAAAAGGAGTGGAAGATGCCGAGCTTCGCGATCTCTATGCCGGATTGTTAGCATCCGAGGCAGGTCACTATCGCAGGTATACCGATATTGCCCGCGAGTATTTTCCTGCATCCAAGGTAAAAGCGCGTAGCCGCGAGTTTGCTCTTTTCGAGGCCGATATTGTGCGCAATCTGCATAACAGCCCCACGATGCACGGATAGTGGAATGAGTAGAATGCTTTGAATGATTAGAAACACAACCGAACTCAAAAAATTTTTCAACGATTTTTTTCACGTCATGACAACAGCTACCAAAGGCCTGAGCTACAGCCTGCGCTCAACCGCCGCAACTATAACAACGACACTTGCCATCATGTGCATTTGCTTCGTGCAAACATCAATGGCCCAAGATGCAGTGAAGTACAAAGACACCGCTCGCAGAATTATCGCCACCGCAACCGCAGACAGCTCACTGTACGACAGGCTGGCCACTATGTGCGATACGTTCGGCTCGCGTTTGAGCGGATCGGGATCGTTGGAACAGGCAATTGATTGGATCATTGCCGAAGCTCGCAAAGAAGGCTACAATGCCCGCGGAGAAGAAGCAAAAGTTCCGCATTGGGTGCGAGGCGAGGAATCATGCACAATGATTTCTCCCAGAAAAAAGAACATGGCAATGCTGGGTCTTGGCGGCACCATTGCTACACCCGCACAGGGAGTAACGGCAGACGTACTCGTAGTAAGCTCCTTCGAGGAGTTAAAACGTAGAGCTGCGGAAGTGCCTTCGAAGATTGTGCTGTATAACGTGCCCTTTACCGAATACGGCAAAACAGTACAATACCGAGTACAAGGTGCTATCGAGGCTGCGCGATTGGGAGCTGTGGCCTCGCTGGTGCGCTCTGTGGGCCCTTATGGCATCAACACACCGCACACCGGAGGAATGGCGTACAACGACTCGGTACCGAAGATCCCTCATGCAGCCATTACAATTGAAGATGCCGAGATGATACATCGCATGGTGAAGCGAGGTCAAAAAGTGCAAGTAACCTTGCGCACCAGCGGCCGATGGGAACCTGATGCGCTGTCGCGAAATGTAGTGTTTGAAATTCCCGGCTCGGAAAAGCCCAACGAAGTAGTGGTGATGGGCGGGCACATAGACTCGTGGGATGTAGGGCAAGGAGCAATGGACGACGGCGGCGGATGCTTTGCCGCATGGCACGCGCTCAATACCATCAAGAAACTTGGCTTAAAGCCCAAGCGCACTATTCGTGTGGTGATGTTCACCAACGAGGAAAACGGTCTGCGTGGCGGCAAGGCATACGCGGCGGCCCATGGCAACGAAACACATGTGCTGGCCATTGAATCGGACGAAGGCACATTCAAGCCCAAGGGTTTTCACCACGAGGGATCGAAACAAAGTTTGCAATGGTATCAAGGTCTGGCGCCCCTGCTTGAATCTATAGGAGCAACAGATGTAGTTGAAGGCTTCGGAGGTGCGGATATTGGTCCGCTGAATCAGGAATACGGAACCAACTTGCTTGGCTTACAAGTAGACGGTACGCGATACTTCTGGTATCACCATACGCATGGAGATACGATGGATAAGCTGAACCCGCGTGAATTGAATGAATGTGCGGCGGCCATGGCAATAATGGCATTTGTTGCCGCCGATGCCGACAATCCGCCCATAGGCTCGAAGAGCGCAAGGGACCGGAAGAAATAGTGCTGCCGGCAGGGACCATATACAACAAAAAAGCCTCAAACGGAACGTTTGAGGCTTTTTTATCTCTTTTGTGCAACTCGCACATGCAATTACTTGTTCTTGCGCTGCATGCGAAGATCGCGACGCAAGTCACGGAGCTGCTCCTTCGCAGCCTTAACATCTTGATGTGCTTCTTTGTGTGCCGCACGTGCCTGCTGACGAAGGGCTTTCGCTTCTTCGGGGGTTGCAGATGCTTTTGCTTGCTTCAATGCTTCTTTTGCTTTGGTAGCTTCGGCCTTTGCATCGGCCACTTTAGCCTTCGCAGCTTCTACCATTGCCTTTTGGTCGGGCGTAAGCTTGGGTTTTGAGCCGCCGCCGGTCTGGTCTTGAGCCACAAGTGCCAGTGAAACAAACATCGTTGCTACGAGGAATGCAACAAATCTCTTCATATCTATACTCCTGTAATAAGTAGTGAGAACTGTTAACTGATATGTCTGAAGTCTCTGAATATCTCTGAATATCTCTGATATCTCTGAAACCTCCGGTACTTTCATCGCTGTTTTGTGCACACAACAGCAATTGTAAGCGTTTGTGGATTAGAGCGCACATCCGCCGCTTTGGTTTAAACCATGGTACACGAAAATTTGTACCGGCGCAGGTTTTTCACTCGAATTCACCGGCATTCGCTTTTTCTTGGGTATTGGGCGCGATTCGCTAAGTGCCGTAAAAACCGAGAAGTTCGAACATTGATGCAGTGTTGGCTATTCCCTGCGCTCGGCGTAAATTGCGCGTCATTTTGACGCTATTGTTCATTCCAATACGGAGTCGACCTTGAAAGGTTCTGTTCGCAGGTATATCATTATACTTCTTCCCATCGTATTCGTGGGGTTTCTATTGTTCCCCACCTGGCGTGTTAGCGTTCTGGAAAAAGAACGCGCCGCTGTAGATACAACCATAGATAAAAACGCTCTCGCTGATTGGGACGCCAAGAACATGGAGGCGCTGAAGAGCAATCGCATGCAGGCGCTGAAATTGGGCTTGGATCTAAGCGGCGGTATGTATGTAACTCTTGAAGTGGACGCTGTGCGCCTGCTCGAAGAGGCAGCTGATCGTACTGCGAAGGACGACGAGCTGTTCAAGCGTGTTATCGCAAAAACACACGAGATGTCCGAGACCAGCGACGATCCCGTGATTGAGATCTTCAAGAAGAATTTCAACGAGATTGCTCGCCCCATGGGTAAGTCGCTGATCAATTATTATGATCTGGCCGACATGAAGGAAATCTCTGAAGAGAAGATTCTTGAGAAACTTACACGCGATGTGGACGAAGCAATCGATCAGGCGCTGCAGGTTATTCGCCAGCGTGTGGACAAGTTCGGTGTGGCTGAGCCTACCATTCAGAAGCAAGGTACCCGCCGCATTCTCTTGGAGCTTCCCGGTGTGCAGGATGAAATCCAAATGCGACAACTTTTGCAGACAACTGCTCGCCTTGATTTCAAACTTGTGCGTGGCGGCGGCGATGTTCTCCGTGCGTTCCTGAACATTGACGAATATCTAGAGCGCATCAACTCCAAGAAAAACGGAACCGCACCTGCTGTTACCGACAGCGCTGCTACAGCATCCGCTTCTGCAGACTCTGCGGCAAAAACAACCGCTGTGAAGGCAGATACTTCAAAAAAGGATACAACTGCAGTGGCGAAGGCAGATACCGGCGCAATGAAAGATCCCTATGCAGGCCTTTCGGACGAGCAAAAGCGCGAGAAGTTTTTGCGCGAGCATCCGTTTACATCGTTGTTCCGTTCGCAGTTTGCCATGGATAAAAAACAACGTCCGCAGGACTTCGCATTCCTAAAGGAGCAAATTGCTACTCTGCCGCCGGCTGCTGAGTACTACTACACAACCGATGAAAAAAGCAAAGCTGCAATTTTGAACTACATGAAGCGTGACGATATCCGCAGACTGCTTCCGGGCGATCTGGAACTGGTTGTAGATGCAAAGCCGCTACGCGGAACAGAAACAACCGGAGCTCCTTTGTACAGCATGTACGTTGTGAAGCGCGATGCTGAATTGACCGGCGAAGTGATTGTGGATGCGTTCGAGAACTTCGATCCTACCAACAATCGCCCCATCGTAGACATGATGATGAACGACGAAGGCTCAGAGAAGTGGGCTCGTATCACAGGCGCTAACGTTGGTAAGCGTATCGCTGTTGTATTGGACGGCGAGGTATATAGCGCACCTACAGTGCAGAACAAGATCACCGGTGGCCGCTCGCAGATCACCGGTATGGCAAACATTGAAGAAGCAAAACTCTTGAAGATTATCCTCAAAGCAGGTGCGTTGAAAGCTCCCGTGAAGATTATCGAAGAGCGCCTTGTAGGTCCGTCGCTTGGCGAAGACTCCATTCGTTACGGCATGCTCTCCGGTGTTATCGCATTCCTGCTCGTGGTACTTTTCATGACCGTGTATTATTCAACGGCGGGACTCGTTGCAAACCTTGCGATGCTAATTAACGTTGCGCTGAACATTGCAGCTCTTGCGGCTTTTGGCGGAACGCTCTCACTACCGGGTATTGCAGGTATTATCCTTACGATCGGTCTTGCGGTGGATGCTAACATCATCATCTTCGAACGTATTCGCGAGGAGATCTATCGTGGCCGCACGCTGCGCGCTGCTATCGATGAAGGCTTCCGCCATGCTCTTCCCCCGATTATCGACTCCCACGTAACAACGCTCATCACGGCACTTATCCTGTTGTACTTCGGATATGGGGCTATTCAAGGCTTTGCCGTTACTCTTATCATCGGAATTTTCTCCACGCTGTTCACGGGTATTATTGTCTCGCGCGCGATTATTGAGCTGGTTGTAAACCGCAAGCCGGGTGCAACCATCAACTTCGGACAGCATGCTACCTTAAACCTTTAATCTGACACGAGGATCATCATGGAATTTTTTGGAAAAACATCAATAGACTTTCTTGGTAAAAGAGCAATATTCTTCTACCTTTCCATTGCCTTGAACATAGTCGGATTGGGCCTGTCGGCACTTGGAGTGCGCATGGGTATCGACTTCAAGGGCGGTAGCGAGGTTGGTATTGCATTCTCGAATCCGCAACAAACTGAAGCAGTGCGTACTGCAGTTGAGAAGGCCGGCTTTCAAAACGCGGAGATCAAATCGTATGGAAAACCCAACGAGTTTTTGATTCGCACTGTTGAAGTAGCCGTAACCGGCAAAGAGAAGCCTTCTGCAGCCATCATTGCTGCGCTAAAGCAGGCATTCCCCAACGAGAACATCATTGTAAAGAAAGACGACCTAATCGGACCGAAGGTGGGAAGCGAACTGCGTACCAAAGCTCTTTTGGCAATCATTATTTCGATCTTCGCCATTCTCATTTACATCGCGTTCCGTTTTGAGTTTGTGTACGGTCTTGGTGCGGTAATCGCGCTCATCCACGACGTCTGCGTGGCGTTTGGAGCGGTTGTTATTGTGCAACGCTTGGACATTTTGAATTTGGAATTCAGCATGGGTGTGCTTGCGGCTTTGCTTACCGTAGCGGGCTTCTCCATCAACGACACCGTTATCATTTTCGACCGTATCCGCGAGAACAGAGAAAAGCACAAAGGCCTCTCGTTGATTTCGCTCATCAATCTTTCGATCAACGAAACCTTGAGCCGCACTATCAACACAGTTGTGACCGTTGTACTGGTTCTTACAACCATTCTGTTCCTTGGTGGCGAGGCGCTTCACGGCTTCTCCTTCACCATGCTCGTGGGAATTATTGTGGGAACATATAGTTCAATCTATGTAGCCAGCGCGTTTGTGGTTTGGTATATTGAGCGCGTTCAGAAGGTAGATCTTGAGACTCCGTACAAGAAGGAACTTGCCGCTTCGAAAGCGTAAGATTCTCTTGTTCGGCGATTAATTCTTGAAGCTCCGCCTGCCAGTGCATGCGGAGTTTTCTTTTGTTTACGATACACGTACTATGAGCGTTACAGTTGTGGTGGGAGCCCAGTGGGGCGATGAAGGCAAAGGCAAGATTGTTGATGTGCTCAGCGCTGATACTCACATCGTGGCCAGATATCAAGGCGGCGCAAACGCGGGCCATACTCTGGTTCACAATGGCAAGAAAACGGTATTGCACCTTATACCCTCCGGCATTCTTCGCGAGGGCGTTCAATGCGTAATCGGTAACGGCGTGGTAATCGATCCCGTTGCTCTGCGCGAGGAGATCACTATGCTGGAAAACTCCGGCGTGGATGTGCGCGGCCGCCTGTTTATCAGCGACAAAGCGCATGTGATTATGCCCTATCACAAAATGCTTGACCAAGCGCGGGAACAGGCCATGGCTCATGCTATAGGCACTACAGGTCGCGGCATAGGACCATCGTATATCGATAAATACTCTCGCAGCGGCATTCGCATTGTGGACCTTCTGCACCGCGCATCGTTCGAGCAAAAACTGCGGGCAAACTTGGAAGAGAAAAACACCTTGCTGGAACGTATCTATGGCGTTGCACACATGGACGTAAACAAGATGGTGGACGAATTCATGGAATTCGATTCGTACATCGATTCTTTCGTCACTGATACGTCGCACTTCTTGGCCCAAGCCCTTGCGAGCGGCAAAAGAGTTCTGGCAGAAGGCGCTCAAGGAGCTCTCTTGGACGTGGACCACGGCACTTATCCTTTTGTGACCAGCTCCAATCCCACCAGCGGCGGTGCGTGCACAGGTTTAGGCATCTCGCCCATGGCTATCAAGAGAATAGTAGGATTGGTTAAAGCGTACTCCACGCGTGTAGGCAACGGACCTCTGCCCACCGAACTTCACAATGAGGATGGAGAGAAGCTGCGCAGCATAGGCTCGGAGTTTGGTGCTACCACCGGCAGGCCGCGTCGCTGCGGATGGCTTGACCTTGTGGCCTTGAAGTACTCGGTAATGGTGAATGGTATCACCGATATCGCTCTCACTAAGATGGACGTACTGAACACCTTCGAAACCATCAAGGTGTGTACCTCTTATTCCATTGGCGCGAAGGAACCTAAGAGCTTTCCTTCGTCTATCGAACAGCTGGAGCAAGTAACTACGCACTACACCGAGCTGAAGGGCTGGCAATGCTCGCTGGACGGCATTAACACCTACGACGCGCTCCCCGAAGCCGCACGCGAATACGTGCAGTTCATCGAGAACTACTGCGGTGTTCCTGTGAGCATTGTCTCTACGAGCCCGGAGCGGGATGGAACGATAGTGCGTTAGAGTTTGGTGATTAAGCGCCTGTAAAGAACCTTCTTCTGTTGATCACAAATCGTGACTGCGAATACTCCCCTGTCCAGTCCGGATAAGTCAACGGTTCCATTGTTTAAGACGGTGTGGTGTGTACGACCCTGCACATCGATGATATACGCGTCTAAACCATTGTCAAGGATCTGATTTCCATTAAGAACCATACTCTCGCCCGTAACTGCAATCGGTGCATTACCAGCAGAGCTACCGCCCTCCCC
>JBKCNS010000004.1:0-30613 GCA_046297095.1 Kapaibacterium sp. (SeqCode) | reverse complement strand
TTGTGTGCGAATAAAAAGTCACCTATAGAACTTCTACTACGCTGCGGTTACGAAATCGTGGCGAACAGATCGAAGGCGGTGGCGTCTTCAATTTCTACCTCGATAAAATCCCCTTCGCGCAGTGGGCGGGAGGAGCGGATGAATACTTCGTTGTCCACCTCGGGCGCGTCGAATTGCGTACGACCTTGATACTCGCCATTCACGGAGCCGTCGATGCACACGCGCTGGCGTGTCCCGATGAGCGTTTGATTTCTTTCGAAGGATATCTCCTCCTGGATCTGCATTAGAATGCGGCGACGCTCTTCTTTGACTTCTGCCGGAATGGGATCGCCAAGAATTTGCGCGTAGGTATCATCTTCTTGGGAGTAGGTGAACACGCCCATGCGCTCGAAGCGTGTGGCGCGAACAAAGTCGCAGAGTTCAGCAAAATCTTCTTCTGTCTCGTTGGGATACCCGACGATAAATGTGGTGCGCATGGCAATGCCCGGAACGGCCGTACGAATCTCGGCAAGAAGCTCTTCGGTGGCACGGCGCGTGATGCCACGCCTCATGGACTTGAGCACGTTAGTAGAGACGTGTTGCAACGGCATGTCCAGATACGAGCAGATGTTTTCGCGTTCCGCAATCACGGGAAGAATGTCGCGAGGGAACTTTGAGGGATAGGCGTACATTAGGCGTATCCACTCGGCGCCCTGAACATCGCTCATGCGTTTCAGCAGATCGGCAAGCGTGCGTTTGCCATGCATGTCCAGTCCGTAGTAGGTAAGGTCTTGCGCCACTACCACAAACTCCTTTACGCCTTGATCAATACAGCTACGCATCTCGGAGAGAATCTGCTCTTCCGGCTTTGAGCGGTGTTTGCCGCGCATCAAAGGTATAGCGCAAAAGCTGCAAGGGTTGTCGCATCCTTCGCTGATTTTCAGATAGGCAAAATGACGCGGCGTAGAGAGAATGCGCTCTCCAAGCAAGGTGTATTTAAGATTGGGCGACAGAGCTTGCAGAATGCCGGCGTAGGCTTCGGTACCAAAAAAATGATCTACTTCGGGAATCTCTTGGGCCAGCTCCTCTCCGTAGCGTTCGGTAAGGCATCCGGCTACAATGAGTTTCTTGACGCGGCCTTGCTTCTTGAGCTCAGCAGCTTCCAGAATGGTGTTAACGCTTTCTTCTTTGGCGGCATCGATGAACCCGCAGGTGTTAATTACTAACGCATCGGCGGAGTCGGCCGTGGGCGCGAGCACCAAGGAGTTTGCAGCCAGGTGTCCGGCTAGAGTTTCCGAGTCTACGGTGTTCTTACTGCACCCAAGGGTGATAATATGAACGGACGACGGTGACGATGGTGTGGTGCGCGCTGAGTGCAAGTGCGTTGCCATGGAAAGTGAGAAATCACAGAGCGCGAAAATACGGCGAAGAGTGGGTAGCAGGTGTTGTCCGCTATTCGTCGTCGTATAGGTCGTCGTACTCCAGGGCAATCAGAGTGCGCTTCCCGCAGGTGCATACCACCTCGATACTGCGCATGTCGTTTTCTTCGTCGCGGTGCACAAGCACGGTGACGGGATGTTTGTCCAGCGGCGATGCAGCATCGTCGCCCTTCATTACTTCCACTTTTGTATCTCTGGACACAATGTACTCCGCGCCTACTACTTTGCTGGACGATGAATACTTCTTGCCATCTTTAATCTCGTGCAGCTGCATGTAGTCGGCAAAGGCCTCGGACGTGCGTTTATCCTGGCTCGCGCGCGAGTACTCAGAGATATCGTAATCTTCTTCACCGGAAACGGAATGGTTGTTGGTCATATTCATACCGTTTATTCCTCGCTGGATGATTGTGATGCCGACGAGTTCTGTGCATTGTCCTGTGCGTTGTTGCGCAACACCCTGTATTGCGACAGCAAGTGACTTATAGTGGCAGCATCTTTGCGGGCTCGCAAAATCAGAGATTTTGTGTCGTCGAACACTGCATCGGTGGGGTGATGCTGCATGTGTTGGCTGATCATCTGATCAATGCGCGCCAGGAATGGATTAGCGTGATGATTGCCGTCCATACCGATGGTCGCAACTTCATTTGCTTCCATAGCGGTGTGCTGAAGGGCAAAAACCTCTGTTTGAATGTCGTTGAGTTTGTTGTCGATGTTTTGCAACAGGATGCACAGCTCGCTAAGCATGGCATGCGCTTGCATAGGCACGGATTGCAATCGAGTAGGGGGAGTGATGGACTCGGATGCTTGAGCAGATCCGGAACCTACGATCAAGCTCACCACGCGAGTATCTCCGCGGAACAGGGGTTTATGTTGTTTCTTCATGGGCTCGCCGGAAGATTTCAACAAGTTGAGAAGCTCCGCGTCGCCCGTTGCAAACTGCGGCAATGAGAGTGTTTTCGAGGTCATCCATGATCTCCTTAAAAGTGTTCATCCGTGATTATTCAGTTGTACAGTGGGAAGTATCGGCCAACCATCGAAAAACTTGCGTTGCCGGATGAAAGCTCTGTTTTTTGCCCCATTTTAGCCGAAAATCACGCCGTGGGTGGTTCTCGCAAACACGCGGCCGGCTTTTCTCTATTTTGTGAATGCCGAAGGTGAAGGTAAACATTTGCTGTAGTGAAACAGAAAGCAACCTCGGCTATTATTCCCCTATGTAAAGCGAAGTGCTTTTCGAAAACTGTTCACCGGTATGAACATTGATCTCTCGTCATACAACGATGCCGAGCTCTACGCCTTTTTGCATCAAGCCAAAGGCCTGAGGGATGCTGCGTTCATGGAGATCTACGAGCGCCATTCGTCCAGAATCTATCTGTACTGCAGAAAAATTGTTGGATCGAGCGAGGTAGCCGACGATGCGTTTCAAGAAACCTTCGCATTGTTCCTGAAATCTGTGCGCAAGGACAGGGAGATGACTAATCTTCCGGCCTTTCTGCTGAGAATTGCGCGCAATGTGTGCTTGCAAATGAAGATGAGAGCACAGCGCAGGCCTGAGGAAGTGTTTCAGGACAGCTTCTTCGAAACGGAAACGGAAATGCTGCCGATGGAGCGAGCAGAGTTGATTCGAATACTCACTGTAGCTCTGGAGGTACTGCCGGACGAACAGCGTGAGGCACTGATACTGCAAGTGTACGACGACCTCTCGTACCAAGAGATCGCGGAGTTCATGAATGTGCCGCTCAGCAGTGTTCGAAATTGGGTAGTGCGGGCAAAGAAAAAACTTCGCGACGAGCTTCAGCAGTATTGGAGTGATTACAGAAGGTAGATAATCGAGTGCAGTGGAAGCGTATTGAGATGGAACAAAGACAGAAGATTACAGTCAGAAAATTGAAACAAAAACCGTTCATGGTGTAGAGTATGGATCAGTTATCAGCGTCGGATTTGATTTACATGTATTTAGATGGCGAGGCTACTCCGCTTCAGCAAGAAGTGCTGTTTTCGCAACTCGCGAACAACCAAGATTTGCGTCAGGAATTCACCGATGCCATTACCATGGGTAAGGCTTTTCGCTTAGAGAGAAGCGCCGTAAAAGCCCCGTTGCATCTGCGTTCCAAGGTATTTGCTGCTGCAGGTATTCCCGTACACAACATTGAGCTTGCAGATCCTGCTGCCGTCAGTACCACTGCCGGAGCTGCGTGGTTTTCAATGCGTCGTTTGGTGCTCCCGGCAACAACCATGCTCATTGGGGCGCTGGCCACCTATGCTGCGATTACGTTTGGAAGAGTAAACGATTCCGTTCCGGGTACCTTGGCCGCAATTGCCGAGTCATCGACTGCACTTTCCAACGGTACGAGTTTGACGAGCGCTGCTTCTGTATCGAACTCATCCGAAGCGAATCGAGAAGTGAACAGAGATGCCAACCGAGAAGCACTTCGCGAAGCTCCTGATAAACCGAAGACTATCATCAATTCTGCGTCCGAATTGATGAGCGAAAACAGCACTACGGAATCAGAAAGAAATGCGGCAGCAGAGAACGCTACCATTGATTCGCAAAACGATGGCGCTTTGTATGCTCAGTCCTCGGCGTATAGTGGTGCCTATATTTTGCCCGTGGCTTACACGCTGCAGCCGGGCTCTGCCGAGCTTCGCCGTGCAGATGCCGTTCAGGCGGGTTTTGTAGGAACCGCATCATCTTTATTCACTGTTCAGGGCAACAGGCTGTTCAACGCAAACTTGTTTGGCGGTGCAGGTGTGTCGGCTCCCATAGCAAATCCCTCTGTTGCTTTGATGTACAATATTGATCACCAATTGTCGGTGGGTGTCTCCTACGGCCGTACCACGTTCAGCTTTTCTGATGTCAGTTCCGCAGGCGTTGTGCTGGACAATCCCCGATTCACCATGATTAGCGCGGAAGCACAATGGCTGAGCGAAGAGCCGGTGGCATTCGATTCCAAATTATTCTCTCGCGCTGCCGTGGGAGTAGCAGGGTTGTCGGGTTCGATGTTTGGTTCAGGAAGCTTCACTGTAGGTCTGCACATTCCCGTTTCAATTTTTACTATACAGCCCGGTGTTTCACTTGACGGTGTTGCTGTGAATAGTCGTCTGGGATCGCCGCTACATACGCGGGTATCCTTTGTAACAGGTATTGGAGTGGGGCTGTAGGTGTGTGTTTATTGGATTCGGTTGCAGAATATAAATCAATAAAGTCTTTTCTCGTTTTGTAAGTAATTGCTACGTATGTTACGCACGGCGTCTGAAGATCGCCGTTTTCTCGCTTTTAAATGCGGAGGTAACTATGAAACGTAGCATTAGCTGCTCTCTTTCTCTCCTTTTTCTCATAGCGCTCAGCGCAACCACGTGGGGGCAATCCCTGCAATGGCGTAAATATTTCGGCCCCGGTGATTTCGATATTAATGCTGCGGGGACGAAGATTATATTTACGTCTTTTCTTCCCGTATATCAAGTATCCACAGTTGTATACGATGCTGAAACGGTCAAGGAACTCGATCGATATCTCATGCCCGGCACCACTCTGTCCAGATCGGTATTCGACGAAAAAGAGAATATCTATAATGCTCGCTATGAGGATGATCTTCGTGAATTGTATAAAACCCCGCGCATATGGTTTCTAAGAATAGGACGTGATTCTTCAAAGCAAACGATAGACACGATTGGTATTGCTAGCCCATTGGGTCAGCAAGAACCTTATATGACTATTCAACGGATTGAAACGAACCGATCGAAGACACTGCGGTGCATGGGGTTTAACACGAATGCAATGATTGATCAATTTTGCAAAGAAGGAATAGGCGCGGTAGTGGTACACAGGTCCTCTTCGCCGGATACAGTTTTCACCAATCACATTGGATACGGTTTACAAAGGTTATTATCGGACGAGGATGGAGGAATTCTCTTTCAAGGTTTATACACCGTCTACGGCTCGCGATGCAGAAACACGCGGTCCTCCGAAGTGTTAGGCTGTATTCAAGCGGACAACGAAAAAATTATAATCAACCATGATAGGGGTTATGTTCTTGTCGGCGGCTTGCTCTCGCAGAAGATGTATGTTATCAGGAAATCTAACGGTGAACCCGACTCAATCCGTACCTACCCGGATGCGCACTCCCTGGCGTCAATTACCATAGGAGAGTCACCACAGTTTATAACCAACGTCCATATTATGTACCAGGATTCAACGGGAGTACATGTACGGTATGTGCCTACTGATTCCGTTGTCTTCTCTGCGGTGACCGCCGATACAATGGCTCCGGTTTCCTATGAACTAAACAGAGATAAGAATTCCTTATTTGTGCTGTATAAAGATAGTACACTGAGTTACTGGAAGGTAGATTTCTCGGGCATGAAAGATTCTCCTCCGCGTGTGCGTACTATAGAGGCCTCAAGCAGGGAATTCAACGCGGGGGACACGGTGGCATTTACGGTTCGATCCTACCCCATTACAAGTGCTGTCCAATACCGGTGGTTCTTTGGCGACGATTCAAGTGCCTTCGGTCGTGATGTACGGCATGTCTATGCAAAATCCGGGATGCACACTGTGACGGTCGTTGCTGATTTCGGCAACGGACTATACGATACACTGCGAGAGGAAAACTATATAATGGTACATGCTGTATCTCCATTTATAACTACGCTCGCCTTCCTGCCTGCACAGGCCACCGGAGAGGTTGTTACCGCATTGAACTATAGTCTTGACAGTAAACGACTACTTGCACAAACCAATAAAGGAAAAGTCTATGAGTATGATCCTCGTACCGGTGCTGTCCTTCGCTCGGCATCCTCTCAAGGATATAGCCATGTAGCGTATTTGGATTCAAACAGAGTGTTTACGATAGCGACTAACGGACGCCCTCAGGATAACGCGATTCTGCTTGTAAAAACGGATCTCAACAATGATAGTCATAAAGACACTGTAACCCGAAACAAACCTTTTGTGAAGCCTGACAATGGACTCGCATTGCGGGAGTTTGGATTCTGTTACGATTGCATAGGTCGTCCTGATGGTCATTATGAAGAATACGGCTACAAGAAATTCCAAAGTAATGATGATATGACAGTTACATACGGAGGGGAGGTCATTGCTGCTTGGTGCAGATGGACTGACCGTCATTGTGTTATGATTTCTAATTATCGCTATCACTATGACCGCACACGTGATTCTTCAGAGGCGGTATGGGCTGCTTTTTATAAAGGGGTTGCGGCAAATCTGATCGTGGACAATTATTTACATGCAGTGTATGATATAGCATTTAGTAAAGACGGACGTTTTTACGCTAAGGCGGAAGCACGGTATGGCGCAGATAGTATGAGGTGGAATTTACCGCGCGCCATACGTATCCGATCTGTTGCCGACGACTCCGAGGTTAAGGTGATACATGAGACCGACGCTGCTTTGGTGTGCTTCAATGCAGATGGAACACGCATCGTGAGTAACAACTTTTCTCGCGATTTGTCATCCGGTGATTCCGTTCCGGTAGTTTGTGCCGGCGGTACCATAAAAATTCTGCGGCGTTACAATGGCAACGAGCGTTTTGTCGTAGCCGCAACCACCGACAACGCTGCACTCTTGCAGATCATAGATGTGAACACGGGTACAACTCATATGGACTTAGGAAGATCTGCATCCCAAGCCACGGCCATGGTTATTGCCCCCGATAATAGAACCATCGCCACCGGTACGGAAGACGGAAAACTTGTGATATGGAGCGTTCCGGATTCCATCAACATTAAGTCTGTAACGTCTGTGCCAAACGATGATAAGATCGCGGTGAAATCAGTGTTCCCCAACCCGGCATTTACGGACATGTACGTGCGCTTTAAGGGAGTTGTGGGTCAGGAGATTACCCCGGAGTTGTATGACCAATTAGGCAGACGTATTGCTGTGTTCGAACCTCAGGTAAGTACTGAGGGAATCAATACTATTCACATGAGTCTGCCTGGCAGTATCGCAGACGGCCCGTACGTGGTGCATCTGCGTAGTGCGCGCTCTTTAGTTGCACTTCCGGTGATGATAGTGCGATGATGCACATTCGTTGACGATAATACGATAACAAAAAAGCCCGCATGGTGAACCATGCGGGCTTTTCTTTGGTTGTCTCATCTATCCTATCCAACCCGACCCAACTTACTTCAGCTTTGCAATCTTCATCGCTTCGGGGAACAGAGTAAGGGCTTTCTGCAGCTGCTTGTCGGTCTTTACGTAACATGCCATAAAGCCGGCGGTGTTCCAGATGCCATAAGCTACGCGCCCTTTGAGCTCGGTAAGGATAAAATCTTCGTCCTGCTTGAATTGTTTCTCATCCCACTCAATGCCCTTGGTCTTGGCAAGCTCCTTAAGGCCGGCAACCATGTCGTCGGTTACCGTAAACTCGCGTACAAACTGCGCCATCGACGATCCGTACTTGGCACGAATAGTCTGACCGTGTTCCTTCATGTAGGTACTTACCACATACTCATGGAACACGTTCTTCGAGCGCAATTGTCGGCTGAACATATTGATCGTATCACTCTTCACGATATAATCGGGAGTGATGCCGCCGCCGCCAAGCACCTTGCGTCCGCTGAGAGTTTTGAATACAGGGCGGGTGGAGTCCTTGGTATCTACGGCGTGATCAATATTATCGCCTTCCTCACCCTCTTCACGGCCAACACCGCTATAGTACTTGTTTTTGTCTTTGTAGTTGCGTTGAATAGTGCGGCCCGACGGCGTGTAGTACCGGGCAATGGTCAATCGAAATGCTGAGCCGTCGCCCAGCTCGAACTGACGTTGTACGAGTCCCTTTCCGAACGATGTTTCGCCTACGATCAAGCCGCGGTCCAAATCCTGAACCGCGCCCGATACAATCTCGCTGGCCGATGCCGAGCCACCATTGATTAGTACGATGAGCGGAAGTTTCTCAAACTCACCGCCACTTATCGACACGCGCTCTTCCTCGAACTCGGGACGGCGGCACTTTGTGTACACAAGCTTGTGACCACCTTCTATAAACTCGTCTGCGATGGTAGTGGCTTGATCCATGTACCCACCCGGGTTGCTGCGCAAATCAAGTACGAGTTTTTTCATACCCTCGGCGCGCAGCTTGCGTGCCGCTTCAAAAACTTCGTTGGAGGTGGTTGCCGAGAATCTGTTCACGGAGATCATGCCCACATCGGTGCCATCGATCATAAACGATGCCGACACGGAGTACAGCGGAATCTTGTCGCGCGTGATGTTGAAGTCGATTAGCTTGTTCTCGCCGTCGCGCTTGATCTCCACGCGAACTTGTGTGCCCTTGGGGCCGCGAAGCTTTTTCGGCACTTCTTCGCGAGTAAGGCCCACAGCATTTTGGCCATCGATCTTTACAATTTTATCACCGGCCATAATACCCAAAGCTTCGCTGGGGCCACCGGTAATGGGAGTGACGATGGTGATGGTATCATGAATCACATCGAACTCCACACCAATACCATCGAAACTGCCCTTGAAGTCTTCTTCCACCTTTTGCAATTCTTTGGCTGAGATATACACAGAGTGCGGATCAAGCTCGTTGAGCATACCCTTGATTGCAGCTTCCGTGAGCTTTTGGGTGTCCACATCATCCACATAACTTTTGGATGCGCGGTTCAGTACTTCGTTGAACTTGGCTACTTGTTCGTAAATGTTATCGCCGCCAATCAAGCGCGGAGCCAGCCAAAGCCCGCCTCCCAGGCCAACGCTCAAGAGTGCTACTACGGAAACAACAGATTTTACAGATATTTTTTTCATGTCTTCAGACACGTGTGAGTGGTTGGGTAAACCGGCTCGGTGGCCGGCATGTGATGATGTACTGAATAATCTACCGAGTGTTTACTACACGAACTGCTACGTCGTGTACGTGTTGCAAAGATACGCGGGGAGATTTCTATCGATGATGGTTGCCCGATGTGTCTTTAGGCACAAGTGTTTTCAGCACTACACCCTTGAACACATACGGTGAGTTCTCCGCGTCGCTCTCGATAACAAACTCTACGGTATTAACGCTGTCGTGCATATTCGATGTATTGATGCGAATGGCAATCTCCGCCACGTCCATTGGGCGAACCGGATTCTTCAATACCGTTGCCGCGCCGCAGCCGCACGACGAGTTCACGGCTGTAATGGTACATGGAGTGCCGCCCCGGTTAAGCACTTTCACGCGGGCGCTCACGTACTCGGTGGAGTCTGCCGTGAGAGTGAGAACACGCGGCTTAACATCCAGAACAGGAGCAGTAGCCGCCGGTGCAATCGCGTGCAGAGGAGTCAACAGCACAAACGAGCACAATGCTATCGAAAGCCTGAGCGTGCCAAGACAGAACGGGAGTCGAGTAATCATTCGTGTTTGAGCTTGTCTTTAAATACTTTCTTGAATTTTTCCACCTTCGGTGCTATCACTAAAGCACAGTACGGCTGTTCGCCATGCTCATTGAAATAGTTGCTGTGGTAATCCTCTGCAGGGTAGAAGGGCGCTGCCGGCGCTATCTCGGTAACGATTGGATCGCTCCATACCTTGGCAGCATCGAGTTCTTTTTTACGGCGCTCGGCAAGCTCGCGCTGCTCGTCGGAGTGAGCAAAAATCACCGAGCGATATTGTGTACCAACATCGTTGCCCTGACGGTTCAGGGTAGTGGGGTCGTGAACCTGCCAGAACACTTCCAGTAACTGATCAAAGCTGATCACGGAAGGATCGTACATAATCTCGCAAACTTCTGCATGCCCGGTAGCACCGGTGCAGACTTGTTCGTAGGTGGGGTTCGGGCGTTTGCCGCCGGCATATCCGGAGCGAACGCGCAGCACACCCTCAAGGCGTTGATACACGGCCTCTACGCACCAAAAGCATCCGGCACCGAATGTTGCTGTATCTGTATTCATGGTAGGTGGAATAGGTTGTTCGAAACTACGATGAGTTAGCTTGTTTGACGCACGCGAACACGCCTGCAGCGAGTACATACTTGCGACAATTATTAGGACTAGAGTAAGTATGCGCATTGTTTAGGCGGTACGTTGGTCAAGAATGAGAAGTGGTGCGGGTGCTTGCCCGCACATGTGTATTAGCAAACACAACCGTGGACGAACTGCCTGTAGGTTTCATGTGCAGGTGTGAATTCGCGGTCTTTTTTTTGCTCCGAGTTCTGCGCTTTGGGTACGGTGCATGATACGGGAGCGTTCAGCCTGTGCTTTCACCAAACGCGCTTCCATCTTTACACTCGCCCAAATCATGAACTGCAGTATCTTTGCGACCGCTTAGCAACTGCTTACACGCTTCTGAAACAACTCAATCACTCTTTACCATGAACATCCCGGCGCGATTAGTCCTGGAAAACGGAACGGTGTATCACGGAACTGCATTTGGCGACACTTCCGCCGAGGCAAAGGGTGAAATCGTGTTCAATACCGCCATGAGCGGCTATCAGGAGATTATCACCGACCCCAGCTATTGCGGCCAGATTGTAACGTTTACCTATCCGCATATAGGGAACTACGGCGTGAACGAAGCGGACGTGGAGTCCGGCGCGATACAGGCAGAGGGAATGGTTGTGCATGAGTATAGCAAGCATTACTCCAACTGGCGAGCCACGGGGTCGCTGGGAGAATATCTTCGAGAAGCTTCAAAGATTGGTATTGAAGGCGTTGACACACGTGAATTGGTGCGGGTTCTGCGCTCACAGGGTGCCATGCGTTGCCTCATTACCACCAGCACCGAGACCGATGAACAACTCGTAGCCAGAGTGCTGCAGATACCGTCCATGAACGGTTTGGATCTGTGCCCGCGAGTTACCGCAACGAGTGCCTACGAGTATTCGCCTGTTCGCCACGATGGCGATATGCTGCCGGAGCCGTTGCCGGTAGAGCGACGATTCAAAGTATCAGCCCTGGATTTCGGTATCAAGAATAATATCCTTCGCAGACTGCATCATTATGGTTGCGATGTAACCGTGTTTCCCGCTACCGCAACGGCAGAAGAACTTTTGGCCGGCAATCCCGACGGAATATTCCTTTCCAACGGTCCGGGCGATCCCGCGGCGGTGCATTATGGCATTGAGACGGTAAAAAAAGTGATTGCCAGCGGTAAACCTGTGTTCGGCATATGCCTGGGGCATCAGATTCTGGGCTTGGCGTACGGTGCAACCACCTACAAACTGCGTTTTGGTCACCGGGGAGCAAATCATCCGGTGAAAAATTTAGAGACCGGAAAAATTGAGATTTCCTCTCAAAATCACGGTTTTGCTGTAGACATAGATACATTACCGAGCTATCTCAAGCCCACACACGTCAACCTGAACGACAATACTTTGAGCGGGTTTCGGCATGCCACCGATCCTGTTTTTTGCGTTCAGTATCATCCGGAAGCGGCTCCCGGACCCCACGATTCCGACTACCTTTTCAAGGAATTTACCGACTTGATGGCTCGCTTATAGCGCCGGCCGTAGGTTCTGTGCACTACTTCCAAACGTTCCGCGAGGTTCGTGGAAAAGTGCCATGTGAAATTTCTCCTTGTGGATAACCTCCAAAACCCTATTTTAGCGGGCTACGATCTCGGGCAGGTACCTAAGTGGCCAACAGGGGCAGACTGTAAATCTGCTGTCTTCGACTTCGGCGGTTCGAATCCGTCCCTGCCCACTCGTCACCGTCTCTCACGTACGAGGCAAGTTTTGCATTGTAGGTGCGCGGCGTTTTGCGGGAGTAACTCAGTTGGTAGAGTCACAGCCTTCCAAGCTGTTGGTCGCGAGTTCGAGTCTCGTCTCCCGCTCTGTTCTTTGCAGTTTCTCTTTGCATTTCCGCAATGAGCGCGGTGAGGATTCAGCAAGGAATTCATGTGCAGAGCTCGACGCCGGAAGCTAAACCGGAAGAGAGTCGTCTTGCGCAGGCGTGGCCGGTGGCACTTGCATCGGTTAGCCAAAATGAGGGTAGCGAACTCATATTCGTTTCCCGCTCGATCGAGAGTGCTGACGTAGCTCAGATGGTAGAGCACTTCCTTGGTAAGGAAGAGGTCGGCGGTTCAATCCCGCTCGTCAGCTCGAGAATAGGGGTGTAGCTCAATTGGTAGAGTAGCGGTCTCCAAAACCGTTGGTTGCGGGTTCGATTCCTGCCGCCCCTGCTCAGATAGTCGGTTGGTGGTTTCTTTGGTGTGATAACCGGAGATTGTACCGCCATAAGATGGTTAACGTTTGTGAGAGTTTGGTTTCGTGATCAACGGAGGTTTTTATGGCAATTCAAGCGATTAAATCGTTCTTCAACGACGTCTCCAAAGAGATGAAGAAAGTTTCGTGGCCGTCGCGCGAACAGCTTCGCGAGTCCACGTCTGTTGTGGCTATTACCTGCGTTCTCATTTCCACCTTCGTGTGGTTGGTAGATCTTGCCATGACATTTCTCATGACATCCATTTATAACGCACTCTAATCATGAGTCAACCTGCGGCACATACACCCAAGTGGTACGTACTTCGCACATTTACCGGACATGAGTCTAAGGTAAAAGCTGCGCTTGAGTACGAAATGAAGCGCATGCCGTACTTGCAGGACAAGATCTTAAACATCACTATCCCGCAGGAAACAGTATTCGAAGTGCGAAACGGCAAGCGTCGTCAGCGTATCAAGAACTTCCTTCCCGGATATATCATTTTGGAAGTAGTGCTCGATAAGCGCGTAAAAGATGTGATCGGAAGTTTGAATGGTGTGGTAGGCTTCCTCGGAGCCAATGCCCAGAGCGAGCCACAGCCTTTACGCATTGAAGAAGTGGCACATATACTTGGCCGAGTGGAAGAGCGCAAAGATGTTGCGACCATCGAGCATACCTTCCAGGTGGGCGATCCTATCAAGGTAATTGAAGGTCCGTTCTCGAACTTTACCGGTCAGGTTAAAGAGGTAAATAACGAAAAACAAAAATTGAAGGTAGAAGTTGGAATTTTGGGCCGCCGTACACCGGTGGAACTGGATTTTGATCAGGTAGAAATTGAGCGCCCACAGTAGCGCTTCCCCAAACAGAGTATTCTTTACGTTTTAAAGAGAGTTTGTCATGGCAAAGAAAGTAATGGGTTCGTTTAAGCTGCAGCTTAAGGCCGGCGAAGCAACAATGGCTCCCCCGGTTGGTCCTGCATTTGGTCAGCGCGGTTTGAACGGCTCGGAATTCGTTAAGCAATTCAACGCTCGTACGGCCAAGCAACAAGGCATGATCGTACCTGCGCAAATCACGTTTTTCTCGGATAAAACGTTCACCTTTGTCGTGAAGTCGCCGCCGGCCGCAGTTCTCCTTGCCAAGGCTCTTGGTATCGAGAAGGGCTCCGGACAGCCTAATCGTAATAAAGTTGGTACGGTAAAGCGTGCTCAGCTCGAAGAGATCGCCAAGATTAAAATGGCGGATCTTAATTGCGATTCTATGGAGAGCGCAGTTTCCATGATTGCCGGTTCAGCGCGCAGCATGGGCATTACGGTTGAAGGCTAAGATTATCACACAGTTGTCGCTATTGCGCTTGTGTAGATAAATCATTGTAAAATTATTGATGACGAGCGTTGTTTTTCGTTCGGTGTCAATAAACGTCAGTAATAAATCGGTTTATCCGGTTTGCCATTAAATGCTATCGGTCGTTATACTCGATAGTATTTAATCATCATGTTGTACAATGTGCGAGACGAAGAAGGGAAGGTCCCTGTTGACGTCGCTTGCAGCACTAGGAGGTATAATGGAAAAGCACGGTAAGCGCTATCGCGCCGCGGCCAAAAAAATCGACAGCCGCAAAGAATACGATTTCCGTTCAGCAATCGCTGCGGTTAAAGAATCGGCAAAAGCAAAATTCGACGAGTCGTTCGACATCTCTATCAGACTCGGTGTAGACCCCCGCAAAGCAGATCAACTTGTACGTGGTACAGTGTCCCTTCCTCACGGAACGGGTAAGACTGTTCGCGTTCTTGTTGTTGCTAAAGGTCCCAAAGACAAAGAAGCATTGGATGCAGGTGCAGATCACGCCGGCTTTACCGAGTACTTGGAAAAGCTTGCTGCCGGCTGGGCCGACATCGATGTAATCATTGCTACTCCGGACGTAATGGGTGAGCTAGGAAAGCTCGGCCGCGTGCTCGGTCCTCGCGGATTGATGCCGAACCCTAAATCCGGTACCGTTACCTTCGACATCGCTAAAGCGGTGAAGGAAGTAAAGGGCGGTAAAATTGAATATCGCGTTGACAAGGCAGGAAACGTTCAAGCCGCAATCGGCAAGTGCTCGTTCTCCGAAGCTCAGTTGGCAGATAATCTTCAAACAATTTTCCAAAGCATTGTGCGCGCTAAGCCCGCAACTGCCAAAGGAAAGTATATCAAGAGTGTATACGTTGCATCTACCATGGGCCCGAGCGTAAAAGTTTCGGAATCATCGTTGGGTGTGAAGTCGGAAGCATAATTCACGTCGGTATTTACAATTGGCTATTACGCAAACCTGCGTGTGCATCGCTTCTCAAGGTACACCTTGATGCGCATTCAGATTACTAATAAGGTTATTTATGGTAACAAAAGAGCAGAAAACAGCGATCGTCGCGGAACTGGGCGAGAAAATCCGCAATGCTTCGGCATTGTACTTCGTGGATTTTGCGCACATGACTGTTGATCAGGACTGGGCTCTTCGTAAAGAACTCAAGGCAAAGGGAATTGAATATCGTGTTGCAAAAAACACATTCATTCTCCGCGCGTTGAAGGAAGTAGGCGGGCCGGAGATTTCCGCAAAGGAACTTTTCGGACAGACTGCTGTAATCTTCGCGAAGGAATCCGATCCTATCACTCCGGCAAAAATTCTGCGTGACTTCTCGGCTAAATCCGAAAAGCCTCGTTTGAAAGTTGCTGTAGTAGAGAACATTGTCTATCCGGGCACACAGCTCAAGACAATCGCCGACTTCCCCACACGGGAAGAGATCATTGCCGGAATTCTTGGCAGCATCGACGCTCCTATCTCCGGTATCGTTGGTTCCATCAATGCGGTTATGCGCGACCTTGCTTCGGTTATCGAAGAAGTGGGCCGCAAGCAGGCTGCATAAGGTTGATGGTTTTTATAGCAGATTAAATTTTTAATATCATTTTTTTTCAGGAGTAGACAATGGCAGCAAATATCGAAGAACTCGTAGAGAAGATCAGCGCCCTCACACTTGGCGAAGCTTCCGAACTCAAGAAGGCTTTGGAAGACAAGTTCGGCGTAACAGCAGCAGCACCGATGATGATGGGTGCAGCTCCGGGTGCAGCAGCAGCAGCGCCTGTTGAAGAGAAGACCGAATTCGACGTAGAACTCACCGACGGCGGAGCACAAAAGCTCAACGTTATCAAGGTAGTACGCGAAATCACCGGCCTTGGCTTGAAGGAAGCAAAGGACATGGTAGAAGGCGCTCCGAAGATCATCAAGGAAGGCGCTACCAAGGAAGATGCAGAAGGATTGAAGAAGAAGCTCGAAGAAGCAGGCGCAAAAGTTACCTTGAAGTAATTGGCGTCGCGCTGACGAATTCAGCCAAAACACAACTGTTGTTCCGTAACAGCTCACACGAGAAGTCGTGTGAGCTGTTGTCGGTAAAAATGTTGCCGAAAAAAATAACGGCGAAAATGTGGTCGGGGTCTGCGTGGTGGATTTCTATTACGCTTATCCGTCAATAATTAAAGAGTAGTGAGAGAGCGGCCGGCATGGCTACACGGTACTACCCGTAAGGCCTGCAGCACGGCTGAAGCTCAATCAGGTGCATGACTTCCTGTGGTCCGTGTGCTCTTGTGATTCGATGCTGAAAGAGCATGCACAATAGTATCGTTTGCCACGTGCGTCAGCGCATGAAAAAAGCATGGGCGCGCATGCCCACCGATGGTCAGATCAAATAGCGATAGTTTTTTGCAAAGGATTTTCTCACTGCTTGCCGGAAATACAGCAAGTAGACAGAAAGTCCTTTTTTTATTGGTTGATTGGTTGAGGATGGAGAAGTAAGACGAAGCAGGACGAAGTAAGTCGAAGTAAGTCGAAGAAGAACAAAGAAGAGTAATTATTTTTTATCTATTAAAGGTTTTGGGTCATGGCATCATCGCAACGTAAACGCGAAGCTATCGTATCGCATGACGACGGAGGAATCGTTCATCTGCGGAACCGCATATCCTTTGCAAAGGTTTCCGACGAGCGGTTTTATGTAGATCTTCTGGGCGTACAGATACAATCCTACAACGAGTTTTTGCAAGAGGACGCTGCTCCTCAGGACCGCCTGCCTAAAGGCTTGCAAGGCGCGTTTCTTATGAACTTTCCTATTCTCGATCAATCCGAGCTCTTCCAATTGGAGTTCTTGGAGTACATCATCGAGAAGCCGAAGTACACCGAAGAAGAATGCCGTGAACGCGAATTGACCTTTGCCAAGACGCTGAAAGCAAAGTTGCGTTTGTCGTCGAAGGCAGACAAGAGTTCCGAGGATTACATCGAAGCTGTAGAGCAGGAAGTGTACCTTGGTAACGTGCCCGCCATGACACCGCGCGGAACCTTTATCATCAACGGAGCAGAGCGTGTTATCGTATCGCAGCTGCACCGCTCACCGGGTGTATTCTTCGATGAAGCGCTTCACCCGAACGGCACGAAGATTTTCTCCGCGCGTATTATTCCGTTCAAGGGATCGTGGGTGGAGTTTACCACCGACATCCACGACGTGATGTACGCGTACATCGATCGCAAGAAGAAGTTCCCCGTAACCATGTTGCTTCGCGCTCTTGGATATTCCACGGACGAAGAGATTCTCACCTTGTTCGATCTTTCCGTGAAACTGCCGCGGAAGAAATTCACGAACGAAATCATCGGTCGCAAAATTTCTGCCGACATGGTAGACATGAACACCGGCGAGATTATAGCTACTCGCGAGCAGGTAATCGACGAGCCGCTGTTTGCTGCGATCAAGGCATCGGGCGTAGAGGAGATTGAGCTCTACAAATACACCCAAGCCAGCGATGAGCCTATCATCAGCAAGACACTTGCCAAAGACACCTCGCGCAACCGCGAAGATGCTTTGGAAGCCATCTACCGTCAGATGCGCTCCAGCGAGCCGCCCGACATGGACACCGCATACGGCCTTATTCACAAGCTGTTCTTCGACGAAAAGCGCTACGACCTGGGTGTGGTAGGACGCTATCGTATCAACGACAAGCTGAAGCTGGATCAGTCCAAGCAAACCACTACGTTGACCAAAGAAGACATCGTAGAGATTCTTCGTTATTTGATCGACCTTCGCGACATGAAGCGCCCTGTGGATGATATCGACCACTTGGGTAATCGCCGTGTGCGCACCGTGGGTGAGCAGATGACAACACAATTCAATACCGGTCTTACCCGTATGGCGCGCACCATCAAGGAGCGTTTGTCCATTCACGATGGTGAGAGTATTACACCGGCTGAACTCGTAAATGCACGTACCATCACCAGCGTAGTGAATCAGTTCTTCGGAACCAATCAGCTATCGCAGTTCATGGACCAAACCAATCCGCTTTCGGAGATCACGCACAAGCGTCGTACATCGGCGCTGGGACCGGGCGGTCTTACCCGTGAGCGCGCAGGCTTCGAGGTTCGTGACGTTCACTACACACACTACGGTCGCTTGTGCCCAATCGAGACACCTGAAGGTCCGAACATCGGTCTTATCTCGTCTCTGGCAATGCACTCGCGCATCAACGCGTTTGGATTTATCGAAACACCGTATCGTAAAGTGGTAAACGGTAAGGTAACCGAGGATGTAGAGTTCTTGCCGGCAGAGCGCGAGGATGGCTTGATCATCGCTCCCGCTTCCACAGAGTTGGACAAGAACAATCGTTTTGCGGAAGAGCGTATTCGCGCTCGTCAAAGTGGTGACTACGTAATGGTGGATCCCAAGGATGTTCACTACATGGACATGACGGCAGACCAGATTACGTCGCCCGCTGCATCGCTTATTCCCTTCCTTGAGCACGACGACGCGAACCGTGCACTCATGGGTTCGAACATGCAACGCCAAGGCGTGCCGCTGTTGCGCCCCGAGGCACCGCGTGTGGGTACCGGCATGGAAGCGCGTGTAGCACGCGACTCCCGCGCTATGATTCTTGCCGAAGGCGAGGGTGAGGTTGATTACGTATGCGCAGATTTCATCCGCGTTCGTTACGACGATGATCGCACTGCCGATGAGCGTCTGACCTCGTTTGGCGGCGACAACATGGTAACCTATCCGCTCCTGAAGTACTTCCGTACAAACCAAGATACCTGTATCAATCACAAGCCGGTTGTGGCTCGTGGTCAGCGTGTAACAAAGGGTATGCCCTTGGCAGACGGTGCCTCTACCGAAATGGGTGAGTTGGCACTTGGTCGTAACGTGCTTGTGGCATTCATGCCCTGGCGCGGTTACAACTTCGAGGATGCTATCATTATCAGCGAACGACTCGTTGCTCGTGATGTGTTTACCTCTATTCACATCGAGGAATACACGCTTCAAGTGCGCGATACAAAGCGCGGCGAAGAAGAGTTCACACGCGAGATTCCTAACGTGAGCGACGAAGCCACAAAGGATCTTGATGAAGGCGGAATCGTAAACATCGGAACGAAGATCAAAGAAGGCGATATTCTCATTGGTAAGATCACGCCCAAAGGCGAGTCTGATCCTACTCCCGAAGAGAAACTTCTTCGCGCCATCTTCGGTGATAAAGCCGGCGATGTAAAGGATGTATCGTTGAAAGCGCCTCCGGGCCTTAGCGGTGTAGTGATCAACACCAAGGTGTTTGCTCGCCGCATGATGACCACCGATACGGAATTCCGCGCCGAAGAGAAGAAGCGCCAAGATGCAATCAACCGCCGCGAAGCAGCGCAACTGCGCGACTTGGATGTTGATTTTATCGAGCGTCTAGGAAAGATCCTTGATGGCGAAACCAGCATGGGTGTTCGTGCCACAGACGATAAGCGTATCTACTCCAGCGGTAGCAAGATCACCGCGGCAAATCTCCGCGAGAAATACGACAAGGGCGATTTGGTTCCCGAGAACCTTAGCACTGCTAACCCCTGGGTGGCAGACAAGAAGGCCATGAACCTTGCATCGCGCTTGCTCGAGAGCTATCAAGCACAGCGCGCAATACTGCAGCAGCAGGCGCGTGTGGATCGCAACAAGATTGCTCAGGGCGACGAACTCCAGCCCGGTATTCTTCAAATGGCCAAGGTGTATATCGCCAAGAAGCGCAAGCTTCAAGTGGGTGATAAGATGGCAGGTCGCCACGGTAACAAGGGTATTGTTTCCAAGATCGTTAACGTGGAAGACATGCCGTTCTTGCCCGATGGTACACCCGTTGATATCATTCTGAACCCCCTAGGCGTACCTTCTCGTATGAACTTGGGTCAGCTGTACGAAACAGCTCTGGGATGGGCAGCAGTGAAACTGGGCGTGCACTTTGCAACGCCGATTTTCGACGGCGCATCATGGGGTGAAGTAAGCGAGTACCTGGACAAAGCAGGTTTGCCGAGCACAGGAAAGACAGTATTGTACGACGGTCGCACAGGCGATCCCTTCGACCACCAGGTAACTGTGGGTGTGATTTACATGTTGAAACTCTCGCACCTTGTGGAAGACAAGATTCACGCTCGTTCCATCGGGCCGTACAGCCTTATTACCCAGCAGCCGCTTGGTGGTAAAGCGCAGTTTGGCGGTCAGCGACTTGGTGAGATGGAGGTGTGGGCTCTGGAAGCATACGGAGCGGCAGCAACATTGCAGGAAATGATCACCGTGAAGTCCGACGATGTGCAAGGTCGTGCAAAGATGTACGAGAGCATCGTGAAAGGTGAGAACATGCCGAACCCGAATATTCCGGAGTCGTTCAACGTTCTTGTGCGCGAGCTTCAGGGCTTGTGCTTGGATGTTAAGATCGACTAACAAGCGCACACTGTGGGTACCGTCTGAAACAATAATTGAAAATCAAAATAGACTCCATACCGGGAGATAAAACCTATGATGCAATCATTAAGTATTCCGCGCCGCGGATTTCGTCAGATACAGGTGAAGATTTCTTCGCCGGACGATATACTGAACCGCTCACACGGCGAAGTCACGAAGCCGGAAACCATCAACTATCGCTCCTTCCGTCCGGAAAAAGACGGTTTGTTTTGCGAAAAGATTTTCGGTCCTATTCGCGACTGGGAATGCGCCTGCGGTAAGTACAAGCGAATCCGTTACAAAGGCATCGTGTGCGATCGCTGCGGTGTAGAAGTAACGCAAAAGTCCGTTCGCCGTGAGCGCATGGGCCACATTATGCTGGCCGTGCCCGTGGTACACATTTGGTTCTTGCGCTCGCTGCCGTCCAAGATTGGTGGCGTGCTTGGTATGCCTACCAAAGACGCAGAGCGCATCGTGTATTACGAATCCTATGTAGTTATTCAGCCCGGAAGCACCGGTTTGAATTACAAGGATTTGATCACCGAAGAGCAGTACCTGGATTTGCTCGCGTCCATGCCCAAGGCAGAGCGCGACTTGGACGACGAGGATCCGAACAAGTTTATCGCCCTTATTGGCGGTGAAGCCGTAAAGGAATTGTTGCGTCGTATCGATCCCGATGAAGAGTATCCGCGTTTGAAGATGTTGCTTCACGAAGAAACATCACAACAGCGCAAGGCAGATCTGCTCAAGCGTCTTCGCATTCTGGATATGTTCCGTACGCTTGGCGACATTCGTACACCGAACAAAGCGGAGTGGATGGTACTCGATGTAATCCCTGTGATTCCGCCGGACCTTCGTCCGCTGGTGCCCTTGGAGGGCGGTCGATTTGCAACATCGGACTTGAACGACTTGTATCGCCGAGTGATCATTCGCAACAATCGTTTGAAGCGCCTTATCGACATCAAAGCACCGGAAGTAATTCTGCGTAACGAAAAGCGCATGCTTCAGGAAGCTGTTGATGCATTGTTCGACAACTCACGCCGTGCAGTTCGTTCCGAATCGCAACGCGCGCTGAAGTCGCTCTCCGACACACTCAAGGGTAAAACAGGTCGCTTCCGTCAGAACTTGCTTGGTAAGCGCGTGGATTACTCCGGCCGTTCGGTAATCGTGGTAGGACCCGAGCTCCGTATTTCGGATTGCGGTCTGCCCAAAGACATGGCTGTTGAGCTCTTCAAGCCCTTCATTATTCGTAAGCTCATTGAGCGCGGACATGTGAAGACGGTAAAGAGCGCAAAGAAGATGGTAGAGCGCAAGACCAACGAAGTATGGGATATTCTGGAGAAGGTGATCGACGGTCACCCAATCTTGTTGAACCGTGCTCCCACACTGCACCGCCTTGGTATTCAGGCATTCCAGCCGCGCCTTATCGAAGGTAAAGCTATTCAGCTGCACCCGCTGGTAACAACGGCCTTCAATGCCGACTTCGACGGTGACCAAATGGCCGTGCACGTTCCGCTTAGCCACGAAGCTCAGCTCGAGGCCTTGCTTTTGATGCTTGCTCCGCACAACATTGTGCACACGCAGAATGGTGAGCCGGTAGCAGTACCTTCGCAGGACATGGTGCTTGGAACCTATTACCTCACAAAGATTCGTCCGGGCGCAAAGGGCGAAGGCAAGGTGTTTTCATCGCCGGCCGAGGTAATTATTGCTCACAACAGCGGCAAGCTTGCTCTGCATGCGAAGATTAAGGTGCGTATCGATCGCCAGATGATTGAAACATCTACCGGTCGTATCATCTTCAATCGTATCGTGCCCAAAGAGATCGGCTTCTTGAACGAGTTGCTCGCCAAGAAGCGTTTGAAGCAGATCATCGGTCTTTGCTTCCGTACTGTGGGTCTTGCTAAAACCGTTGAGTTCCTTGACAACCTCAAGGACCTTGGTTTCAGCTACGCTATGCGCGGTGGTTTGTCGGTGTCTATTCACGACTTGGTAGTACCTACCGTGAAAGACGACATCGTAGGCAAAGCCCAAGAGCAGGTGGATCAAATTCGTTCGTACTACGAGAACGGTATTATCTCGAATGGCGAACGCTACAACAAGATTATCGATACGTGGTCCACGGCTACAAACCGTGTGGCAGACAAGCTCTACAACGAGCTTCAAAAAGCCAACGATGGTTTCAACGTATTCTGGATGATGCTCGATTCGCAAGCGCGGGGTTCTAAGGAGCAGATTCGTCAGGTAGCAGGTATGCGTGGTCTTATGGCTAAGCCCCAAAAGTCCATGACAGGATCTACGGGCGAGCTTATCGAAACACCTATCGTTTCGAACTTCCGCGAAGGTCTTTCCATTCTTGAGTACTTCATTTCTACGCACGGTGCGCGTAAGGGTCTGGCCGATACCGCTCTTAAAACAGCGGATGCCGGTTACCTTACACGCCGCTTGCACGATGTTGCTCAAGACATGATTGTAACGCTGGCAGATTGCGGAACCATCCGCGGCGTGCCCACGCGTGCACTCAAGGACGGCGAGGAAATCAAGGAGCCGTTGGCGGAACGTCTGCTTGGTCGCGTTGCGTTGAACGACGTTACCGATCCCGAAAACCCGAAGAACATTATTGTTCACAAGGCCGAACTGATCGATGAGGCAAAGGCAGCAGCTATCGAGGCAGCATCTATCGAAGAAGTCACCATCCGTTCCGTGCTTACATGTGAAGCCCGTCACGGTGTGTGTGCCAAGTGTTACGGCCGCAACCTGGCATCGGGCCAGATTGTGGATACCGGTGAAGCCGTTGGTACCATTGCATCGCAGTCTATCGGCGAGCCGGGTACACAGCTTACACTGCGTACCTTCCACACCGGTGGTACGGCGTCTTTGGTTGCTTCGCAATCGACCGTTATTTCCAAGGCCGATGGTGTTATTCAATTTGAAAACATCCGCACCGTTCGCTTCATCGACGACGAAGAGAACGACGTGGAAACAGTAGTAAGTCGTTCCGGTGTAATCAACATTATCGAGAAGGATTCTTCACGAGTGATCACCCGCTACGATGTTACCTATGGCGCTGTGCTCAAAGTGCACGACGGCAAGAAGGTGCAAAAGGGCGAGTTGCTGTACGAGTGGGACCCCTACAATGCCGTGATTATCACCGAGCGTGCCGGACGCGTACGTTACAAGGACCTTGTATTGAACGTAACCTATCGCGAAGAGAACGACGAGCAAACTGGTCACATCGCAAAGATGGTTATCGACTCGCGGGATAAAACAAAGTTCCCGGCCATCGAGATCGTTGCCGACGACGGCACCGTGCTTGCATCCTACAGCATTCCTTCACGCGCACAGATTATCGTGGACGAAAACGAAAAGCTGGGCGTGGGCGGTAAGCTTGTAAAGATGCCTCGAGACTTAGGCCGTACCCGCGACATCACGGGAGGTTTGCCCCGAGTAACAGAGCTCTTCGAAGCGCGTTCACCGCAGAACCCTGCCGTGATTGCGGAGATCGACGGTATCATCAGCAAGGACCCCAAGCCCAAGCGTGGTGCTATCACTATCTACGTAACAAGTCTTGATGGTCAAACACGCAAGGAATACTCAGCTCCTTCGGGCCGCTACATCCTTGTGCAAGACGGCGATCTGGTTCGCGCAGGCGAGCGCTTGACGGAAGGTGCAATCAATCCTCACGATATTCTTGCTATCAGTGGTACCGCTGCAGTGCAGAGCTACCTGACCAACGAGATTCAGGAAGTGTATCGTATGCAGGGTGTGAAGATCAACGACAAGCACATCGAGATTATCGTACGCCAGATGCTTCAAAAGGTGCGCGTTACCGACGGCGGCGATTCACGCTATCTGGAGAACGATCAAATCGATCGTATCGCATTCAACGACGAAAACGAGTATCTGAAGAACTGTGTGGTGATCACCGAAAAGGGCGACACCAAGCTGAAGTTCGGTGAGGTTGTTTCGAAGAAGAGATTCAAAGAAGCAAACGACGAAGCAACAAAGAAGGAGAAAAAGCCGGCGAAGGCTCGCAAGGCCGAACCTGCTATTGCCGGGCCGTTGCTCTTGGGAATTACCCAGGCGTCGCTCACCACGGAGTCGTGGCTGTCTGCAGCTTCGTTCCAGGAAACCACACGCGTTCTTTCGGACGCATCGGCTTCCGCAAAGGTGGATCACATGCACGGTTTGAAGGAGAATATCATTCTTGGTCAGCTGATCCCTGCAGGTACCGGTTTGCGCCGTTACCAGGACATGCTCGTGAAGAGCGAAGCAGGCAATATCTTCGGCCAGGAAGCAATTGTTCCCGATGCCGTGGCAGAGGAATCGTCACCGATTATTCCTGTGAAGCGCACAGCGAAAAAAGCTTAATTGCTTCGACGCTGCCGAAGCCCACGCTTCTAAAAACTGAACCGCCTCGGAGTTTTCTCCCGGGCGGTTTTTTTTGTGATGAATTGAGCCACGGTACAAAGTGCGTATGAGCAAAAGGAAATTGGCGAGTGGGGTGAGTGGTAATATGCTCCGCCCCCGGCGCCTTCTCTGCAGTCCTCTTTGCGCCATGTTGTATTTTGCCGCGTTCACAAACACACAACCTCACCATGCTTCAGGTTCTTCAACATCTTCAATCGGGCGAACTCTCCATCGAAGAGCTGCCGGCTCCGGGATGCAAGCCCGGCGGCGTTCTTGTGCGCACATGCTCATCGCTTATCAGCGCAGGCACGGAGAGAACCAGTGTGCAGTCTGCGCAGAGCTCGCTGATCGACCGCGCGCGCAAGCAGCCGGATCAGGTGCGTCAGGTGTTCGAAATGATGAAGAAGGATGGCATTAAAACCACCGTCCAAAAAGTACTCTCGAAGCTGGACTCCTACAAAACACTGGGCTACAGCGCTGCCGGTGTGGTTATTGAATCTCGTTGCGATGAGTTTTCGGTGGGCGATCGCGTGGCTTGTGCCGGTGCTCAATACGCCCATCACGCAGAGATACTGAGCGTACCGAAGAACCTGGTTGTTCGCCTACCCGAGAACGTTACATTCGATGATGCTGCCTACACCACCGTGGGCGCCATTGCGTTGCAGGGTGTGCGTCAGGCCGATGTGCGCCTGGGAGAAACAGTTGCTGTAATCGGTATTGGCTTGCTTGGTCAGCTTACCATTCAATTGCTCAAGGCAAGCGGATGCTCGGTGATTGGATTAGACATTAACGAGTCGCAGTTCGAGCGCGCTCGCGCCGCGGGATGCGATCTGACGCTGATGAGTTCAGCAGACTCCTTGCCCACAATTCTTGCGGCCACGCATGGCATTGGTGTAGACGCCGTGATCATTACCGCCAGCACCGATTCCGATGCGCCGGTAGATCTATCCATGAAGATGCTGCGCAAAAAAGGCAAGCTTGTAATAGTGGGCGTCACGGGAATGAACCTGAAACGCTCGCCGTTTTACGAGAAAGAAATCGACGTGCGCATCAGCTGTAGCTATGGTCCGGGGCGCTACGACCCGCTCTATGAAGATGGCGGTATGGATTATCCTGCCGGCTATGTTCGTTGGACGGAGAACAGAAACATGCAGGCCTTTGTGGAGTGCATTGCCAAGGGCACTATCAATGTGAATGCTCTTACCACACATCGCTTTCCTCTGCACCGTGCGCAGAATGCCTACGACTTAGTGACAGGCAAAGACTCCTCGCCATCGCTGGGCATAGTGCTGAACTACGACGAGCGCGAGCAGGCCGGTGTGCGTGTGCGCGTGGCCCCGCATTCGGCAAAGCCGGCAGCGGCCGTAGTGGCCGGAGTGATAGGTGCAGGAAGCTTTGCACAGTCGATGCTCATTCCGCCTCTTAAAAAGCACGGTGCTCGAATTGAAGCGGTATCTGCCTCGACACCTGCCAATGCACACTCCGTAGCCAAGCGCATCGACGCGCCCATGGCCACCACCGATGGCATGGAGATTATTGCCAACAGTGCGGTGAATCTTGTGGTGTGCGCTTCGCCGCACAGCTCGCATGCGCGGTATGTAACAGAGAGTATGAAGGCCGGCAAAGCTGTGTTCGTTGAGAAGCCCTTGTGTATTAGCCCTGAAGAACTCGTGGAGATTCATCAGGTGCGTTCACAAACCAAAGGCCGTGTGATGGTGGGCTTCAACCGCCGCTTTTCCGCGCCCTTGCAGCGCATGAAGAAATTCTTCGGTGAGCGCCGCGACCCGCTTACCATGCTGTATCGCGTGAACGCCGGCTTTATTCCCAAAACGCATTGGATTCAAGCAGCTGCCGAGGGTGGAAGAATTGTTGGTGAAGTATGCCACTTTATAGACTGCATGGTGTATCTGAGCGGCGCCCTGCCAACCTCTGTTCATGCGGTAAGTGCGGTGTCTGCAAACACGGCAGGCGTCAACCATGACAATGTTGTGATCACCATTTCCTTTGCCGATGGCTCCGTAGGAACCGTTGTGTACACAGCGCAGGGAGACGGCGCATTGCCCAAGGAATACTTCGAGGCACACGCGGAGCAGCACAGCGCCATAATGGACAACTTCACTGTTGTGCATGAGTACAAAGGCAAGAAGCACACGCAGCATTCCTTCAACGGAACCAAGGGGCACGCGGAAGAAATTGCCGCTACGATTCATGCAGTTACTACCGGCGGCGAAATGCCTATTTCGTTCGAGGAGATTTCTGCCACCACGGCTGCTACGCTCGCCGCGGTGGAGAGCCTGCACACCCAAAGCCCCATGCGCTTACTAAGCATTGAGTAGGCGGCAGATCATTTCTCTGACAGTAGTTGCCCACGCTGAGTGATTCTATACAGCGCATAGCCCGCATAAGGAACAAAGGCAATGCGTAGCATAGTTTGATACCGAGGCAAGCAGAAGAATACTGCTGCGGTAAACACACTGCAGAGTATAAACACCCGCGCCACAACCGGCAGAGCAATACGCTCACGGCGCATGTATACAAATCCGGCTGCCGCAACAATCAAGAACAGCACACTTTGCAATAGATACACCGGGTGCATGCTCCGTGGATCGCGGCGATCGATAGTGAGCAGCGAGAGTACTTTGTCTACGGTGAGCGCTGCTTCGCGCGCAGGATTCCTGCTAACAGCATCCAGAGCCGCTGCCCGATGCACGGAGTCGATGCGGCATTCTATCTGTGCATCGAAAGGTAATGCGCGCAGTTGCGAACGCAGGGAATCGTCGGACCACGTGCCAATGCTATGCGGATTGTGACCGCGATACAGATTTACGCCGCCACTGGTAGTTAGAGGCACAACTCTCTGGAACACCATGAAGTTTCGAATGTTCCACGGAACAAGCACCAGTGCGGTTCCCAGGGCAAGTGCTATTGCCGCGCCCTTGTTCTTGCGCAGTAGCGCGCGAATTGCCAACGCACCAATCAGCAGCAGAGACTCCGCACGCATTGCTGTAAGCAATGCGGCGGCTATACAAAGAACACCGCCCTGTAAAAGTGTTCGTGAAGAATTCTCACCATTAGCTTCCTGCTCGTCATCAGTGCTGCGTGAAGCTACGCCCGGTGCATCGCCAAAGCATGCATTCATATACAGCAACAACGCCACACCAAGGTGCACGAACACAACGCTGGAAGCAGTACCTGCCGCAACCACAAACTCCGGAAGCAGCGCATACACTACTCCCGTGAGCAAGGCGGCGCGTTGTGTAAACATCGTTTGTGCTGTTGCCACAAGGAGAACGATGATGGCGCACGCAGTAATGGCTTGCAAAAGAGTAATGGCAAAACTTCGCCAGGCCGGGTTCGAGATTAGCATCGATGCATACAGCACGCCGGTATAGCCCGGCATCATAAATGCCGATGGCTGCGGTGTAGCGTTCGGCATGTAGCGATAGCTGAAATCGTTAGGCGTTTGGGAAACACAGGAGTATCCCTTGCCTTCGTGCATGTAGGTGGCAATGATCTCGTACTCGCTGGTAGGTTCTTGCATTGGTTGCTCGTCGTGACGGCCATTCCACAGCACGGCCCATGCGGCAATGCGTGCAAGCAAGGCCACGAGCAGCAGTAGACGCATTGGCCTGCGCGCCGCAATAGCACTGAGGTTCACGCTTTGCATCAGCGTGAATTCCGGCGCAGACTTTGCGCGCTGATGGTTTGCTGCCACAGTTCTTTGCCGTCGGTATCGCACACAGAGATGCGCAGTGAACGCGCTTTAGCGGGGCCGGAAAAATCCAGCACGGCAAAGTTCCGCACACCGGTAAACGTGCCGGGAACACGCAAGGCATTGGCTTCGCTTTCTCCCTTTGGATTTGGCGATGATGTGAGCGGCGAGGTGGTCAGGTCGTACACCGGTGCTGCGCCCGGTGCATCGAGCAGCGAGAGCTCCGCGTGATGACGATCACCTGTAAGGAAGATCACGCCGGTGATACCTTCTTTTCTGATGGCATCAAGAAGCAGAGTGCGCTCTTCGGCAAAGGTGGAAAATGTTTCGTACACCGCTTGGCTGTTCAGCATCTGGCCGCCCACGCACACCAGTTTGAATGGTGCAGTGGAAGAGGCAAGATTATCCATGAGCCATTCGCGCTGAACCTGGCCTAGCATTTCGCGTGGGCCGGTGGTGCGCTTGTTTGGCGTGCGCCACCAGCGGTCGTCCAGCAGAAAGATGTCAACATCGCCCCACTGTGCCACGGAGCAGGTGCCTTGATTATTCAGACCATACGTGGGGTTTGCCCAGAAGTCCATAAAGGCAGTGCGTGTGGCGTCCTTGTTGAAGAACCCGCGATCGCTATCGTTGGGGCCGTAGTCATGATCGTCCCAAATAGCGTAGTGTGAGGAGCGAGCTAATAGCGGTTGCAGCTCGGGTATAGAGCGAGAGTGTGTGTACCTATAGCGAATGCCTGCGTTTGATGTCCAGTCCGACTCGCGCAAATACATGTTGTCTCCAAGCCACAACACCACAGACGGCACCTTCTGTGCCATGGATGTGAAGATGCGGTAGTCGCCGCCATAGGGCTTGCCGGGTCTATCATACAGGGAGTCGTTGATGAATGCGCACGATCCGGCCAGAATGCGAAACGCGGGAGGGTCGCTTCGGTACTGCCATTGCGGTGGAGTACTGAACATGCAGGGGTATGGCCGCTGGATCTTTTTTCCGTCGGCAACTACAAAGTACGTATAGGTGCGCCCGGGCAGCACGCTATCGGCAATGCACTTGGCCGTGAACGAGGAGCTTGCAGCGGTCTTTACCACATTGGTTCTATACACCTTGCCCGGAGATGATGTGTCTGCATATTCAACGCACACGGCCGCAGCGCGCGTTGTCTGCACCCACAGTGTGGCCTCGCGCATGGTAACAGTACCCACCATCGGGCCGGACTGCAGCACGGAATGGAGTACAGTCGACTGCGCGCGTGCGTTTTCATTCCAAAAAGCAACGGCAATAACAACAATGATGCTCTCCGGCAGTATGCAGGAGATTCGTCGAGTGAAGACCATGGTGACAGAGAAAGGAGTGGCGAAAAAAGTTCTACAACTGCAAAGCCGACCACTGCGAATTCCAAAGATTGCGAATGAATTTAGGACAAATACATCTGCTTGCTTTGGTACTTGGGAAAAATAATGCAAATTGATTGAAGAAGGGGATGGCGCTCACCTAGCGTTTCAATGTGTATGGAAAAGTTAATCTTTATAACATCGGTGGTTGTAGGGACGATTGCCGTCGTGATCGTCTCGAGTATTGTGCGTGCCACAATGCGCCGCGCGCGAACCGTTAAGCGGCTGCGCGAGGCGGAATGGTCACGTCCGCACAAAAAAATGAACCATGATATCGTGGCTTCGCTTCCGCGCCCGGTGCAGGCCTTTCTGGAACATGTGATCAATCCCGGTGTGGAGCAAGCACGCTTTGTAACCGTAAAGCAGCACGGTCAATGGCGGTCGCTGGCTCAGCCGGAATGGTCAGAACTGCGCGCCATGGCCTATTATAGCGGAACAATCCCCGGCTTTGTGTGGCATGCCAAAATGAAGAACTCAGCGTTTTCTTGGCAAGACGCGCAGCTGCTTTACGGCAGCGGCCAGGCCTCCGGCCGAGTAAAGTTCCTTGGCATGATTACGATGTTCGATCCCGATGGCCAGGAGGTAGCGTCGGCATTGCTCGCGCGCATTCTCATGGAGTGTATTTGGTTCCCCACATCGCTGATACCCGGTGGCCAGCTGCGCTGGGAGGCGGTGAACGGAAATTCTGCTCGCGCCATTCTCAGCGATCACGGCACTACCGTGTCGTGTGTTTACACCTTCAACGACAACAACGAAGTAACGAAAATTGTTACGCAGGACAAGTTCCGCGATGCGGAGACTTCGTTCGAACG
>JBKCNS010000003.1:0-13712 GCA_046297095.1 Kapaibacterium sp. (SeqCode) | reverse complement strand
GTGATTTTCTTTACCGCATTCGAACCGTCAATTACCAATACTTGATCGGAGGAGGAGCCGGTGGCTGTGGTACTAAGAGTTAAAGCACCGCCTATAGTTGTAGCACCGGAGACTATCAACCCGTTTGCCGGCGCTGCGGTGGATGCGGAATAACCTATTGCCGCACCGCCATTAACCTGCAAGACTGAACCGGGAGTTGTGGTTCCAATCCCCACGTTACCAGCGCTTGTTACTCTCATACGTTCAAACGATCCGGCCTGACTCTCCTTGGCTGTGAAAAATGCAAGGTATCCGTCGCCATCACCGTTCGTTGAATTCTCTTTAAGTCCCGCTATTGATGCCCATGTGGTAACATCATTTGAGCCACTACTAAACCTTCCACCAAGTATAATTACACTTCCTGTTCCAGTGGTGGGAGTTGTTTGGCTGGATAACTGTAACACCTTATCGCCCGCAGACGGCTGCCAATAGTACGTTACATATCCTGCGCCAATTGCCGCCGCGCCTGAAACATGAAGATTGTTCAGAGGATTGTTTGTTCCTATACCTACATTTCCGGAAGCCACGACTCGGACTCGCTCTATAGCTGCAGTACGAATAACCAGTGGCTGTGCGTCGGAGGTACCAAGATAGTTAGTCGATGGATTTGTGCTTGCATTACCTGTCAATCCCCAACTCGTTGAGGTGGCAGTCGCCCAGCTCATATTACCGCTTGCGTCGCTTGTAAGAACTTGTCCTGCTGTGGGTGCAGCTGTGGGCAATGTGTAGGTAATGTTCGCTGTTTGCGCGCCTGCACGAATGTTTGTCTGGAAGGTACGCGCGGGGTTCATGAGTTGTAATTGACCTGCCGTGGATGCAGCGGAGGTATCGATGAGAATGTTTCCGCCCGAGACATGCAAACGTTGCGAGGGGGCTATTGTACCCACTCCGATATTACCACTTGAAAGATAGGTAATGACGGTTCTCTTCTGACTAAAGGAAACACCATCCGCAAGGTCAATATCCATGCGTGTACGAGAATTCGTAGAGTTGTTCTCGTACCGTGAAATATTAAAGAGCGCACCGGCTCCAAAGGATTGTCCGGAGGTTCCATCTCGATGAAGCACAAGCACCGGCAACGGATCGTTTAATGCTGTAGTTGATGTTGGTACAGGATGAGTAACGAATATTGCATTTGTATCACCCACATAAGCTGTGTACGTGCCATCACTAAATCCATTGCCAATAGAAAGCTTGGTAACACCCGACGATGCGCCAATGGAAATGCGCCGGTTAACAAGCACATTACCGTTGACATCCAATGCTTGCGTAGGCGCTGTCTTGTTTATGCCCACATTTCCCGACGACAGCATGGTCATGACGGTAGTCTTACTTGACAAGAAAGTACTGTTCGCCAAGGAAATGTCATATCGTGTATTTGAGGAAACACCGGCAGCAGAGTAGCGCGACAGGCTCATCTCTACTCCGGCGGCATATGCTTGTCCGTTAGTACCCTCTCGAACCAAATACAAAACAGTTTGAGGATCGTTCAGTGCGGTGTTGGACGTAGGTGTGGGGTGAGCAATCAACAGGGCGTTCGCATCATAGCTGAACGCATTGTCCACCGTCAGTATACCATTACTTATTTGTAAGCGGGTTTTTGGTGCCGAAAGACCTATACCCACATTACCTGCGCCTGTAATGCGCATACGCTCCGAAGCCGTGTTCGTTGTTGTTCCCGCGCTGCCCGATGCGCTGGTATAGAATGTGAGAGCTCCACCGGAACCGGTACCGGTGCCTTGACCACCTTGTAAGCGCAGCTCGGCTCCGGCGATGTTTGTACCGCTACCGTCTGTTCCTTCCAGAATACCGGTTGAAGGAATGGAAGAAGCCGAACCGTTGCCTATAACAACAGAACCACCATTTTCAATGCGCATGCGCTCGGTGTTGTTCGTGGCAAAGATTAATGAGAGATTCTCACGCTGATTCATCCACGCATTTCCGGATGCATCAATTCCTAATACCGCACCGTCATTGGATGTTACACCGGTAGTCGTACCGGCAGTGAACTGCGCGTACGATGCTACACCTGTTCCTTGGTCGATCTGGACGGCATTCGTGGGATCGGCAATACCGATACCTACTAAACCATTGCGGCCTCTGATGGACATCGCAACCGTTCGCGTGCCGGTGGTGGAACGATTAGCGAACATTACGCCGCCGTCTACCGTAGACTCGCCAAAATCCGTCTTCTCGAAAAGTAAACCATCGATGGTGGAGCCGAAAAGATCGTTGTCGTATCGTATGTTATAACCGTCTGCAGATGGAAGTCCCGTGGTGGTTGTCTCACCGTTGATCTGGAAGAGCGTACTGGGAGCCGTGCCCGTCATCCGGATAGTTCCCGGAATCTCTATCCTGCCCCCACTGACAATCCGCATGCGTTCGATGTTGTTCGTACGCGCTACAAAGTCCACCGCATCCGTTGTACCAATAAAGTTTGTTGTTGCGCTGGTACCGGCGTTACCTGTCAGTCCCCAACTCGTCGCCGATGCAGCCGCCCAGCTCATGTTTCCACTTGCGTCGCTTGTAAGAACTTGTCCTGCTGTGGGTGCAGCTGTGGGCAAGGTGTAGGTAATGTTCGCTGTTTGCGCGCCTGCACGAATGTTTGTCTGGAAGGTACGCGCGGGGTTCATGAATTGTAATTGACCTGCGGTGGATGCAGCGGAGGTATCGATGAGAACATTGCCGCCGGAAACTTGAAAACGCTGTGAGGGGGATGTTGTACCAACGCCCACATTACCGGAGCTCAAGAACGACATTACGTCAACTTCATCGGTTTGTACATTCCGAAGTTTTAGATCCAGCTGTGATCGGGCTGCAAACGAAGGGCCGTTCTCCCAGCGACGTAAAGCAAAAATTGCTTTTTGATCATAGGACACGTTGGCAAGGAAAGGGCGACCGATGGAGAAAACGTTATGAGGCGTAAAATCGGTTGCATTGCTAACGCTGGTGGTACCCCATACAGCAGCGCGCTCGGTGAGTGGCGTTGTACCCATACCTACATTACCGCTAAAGGTGGCATTGCCGGTTACACCCATGGTGCCGTTTACATCAAGCAAATACCCGGGCGCCGTATTACCGATACCGACACGTCCGTCACTACGTAGGGTCATTACCTGAGTTTCATCAGATTGCTCGGCACGAAGGCGAATATCGAGGCGCGTGCGGGCTCCTAAAGTGCCGACGCCACCATTCTCATATCGGGAGAGAGCAAACATCGCTTTTTGTGCATACGAAACAGCCGGCAAGACGGGGCGACCCAGAGTAAGAATGTTGATCGAAGAAAAGTCTGTCGAATTCGCCACAGAAGATGCACCGTCCACATAGAGTCGGTCTGTTCCGGGGGTAGTGGTTCCGATGCCAACATTACCGGCACTGGTAACGCGCATACGCTCAGTACCTGATGTGCGTGTTACAAAGTCCACTGCATCGGAAGTACCGATATAGTTGGTTGATGCATTGGTGCTTGCATTACCGCTTAGCGTCCAAGCGCTTGAACTAGCAAGGGCAATACGAGTAGATCTGGTTACTACACCGCTACTATTGATAAGTAGCACGGAGTCTGCGGCAGATGAGGAGGCAACAGAGCTGAGCGTCAGTGCACCTCCTACCGTTGTGGCACCGGAAGACCCAATGCTGAACTGCGCGGTGCCGGAATTATTCTGGGCTTCGAAGAGATTGGCTGTTTGCGAGGCAGCACCTTTAACAACCAATCCTCTGTTTGCTGCAGCCGCAGCGGTAACCTGAAGTTGTGCATCGCCGGCTGCTACGGTGGGATCTGCGCCCACACCTACACGACCTTGTAGGCGAGTGGCTGTAATGCTACTGTTACCGAGGACGGCACTGTTGCTGCCGAGACCACGTGCACCGGAGCCGATGATAATACTGTTCGCATCACCATCTGCCAGCGCGCGCGTATCGTTTCCGATAAACACACTAGAGCTGGCCGAGGTTAGAGCTGTGCTGGAAATAGTATATCTGCCCGCGTCTAAACCTACAGCCGTATTGTTGTCTCCGATGGTGTTGCCATATAAAGCGGCAAAACCGCTTGCAGTATTGTTACTTCCGGTGGTGTTGGAGTATAAAGCGTTCGAACCGCTAGCCTCGTTTTGATTTCCGGTAGTATTGGAATGCATAGCACTCACACCAATTGCCGTATTATAATTTCCGACGGTACTAGATCGCAAAGCGTTAACACCACTTGCTGTGTTTTGCACTCCGGTGGTGTTGGAAGTCAAAGCGCTCACACCGCTTGCTGTGTTTTGACCTCCGGTAGTATTTGATTGCAATGCTTCCCTTCCCACGGCCGTGTTTTGACTTCCCGAGGTGTTGGACAGCAATGTTCGCAAGCCTATTGATGTGTTTTGACTTCCCGAGGTATTTGCGGACAGAGCCGATACACCCACAGCCACATTCGAACTAATACTTCCCGCTCCCGTGCCCACAGTTACACCATTCACAAGCATGTCTTTATTCAAGCTCAACACTCCCGCGCTAGACATAATCGCCTGAACCACGTTGTTCATCGAGATCTGCAGCGCTTGAGTATTGCCTGTGGTGGTTCCCAAAAACGGACCGCTTGGTGCACTGCCAAGGGTGGCAGTTACCGTGGCAAGGTTGTTACCTGCAGTGGACCAGCCTGTTGTGCCCGTTAGTGCCGTGGACCAGCTCATTGCTCCACCTGTGGTTGCAGTAAGCACCTGACCATCCGCGGAGGGAGCGGCTGTAGGCAAGGTGTACGTAATGTTCGTTGCTTGCGCACCGGATTGAATGTTGGTTTGGAAGGTACGCGCGGGGTTCATGAGTTGCAATTGGCCAGCGGTAGATGCTGCCGATGTGTCGATGAGAACATTACCGCCGGAAACCTGCAAGCGTTGTGAAGGGGATGTTGTTCCAATTCCTACCTCACCGGATGCAGCAATGCGCATGCGCTCGGCAATGGTTCCTGCCGCGTTACGTGTTCCAAAAGACAGAATTCCCTGAGTAGTTGTAGCGCCATTTAGAAGATCGATCTGCGCTAAACCGGTAGCACCTGTTCCCGAGGTGAACCGAAGTCCCATGCGCCCGTTGGCAGTTGTAACATTATTGCGAATGATAATTGCCTGCTCTCCCTGATCGTATCCGGAATCAGTATTTCCGCGCGCCACATCTAACGATGCCTGCGGACTAGCTATTCCAATACCCACATTGCCGCCACTCGTAACACGCATGCGTTCAGTACCGGTGGTGCGAATAACGAAATCAACCGCATCAGAAGTACCAATGTAGTTGGTTGAAGGATTTGTACTTCCATTACCCGTCAATGTCCAGCTTGCAGCCGATGGATTTGCCCAGCTCATATTGCCGCTTGCGTCACTGCTTAGCAACTGTCCTGCTGTGGGTGCCGTGGTCGGCAGTGTATATGTAATGTTCGCAGACTGAGCGCCTGCTTGAATATTTGTTTGGAAGGTGCGCGCGGGGTTCATGAGTTGCAACTGACCTGCGGTGGATGCAGCGGAGGTGTCGATGAGAACGTTTCCGCCTGCCACGTGCAAACGCTGAGATGGCGCGGTGCTGCCCAATCCAAAATCGCCATTACCGGTGAGTACTGCCACCTGCTTTGCCTGATCGCGCCAAAAGCGCAGACTCGATCCATTTTGATTGGTATGACGCCCGTAATAGAAATCAAAAATCTGTGAGTTTGCTGTGGCATTCTTTACCAGCATTGCGCCAAATCCACTGCCCGAATTACCAAAGGTTAGGGATTTTGTGCTTCCTGTTGTAACATCTCCAATCAAAACGTTACCCGACGAGTTGACTTGAAAAAGATCACCGTTTCCAACTGTAAACAATGCTGCAGGCGATGCATCTCCAATACCCACATTACCCGAACTCGTAATGCGCATGCGCTCAGTCAGCGATACAGCATTGTCGGAGCGTGTAAAGAACACCATCTCACCGCCAAATCCGCCTACCGTGCCACCGGTGCCGGAACTGGCTGCCGAAATTGATGCTTTCAATCCCGCAATTGAGCCGGACTTCCCGCTTACCGTTTGGCCGAACATAATATTACCAAGAGTTTGTCCGCTTGCTTCGGTATTATTCGAAACAAGTGTAAGTGTAGCGTAGCCGTTTGCGCCGTTTGCACCACTTAATAGCACTACACGCTCATTCGCGAGTGTGCTCCACTGTAAATCAGCGGTGGTTAGGTTGCCGCCGATCGACACGGCATTGCTGTTGCTACTTGTGATGGATAGTTGAGAAGAGGGAGTACTCGTACCAATACCGATCAATCCTTGCTGGCCATTGATGCGCATGCGCTCGACACCATCAGTTTTAAACACCAACGGGCGTCCCGGTGTTTCATCCGTGGTACCGATGAAAGCTGTGGTAGAATCGGTGTTACTATTACCGAGTAGGCCCCATGCATTATTACCAATAAACGATGAGGCAGTTGTCCATGTAAGAAGGCCGGTACCGTTGTTTACGAGCAGAGAGCTTGTGCCCAGTTGCGACTGAGAAGCCGGTAGTGTAAGTGAGTATGAAGTAATACCGGTGGGCGGAATCAAACTGATGCCGGCGGTTGGCGCAGAAGGATGAATGAGCCGAATACCCTGTTCCGTTCGCGTGCCTTGAGCAAGCAACGAGGACATATTACCCATTCCCAGCACACTCAATGCCCCGAGTACAGGCAGAAAGGACCGAAGTAAAAACCTTCTAGACATCTTCATGGTATCTTTTCCTTTATCTACGATCAGTAATAACCAACGTCACTACTGTTTATAATTCAATCTTAATTATTGGAGCGAGTTACTTCAAACCACTGGCTTGCCGACGCATCCCAAATGAGCTGCAACACAGCACCGTCCAGCAATTGAGCCAAACCGGACAAATTGCAATTACCCGAATCAGCCAGTTCTATACCGAAGGTAGCTGTTGGTGTATTACCGCCTTTAACACGGATGTACAACACCTGACCATCCTGCAATCCATTTGAAAGGGTGATTGTTCTATTTGCGGGAACGTCGTCGCTGCTCATGCGCAAGAAGGAACGATTGCCAACGGTCACCACCTGGTCGTCGCCGCTAATCGTCACAATGCTCGGACGTAAGGTCATGCCACCATCTACATCCAACGATGTCGAAGGAGGATTCGAGCCGGTGCCGATACCGACTTTGCCCGCAGCATCCACAGTAAGAACGGAAGTTCCGTCGTTGCTTTGCGCCTCGAACAAATTCGCCGTTGCCGAAGCAGCACCCTTTACGATCAATCCCTTCGTGCTGGCATCAAAGGCATTCACTTGCAGTGATGCTCCCGGCGCGCTAGGCGTGGATCCCGCATTGATGCTCAACGTTCCGGTGGTGAAGTCACCATAGATCAGATTGTTCGAGCTGCTATTAGCGATATACAGTTTGTTGGATCCGGTCTCGTTGTAACCGGCGGCATTACCAAGAGCAACATTATTGCTACCACTCACATTGTTGTACAACGCCGTGTAACCCATCGAGACATTTCCATTTCCTATAGTGTTCTTCTGAAGAGCCGAACTACCAATGGCTACGTTCTGATCGCCGTTGGTATTTGCGTACAGCGCATTAGAACCGGAAGCAACGTTATTATCTCCGCTTTGATTATTGTACAATGCATTCGAACCAAAACCTGAGTTCGAAGACCCATCAGTATTGTTATACAGCGAACCCGAACCAAGTGCAGAATTGTACTGACCGGTAGTATTCGACAACAACGCTACATTACCAACAGCAGTGTTGTTTGTTCCGGTAGCTGAATTGTTGGAAAGAGCTTGAGCACCCAGTGCGGTATTAGATGAAACATTATTTCCACCGCGACCAACAATAACATCATTTACCAACATGTCTTTGTTCAGCTTGAATACACCATTTGTGGTCATGATTGCCTGAACAACATTGTTCATAGAAATCTGCAGGTCCTGAGTGTTACCCGTGGTAGTTCCAAAGAACGGCCCGCTAGGCGCAGAGCCCAACGCTGCTGTTACTGTACCAAGATTATTACCTGTCAATTGCCATGAAGCACCTACAAGAGCAGCAATGCTAATCTCGTCAAGCAAGCCGCTAGAGTTTGCAACCACCAGGCGATCGAAACCGGAAGCAAGTGTTGTAGATGCAGTGCCATTAAGATCTGTAAGTGTGGTTGCGCCCGTTACGCCCAGTGTGCCCGCGATAGCGGTATTGCCCGCAGGGCTAATGCTGAACAATACTGACGACGCACTGTTCTGCGCTTCGAAGAGGTTGGCGGTGGCCGATGCGGCACCTTTCACCAACATACCCTTCGTGCCTGCGCTATAAGCATTCACTTGCAGCGACGCACCCGGCGTGGTAGGAATAGAATCCGCATTGATACTTATCAATCCGGTGCTGAAATCACCGTAGATAAGGTTGTTCTTTTTGTTGTTCGCGATGTACAACTTGTTCGAACCGGTTTCGTTGTAACCGGCTTCGTTACCGATAGCAATGTTACCCTTGCCGGTCTGGTTGCTGTACAATGCTGTATAACCCACCGCCACATTGCCTGCACCTGTAGTGTTTGACTTCAACGCAGAGCTACCTATAGCAACGTTCGTGTCGCCGGTTGTGCTCTCGAACATGGCGTTAGCACCAATGGCGGTGTTGTTGTTTCCGAGAGTGTTGCGATACAAAGTATTGGATCCCAACGCGGTGTTGTAATCACCCAAGGTGTTGTTGACCATGGCACCCGATCCAAAGGCAGAGTTGTATTCGCCTGTTGGATCGTTGTTGGACAACACACCTGCGCCAACGGCAGTGTTCGTGCCTACTGCACCTGCGCCACGGCCTATAGTCATGCCATTCACGGTCATGTCCTTTTGCAGTTGCAGTTCACCGGTGGTCTTCATAATACCGCGCACCACGTTGTTCATCGAGATCTGAAGATCTTGAGTGTTACCCGTAGTAGTTCCAAAGAACGGTCCGCTAGGCGCAGAGCCCAACGCTGCTGTAACCGCACCAAGATTATTTCCTGTCAATTGCCATGAAGCGCCTACAAGAGTAGCAATGCTCACTTCGTCCAGCAAGCCGCTAGAGTTTGCTACTACCAGGCGATCGAAACCGGAAGCAAGTGTTGTAGATGCAGTGCCATTAAGATCTGTAAGTGTGGTTGCGCCCGTTACGCCCAAAGTGCTGCTGAGTGTGGTTGCGCCTGTTACACCAAGGGTGCTGCTGAGTGTTGTTGCGCCTGTTACTCCGAGAGTGCTACTAAGCGTGGTTGCGCCTGTTACTCCGAGAGTGCTACTAAGCGTGGTTGCGCCCGTTACTCCGAGTGTGCTACTAAGCGTGGTTGCGCCCGTTACGCCTAATGTACTGCTGAGTGTTGTTGCGCCTGTTACACCTAGTGTACTGCTGAGTGTTGTTGCGCCCGTTACGCCAAGGGTTCCGGCGATACCGGTATTACCTGCCGGGCTGATGCTAAACATGGTTGCAGAGGTATTATCCTGTGCTTCGAACAAATTCGCTGTCTGGCTCAAGACGCCCTTCACCATCATGCCAATGGTACCTGCCACATCCGGCACTACCTGCAGACGAGCCCCGGGGGCCGCCACACCAATACCAACATTACCGCCCGAGGTAATACGCATTTGCTCGGCATTGTTCGTGCGAATCACCAAAGGCTGACTGCTTGTGGTACCAAGGAATTGTGTTGAAGGATCGGTAATGCTATTTCCGCCTAGTGCCCAAGCTGTATTTGCGATGAGACTCGCTTGGGTAACTGCTTCTACCTTGCTGCTACCGTTGAGCACAAGTACTGTTTGTGAACCCGCAGCAACACTCGGTATGCCACCAAGTGTCAAGCCACCGGTACTACCGCTGTTGATAGTGACTGCCGTAGCAGCTGTTGTGTTACCGATGGTTGTAGCTGCTGTGCCGGTGGTATTGATGGATGTTGCTCCGAGCATTGTTGTACTTGAAGCCGCGTTACCGATGGCCACAGAACCCGTGCTGGTACCTGTATTGATATTCGTGTTGAAATTCGAATTGTCGTTGATCGAGGTCACGGCCCCGCTAATGCTTGCTCCGGCAGTGGCTGTTACAAGGCCGGAAACGTTGAGAGTATTGCTGAGTGTTGTTGCGCCGGTTACTCCGAGAGTACTGCTGAGGGTGGTTGCACCGGTTACTCCCAATGTGCTGCTCAGCGTGGTTGCACCGGTTACTCCGAGAGTGCTGCTTAAAGTTGTTGCACCGGTTACTCCGAGAGTGCTACTTAAGGTGGTTGCTCCCGTTACACCCAACGTGCTGCTCAGTGTGGTTGCTCCGGTTACATCAAGCGTTCCGCCCATGCTGATGGAGCCGTCGCCGGCAACGATCATTCTGGTGAGGCCGTTGGTGGCAATACGCACGTCTTTTGCAGTGCTTGAACTTCTGGTACCAAAGAACGAACCTGTGGGGGCCGCGCCCAAAGCACCGGTACTGGTTGTGATATCATTTCCGGTTAGAGCCCAGGTTGTACCGGCCACAAGGTTTGCCTGAGAGATACGGGTAACCTTGTCTGAACTACCAATAATCAGAACATCATCCGAGGAAGATGTCGAGGTAGTCAATCCACCTAATGTCAGGCCGCCGGTGCTACCCGTGTTGATGGTAACTGCCGTTGCCGCTGTTGTGTTACCGATGGTTGTAGCTGCAGTGCCTGTGGTATTGATATCTGTAATTCCTGTGAGAGAGGCGCCGCCGGTACCCGTAAAAAGACCGGTTCCACCTATACTCACCAAAGCGGTGCCTGAATTGTTCTGCGCTTCAAAAAGATTCGCCGTAGGAGTAGCTTGATCCGTTTGTACGATCAGGCCCTTTGTTCCTGCAGCACCCGTCACTACCTGAATGCGTGCACCCGGATTCTTTGTGTTCACACCGATGCTTCCGGTAAATAGACCGTCGCCCGTGCGTTGGCCGAGAATAACGGCTGCCGTAGATCCCGCAGGAATGCTGGCGAAATCAGAGGATGTCCATCCGCTCACTGCACCACCACCGGGCCCGTTGAGAAGCATGAATGAATTCTGTGCGCGCGTGCCATCGTCTGTGTTGTAGTGATACAAGCCCCAGTCTGTGGCATCTTCCTCTTGGAAAAGCCATGAGTTAGCATTGGAAGTAGTCTGCTGAATAAATACGGAAGGCGTACCGCCTGAACCACCGGCCACACCCGCTTTACGAATAGAACCAGTCAGGGCGATATTACCTGCCACATCAAGAACTTCGCCTGGTACAGAATTGCCAATACCGATATTACCGGCAGCAGTAATGCGGATTCGCTCAGCATCGTTGGTGCGAATTGCAAGACCAACATTGTCTTTGGTACCCAAAAACTGGGTAGCGGGATTTGTACCGCTGTTACCGGTCAGCGACCATGCTGATGAGCTAATCAAGGTTGATGTAGAAACTTCTTCCAAACGACCTGCGGTATCTGCCACCACAATGCGATCATAGCCGGCCGGAATGGTAAGCGATGCCGTGCCGCCCAATGAGATCAACCGTGTGGCACCAACCACATCCAACGTGCTTCCCAGAGTGGATGCTCCGCTAACATTAAGCTTTGTGGCAAGTATGCTGTCGCTAACATTCAAGCGAGCCGTGCTGATGAGTTCCGTATTAGAAATAGCACGAGAACGCAAGGAGTCCGTGCTCATCCATGTGGTGTTAGCCAGCGAATCACCGCGAAGCATCTTCACAAGGATGGTGTCGGCACCAAGCGTATTCACTCCGGTAAGTACGGTGATGCGTGCAGTGCGTGCTGAGAGGGAGTCGGTGGAGATCCACTTGTTATTGATGAGCGAATCACTTGTGATCGCGCGGGCACGAAGACTGTCGGTGCGTGTCCATGTGTTGTTGATCGTTGAATCGCTCGTGATGGCGCGGGCACGAAGTGAGTCCGTGCGCATCCACTTGGCATTAGCAAGTGAGTCACTGCGCAGCATCTTCACAAGGATGGTGTCGGCCGCAAGGGTATTCACACCCGAGAGCTGCGTGATGCGGGCCGCACGTGCTGACAAGGAATCGGTGGAGATCCACTTGTTGTTTGTAATCGTGTCACTGTTGATGGCACGGGCACGAAGCGAGTCTGTGCGTGTCCATGTGTTGTTGATCGTTGACTCGCTTGTGATGGCGCGGGCACGAAGTGAGTCTGTTCGCATCCACTTGGCATTAGCAAGTGAGTCACTGCGAAGCATCTTCACAAGGATGGTGTCAGCCGCAAGGGTATTCACACCAGAGAGCTGCGCGATGCGGGCCGCACGTGCTGACAAGGAATCGGTAGAGATGGCTTCACTGTTGCGGATCTGACGTGATGCTATGCTATCTGCCCATACGTCATTCAGATTCGCATCACCCGTAGCACGAAGCTTATTTGTTAAGATCGAATCGCTTGCTGACAACGTCACCGTAGAGATACTACCCGAGTTCAAAATCGCACGTGTGCGTGCCGAGTCTATTACCGCTAGCGTGCTGTTGAGAGTTGTAACTCGTCCTTTGTTCGCAGATAGTGAATCAGTCGTCAAGGTTCCGCTGTTGGTCAGCGTCGTGCTGTTCAGCGTGTTGATGCGCCCCTTGTTGGCGTAGATAGAATCCGCGCTAAGTGTCGTCACTCCGCTGAGGTTTGCGATACGTGCCTTGTTTGCTGAAAGCGAGTCCGTCGTGATCGTACCGGTGTTGTTAATCGTCGTGCTATTGAGAGCAGCTACGCGTCCTTTGTTCGCCGATAACGAATCTGTTGTGATCGTACCCGAGTTGTTAATAGTCGTGCTGCTGATAGTTGTGCTATTCAGTGCAGCAACTCTTCCCTTGTTTGCCGAGAGTGAATCAGTCGTCAAGGTTCCGCTGTTGGTCAGCGTCGTGCTGTTCAGCGTGTTGATGCGACCCTTGTTGGCGTAGATCGAGTCGGCGCTGAGAGTCGTCACACCGCTGAGGTTTGCGATACGTGCCTTGTTAGCTGATAGAGAGTCAGTTGTGATCGTACCCGAGTTGTTGATCGTCGTGCTGCTGATAGTTGTGCTATTCAGTGCAGCTACACGTCCCTTGTTTGCCGACAACGAGTCAGTTGTCAAGGTTCCGCTATTGGTTAGCGTCGTGCTGTTCAGCGTATTGATACGACCCTTGTTGGCAAAGATCGAGTCCGCACTCAATGTTGTTACGCCACTAAGATTCGGGATGCGCGCTTTGTTTGCTGACAAGGAATCTGTTGATAATGTGCCGGAGTTTGTAATCGTCGTCGAGAATAAACTATTAAGCGTCGATGTTCCGCTGACATTCAGCTTGGCAATTCTCGCTGAATCTGTTACGGAGATGCGCTGCGTATTTATGTCGCCTGCACCGATCTTCTTGGCGTATAACGAATCGGTCGAGATTGTTCCCGAGTTATTAATCGTCGTCGAGTTGACAGAGTTCAATGTCGAGTTTCCGCTGACATTCAACTTTGCGATCTTAGCTGAGTCTGTCACCGATATACGCTGTGTATTGATGTCACCTGCGCCAAACTTTGTGGCAAAAATTGAGTCCGCACTCAATACGCCATTCATCTTGAACTTTTTGGCATACAACGAATCCGTCGAGATCGTACCCGAGTTGTTGATCGTCGTGCTACTAATAGTCGTGCTATTGAGCGAAGCCACTCGTCCCTTGTTTGCTGACAATGAGTCCGTCGTCAAGGTCCCACTATTG
>JBKCNS010000002.1:0-11997 GCA_046297095.1 Kapaibacterium sp. (SeqCode) | reverse complement strand
GGTCCGCGATGTTCAATCACATCCGTCATCGCTCGCACCAGCGATTCATCAATACGCGGCTGCCTACGTTTATCTACTATGCCAACAATTCCACACATACAGTCGTTGTCGTTGTTTGTGCGGCAAAGTTACCACGCAGGCGCGCTGTCGGCCACTGCTTTTCAGTTGGCACGCGACGGTAGGGGAAAACACCCAGTGGCTTATTCGTCGTCCGATCGCAGTATCTCGCTACTGCTGCGCAACCTTTTGCGCTCACTTCGCAGAGTCTTTTCCTTACTTCGCGCGCGTTTTGCTTTGGCGGGAACGGTGGTTTTCTTTCGCACTTTGGGTGGGCGAAGTGCGCGTGCCACTAGCTGCTGCAGCATTGCAATACACTTTTCTTTGTTGTCTTTTTGACTGCGCCCGGCCTGTGATGTAATGGACAGTATGCCGTCGTCGTCGATTCGTCGTCCGGCAAAAAAGCGCAGTCGCTCTTTTTGTACCTCGTCCATACACAAGGTTTGATCAAGGTTCCAGAGCAAGGTCACCTTGGTTTCCACTTTATTGACGTTCTGACCGCCCGGACCCGAAGCACGCGCCGTGCGGAATCGTATCTCACTCCCCGGAATACTCACCGTTGCGGATATGGGAATGGATGCATTCACGGCACAGGACGAGGGAATGAATAAAGCGAATCGCGAAAAGCCAACTGCCTATAGAGCAACACTAAAGCCAAGCGTTGGTAAAATAGGCAACATGTATTGAGGACGCTTGGTAAGGGTGAGCGTCTCTTGATCTACTCTGTATTGCTCCGCTACAACGTTTCGTTGATTGTACACATTTATCACATCAAGATAGAACGACCACTTGCAATCAAACCACCGCGCATATGTTGTGAAGCGAATATCCAGGCGATGATAGTCGGGCAACCGTCCCTGGTTGATGTTTGCCAGCCCACCGCGCTCTACATCGAAAATCACGCCGCGCCAGTCTGTATCAATGCGGGGAGTCATCTCGCCGGATACGGTATCCTTTACAAGAATCACCCGCGGCTTTATACCGGTGGGTTGCGTCCACGGAAAACCGGTACCGTACACAAAGGTGAAACTAAGATCAACATTCTCCGAAATCTTCATGCCGCCCACGATATTAAAATTGTGGCGGCGATCGTAGTTAAACGGAATCGTCAATCCATCCTGATATCTATTTGCAAGTGCCAACGAGTATGATACCCATCCGTACAATTTGTTTTCGCCGATGTTTGCCACCTTTTGAAGCATCACTTCCAAGCCGTACGACTCTCCCGTTGCGCTGTTCACCGGTGTAGTGGTGAGTGAATCACCCATTGATGCTGCAGGCAAGGTCCAGCCGGCGCGAGTTTTATACACCGAGTCCGCCAACCCCGGGATTTTTTGCGCAGACCAAATCATTCCCTGCCGGCGTTCAGGCAGAATCAGGTCGTTGAAGCCTTTGTAGTACACTTCAGCCTTGAATTGCCATTCGTCGGTGAGCATGTGGTCGTATCCTAGAATGTAATGTGTGGCGCGTTCGGGGCGAAGGTTTTGGACGGCGGTGCTTGTCAGATCCAGAAATACTTGGGCATCGAACAATTTCTCGTATCCCGGTGATTGATAGTAGATACCCCACGCGGCCCGCAGAGTAGATGCGGGAGAAAGCGCATACGAGGCCGACAGTCTAGGAACCACGGCGAACTTGTCTATGAGGGCAAAAAAGTCGGCGCGCACGCCTGCTTGTACCGTGAGAGCATCGGTTACGCGAATGTTGTCTTGCAGATATGCCGATGATCGTATGTAACTGACGCCGTTCTCAAAATTGTCCGGTATTCTTGGAATGCGGGGATTCACCTGTTGAAGGGCTTTCAAGCGCGGATCAAAATCAATGTTCACTTGTACACCGGTGTAGATCCAGTCGTGAAGCAATCCGCCGTCTACGGTATGCGTTGAATCCACGTGCCAGGTATGTTCATTGCGAATACTTGTTTTGCGGAATGTATATCCCGTGCTGCCGCTGATGCTGTACAACTGCGGCACATCCAGTCCGGCCAAGCGAAGAGAATCTTGCAAACGCTGAAAATCATTTTTCTTGATAGGATCATTAGTGCCGATCACTGCTTGAGATCCGCCCAAGCCACCGAAGCTTGTAGCGCCGGTGTTTGTGTAGGTGGAAATCACGGTATTCATTGTGTAGGACTTGCTCGCAATCCACAACCACGACATGCCAAACACATCGTTGTATGAATTGTCCGTAATACTCACGCTATCTGCTCTATCGCGATTCTGACCGCTCGAGAACATGGTGTTGTCCCGACTGGTCAGGGCATTCAAAGTAATCTTGTGATCGGTTACCGGATACAATGTCACCTTCATTTGAAGGTCCCGAAAATTCGGGAATGCCACATCGCCATCCACCGCGCCTAAACTCTTGGCTATAGGGCCGGCAATCAAGTCGTAGTAGGTTCGGCGAGTAGATACAACCCACGAACCGTTCCAAAACGGTATAGCTCCGTCCAACACCAGGTTTGCATTGGTCAAACTCATATTGAGCTTGCCGGTCAAATAGCCGCGATCTCTGTATCCATCGCGATTGGTGATGTCAAGTACCGCCGATAAGCGATCCGAGTATCGAGAGCCAAAGCCGCCTGTCAGGAGGGTGATGCCGTTTACTGTCTCGGGATTAAACAAAGAGATGAATCCGTACAAACGGTAGGGATTAAAGAGCTCAATATTGTCCATAAGAATCAGGTTCTGATCCGGACCCGAGCCGCGAATCACCAGCTGCGAGGAAAAATCGTTGGGAGCTACAACTCCGGGCATGGTCTGCAATGTTCGGAACACATCTTCCACTGCGCCCGCCTTCACTTTGGCCTCTTGAGGATCCACGGTAATCACGGAAGTACGCGTATCCGTTTGCTCTTGCTTCTTTCGCTGTGCTCGCACTTCCACAGACTGCATGGTCACTGCCTGAGGATTCAACCGCAAGTCTACGTTCAGGTCTTCGTTACTCTTGACGGATATCGTCTTCTTCTCCACTTTATATCCAAGCAACGAGGCTTCGAGTTCGTAGGTGCCGGCAGGAATGTTTTTCAATTCAAATCGGCCGTCTTTCTCGGTATAATCTCCTTTTTTCAGGGAACGTATCTGCACCACAACACCTGCCACAGGTGTGCGATTTTCATCTCGCACTTTTCCCTTTACGGTGCTGCCCTGCGCCTGCAGCTTGGCAGGCACCGATACGCACGCACCCATTACAAGCACCGCAACAAAGGAGTGGATATAAAACTCTTTACAAAAGGAAGCTATCGTTCGTGTCATGATTCCGGGCTATAGATTCAACGGGATACTCCGGAACGGTCTGGAGTTCACAATCTGTGAACGGAATGATCCGGAAGTCAGGCAAAAGACGCAGATCGTGGTGATCTTGTTGTGTACGGGCAATAAAAAAGCCGCATCACGAGGTGTGATGCGGCTTGCAATTCATAGCCATATCCGACGGTTTTGTTATCTGGCAATCAGAAGCTTCGCTGCCGGACGCTGCACGCCATCCACTACCAGCGAAACGGTATACAAACCCTCGGGAAACTCGCGGCAATCCCAAATTGCTGCAGAGATATTATCCGCGTCTACCACGCCGTTCACCAACTCGGCTACACGCTCGCCAAGAATTGTATACACTTCCAACTTCACATGCGCCTGAAGCTTACCGGTCATGTAGCTGATCACAGCACGACCCGCAACCGGGTTTGGTGCAATGCTGATTCCGGAGTTGTTACCGGAGTTCTGATCCTGAACATCTGAAAGCGGATCCGACGGGGTATCGAAGTTTGCAATCTTGAAAATGTTTCCGGAAAGATCCGTGATCCAATAGTTACCGTCGCGAGGATCATATTCGATACCGCGAGCATTAATAGTATTGCCCACGCTGTTCAACAGCTCCATTCTGTCGGATTCTTTATTTAACGTGTCCACCGGAATCTTCGACAGATATGCGCCCTGCAATCCACCACCCGAGCCAAAGTCTGTGCCCACTTGGAACAACATTCCCTTTCCATCGGTAGACAAACACCGCGGTCCGTAGAACTTGTTGAAAGGATTGTTCACCTGTGATATCACCGCGGCGGTGGCAGGATTACATACATACAATTGCTGCGCGCCGTCGCGCTCTCCTACGTAGAGCTTTCCATCGATGTACTCCAAGCCAATGCCATAGCTGGCCGGCGAAATCATCGAACGGACCAGATTGCCCAGGGTATCAATCACCGCGATGCGTGCCGACGAACCCGCCACTTGTTGAGTTAGGCGATGTATATAGATCTGACCCTTAGATCTGTCCATTGCCATGTCCGTGAAGTTGTTGTCGAAGCCCTTCGGCATTTTAAATGTACGTTCCATCTGCAGCGTAGTGGCGTTGAGCTTAAATACATCGTTGGTATAAAAGCTGGTAGTGTATAGACCATTATTGTTGTCGTAACTAAGGCCGTATGCCACGTGCGAGAACGACGATGCTTCCTTCACCGAGCCACGGGTAAACTCCAGGATGGTAAATGTGTTCGACACCACCGAGAGATTAGGATTCTTACTGCTGGTTACTCTGATATGAGCAAAGGAGGTAGGACGATTCTCCACCACCCAACGCATCGAGCCACCAAGCACATTGCTTGCTACGCGATACCAGTAGTTACCGGTTTCGTTGTAGTTGATATCTACATTCACCGCATCGCCTGCAGGAAAACCATGCCACGAGAATACCATAGAGCTCGTAGCCATGACTACATCGCCACCTGCAGGTGATGTAATTCCCGGCTCGTCTACTTCTTCGGTAGGAATCTCTACTTCGAACATTGAGCGGCCGTGAGTGGCTACGCGCAGCAAGTTGCGCTCATCGTATATACGCATATCGAGGACGGGAGCACGTGGCATTCCTTTGCCAAACGGAAACCAACTCTGACCACCATTGAATGTTGCGAACACACCGATATCCGTGCCGGCAAAGATCACGTTCTCGTTGGACTGCAATACAGCTAAAGCATTCACCGGAATGTCGGGCAATGTTGTGCTGATATTCGACCAAGTTTTACCACCGTCGCGGGTAACATAAACGTGCCCCGTACCATATCCTGAATAGCATACCCATGCGGTTTTCACATCAACGGAAGAAGGTATAACATCACGAATGTAGCGTTGCGGTAAGCCATTGATCGTTACTCCGGTCCAATTGGTTCCGCCATTAGTTGTTCTCCACAATGAACCGCTCTCGTAGCCGGCCCAGCAATGGTCGCCATCCACAGGCGAAGGTCCAATGGCACTGACGAACGAGCCGGTATCAAGTGCGGGAGAAAATGCCTGCCACTGATTCGATCCCACGGCCTGCTGATACAATGCCTTACGGCCGTGATACAAGGTAGCGGTACCACGATCCAACACTATAGGTGAGCTCCACGCTCCGGTGGGATCTGTGGAGGGAATGCCGGCAACGTTTTGCGATACCCGCCCTGTACTAAGATTCACGGTCTTCACCGTACCGTTGTAATTCTCGCAGTAGATAATGTTCGGATCTAATGGACTCACGGCAACAAAAAATCCGTCTCCTCCTAAAATTCCGCGCCAGTCTATGGACGGTCCGGTACTGCCGGAGGTTCCATTGTCCTGCGTTCCTCCGTAGGTTTTGTCGGATGCTGTAAAGTCGATGTCCATAGCATAATATGCCGTGGCCTCGTATCCATTGTTAACGGCCTCAAACCTAGAAGACAAATTCGCCGATCTATACACACCACCGTCGTTAGCGATGTACACCTCATCCGGATTGAGCGGATTAAATGCACATGCATGCTGGTCGGGATGCACACCACCGCCACTATACGAATTCGAAATGTTTGTCCAGTTCACGCCACCGTTAGTGGTTAAGTAGAAGTCTATACCACCAAAGTATGCGATGTCGGGATTTGTAGGATGGGCTTCGATGAAGTTGTCGTAGTATCCTTGGTTGTTGTCGCCAAAGATTTGATTGTCTGCCGTGATGACGGTGCGCCAGGTCACGCCGTTATCATCACTTACCAATACGTAGCCCTTATTGTTCTGAGTTGTATCCGCAGGATTAGGACCTTCAATCAAGCAGTAAACTTTCTTGTTGTTAGCACCGCACATTTGCACCGAAACACGACCAACCCGATAAGGAAAGCCGGCACTGCTCTTCCAAACGCTGTCACCGCCATTCAAGGTGTGAAAAACACCTTCTCCAACAACACCCAGGAACAACTCGTTCTCGTCGTTGGGATTAATCGAGATATCACTTACCGACAAGCGGTTCAAGCGCTTCCAGCTTGCACCCGCATCGGTGGAACGATACAAGCCGGATCCGGTGCGCACACCGCCTGCATAGAGCAGATTTGAATTCTTCGGATGAACATACACTTTAGAGAATGCGCCAACAGTGGTAAGTCCAAGAAGGCGCCACGTCTTTCCGCCATCTACTGATTTATACATACCCGTACCCCAGCCATCGTGCATGTTCGAGGCAGGTGCGATCTCGCCGGTTGCCGCGTACAAAATGTCGGAGTTTTTAGGATCTATAGCCATTGCTCCCATACACAGGGAATTTTGATAATCAAAGATCGGAGTCCATGATTCACCACGATCTGTTGTTCTCCATATACCGCCGCCGGCAGCTCCTGCATACACCCAACCATCTTTCTTGGGATCGCAAACAATTGTTCGTGTACGGCCACCGATGTTACCCGGCCCTATTGCTTTCCATGTAGGCGAAGCTGCGAGTAGTGCCCCGCCGCCTTTGCGGCGCCACATCTGATCTTGCTGCGCAATAGCGCGTTCAAGCGCACCCGGAGGTACCTTGTCGAAAGGATATACACGCTCTTTCCAAAATTCCTCTTCTCTGCGCATCGGATCCTCACCCGATTCATGTTCCTCCAAGCCCTTGCGCCACGGAGCTTCAGATTGTATTTCTACTTTCTTGTCGCCATCGTTCGCACGGGGCTTGGTAGCCCACGCACTCGGCATGGCAAGAATGCTCAAGAAAACGGTTATAAACAGCGCTATTCGAGTAGCAGAAGTGGTCAATCGCATATGGGTAATGATTGAGGTTAACTAATGTTGATGTCTGATTGATGTGCTTGGTTCATTCAGATCTAGAATTTATAGCCAAATCCTATACCAACAATGTCCCGAATCTGCGCTATTGGGCCTCTGGTGCCGTCGTCGCGAAGAATGGAAGCATTGGGATCGTAGATCACATCGAGTGCCAAGGTAACGAGCAGATAGCTATTGATTTTCATGGACACCAGGGTATTCCAGTTCACAAGTTGTCTGTCCGGCGCAGTGTACGGGCCGAAGGCACTAAGCTTAGAATCCACGACCACATTGGTGAGCACTTCGTCTTTGTAAGAGATATTCAGCAGCGTACCCAATTCGGACTTGATCGTTTTACCGGAATCAACACCAAAAGCGCCGCGGCGATTCAGTGAATCGTCTGCCACGATAAGAACACGATTGGACACCGGCGACAAGGTGATGCTCAGCGAGGGTGTGGGAATGTAGGTAACACCAAAGCCCAAAAGAATGTTGGCAGGGGCAAAGAAGTTCGAGGTTCGTTCCACCGGCTTGCCGCTGTCGTCGTAACCCAAACCTTCGGTGAATTGCGTGCGCAACTCGAACAAGGCAGAGTAGCTTAAGTTCTGCGCGGCTACATGCTGAAATCTGGTAAGAAAGTTCAACTTGTCGTCGCTCTTCCGGAACTCCTGTTTTCCTAGCTTGGTAAGGCCGTAGCCCGCATCAATACTGGTTTTCCAAAGTGTGTGTTCTGTTTTGTATGTGGCCAGATATCCAAACACGGAATTAAAGGCCACCGTGTTATTACCACCACCGGACCAATTGGAAAGATTCACCTGACTAAGATTGGCGGTCACAATTCCGTTGCGCGTCCAGCCCAGAGAATCTGTAGTGGCACCAACCACAGAATGCGAAATCGTAACAACAAATAGCGCTACTATCATCGCGCAGCGCAGTGCAGTCTTCGTGCAATATTTCACAATGCTCATGCTTGCGGCCCCCCTTCCTCTTTTTTCAAGCGCGCTTTGAGAGCATTCATTGGTTTTACGAACACAAAGAACAATACGCTCACCACGATCATAAAGTTCATAACCGCCGTGATAAACAAACCTATGTCGAAGATCCCCAGCTTCAAAGCCACGTGATCGGGAGAAAATGACGTAAGGATGGGTTTGATAAACCCATCGGAAAATGCATTCACAACATTTGTAAACGATGCGCCGAGAAGCAAGCCGGCAGCAAGGTCAACTACGTTGCCTTGAACGACAAATTGCTTGAATTCAGAGATCATGGACATATGCCACTCCTGTAAATTGTTGGGTAAAGAGAGAATACGATTCGTCACTGTTGCGATAGGCCCGGACCGGCCCAATCGTTGTTCCCCTGCAGTGATGTTGTGAACGAATATACGTAAAGGCACACACTCGGAATTCACATGTGCAGAACATGCAAATGGCACTCCTATCCTCCCCACCCATTCGGCGCTTGAAGCCCTCGGGGAGTTCGTTTTTTTCGTTGCCACTGTGCGGGGATCGCGCTACTTTTGTCGGTAGCTCGTACGCCGACCGCAGTACGCCGACCGCAGCATGGCGTAAACACAAGAATCCGAATTCGTTGTTGATGTCATTCTTGGCATCAATCCGGGCCGCACACTAGTCTACATTCCACAACGCATGGAAGATCCATCAGTCCAATCATCTGAGCAACGTCCAGTGGCCTCGAGCATCGAGCGCATATTGGGCGGGTGGCAGTTTATCTGGTACGATTACGAGGATCATGGTCCGTTGCTCTCAGCTACGCCTGAGCGCTACGAGCCGGGGCGTGGCCAAACGGCGGCAGCGGGCGCGAAGGTACAGCTGCAGCATACTCACGGCGCGGCAAGCACCCTGCCGGCGGTAGAAGCGCCGGCTCCGCGAAGCGATCATGCTTAGCGGGGACTCCGATTGCAGACTAGAGTCACTTCTTGAAATTCCGCTTGAGTAGTTTTCTCCTTCAAAAATCAATCTTGATGTTATGTCTTTCGATCTACTGCGTACACTCTGCTCTACTCCCGGTATTCCCGGCCGCGAGCATACATTCAGAGATATTGTTATTGAACATTTAGCTCCGGTAAGCGACGAGCATTATACCGACGCCATGGGCAATGTATTCTTCCGCCGTAAGGGCAGCGGGGCCAACCCACGCACCGTAATGATTGCAGCTCACATGGACGAGATCTCATTCGTAGTACGCCATATCACCAAAGAAGGATTTCTCTACATTCAGCCGCTGGGCGGATTCGATCCCCGTGTTCTTATTGCTCAGCGAGTAAAGGTATACGGACGTCAAGTGCTCGACGGTGTGATCGGTATTAAGCCCACGCACTTTACCACGGCAGACGAACGCACCAAGGTTACTCCACTCGAGGATTTGTTTATAGATCTTGGATTGTCCGGAGAGCGCGTAGCCGAGCTTGTGCGCGTAGGCGACAGCGTAACCATGGAACGCGACCTGATGAAAATGGGTGATTGCTATTGCGGCAAAACACTTGACGACCGCGTGGGCGTGTATACGATGATCGAAGCCTTTAAGTCGTTTTCATCCAGTCAGGATGATATCGTTGCCGTTGCAACAGTTCAGGAAGAGGTTGGAGTGCGCGGTGCAAGAGCAGCTTCGTTTGGACTGGAGCCGCATATAGGTATCGCTCTCGATATCACCATCGCCGGCGATATACCCGGTATCGAAGACCGCAATCACTGCGTGCAGCTTGGCAAAGGCACCGGCATCAAAATTTTGGATTCGTATTCCATCTCGCACTTCGGTTTGGTGCAGTTTCTGCGCGACCTAGCCGAAGAGCACTCCATTACCCATCAAATGGAGATACTTTCTCGCGGAGGCACCGACGCCGGCGGCATGCAGTTAAGCCGCGCGGGTATTCCGGTGGCCACAATTTCCATACCCTGCCGCTACACACACACGGTAGTGGAGTCTGTGCATGCAAGCGATGTTCAAGCATCGATTGATCTCACGCGGGTATTCATCGAGAACTCGCACCGGTTCACGGTGTAGCAACCACCACGGCTACTTACCGTGCTTTGAAGACGTCTTTTTTGATGAAGTGCCGCCGCGCGATTTTTTATTGACGCGAGTACCGCTCACGCTAAACTCGGCCGGCGCACTGTAGCCGGTGCTCATGCCGTACTCCGTGCCTTTACCGTCGGAGGCAAACACATGCCAGGCGTAGCGAATAGAAGAATGCTGCACAGTAGCATTCTGTTTTGGCGGAAGCCAGTCTGCCGATGTTGAATTCACAAGCACGGTATCCAGAATAGCCTCGTTTGTGCGTACGGCTTGGGCCACATACTGCGCGGAATCGCATTGATAGATGCGAAGTCTGTATTCGGTGTGGCGCGGCAGCGGGGCAACTGCCTTCCACGATAAATGCACCGGCGTTCCGGCGGCCACCACTGATTGGTTCGCCGGCAACTCGCATTCGGGTTCGGTGTAGGGCACAACGGTTCGTTGCACGCACATCGGTTTGGCATAACTGCGCACGGTAAGTGTATCAAGCACCGCAACACACACACGCATATCTCCTTTCACGGTGATGCGCCCGGTCGTGCGATCCATACGTGTTCTATCCGTGAAGTACACAGACTGCAGCGGAAGCAAGTCCGCACAAGGAAACACTCGCTCCTGTCCCGCACACATGCTCCAAAAGCGGCGCTTTCCGTGGGCAGTGGTTGCCAAGGCACGGCCATCCAGCGCTACCGTTGTCTCGATCACAAAATGTATGGTGCTGTCTGTTGTATTGCGCACCCGCATCGCTACTGCATCAGCATCCTGCCACTCTTTGATATACGACGAGATGGAGGAATCAACCGAAAGGGAGCACTCAAGGCGCTGGGCACGAAGTGTGACAGCTGAACTTATCAATAGAAGAAAAAAAACAAGGGTGCTTCGGATCATGTTTTATTGTGCGTATCATTGCAGTGACAGAACAAAGATACACGACACATCTACTAAAGGTGACCGATATGTCTGCATACGACTCCCTGTTTTCCGCCGATAAAGCAAACATGTTCAACGTGCTCCTCAGCTTTCCCGAGCAAGTGCGCCATGCTGTGAGCATTGGGGACGAAGCGCCGTTTTTCTCCTCGCCGTTGAAGTCCACGGACATTCACGTGCTTGGTCTTGGCGGCTCTGCCATTGGCGGTGATCTGGTTCGATCCTACTGCGCGGCCACAAAGGGTGCTAACTCTTTGTCCATTGCCGTATCCAGAACCTACGACATACCCGGTTCGGTAAATGAACACTCCGCCGTTATCGCCAGCTCGTACAGCGGCGACACCGAAGAAACCCTTAGCGCGTTTCGTCAAGCACGAAGCGCAACAAAGAACCTGCTCTGCATCACCACCGGCGGCAGTCTTGCCGAGCAGGCAAAGAAGCACAAGGTGCCGGTGATTCGCATACCTGCAGGTTTTCAGCCACGCTGCGCTCTGGGCTTTTCGTTCTTCCCGTTGCTTGCAACAATCATGAAACATCCGGCCGTATCAAAACAGGCTCGTACATCTACAGCTAAAGCCGTCAGTGAAGTTGTGTCTCTGCTGGACAAGCTTTCCGAGATCTACGCTCAACCCGGCCCGAAGAATCCCGCATTGCGTCTTGCCAAGAAACTTCATGGCACCATACCCGTGGTGTACTCAGCCTCCGAACGGCTTGATGCAGTGAACGTGCGCTGGCGTGGACAAATTCAGGAGAACGCAAAGAACCTTGCCTTTGGCCATGTGCTACCCGAGATGAATCACAACGAGATCAATGGTTGGGCATACCCTAAAAACATGCGCAATAATTTTTCCATCGTCTTGCTTCGCGACCCTGCCGATCACGCACGTGTGGCTCTACGCTTCGAAGCAGTGAAGAATATTCTTCGCAAGAGCGCCAAAGAAATTCACGAGGT
>JBKCNS010000001.1:0-124921 GCA_046297095.1 Kapaibacterium sp. (SeqCode) | reverse complement strand
TGCGATCTTTATGTTAAAATCACGACTCGTGAGTTGAAAGGCGTTGTTATTTATTCCACTTTCAAGAGCAGGTGGATATTAATGTGGACAACGCATGATTTCTCTTTTCCTCGCGGGTATGTGCCTCGTCAACGATGAGTTACCAGGCGTCCAGCCCCGCTTGCTTCTCGACTTCGCTCGAAGACCTCGCGGGGAGAACGATGTCAACAAGATCTTCGATCGAAGACCTCGCGGGGAGCGCGCCTCGCGAATGTTGAGTTTCCAAGCCTCTTCGCCTGCTTGCTTCTCGACTGCGCTCGAAGACCTCGCGGGTATGTGCCTCGTCAACGATGAGTTACCAGGCGTCCAGTCCCGCTTGCTTCTCGACTTCGCTCGAAGACCTCGCGGGTATGTGCCTCTCTAACGTTGAGTTTCCAAACCTCGTCACCCGCTTGCTTCTCGACTGCGCTCGAAGACCTCGCGGGGAGAAGCTCCGCGTAAACGAACACTACGCTCGAAGCCCCCCCCCACGCGCACCGAAGGATTTTCCGCCGCGTAGCGTCTAAGTCGGTATACTGCAGTGAGAATCACATCCAAGCGGTGTGGCGTAAAGTTTCGCACTGCTTGGTCACTAACGAAAAGGATGTCTATGATGGTATTGCGAGCCCTTCGTTTCGCGGCAATGGTTGCAGCTATGTGCATTTATGGCGTTCAATCGAATGCCACCACCCTTCCCATTCCCGACACCATGTCCGGTAAGTCGTTTACCTTGAGTATTCGCGACACATTCATGCAATTGCGTTCGGGCAATCAAACCATTACCTCCGGTGTAAACGGTGCTACCTTCTGGGGGCCCACCCTGTTTATGAATAAAGGCGATACCGTGCGCATGACGGTGATCAACAAGCTCAACGATTCTACCACCGTGCACTGGCACGGTATGCACTTGCCCGCAGTGATGGATGGCGGACCTCATCAAATTATTCCGCCGGGCACGGTGTGGCAGCCCTATTGGAAGGTTACGAATCAAGCAGCAACGCTGTGGTATCACCCACACCTGCACGAGATGACCCAAGAGCAAATGACTAAGGGAGTCGGCGGATTTATAATTATTCGCGATGAGCAGGAAGCGGCGCTGAAGCTGCCGCGTACCTACGGTGTGGACGACATTCCACTGGTGTTTACCAGTCGCCGGTATACCAATGCTAATCAATTTGTCACTGCGAACTCCGCGTACGGCGATTATTTGCTGGCCAATGGCGTGCACGATCCCGAAGTAACTCTTCCCAAACAATTTGTGCGCCTTCGCATTTTAAATGCGGAAATAGAACGCGCATATAATATTGGCTTTAGTGATAACCGCAAATTCTATCTCATCGCTACCGATGGCGGTTTAATTAATGCACCCCTCGAACTCACCCGCTTGCGCTTGGGTGTGGGCGAGCGCGCGGAGATACTTGTGGATTTGAGCGGGGGAGCAGTGGGATCGAGTGTGGAGCTCAAAGCATATAATGCCGGTCAAGTATTCGGATTTCCCGGAGGCGAACCCGGCACCACCGGTCAATTCGGAAGCTTGCTGAATAATAAAGATTTCACCATGCTTAAAATCACCATTGGTGCTGCCACTGCGAATGCTATTACTTCCATCCCTCAAGCACTCGTGAACAATACCTATTGGACAATAAACGATGCGAAGGTGTCAAAAAGCACTATGGTTACAGGCGGTCAACCCGGTCCGCCGCCCGGCAATCTTTTTACACTGGATAATAAATCCTTTGCCTTCTCTCGTATCGATAATACCGTGAACCTTGATGACATTGTAAAATGGACCATAACAAACAATCGCGTGTTCACCCATTCCTTTCACATTCACGATGTGGTGTTTAAGATCGTTGCCCGCAATGGCAGCGCTGCCAACGTAGGCGCCTGGGAACAAGGATGGAAAGACGTGGCATATTTGCCCACGAATGAGTCTGTGACCTTTGTTGCCAAGTTCGACGACTACGCAGATACATCTCATCCTTTCATGTACCATTGCCACTTTGGTAATCACGAAGACGAAGGCATGATGGGGCAGTTTATCGTTGTGCCGCCGGTGGTGAGTTCTGTGGAAAGCGAAACGGGTAATACAGCGGACTATTCGCTGTACCCCAATCCCACAAGTACTCGTTTGTTCATTAGCATGGTAGATCCGTTGCTGGAGGTGTACTATGTGAGCGTTCATGATGCCAACGGCAGAGCTGTGCTCATGCTGCCTCAGCCCGAGCTTGCAAACGGTATTGATGTATCCGCACTTGCTCGCGGTACGTATTATGTTCGCCTTACCGACAAGAAAACTAAATCTCATAGCGTACGCGTATTCCAAAAGCAATAAATACTATGTGGCGTACCGCACGTATATCGCAACGGCATGGTCAGGGTCCGGCACTCGGCGTTCTTTGGAGATGTATAATTCTCTGTATAATAATTGTGTGCGTTGCAGAAACGCAAGCTTCGAGTGGAAGTAACCGACTCGATACCAATGCGCGGCGTTCAGGTAAAGAGGCCGTGCGAATGTTCCATCTTGCCGACGTTCAGGGAAATATCGTTAGTCCGGAGAACGATCCCAAAGCCAAAGGATGCATAATAATTTTTACCTGTAATCATTGTCCTTTTGCAAAGCTGTATCCCGAGCGACTGAACGCACTGGCAAATAAATATGCGCCATTGCATGTTCCGCTTATCGCCGTGAACAGCGTGGATAGTCTGCTGTTTAGCGAAGAGAACATTGCAGACATGCATAGCGTGTGGAAGCAGCAGAAGTGGAATTTTCCGTATGTACAAGACGCCACACAAAGCGTTGCACGGGATTTTGGTGCCGATAAAACTCCTCATGCATTTGTGCTGAAGAAAAACGCTACGGGTTGGTTTGTTGCTTACGAAGGCGCCATAGACGACAATGGCGCAGAGCCCGCAAAGGTGAAGCGGCGCTATGTGGAAGAAGCAGTGGAATCCATCTTGCATGGAACACCTCTTCGCACTCGCCATACCGCAAGCATCGGCTGCGCTATACGGCTGCGGCAGCAGCGGTAGTTGTTACGCGAAAGCAATGGTAGACCACATGCCTGAACATACCATTCCGAAAACTATAATTCGTAACGGGCAGGTGCGAAGAATCGAATGGCATCGGAACACCCGTTTGTATCCGGAATGGATCACTTTGTAGGACAAACTGAGTATTTGTCCACCGATGGTTGTAGGAAGTTTGGGAAGTGGAAAAAAAGTGACCCTCGGAGAGTGCTTAAGCTCTTGATATAGCGTAAGTTGCCACTCGCTACGGAAGCGCACACATACACGCAGGGAAGATTATTCATTTGCTATGGTTGATATTCAGCCGTACTTCTTTCTTATTCGTCGTTATGAAGAATACCCGTTTCCTTTTGCTCGTTGCCGGCATTGCATTGGCAACAATACTTAATAGCTGTTCCTACCAGGACACACCCAGCGCATCGTCGCCGCAGGAGGTTATCTCGCTGCCAACGGCTACACCTGCTACCAGCCAAGTTGTTGGCGGACAATATATCGTGGTGCTCAAAACACCTGCCGGTATTCAAGGCGCTGCTTTTAATGTGCAATCTATTGTAGCTGATTTATCCAAAGCCTACAGCATTCCGCAGGAAGATATACTCTTCACCTACACCGCAGCTTTAAAGGGATTCGCAGCAAAGCTGAGCACCACACAAGCAGGAATGCTTCAAAAGGATGCTCGCGTGGCTTATGTAGAGCAAGATCAAATTGCTAATGCTATTGCGGTGCAAACAAATCCCACATGGGGATTGGATCGCATCGATCAACTCTCTCTTGGTTTAAGTAATTCTTACACCTACAACTACACCGGAAGCGGTGTGGATGCGTATATCATTGATACCGGTATTCTTACATCGCACACGGACTTTGGCGGACGCGCCGTGTTTGGTTTTAATGCCATTGGTGGTATGAATGTGGATTCCAACGGTCACGGTACCCACGTTGCCGGCACCGTGGGCGGAACGGTACTTGGTGTTGCAAAGGGCGTGCGCCTTATTGCTGTGAAAGTATTAAATGCTTCGGGCTCGGGAACGTACTCGCAGATAATAGCGGGTATAGATTATGTAACCTCGAACCACACCACCAACCCGGCAGTAGCGAATATGTCGCTGGGTGGCGGCGCTTCAACAGCGCTGGACGCTGCAGTACAGAACTCCATTGCCGACGGTGTTACCTACTGCGTCGCTGCAGGCAATTCTTCCGCTAATGCTGTGAATTATTCTCCGGCGCGCGTATCGCAAGCAATTACCGTTGGCGCCACATCCAACACCGACGGTTGGGCATCATTTTCGAATTATGGCAGCGTGGTGGACGTACTTGCTCCCGGTGTGAATATTACTTCAACATGGAATACCTCGAATACAGCCGCAGCTATTCTCTCGGGAACATCCATGGCTTCGCCTCATGTGGCCGGCTGTGCAGCGTTGTATTTACAGCAATATCCCACAGCAACACCTGCAGCGGTTCAAACAGCAATTGTAAATACGTCGTCGCCGAATAAAATTAGCGGTGTACCTACCGCAACGGTAAACGCACTCGTGAATTCACTGTGGGCAGGAACGGGTCCTGCCGCGCCCGCCGCACCAACACTGGTTTCGCCGGCTAATGGTGCTACCAATGTATCGCGCCGCGCCACACTCACATGGACAGCCTCTGCCGGGGCTCAAAGCTATCAGGTACAGGTATCCACAAGTTCTACATTTTCAAACACTTCCTATAGCGCTTCCGGTGTTACCACACCCGGCGTTACCACCGGTACACTTACTGCCAACACCACGTACTACTGGCGCGTTAGCGCATCCAACGCTAAGGGCACGAGCTCGTATTCAACAACGCGTAGTTTCAAGACCGGAAATCAGTAGAAGGCTGAATCTCTTTGGAGATGCACCCTAAATATTCAGTGAGAAAGGCGCACAATGTGCGCCTTTTTTTTGTGGGGCGAGCCTTACCCGTCAAGCACGATACTACCACGATACTACCACGGTACTACCACGATACTACCTGTAGTGTTTTCCTCAATTAAAGGCAATAGCCGATATAGGAGGATTCACATAAACAAACTCATCATCAGGTGACTAGCTCCACCCTAACCGAGAATACACAGAAGAGTTTCCTGCTACCGATGTGAGAAATACTCGCCAAAGGCATAGACACCGTGGGGCATGAGCATGCACGATCTGCAAAGCGAGATAGGTTATCAGCGAATTTTAATCTCTGTACATGTCGAGCCCGCCGTTTTTAAAAGCTGCGACGGCATCCTTTGCGTCCCGAGGAAAATATTGAGAAACGGGCTTGTCAAACGTTGCAATCCGGAGTCGATTCCGCGCTTGGTGTTTTGAGTAGTTTTTGAGTAGCGGAAGTCCGAGGAAAAATATCAATATTGCTTAATAACCAAACGAGCTTTCATGAATGATGCAGAAACCTCAGTTCACCGTACACAGAATTGGGAAATAGAGTCCTTTTTGTATACAAGGTATCGCACTTCGAAAGTGTGTTTCACTCGCAGTGGACTCCTGATTACAAAACAGTTCATTTACTCAACGCATGCATGTGAGACTCAGGCAGTCGGTTTTAAAAAATCATAATTCATATTATATGGAGTAGAAGATGAGAACTCTCATTCTCGTTTTGGGTATGTTGTGGCTAGGGACAAATGCAATAAGCCAAAGTTTTCCACCTTGTGATCCGGGATGTACACCGTCTGGCCCGTGGACGTATGGTGGAACTCTTGGACCTTACACAGCGCTTGGCGGGTGCCAGTTCAATGTGGAGTACTGGTATCGATATTGTAATGGATACATTCAACTTGGTATAGGTACGATTACGACTAACGGACATCCTGACTGCCAGAACGCTTTGACGCTCATACCAACCTTAGCGCTTTATAAGGTGGTCGAAAACAATCCACTAGTGCAACTTGCGATAGATACATTAGGTAATGGAAATTGCATTACTAGTATCAAAGCAAGTACCGTAGCTTGTTTCAAGTGGGTGCCTGGTGGCGGTCCAACAAATCCAAATGAGCATACCGTAGCCTGTTCCGATACAGCTTGTTGCCTTTATGAGTTCGAAATCTGCCGTGACACTAATGGAGATTTGAACTCGCCGTATCCATCAAATGATCCAACGACTAATGTCAATTGTCCTTCTAATGACACCGCTTGTAAAAATTTCTGTGGATTTTTTGATGCAAAGTATGGCGATTACGGTGAAACTAAACAGTTAGTTCCAAGTCAGGCCGATCTCGAGCTTACACTCCAACCGAATCCATCTAGTGGAGTTTTTGCACTCAAGTTGGCGTCCGTTACTCGAGGAGATTACAGTTTTCGACTATTTGACGTAACCGGTCAACTAGTATATGATCGAAACATCACCGCAACCAATAGCACTCTAACAAGAGATATTGACATGAGTAGGAATGATCCAGGAGTGTACATATATCAGCTCATCAGGAACAACCAAGTTTTGAAAACCGGAAATCTGAGTATCGCACGATAACAACCTTGTTATCATGTCCTTAAGGTGGAGAAGCTGGCTATGGAACGTTGCGGGGCCTGTTGGCAGTGGAGTGAAGAAAGACTATTTTTCTAAAAGTGTGTTCCCGAAGTCAATCAGTTATTTGAGGATAGTTATGAAACTTTTGCTTACAGTTGTCGTATGCGTGGTGTCTGCGACTTCGCTATCGCTTCAAGCATCTACAGTTCAGTCTGACTCAAGCCGGTGGGAAAATCCTGACGGAGGCGAGTGGTTTACGATTGACTCAATCCAAGACAAGTTACCTGCTATCTATTACGCTTCCGACTGTAGTGATACCAACGACTGCGTAGCCCTGGCGTCAACACCGGCTATGACTCAGCGTTCCCTGATTAGGCGTACTTCTGATGCCGGAAGAAGTTGGAACACGATCAGAGTTGATTCGCTATTTCAGAAAGTTAACGAGCTAGGGCAGACTGTTAGCGTTGAGTTCCCCGCTCGGCGAGCTGTCTCACACCCCACGACATCAAGTATTTATGTTGTATGTGACTCCGGATATGTCCTTCGCTCTTTTGATGGAGGGCTTTCATGGGACGAAAGGAAGATCGGAGTTAAGAAAATGCGTGCGAAGAGAATTACGTTCAGGGGTCGAATTGGTTTTGTTCTTTTTGATAGTGATAATAGTCTATATCTGTCCGAGGATTATGGTGATACTTGGAAACAACAAAAAATCGCTCTCCCCGATTCTACGAAATGGATTACCGATGCAGTCTTGATCGATAGTACTACAATATTTGCGTCTGTACTCAAAACCATCCAGACTGATACAAACGAGGTTTATACGTTTTGCGTCTCTCGAGACAGAGCAAAGAGTTGGCAGGTCTTGTCCTTCAAGCCGAAAAACTTCTACCTATACAATTTCACTTTTGTTTCAAGGCTTTTAGGATTCGCAGGTTCCGGAAAAGGGCTGTGCAAAACTACCGATGGTGGTGTAACGTGGAACATCAAAACTGAGCCTGCATTGCAGATCAAATTTTGTGACAGCTTGAACGGCATCGCAGTCTCAACACTCAAATATTATTTAACTAACGATGGAGGTGAGAATTGGCGCAAATATGACGAGTTAACTTTCGACACCTACAAGCTCGGACAACCGTATATATGCCCACAGTTCTTGGGAAAACAGCATCCTATAATGTTCAGTGGTTCACATGTGTTTAAGTATGACCCTAAAACACCAACAAGTATTGAGTCTGATATCTCCCGGACTCGGAGTCGCTACTTGATTGAGATCATGACAAAGGAAAGAAATGACATCGTAGCTCTTGACGGGTCTATTCCTTCAGAGTATACGCTCAGAGTAGTTGATCTGCAAGGGCGAACTATAATACAATCCCATCATCAGAATTATGGCCTTGACACACCACTGCCAGTCGATTGCACCCACCTTCAAAATGGCGCCTATATTCTCAGCATTGAGAGTGGAACGCAAGTATGCAAATCTACGTTTCTCGTTTATTGAGCTTGATATATGCTTGAACATGATTTTACACGGATGCTGCGACAAATAAAGATCTTCTTTCTTTCTATTCTCACAGCATCTATCGCCTCTTTTACGATATATTCCCAGACACAATGGGAAAAAGTCAACCCGTTACAGTCCACAGCAGTTTTTCTTTCGGTGGTACAAGTTGACAGCGTTACTGCAATAGCTGTTGGCGCAAATGGATTAATAAGAAAAACTACGGATAAAGGCGTACAGTGGAGCGAAAAACAGAGTAGCACTAATGAAAAATTGAACTGTGTGTCCTTTGGCGACAGGCAAACAGGCATGGCGGCCGGCGCCAATGGAACAATTGTCCTTACCACGGACGGTGGCGAAACTTGGATTATTTCTCGTCAGAGTTCATCATATCAATTCACTTCAATCCACATGTTTGATACCGCTTCCGTCATCTGTGTAGGAAGCAATGGAATATGCCTACGCAGCACGAACAAAGGTGGAAGCTGGAGCCAGGTTTCAGTGCCGGTGCAAGATACCATAGCACTTAGGTCAGTAGCTTTTTCGAGAATTGGTGCGGTTGGTGTTATAGTTGGGGACGGAGGGGCTGTCTTCAATACTCGTGATAGTGGTAAGTCGTGGAGCAGAGCGACTTCACCTACAACCGCAAACCTTACATCGGCATCCTTTTCGAATGACTCCTGTGTTATGGTAGCCGGAGCAGTTGGAACTGTATTGCGTTCGACTAATGCAGGTAGTTCTTGGAAACTTCAAAGGCAGCTTACAAGCACAAATCTCCTCGCGGTTGCGTTTGCTGATCCTCAAAATGGTGTACTTCTTGGAGCAAAGGGATACTTAATGAACAGCAATGATAGCGGTGTCCATTGGCGTGAGATTTCAATCCCCACAAAGAACAATCTTTACAGCTTAAGCTTCGCAAAAAACAGTAACGGTATTGCTGTTGGGGAATTCGGCTCCACTATCATCTCTATTGATTCAGGAAAGACGTTTGCATTTGTTTCCGGAGATGCTACTCGTAGCTTATTACTCGGAGTGCATTTCTCTTCATCGCTACATGGCACAGCAGTTGGCAAAGACGGAGTAGTTGTTCGTACCACCGACGGAGGTAAAACATGGCAAAGCCAGGCAAGTGGGTGTTTTTATGACTTGTGGTCTGTTCGATTTATCAACGATTCTACTGGCGTTGCTGTAGGATTTGGCGGTGTCGTGATCTCAACTTGCGACTATGGGAAAACCTGGCAAACATTAAACCGGTCGGTTTCCAAGTCGTTTACCGGCATTGCATTCCTAAGCGATAGTATCGCAATAGCTGTCGGGAGTCAAAGTATACGACGATCAAGCGACCGCGGAAACAGTTGGATTACGGTGTATGAAATTCCGTCCGGAGTAGTGTATGACGTGAAAGTGGTAAGTGGCCAGACACTAGTCGCCGTAGGGGATTATGGTAATATTTACCGCAGCGTAAACGGTGGTCTAAGCTGGGATGTAGTTCAGCCTCGAGTTACAACCGACAATTTATATGGGCTTGCATTCTATGATGCTATGAATGGATATGCTGTTGGTGGTACTGGATCGAAAGGTACGATGATAAAGACTACAGACGGAGGTGAAAGTTGGTCGACAGTCATTTTACCGAATTCCACGAATTTGCTTAGAGGCGTCTGTTTTACGGGAAAAAAGATAGGATGTGCTGTAGGATATACAGGGACTGTGATATCATCGAGTGATTCGGGAGAAAATTGGTTTGTGGATACAACAAACACGACATCCGATTTGTATAATATTAGCTTTTCTAGCCCGACAAGGGCTGTAATTGTAGGAGACAGAGGTACAATCTTGCGACGAACTAATATCCCGATTGTAGACGATGTGAAAATAGAAGAACCAAGAACAGGATTACTCGCGGCCGGACTTATAAGACCGAATCCTTCTAACGATCACTCTGTGATATCGTGCAAGGTTGGTGACAGAATAGCAATTATCGATTCGTTTGGCCGCACTGTTCTACATTATACAGCAGAAAGTGATAATTGTTCTTTCAATCGAGGCTCATTTGTACCAGGTTGGTATTGCTTGCGTATTTCGAGAAGCAACTCAATAGCCGTCGAGATGTTTATTATTGACTGATTTGCTTATATTCTGCAGCCATGATTTTGACCACAGTACCCCGAATATGTTTCGGTATCAAACAGTGTATTCTATTTTCATTCCTTAAATATTCGTTTTCCTTTTTAGCATATAATATCTTCCATCTTGCCTGTTGAATTCCGTCTAAAAGTGTTCTCTAATCTCGCGCCAAAACGATTCAGACGAGCTGTTGATTATCGTGTTGCATCAGCTGAGCATTATGAACATTTTAGATAACATTGACGTGCTTACACATAATTTTAACAATACTAAACACGACACCCATATTCATAATACATCCTATAATAAATGGCATATTCAATCAGAATCCTTCTCCGAGTGGGCCAAAATGTGGTAGCTGGAGGAGCAGTGGTAGTAAGTGATAGCAACAATATTCCCGTGATTACAGGTTCAACGGACGCATTTGGTGCTTTTACATTCGAGATTGGGAATGCTGGTACGTACTCAGCAATAGGTACTGATAAAGCGACAAATCCAACCTATGCCGGGAGTGCTTCATTTACCACCGACCCCAACAATCTAGTAGTAGTCGAAATCCTTCTATCTCCTCTCTAATTATGTAACAAGTGCGCGCTCCATTTGTCAATAACACTGATCCGATGCCTTCAGATTGGGCGGATATCGCCTTTAACTATTTGAAAGATGGACACTATGGTAAACTCGCATCGTACACGAGATCCATACGTCCGCGTCAAAGTGCATCAGCGCGCGATTTAGGATTCTTAAACTACTTCTGTTCTCGCGTGTTGTTTAGCGAGGGCGAGCATGAGCAGTCATTTAGGAAACTCCACAGAGCTGCCGATATATTTAATGACGTTAAAGAGAAAGTCTGGAACGTGATAGCTGTTCATCGACTTGCAAACGATTACAGCAAAGTGGGTGACACTAAAAACAGCCGAAAATATTTCGAGTTATCGCTTTCGCTCGCATTAGATGATGAAGAATTATCGTTCTTGTTTTCCGAGATACAAGGCGATTACGGGTGCATGTTGTTTTCCCATGGGATCAACAGCCGGCGCGCATTAGACTTTACAGAGCAAGCACTTGGGAAAAGTCAACAGGTAGGCAATGAAAGTACGGCATTTAAACTAGCAGTCAACTGCGCATCGATGGCTGAATCGATGATGATGGCCGCACAGGCATTCAGGTATTCCCGTACGGCTCTTGAAATATCAGAAGGCTCAGAACGAGAGGATGGTAGATACTTTCTCTACAGGATAGTAGCTCGGCCCAATTCTGTTAACTACGAATTAGACGACGTAACACAGGCTTATGCCAGCTTGTTAGCGAACTACGGAATCACACTCCACTCACTCGGTGAGATAAACAGCGCATTAGAGTATTATGAACGCTCTCATGATATAGCCGCGAGGATTAACGACCTAGAGGTTTTGGCAGTAGCAAGTAATCAGATCGGACAGTTGCTCATTGAGCAGAACGACCATGTAGGCGCGAGAAATGCCATAGGTAAAGCGCTCAAGATAATTGAAAAGAGCGAGCAAGAAGGTTGCACCGTGGTGCTATTACATACCAACCTGGCGGAGACGCTTTACTACCTAGGTGAAATACATGAAGCGGAACGCCATTTCGAAATAGCAAAATCGATGTCTACGAAACTCCATCTTAGGCGAGAGTATATTAAGACACAGGTTTTGCACTGCGCTCTTCGCATAGAAAACAAGAGTCAGCTCAACATTAGGGGCGAGTTGCTGCAGGCTTTAGAGGAATCAGCGGCGTTATCTATGCAGGATACATTCACTACTTGTTTGAGACTTCTTGGTGCACTTGCCATTGAAGAATGCCCTGAATTGGCGTCCGAATATCTAGACAAGGCGCTAATAACTGCCGAGGAAACTCATAACATGCAGGAGTTGATTAAAATTCACAAAACTCTGACAGGGCACTTCAAACGCAACGGAAATATAAACTCCGCTCTCTACCATTCGGAACAAGTCTGTAAGTATAAAGACGAGGTGTATACTGAGGAGGTCAAGGCGAAGATGACAAGAATGGCAATTCTGCGAGAGGTTGAAGCATACCAAGAAGAATTGCGGCTAAGGGATAATCAAGCGCGTGAGCTTCAATCGGAATTGCAATTACGGACAAACGAATTAAGTAATATTCTCTTGAAGATTTCTGAGAAAAAGGATTTTATCAACTCAATTGAAAAAGTGCTTCAATCCATAAAACATGTAGATGATTGTGAAAAGAGTGAAGTTATCAATGAATTACTGGAGTCGATTCGGGAGTGGAAGTCAAGCTCATTAAAACCGTCGGAGGTTAAAACGCTGTACTACGATATCAACGATCTTTACATCAGGAGAATTCTCGACGTAGCGCCTTCGATCTCGAGAGCTGAGATGAAGGTCTGTGTGCTGTTGATAATGGCCATGGATTCAAAACAAATCGCAGAGACACTTAAACTGTCGATTCGCTCAGTCGAGAATCATAGAAGAATGATACGTCAAAAGCTGGGATTAGCACAAGGCGACTCATTGAGTGTGTTTCTAATGCAGAAGATACTGATAAACCAGTAGCACGCAGAAATCGATATATACTTGAGCGCAGAGAAATGGACAAGAGAGCTCTGTGCTCCGGCAACCAACCCGCGCAAAAGAGATCAAGTCCACAATATAGAGGAGATACGAAGAGTTGTCCTCTTTCAGCAAATGCACAGAAGAAGTCTTGCTATTGGACTCTAAGGATGGCGCCGCGCGCACGACGTCCCGAGCCCAGGAACTTGTTGTAATCAATCATGTGACATTGTCATATTCCATAAATGAGAAACGACAGACCAGGCGTGATGAAAACCGAACAAACCGTGACCCATCCAAATCACGTCGATACCACGATACTACCTGTAGTGTTTTCCTCAATTAAAGGCAATAGCCGATATAGGAGGATTCACATAAACAAACTCATCATCATGTGACTAGCTCCACCCTAACCGAGAATACACGGAAGAGTTTCCTGCTACCGATGTGAGAAATACTCGCCAAAGGCATAGACACCGTGGGGCATGAGCATGCACGATCTGCAACGCGAGATAGGTTGTCAGCGAATTTTAATCTTTGTACATGTCGAGCCCACCGTTGAATGATGCAGAAACCTCAATTCACCGTACACAGAATTGGGAAATAGAGTCCTTTTTGTGTACAAGGTATCGCACTTCGAAAGTGTTTTTCTATGATATAGTTCTCAAAGGCTACTGTGTAGCGAGACAAGGGCTCGGCCCACGGCACTCTTACTTTCAATACTCCATGCTCGCTACACCGTATTCGTGGAACCTCACACTGTATCATGGTCCCGTACTCCATTGTATCAAGATGCCTCCATCGTGACATCCTTGTATCATAGCGCGAGCACCGTTTGCCGCACTTCGGACACGGCAACTTCTCTGCGAATACATCTGCTATAAACGAGACGACGTCGCGTTCCTCATCAACTACTACATCTGATACAAACCACGGTTTACGGATCTTCAGCAGTTTGGCAAAAAAATTCAGTATCCTACATACCGCGATACTATGACATCCTTTGTAATACCTGTGTTTCCACACTGTTAGGGGAAGAGGCAAAGAAAATATGTCAAGTTGGCTGCTCAATGGATAAACCGCACAATGGCATTCGTGGATACGTGCAGCGGATTTGCCGAACTTGTCCTACCCACTCCCACTCACTCCTTTCTGCATGATCATAACTTCACGCTGCATCCTTGAGAAAAGGGCTATTTTCAGGTGCTGTTTTCAGCGGACATTTTCCGTAGCTGTTTTCAGAACAACTGTTAAACCGCATCGCGCCGATAACGGTCTACCTCAAGACCAACGCATGCATCCAAGCACGAGCATCTGAACGCCATAGAGAAACGGTAGCGGGAGGCGATTTCGGTGAGAATGGCATGCTACAGACGTGATATTGATGCGAGTTGTTGAGATTTTGACATGAACTTTCAACGGAGGTGATATGGGAGCACTGGATAGGTACACCGGACCCTGGGACGAGCGCCGTGCGGCGCACTTGATGCGGCGTACCACCTTTTGCACGCGCCCGAGTATTGCGCGCGATCTTGCCGCCAAGCCCTTAGCGCAGGTGATCGACGAATTGCTGGCCGATAAGCCGGCCCCGCCGCCGCCGGTAGATCCGGGTTTGTCCACCCAAGGCACGTGGACCTACAATATGACGACGCTGCATTCTGAGGACTTCAAGTTCCGTCCGCTTGTCAAAGTATGGTGGCTCACGCAGATGCTCCAACCTTCGAGCATCTCCGTCATCGAGAAACTGACGCTGTTCTGGCATAATCACTTCGCCACCGAAGCCGATGCATTTCTTGACTCGCGCATGCAGTATGCGCACAACGCCTTGCTGCGCCGAAATGCCATGGGCAATTTCAAAACCTTTGTGCGGGATGTCACTCTGGACCCCGCCATGCTGCGCTACCTTAATGGCGATACCAATACCGCTGCCAAACCCAACGAAAATTATGCTCGTGAATTACAAGAATTATTTACCATTGGCAAAGGTTTAGAGAGGGCTCCGGGCGATTATACCAATTATACCGAAGACGATGTAAAAGCCGCCGCGCGCGTTCTTACCGGCTGGCGCGCGTTCCGCTTGGGCGATCCGTCGAAATCTACCTTTTCTGCATTACTTCACGACACCACAAATAAAACATTCAGCACCTGTTATGGCAAGACAACCATCACCGGCGCTAGAGACGAGGCCGGTGCTCGCCGCGAGCTTGATGATGTAATTACTATGATTTTAGCTCAAGATGAAACCGCCCGCCATATGGTTCGTAAGCTCTATCGCTGGTTTGTGTTTTATGCCATCGACGATGCCACGGAGCGCGATGTCATCATTCCTCTGGCCAAACAGTTCAAGGACGGTAATTACGATATAAAGCCGGTGCTCCGCACCCTGCTCTCCAGCAACGAGTTCTTCGACGATCGCAACATCGGCGCCATGCTGAAGAGTCCTGTGGATTTCTATGCGGGACTTTGCAACCTGTATGCGGGGGATTTTCCGTCGGACCCCATGCAGCGGTATCAGGTGATCGGTGCCGTGGCGACGCAAATGGCTACCCTGCAACAGAACCTCATGGATCCGCCGTCGGTGGCAGGATGGCCTGCGTACTACCAATCGCCGGACTTCTACAAGCAGTGGATCAATAGCGTTACGTTGCCTAATCGCTACGGATATACCGATACCATTATTTATGGCGCCGCTCCTCGCGTGCCCGCCAACCTATTATTTGATACCGTTGCATTTGTAACAACCTATTGTACCGATGCAGGCGATCCCAAAGCACTAGTGCGAGATGTTGGCGCAGTGCTGATGCAGGCATACAACATCACCGACGAAGAAATTACCTATCTCAGTGAGCAGGTTTTGATGGCCGGAACGCAAGTGTATGAGTGGACGAAAATCTGGTCCGACTACCTGGCGGCTCCCACCAATACCATCAAGAGAAAAGCTGCTGAAGACCGCTTGAAAGCTCTTTTCCGCTACATGTTTCGTATGGGCGAGTTTCAATTACAATAACATTCCTTGCACGGAGAACCATTATGAAACGCAGAGATTTTCTCAAAGCCACAACTCCCGCGCTGGCCGCACCATTCCTGCTCTCGGGCTTTCCCGTACGTGCACTTGCCCGCTCGCCCATAGGCGATAGCATTGCGCGGATGGCCGCTGCTACCGATCGCGTGTTGGTGCTTATTCAACTGCAAGGCGGTAACGATGGCATCAACACCATAGTTCCCTTAGATCAATTCTCTGTGTACGCCGCGGCGCGTCCGCAAATAGCGTTGCCGGAGAGCAAAGTGCTAAAGCTGAACAATGCCACGGGTATTCACCCTGCAATGAAGGAACTTCATGGCTTGTACAACGATGGCATGATGAACATCGTGCAGGGCGTTACCTATCCCAATCCCAATCAATCGCACTTCCGCTCCACCGATATTTGGATGAGTGCGGTGGATTACAATCAGTACCTGAACACGGGATGGATGGGCCGCTATCTAAGCACCGAATACCCTAATTACCCTGAAGGGTATCCCAACGCTACCATGCCGGATCCGCCTGCTATACAAATTGGTGCCGTGATGTCGCTTGCGTTGCAGGGTCCGGCGCAGAGCATGGGCCTAGCCATCAACGATCCCACCACCTTTTACAACCTGGTGAACGGCACCGGCAAGGGGCCCTTTGCCGATCCGCCGAATACACGTCCCGGTAACGAGCTCCGCTACTTGCGGCAAATCGAAGCTGAATCTCAAGTGTATTCTGCCTCAATTAAAAAAGCTGCGGATAAAGCTCCCAACAAGGCTACCTATCCCACAGGAAATTCTCTGGCCGATCAATTAAAAATTGTGGCCCGACTTGTGGCCGGTGGCTTGCAAACCCGCGTGTACATGGTCACTCTTGGTGGCTTTGATACCCATGCCGCGCAGGTTGATACTGCCGACAAAACCACGGGTGCTCACGCTACCCTGCTGGGCAGATTATCCACTGCTATTAAAGCGTTTTATGACGACCTGGCATTACTGGGCGCGCGCGATCGCGTGCTGACCATGTCATTCTCCGAGTTCGGACGCCGCGTGCAATCGAACGCAAGTTCCGGTACCGATCACGGTACCGCCGCTCCTATGCTTGTGGTAGGTACGCAGGTAAATCCGGTGATTATTGGCAATAATCCTAATCTTAGTTCTTTGGACAGTGGCGGCAATCTGACCATGCAGCACGACTTTCGTCAGGTTTATGCGTCGGTGCTCGCGCAATGGTTTGGCGTGTCGGGCGCGGAGCTTCAAACCACAATGCTGCGAGACTTCACGCAAGTTCCGATTATTAAACAATCCTCCACCTCGGTGGAAAGCGACGTTCCGTTTTCGTTTGCCTGTAGCGTTTCGCCTCATCCCGTAGTGAATGCGGCCCGCTTACAGTTTACCCTTCCGCAGAGTGCAGACCTAAGCATACGCATACTGGATCTTGATGGCCGCGTGTGCCGCGAGGTGGCGAACACTTGGTATGATGCGGGTGTGCAGTCAATTGAGCTATCGCGGGAATCACTGCCGGCGGGCACCTACTTTATTGAACTGCGTGCCCTTCAACATCGCAACGTGTGCACCATGATTGTGGTGTAGAATATTTGTATCGGGTAAGAAGCAATACGGATATCGGGTACAGAGCAGCTCGGATTTTTTTGAAAAATAGGTAACAGGAGAGATGATAAAGAGGATGAGCAATACCGGGTCACTACGCGCATTCGCGCATGCTTCGCTTGCGCCACTATCTACGGCCATTCTCCTGATCGTTGCCGTGCTGGGCAATCCGGCCTCGCTGCGTTGCGATACTCCGTCGGTAACACGGAGCCGGGCCACTACCACAGCCACCAATCTTTATCCCGGATGCGCAGGATCGCGTGTTACGGCGCTGGGTAGCATCAAGGCAAGCGATGGCACGGAATGGACCGTACCGGCGCAGACAGAGTTCATAGGTGGGCGGCGTCTGCCGGACTTGTACAATCAATGCTCGGGAGTAATGCCGGCAAATATTGCGGCGGTAAATCTTGATGCACTGCCCGTTGTGGTGATTGATAGTAGTGGAGAGGTAATCACTGCCTATATGCTGGGAGATAATTATTACGAGCTTTATATCAACGGAGTGCTTGTGGGGGTGGACCCTGTGCCCTACACGCCATTTAATTCTAGTGTTGTGAAATTCAAAGTGAGCCGTCCGTACACTGTGGCGGTGAAGTTGGTGGATTGGGAAGAGAACATGGGATTAGGCACCGAGAATAATAATGGTAATCTGTATCATCCCGGCGACGGCGGCTTTATAGCGGCCTTCAGCGATGGCACGGTGACAAGCAAATCATGGAAAGCCCAAACATTCTACATCGCGCCTCTGGAGAACAGTGCTGTGGTAAATGTCTTACCCGACGGCACCCGTTCCACGGCGAGTGCATCGGTGAAACCTACCTGCGCAGACTCTTGCTATGGCGTGCATTATCCTTTGCCTGCATCCTGGCTGCTTCCATCCTTCGATGATTCCATGTGGCCGTCGGCAACGGAGTACACAGCGCAAACTGTGGGCGTGAATTTTCCGGCCTATACGAATGTGCAGTCGGTGTGGAACAACTCCCGCTTTATATGGTCCTCTAATCTTATCCTGGATAATCTTGTGTGCTTGCGCACCACCGTGGGAAGTACCTCGGGCGTGGGGCAAGAGAATGATCTGCGAGGCGATGAACAATCGGTACGGGCCATGCACGCAGACCGGACCATACAGCTTACATCATCGGTCACTATAGAACGTGCATCGTTGCAAGTGATATCATTGACGGGCAACGTGGTGGTAGACGCACGGGATGTGTCGTTGGCGGCGCACCTTCCTGTAACAGTACCGGCATCCCTTCCTGCGGGTGTGTACATCATAGATCTTCGCAGTGGTACCAACCGTAGCATGTGCACCGTGGTTGTGCAGTAAAAACAGCGCACAGCCGCCCGCTACTTTGAAGTCATTGTATTCGTGGCAACTTGTAGTTCGCTCCAAGCCCCTAGGTCCCTCCACACACCTTCATATGAATCCCGCCTCGGGAACTTCAACTTGCTTCCCCATGGCGCCACGCGCCGCTTTAGCGCTGCAAAAAAGATATAACGCTCCATTAAACCTTTTCGAAGGAAAATCTATCAAAACGGCGTCAAAGCATCTGTTACGCATGTATTACATACGCACCACGAACGCATCACGACAACTTTCTTAAGATTTTCATCACCACTCGCGTCGTTTCTCGACAGAACTACCATGAAGAACACCAACCAAAGCATAGCAATCATGAATACCACCGCCTCTACCCGAACGCTAGCAGCCATCGCCTCTTTCACATTGAGTGTGCTAGTCTTTGTAATGGCTTCCGTGCAGGTGCACGCCCATGAAGGTCACTATGGCCACACGCAGGGAAGAGTTTGGAAGCTCACGGACGGCTCCCGTTTTACGGGCACCTTGATGACCGTACATGAAAACACGGCGGTGTTGGAAAATGACCACGGCCACATGCGCCGCGTTGACCTCAGCAAGCTGAGCACCGCCGATCGTGCCCTTGCCGACGCATATGTGCAGAGAGCCCGCAGTATCAATCTGAATATGGCTCCGGACTACGTTGCGGCCTATGCTACGGACTATGCTACGGCCTATGCTCCGGACTATTCACTGAATACTACAACTGCACCATCTTTATCATCTCTGCAATCTTTGAAGGCCAATCGCCTAAGCCCGGGCAACGAACAATTGCTTACCCGGTATTTCCTTTCAATGGTACTTGCCTTGATGCTGCTCACAGTGTTGTACGCATTTCTCAGCAAACGCCGCCGTATGGTAGTGGCTGTGGGCTCCCTTGCCATGCTATTGCTGGCCGGCGGATTTACCAAAGAGTATATCAAGAAGTCCGCCACGAACCCTTTAACTATAGACTCCGCCTTTGCGGCGTTTCGGCAGCATGTGACCACATCGTGGGATGCCACGTATTTCCGTGTGGGCTCGCTCGGAATCCCCGAACACGAGATGATGACCGGCATTACTGCATGGCAGCAGCAGGTGCCCATTCCGCAGTGCTACCTTGGTGCCAATGCATGGAGTATTCCGCTGAACCCCGTGGTATCTGCGAATCCAATTCCCGTAAACCCCGATCATTTCTCGCGCGGTGCGGTGGCCATTGCCGTCAACGGCGTGAGCATTTTTAATCCCTACACCAACACGGGCGTGGATGCATTTCTGGACGGACAATTAGATAAATGGGGCGGCCACAGCGGTCGCGCCGATGATTATCACTATCACACGGCACCCATGCACCTCTATGGCAAGCAGCCGGCACGATTTCCTATTGCCTATGCCTTCGATGGTTATCCTGTTTATGGCACCAGCGAGCCGGACGGATCGGCACTGCGCACTTTAGACGCACAGCATGGTCATGATGATCCTGCCATTGGTTATCACTATCATGGTTCTGCTGCTGCTCCGTATATGATTGCAGCTTTCCACGGAGTGGTAACAGAAGACAGCACCCATCAACTTATACCGCAAGCAGCAGCAAAGGGTGTGCGTCCGGCATTGACGCCCTTAAAGGGTGCGGTAATTACCGGTTTCACGGCGAATGGCCCGAACGGATATATTCTCAGCTATACCTTAAATAATCAAGTGTATAAAGTCGATTATAGTTGGACTAATACCGGATCTTTTACCTTTAAGTTTATCAATCCGGATAACACTGCCACAACAAACACCTACAAAGGAACTACACCCTGCGTAATTGCTTCCGCCGTGGACGAAGAAGTGCTTCCTCTGCGCCGTCCCATGGTACTGCCGAATCCTGTGCATGGCTCATTCCGTCTGCGTTTGCCGGAAGGTATGACGGCGCAAGATGTGTATTCGCTGATGCTTGTTAATGCACAGGGCAAGCGGGTTCTTTCATCTACTACACCCGATGAATACTACTCCACAAGCGGAATGGCGGCAGGTGCCTACACGCTTGTACTATCCACCGCTCGTGGTGTTTGTTTGGAGAAGATAATAATTGAGTAAAAAGGTGTAGCTCTTGCGTGAGCAATCCGTATGTAATCGATATTATTTCTTTAGCGCTCCAAGCATTTATAATAATCAATAAAGTGAATCAACCTTTAGCTCTCTTATCCATGATGATGTTTGCTCGTTGCATCACTGCAGTATGCACCATTGCTTTTATTTATGTTTTTATGGCAGAGCAGGCCTTTGCGCAACAGATCGACAAGACCATCCTCAAGTGGCCGGACACCGGACAGAACATCAGTTACACAAATGTGAAGGGCGAGGATAGCGATTATCAAATCAACGATCCATCGTACACAAATCTCTCGGCATCGGTTGTAAAAGACAATGTAACAGGATTGCTATGGCAGCGCGTGGATGGTGGCGAAATGACTTTTGACGCGGCCAAGAAGTATGCGGACACAGTTACTATCAATGGCGAAAAAGGTTGGCGCCTGCCTACACTGCTCGAGGCCTTGAGCATTGTCAGTATGGACCGCAATAATCCTGCGCTTGACACCGCCTACTTTGCTAATACCAAAGCCGAGTATTGGTGGACATCCCAGGAGCAACCAAGTAACACCACCAGAGTATGGGTAACAAATTCCGGCGGTGGGATGGGGCCTCACCTCAAGACGGAAACGATAAGTGCTGGCGGCACCAAAAAGTACCACGCACGTCTTGTCAAAACGGTGTCGGCCGCACAAAGTGTGGAGCATTTTACGGACAATGGCGACGGCACCATTACGGACAACGTGACGGGTTTAATGTGGCAGAATACTCCTTCGCGCGATAGCGTGCCCTGGGAAACAGCGCTCACGCGAGCAGAAGAGTCTGTGCTGGGCGGACATGACGACTGGCGTTTGCCGAATCTCAAAGAGCTGGGTTCGCTGGTAGATATCACGCGTAACGCACCGGCAGTGAGCGCGGCATTCTCTGCTATGCAGTCACTGCGTTACTGGACTTCCACCGCACAATTCAAACAAACCGCCAACGCGTGGTTTGTGGATTTCCAGAACTCAGGAGTCACTTCTTACGCTGCGAAAGTGCGTTCGTATCCCGCCATCTTTGTGCGCACAGCCAATAGCGTTACATCTGTGGAAGACCAAAGCGAAAACATCGGCGGTGAATTCACAGCTACCCCACAACCCGCATCAGATCTCGTTTCTCTGCATATTCCATCTACCGCGCGCGCCACAGCGCTGCGCGTATATTCTTCCGGCGGTCTATTGATGCACGAGGAGCACAATCCTGCATCAGGCACCATCCTCCTCCCGGTTTCTTCGTGGCCCACCGGCATCTACGCCGTGCACCTACGCACCGACAGCTCCACACTCACCACCCGCATTCCTGTAGTGCGGTAAGTCTGAAGCTGCTGCAACAAAAAGGGTGACGGGTTTATCCAGCGAGGTCAGCCCCCGCGAGGTCTTCGAGCGAATAGTCGTTGCGCGGCCCCCTCCCGCGAGGTCTTCGAGCGAAGTCGAGAAGCAAGCGGGCGAAAAGGCCTGGATTCTCAACACCAAAACAACGTCATCGCACGAAGCCTGGATACTCAACACCCCCGCGCATTGCGCTCCACCTTCACTAGGAAATCACACAACGCATTATTAAATAATTCCCAAAACCCTCACCCTGCCCTCTCCCGGAGGGAGAGGGAGTACACGAACACGGTATATCCTATCGCAGCTCACCGCACTGCCGCGCAAAAAACAACTTGCCGTGTGAAAAACTTTGTTGTAATATGATCCAGGGTTTCAATAAAAGTCGGTCAATAAAGGAGTATTCGACAATCAATGTTACCCAACGTTGATTTGCCGTCCGCACCTGTACACAAACGTGGTACACAACCTTAGTAAAGGAGCGGTTATGACGGAATTTCCGGCGCACACCGATTGGAACCGTGTGTTAAAGCAATGCGCAGCTTTGCTGCGAAAAATACCTGCGCCACAGCAGGATAGGGACGACGCCTTAGCGGATGTAGTACGAGACACCTTACATTCCTGCGCCGAAACGAATACGTTCAGCGGGGAGCAACACCTTTGCATGTATCTAACTCGTGCCGCTCGCTGTAAACTCATTGATTCGTACCGGCGCCGCAACTATCTGACGGTGCACACAACCAGTAGGCCGGGTCTTTTTACATCAAGCATTATGATGTTTGATATATTGATGAAAACACCCAGCAATCGATTTGCTATTCTCTCTTTACTTATACATGTATGTGCGTGTAGCTTTGCTGTAGCAAACGATGCCACCGACATTTATAATAAATGCGTTACGGCATGTAAAAAGCTGTCAAGCGGGGAAATCACTCTTCGTGGTCGACAAGCAGCGTTCCAATCAAAGGACACTATACATTCAAGACTAATACTATCCTATAGAAGACACAACGTGAAAGACTCATCGCTTGTCGGCCTTATTCGCACGGAGGAATATTCTCAAAATGCAGCGATTCCAAGCTTTGTGTCGATATATGACGGGGAAAGTACTTTGGTTTATGCCACGGGGTCAAAAGATGTAACGCTTTATGGCCCACCTCGAGCCAAAGACATGATACGTAGGCAAGAGATCGCAGGTTTGCCATTCATTTTCGGCGCAAATACGCCGTCGCTATTGCAATTCGATGAGATTTTAACTGAAACTAATAATGGTCAACAGGTGTTCAAGCTTGTTTCCACAAAAAGAAACATCAAATCAGGTCCTATACCAGTTGATTCGGTCAAGACAATATTCTGGATAGACGGCGATACCTTTTACCCTGTTAGACTTTCAACAGTCATCTGGATGCTTGGCGAAGTACAATTCACCGAAACTGAAGTGCTGTCGGTTAAAACAACTCCTGTAACATCGAAACGTATTACCCGACGCCCGCCCGGGAGTTTCACATATCGAACAGCCGGTTCCCCGAATATCGGGGCATTGGCACCGAATGATCCTTTCAAGGATCCTATAGTAGGCGATCCTGCGCCTGATTTCGAAATGACGGATATCCTCGATTCATCCGTTACGAAGTTGTCTCAACTCCGGGGCAAGCACGTGTTGTTAACTTTTTGGCAAATGTCATGCAGCTTCTGTCTGCTCTCGTCAAAGCATCTGCAGTCCATTCGCGAGAAGTACGCTCGAAATCAATTGGAGATTTTAGCCGTCGATCAAATCGATGAACGTAGCATTCTTAGCAGATATGTTCGCAAACTGGGTTACACGTTTACCGTTCATACCGCTTCCGCAAACGCTGTGCGCCCTTATCATGTAACGGGGTATCCTCGCTTCTTTCTCATAGATCCTGAAGGTAAAATACAGTATGTAGGGATGGGCTACTCAGAAGGTCTTCGAGAATTACATAGTTCTGTAGATAAGGCGTTGCGAGCGCCGTAGCTCAGGTACATAAGCGAGTATTTGCCACCTGAGTGATTCATAATCATAAAGTCTCTAAAGGAGCGGTTATGACGGAATTTCCGGCGCACACCGATTGGAACCGTGTGTTAAAGCAATGCGCAGCTTTGCTGCGAAAAATACCTGCGCCACAGCAGGATAGGGACGACGCCTTAGCGGATGTAGTACGAGACGATTGCCACATTACATTGATTTATGACACACACTACCCTTAAGGCAATCGTCGTTCTGATGTTAGCCTCAATATCATTAACTGCGCAGAGCATCGAATACTATACCGACATGCGTGTTGGCGATAAGGTAGGTATGTATTTTTCCGCAAAGCCGCAGGTGCTGTTATTTGCGGATGAACTGACATGTTGGACATGTACTCAGGCAGTGACGAGTATGACGCCGCTTTTCGCAAGGGAGGACATTCGCGTAGCGTTGTTCAAGCGCGGATCCAAGCAAGTAGATGAATATGATACTCTACCGGCTCTAGTCACTGTTGTTGAGGACAGAGTTGGGGCATACCATCAATACTATAAAGTCAAGCATTCAGGTCTCCTCGTTCTCTTGGATGAAACCGGTCGAATCATTTATTCTGGCGTTCCCGGTAAGAGCAGCTTTAAGAAGGAGGAATTCTACGCTGCAATCGAGAAGTTACATCGTTCGCGTCTTGAAACAAAAGCGCTTGAGAAGAAATCGGGCCAGGGTGAAATTGTCAAGGAGATCCCTCTTGAGCTAAGTGTAACATTCGCTCCCTCTGTTGACTATCTGGAGGGTCAGGGGATGATCGCGGTACTCTCTCAGAAGAATCTCTTGACTGTCACTGACACCCTTGGAAACACCGTTAGGCGTACTCAACTATCGGGTAGAAAGGTAGGAGAGCATAGTGTATCGACTCCCGTTTTGGGCGGAGAGCGAGTTCATGGCGGAAAGAACGTGGTAGTGATTGCTGATGCCGATCCAACTACATTAGACCCTATTACGTATGGATACGACGTGCTTACAGATAGCTTGTTTCTATTGAGCGTGCTTAAATACCATCCGGGTGAAAACCAATATGTATCGTGGCTTAATAGTTTCAGTCATGTAGGTATTGACAGGACTATTGGCCGCATTTATTCGCTGCTCGATCAAGATATAGATACTCTAAAACCACTTTTTATGTACCACTCGTCCGCTACCGACGTACGGAGATTCGGCAGTCTGGATTCCTTCTATCTGAAATCTTATTTAGTTAATTATGGAAACGTGGCTTATGGATTGAATGCCGTTAAAGACGTGCTCGCTGTGTATATGCTCGGACGCAATATGTATGTTTATGATACCCTTGGTACGTTCAAGCGCTGTATTGTACTCACATACGATAGTACCTTGTGGGATTATACGTGGCTAGAGAAGGCAGCCACGTTTCGCGCATCGACTCCTCTAGAGTATAAAATGGCATTGCAAAAGCAAGTCACAATGACCATCGATAGCCGCCTCCTCATCGACATTGACAATGATGATACCTATATACCGCTACTCCATGCACGTGATGGCATAGATGGCGCACTGAGCGTTGATTATTATGTTCACCGTGTAACGACTACAGGGGTGCAAAAAACATATTCACTGCCACCAAAATCACGCCCTGTTTATGTTAACAAGCGAGTAGTCTGCTGTCTAGCGGAAAAGGGGTCAACCTACTCCCTTCTATTTGTAAAGTTGTAGTGAGTGTAGCAAGAAGTTTCCAATATAAAATGACTATATGGCCTGATAGATCAGATATACCCGCGAGGTCTTCGAGCCCTTCGACTCCGTGGTACCCGAGCGGAGTCGAGGGACTTAGGGACCACGAAGATCGAGCCCCGTCCCGAGCGGAGCCGAGGGAAAGCAAGCGGAGCAGGCGGTATCGAATCTCAACCCCCGCGCTCTGCGCTCCACCTTCACTAGGAAATCACACAACGCATTAATTAACTAATTCCCGAAACCCTCACCCTGACCTCTCCCGGAGGGAGAGGGAGTACACGAACACAGTAAATCCTATCGCAGCTCACCGCACTGCCACGCCAAAAACAACTTGCCGTGTGAAAAACTTTGTTGTAATATGATCTAGGGTTTCAATGAAGTCGGTTAATAAAGGAGTATTCGACAATCAACATTATCTGAAGTTGATTTGACGCATGAACAAACACCGCCTGATTCGGACTATAGTCGGGAGCATTGTGATCGCGTGCAGTGTGCTCGCGCACTCAGCCCCATTTCCGATGCTCCGATCCTGGAGTAAGAGATGCGTTGAGTTGCAGAAGACGACGTTGCACGCCGTGTTCGTAACAAGCGCTTCGTCCTGCGCCTCATGTGGGCAGGCAGGTATCGTATTTATAAATGGGCTGATCAGATGAGAATTATAACATCTATGCTGAAGATTAACCTGTTATTAACCGCGCTTGTAGGTATGGTGCTGCTTGAATCCAAACCTATGAATGCTCTAGGCCACCCCACAATCCGCGCGCGCGACCTCCTCAACCAAGCCGCAAAGAACTTGCGTCAACGAAAGTCCGTGAGGTATGTGTCAGAAGAGCGGTTCAAGTATTACTCGGGCGCCGACACATCCCTGACAACATATCAGTACGAGATTATCCGCAACACCGCAGACTCCCTGGCAGGAGGATACTTGCGTGTGGTAACTTCAGACTCCGTCGACATCATCCGTACCTCTTCTCTACTGGCTTTTGTTCAGCACAATAAGCGCTCCATCACCACCTACGATATGGCTAAACAAGAGACGTGGATTCTTGATCAGTATAACGACAGAAACCGCTTTCTGCATCCGGAAACGTTGCCCCACATTCTTGATGAGTATGACTGCCTTAGCGTTGCCGATACGAAGTTCAAGAATGAGGATGCCTACGAGCTTCGTCTTTATGGAAAGAAGGAGGTCAACCAAGACACAGCTACGTCTTTCATCCGGCAATCACGAGTGCTTGTTCTTCGGAAGTCGGATCTGTTTCCTGTTTCTGATGTCAGCATCCATAAGTTCCAAGGTGAGTATCAATACAGCGAAAAACATATCAGCAACATTCGGTACAACCTTGTACGCATGAGTGATGTAACAAAGGGCTATCCGTACGGCTACACAGTAAAGCCGTACATGGCATCGCAGGGAATCACTGGGTTGGATACCGGAAGCGTGGCTCCCATTGTCTGCGGCCACCGCGTGGCAGATGGCATTGCAGGTGATGCTCTCGACACAATTCGCTACGAAGGCAAGGTGACGTTGCTGGATTTCTGGTACATGAGCTGCGCAGGGTGCATAATGGCTATACCTGCATTGGACTCTCTTCGCGCAGAGCTTCCCCGAGATTCATTTCAAATTATTTCGGTGAATAGCATAGACGGAAATGCCAACGGCATGCGGCGCCTGCCAAACTTTATGAAGTACAATCCAATGAGCACCGATGTTCTTATCGTCGATCCCAAGGTGCCCGAATCGTTTATGATAAATCTATACCCGCGATTCTTTATCGTGGATGGTCAAGGAATTATTCGTTACTCCACCGCGGGATATTATCACGCGTTACAGCAAAATCTTCTGCAGGCAATGCGCAAGCATCAGCACAGATAACTGCGCCGCGAAAAAACGGTGCCACCATATTTATTTACCACCCGCCCATCTCTCTCTTCTAGTGGGTAGAGTGTAATCCATATACAGCTCGCGTCACCGGCGAGTTACTAAACGGATACGCCATGCCCTTTCACACAAACTGCATTATGCTTGCACTGGCGTGCAGCATACCTGCTATCGCGGAATCAACATCGGATTCGGCCTCTTCATGGACGGTGCGAACCATTACGCAGTCTAATCTTTCGGCCTCACAACAACAAGTGGATGATTGGCGAGAAGGCGAGAAGTCACTTCTTGATGTGAAGTCCGGAGTGAAACTCCGTACCTCCGCCGAAACATCATGGTGCACTATCGTATCGTCGCTAAAAGCTTCGTTGGGAGTAACACGCGACAACTCGCTGGATTCCATTCGCGTATGGTACAAGGCCACCGACAACGATCTTGCGGGCGATGTACGTATTTCCATACCTATGGGTTTCGCGGTAGACCCATTTGTCTGCGCATCCTTCAAAACCCAGATCACGGAATCGCAACGATTAGTGGGCTCGTCCATACGCAGAACCGCGAAACTCTGGGATCCCGTGATTAGTGATCAAAGTATGGGATTCACCTATAGATACTCCGCATCAGGAGGATTCATGAGTTTTCGCACGGGGCTGAACCTGCAGCAAATACGCGCCTCGGAGAGTACGGTACTTACCGACGATCCACGTACACCACTGGTGAAAGAGCTGTACAAAGCCAGTGCCGGAATGGAGTGTGCGTGCGACACGCAGTATGCGCTGGACTCCCTTGTGAGCTACACGGGAAAATGGTTGGCCCGGAAGAATATCATCACTGCGGAGGCCTGGCAGGTGGCGCTGGAAAACGAACTCCGCATAAAGGTGCTGTCGTACTTCGGTATTATTATCACTGCTAATCTTCGCTACGACGAGACCGTATCAAAGCGAGTTCAGTTCAAGCAAACAACCATGTTCGGCTTGATGATGGACTTGAAATAATACTCCCTACCCCTTCATCTTCTCATACATGGCAATCCACGTGCTCACGGAAACGCGTCGCGTCAATTCGCCGATGAGTGCCAGCGGCAGCTCGGTGCCGTGCTTGAAGCGTACGCAGCTTTTGCCCATATCCAACTTGCGCGAGGAGTGCTTTGGATACTCGGCAATAAACCAGTCGTAGAGAGGCGTGTCCGCATAGAGCGCCATGTTGTACAGCGCGATAAAATTCTTTTGCGAGGCAATACTCATGAATGGCAAGGGCAAGGATGTATCGCAGTGATAGCCGGCAGGATAGATACTCTTCGGTACCACGTATCCTATCATGCCGTAGCTGATGCACTCCTCGAAACCTTCGGGAAGATGTTCACAAATAACAGCGCGAAGCTGTTGCAGAGCGTCGCGTCGATCCTGTGGCAACGATTGCAGATATTCTTCTACGGTGGTCGGCTTCATAATGCGGTATTATGATATCACATGTATCACTATCCATGCGCACACACCCAGTGTGCCTGCGGCCCAGAGCAACACCAGCATGCAGCCCTTCGAGGTTTTGTTGTACACACGATTATACGCCGCTTTCTTGGGATTGGTAAGCCAGCCCGCACCACGCGGGGCTTTCAGGCCCATGGAATGACGCACAAATCTCTTTACCGAGGTTCGCGCGGCGATGCGCTTTTTAATACTTGGTACCCGAAAACCAAACTTCATACTTACTCTCCCTGAGTGGGACGCAATGCTTCGTGCACGCTATCCCACAGCAAAATACGATGTTCAAGTGCGCGCACCGCTGCTTCTTCCGCTTCTGCAATGCGTGCTGCATCGCCATCAAAAAGATTCGCGCACATAGCCAGCGCTAAATGCGAGTGATGATCGCCATCTACTTCTATATGTCTCTCCAGATAATATTTAAACGCTTTAATGCGCTCGGGAAAGGACACGTGCAAATCGTTGACCATGGAAATAAACATGGAGGGAATTAAATCCTCGCGGCCAAAGGTAAATACCGATGCCTGCACGTGAGCTTTGCCCGAAGAAATATCGCTAAAAGTGTTGCGAACGAATTGGCGAGCGGCAGGCGGTGTGTGCGCTTCTTCAAAGGCTTTTTCCATATCCTGTGTTTGCTGCAACACCGAGCAGAACGTGCGTATGGAATGCGTGTCGGCGCCGCATTGCTCCATTGCCTGAAGATAGAGTTCGAAGTGACTCATACGTGTGCCATGCTCGTCCACATCGCACTCCTCGCCCAACACTATTTCGTTGATGAATTGCCGTGTGTCTCCGGTGCCGACGGGAAACCACGGCACGCTTGTACAGGTAAGGGTGTTCTGCAGTGTTTTGAGCAGAGACATAAAGTCCCACACGGCATACACGTGCTGTTCCATAAACACCCGAACATCTTCCAAACTGCGGATGTTGCTGTACACCGGGTGATTGATGATGCGACTGCGAAGGGGTTCAATGCGATGGCGAAGAGAGTCGAGAGTATTCATGATTGTTCGTTGATGGTTGTTGGTGGCCTGTGCACGCTTCCGAGCACGGTAATGTGCGCGAATTGACGAACAATGCGTATGGATCGTGTGAGTCTTGCCTCGGGAAACAGACGGTGGTGCGGAGGGTTAAGCGCAGAGCTAGAGCGTCGGGGCTAGTGTGCAAGCGCTCCTACCTCGTACCCCAACCTACGCTCGCACAGCTACGTCCTGCGCGTAGCACACGGCGCCGCGGGCATCGCAGAACTGGGCGTGAATGCGTGTGTCGGTAAAGGCAAGGGCTACAAAGCCGCCGTCGGTAGCGGCGTAGCGGGTGTACTCACCAAAAGCGGTATCGCGAGCACCGCCACCAGCGCCGCTGGTGATACAGGCAAAGGTGTCTTCCGGACGTTTGATGTATTGAATATCGTGGTCGTGACCATTAAGATACAGGTGCACGCCATGCTTGTCCAGCAAGGGCTTCACGAGGGAGAGCATGAAGGCTTGGTCGCCGTAGGCACCATGAGAACGAATCATGTGATGACCCACCACCACGCGCCAGGTAGCACTACCGGCAGCCAGTTGCTTGTCCAGCCACGCACACTGCAACTCCCTCTCCTTGCTTGTGCCCTTGAGCAGTGCTTGAGTATCAAGCACAAACAGCTCCACCGAGATTGGCGATAGCTTGGAGTGGTCTGACTTCAAGGTCTTCACCACAGAGTAATAACGCGACGGCATAATCCAGTCGGCATCCTTCGAGCTATACTCCACCTGTGCTTCGGGATTGTCTCCGTAATCGTGATTGCCCAGCGCCACGTACCACGGCAAGCGAAGCGAGGCCGTGTTATAGATATTCTTCCACTTGGTACGGAATTGATTGTCTGCCGCTGAGCTTACACCAATGGGATAAAAATTATCTCCGGTACTGATGATCCAATTCGGTTGTTCCGCCTCCGCATAGCGAGCCATGCCGGCGGCAACGGTACGCTGCAGACCCGAGCCGGCGCCCCAATCACCCAGCACCAAACAGCGCAGCGAGTGCGTGTTTGCAAACCGCTCCACCGTAAAGGGCGGCAGGGGGCGTTTGTTGGCCACGGTATGTCCGCTTACGCCAAGCATCAAACCCTTGCGCATCACCTCTGCAACAGCGCGCGAGTATGCACCGGCCACTGCTATGCTCGAGCCCAGAAGACCAACGATGAATGAGCGGCGCGAAGAATGAGTTTTCATATCAATTACATGTTTGCTCGGAGGTATAATCGGAAGCTTGCTCGGACTCTTACTCGGATACTCTCTCGGACTCTTACTCGGACTCTTACTCGGAAGCTTCTACTCCTGCTTACAGCTTCACGGAGAGTGTCATGCCATCGCCCAGTGGTACCAGCGACGACTGCACGCGCGGGTCGCTTGTAACCTTGTTGTTATATGCTTGCAATGCGCGAACATTCTGGGGTTCGAACTCCGTCTCGGGATTGGCAATCTCGCCCCAGGCCAGAGTATTATCGGCGCAGATCACACCACCTTGGCGCACGAGCGCAAGAGAGGCATCGTAATACGCAGCATAGTTCGGCTTGTCGGCATCGATAAACACAAAGTCCAGATTGGCCGGTAGCACATTGCTCGCAAGCGTGGCAAGTGCCGGCCCCGAGTGCACGATAATCTTATGCTCCAGACCGGCTTTGATAGCCATGCGGCGAATGAAATCGCAATAGTCTTCGTTCAGCTCACAGCAGTGCACCCGGCCATGGTCCGGCAGCGCCCGCGCCATGATGATAGCCGAATAGCCGGCCAGTGAACCTATCTCCAATATCTCTTGTGCGCCTATAGACTTCAGCAACACTTGCAGAAAAGCACCTTGGGTGGAGCTGATATTGATTGCGGGGATGTCGCACTCCAGAGCTTTCTCGCGAAGCTCGCGCAGGAACTCGTCCTCCGCATTGAAAAGCCGAGAAAGATAGTCTGCAATAGCAGGCGTAACCTGTGTGATATCCGTTGCCATGGGTGTAGAGTGTAATGAGTGAGCGCGGTGAAAATACGAGAGTAATCCGTAGGCGCAGTTTCTGCAATCCCCGGGATACTGCAACCTTCAACTATACGTTAGTACATCTATTCTGTAGCATATTCCAAAGCATACTCTAGATCATACTCCAAATCAACGCCATTCTACTTGCGCACCACCTTAAGCACCCACCACGGAGTAGTGCGAGATACGCCGGCGATTACGCCCACGCCGTCGCCCTTCATGGTGTATTCGGGGTTCACGCCAAACGAACCAAAAATGGAAACACCCCCGGTGTTCTCCAGGCTCTTGAAGAATCTATGGTAATTGGCATCCAGCGCGTAAAACTTCGTGGACATATACACCACGCTGTCTGATATCAACAGAAGAGAAAAATCGTAGGCGCGCATCACCACACCCGAGTCGGTTTGTTTGCCCGGCATGAGATTTCTAAACCATGGCAACCCCCGGCTAAAGGTCGGCCTGCCCGGAAACGAACCCGTGTCGGGCTTAGCAAATGCATAGCGCTCGTCGGCTGCGGCATAGGCTACGTCGGCATTGGGCTTAAAGTACGCACCGTCTTCGCGCAGGGAATCCACAACGGGAATATCCGGCATGAAGGTGCTGCCCTCCAGCTTCTTTCCCTGCCATTCCACACTCAGAGAATACGCAGCGCCCGCTACCCAAGTCGGCACCGATGCTCTGTACTGTTTGCGCGCTGAATCGTAGCCCACACGAATACGTTCGGAAGGCGTTTGCAGCCACACGGTGGCGTCTTTAATTAAAGCCGCATCCCGGTTGTAGCTGATATTCACCGGAAGAGTCTTGGATACATCCACCGTAACGTTCGAACTATCCCCATACAGAAAGCAGCTTACCACCAACTGCTCGCTAAAGGGAATGTCCGGCGTGCTCACCGTTTGTGTACACGAAGCAAGGGCGCTTAGAGTGGCGGCGATAATTATCACGAATGAACCAGGTACCATGCAGTTCAAGTGACGGCAGTTTATATTCTTGAGTATCATATCAATACGAAGGAAATTTTCGGGAAGTAGTTGAGTATATGTTTTTCTGTATTCGGCAGAATTAAAACGAGAAATTCCACGCGATGCTGGGAATAATGGGGAACAAGGTCAACTGCTTCAGAACCAACTTCGACGTTTTAGTTGCCGGATCATAATCTTGCTCAAAGTATTGAGCAAAGGGGTTTAAGCGGTTGTATGCATTATACACGCTAAGGTTAATAACAGACTCCAGCCCAAACACCGTAGTCTTGAATCCAAGATTTATATCCAAGCGGTGATAGGCCGGAAGGCGATACCCGTTTCTGTCGGTAAAAGTTTGCTCTACGGCGGGCTCGCTATTGCCGGGGTCTGCCCCGCCAAACGAGAACTGACCGGTGGGCATCGTGTAGGCAAAACCTGTACCGTACACCCACGACACTCCCAAATCGATGCTCTTGGACAGCTTGTAGCTAAGTGTAATCGATGCATCGTGCCGCCGATCGTAACGAGCGAAGAATTCTTTACCCTGATTCAGCTCGGCAAAAGTGCGAGTGGTCCACGATAGCGTGTAGCCTATCCATCCGGTTAGGTCGCCCAAGCGCTTGTTCAGGAAAAACTCAACACCATAGGCGCGGCCGTCCCCACGAGTGAACTGCGACTCCAGCGGCGCACCGAACAGCGTAAAGCTGGCGGTATCCTTGTATTCGTAAAGGTTTTGCATATCCTTGTAGTAGCCCTCCACTTGCACCACGTACTCTTTTTCGTTGCCCAATCCCAATTCCCAGCCCAGTATAAACTGCTCCGAGCGCTCCGGACGAATGGTCTTGGTGGACGGAAACCAGAGATCGGTGGGCAGGTTGATATCGTTGCGCACTATAAGGTGCAGAAACTGATGTGCCACCGCGTACGACGACGTAATCTTCAACGAGGGCGTTAGCTCGTAGGCCAGCTGCAGTCTGGGCTCCAGAGCAAACATATCGGCATTGGGAAAGTAATATCCGCGAAGTCCCGCATTTGCAGACAATCCCTTGCTAATAGTCCACTCGTCCTGCACGTACAGTGCTGCATCCAGAGCAGGGGTACTGCTGGAGCGAATTACGAAGCCGGAGAAATCCAGACTGTCGGAAACATCGTTGGTAAAGTCGTGTGAAGTAAGCTCAAAGCCGGCTTTGATGGTATGGTCTTGAGAGAGATAATAGGTGGCGTCGCCTTTGGTTGTGATGTCGGCAATCTTCGACAGGGAATAAAACGCCAGGTAGTCGTTGGAGCGCAGGTCTGTTTTAAAATCGTATTTGGTGTAAATCACACTAAGGTTGGTAAATAATTCCGGCGACACAATGTGCATCCATCGGGTATTGAAGGTGGCATTGCCCCAACCTATATCCAAATCAAAACCATCGCTTGGAGGGCCGTCCAGAACATCCCGCCCAAAAAATCCGCTGACGGTAAGGCGATCGTTCTCGCCGATCTTCCACGTGAGCTTTGCATTGGCATCGTAGAAATAATACCCCGGCGTGGATGAGGCATCCGAGTTTGGCATCGCAATCTTTGAAACCAGGTCTAGATACATGCGCCGGCCGGAGAGCATAAAGGTAACGTCGTCGCCTATGGGTCCCTCCAGCAGTGCCTTTGCGGAGATAATACTCAACCCGCCCGCGCCGCGCACTCTCTCTGAGTTACCGTCTTTCATGGTCATGTCCAGCACCGAGGACAATCGTCCGCCGTACTCAGCGGGGAAGCCGCCTTTAATTAAACGCACATCGCGCAACGCGTCGTTGTTGAAGGTACTCAAGAAACCACCCAAGTGCGATGGGTTGTACACCGTAACGCCATCCAAGAGAATGAGGTTCTGATCGGGCGATCCTCCGCGTATATATAATCCGCTTGATAATTCGCTGGGTGATTTAACACCCGGCAATAATTGCAGCACTCTAAACACGTCGGTCTCGCCAAGCATCGCCGGCATCGATTTAATAAAATCGGAATTCACCGACACAGCACTGATACTGGAGGTGGGCGAAACATCTTCCCGCGATGCCAGCACTACTACATCGCTTGTTACTACATCCACGGGCTTCATGGTAAGTGCCAGCTGTTTCATTGAGCGCACCTGCTGCTCGCTGATACGCATCTGCACCGGTGCATATCCTATGCTTCGAATCTTCAAAACATAGGCACGCACTTCCAGTTTGGGAATTGAGAAGAAGCCAAAGGTATTGGTTAGGGCGCCTCGCACGCTCGGCGCATCCTCGCTCACACTGAGCGAAACCGTCGCGCGGATAATGACCTCGCCCGTTACGGAATCACGAACACTGCCAGAGAGCGTGGCCTCTGCTCCATCCGCAAAAAGCGTCGTAGAACTGAACACGGAAAAAAGCAAACCAAGCACCGCCACAACTACCGCCCCACTTGCACGGCGGCAGCCTTGCGCCCACTGCGCACACAGAAAAGAAATCAACATCATGGTCCTCAAAGAGTTGCCTTAACGAATGCCCGAAGATAATACCCGCCGGCAACATTCATGCGTGAGGGAAGGATTGGAAGCTCAACACACGAACGTCATCGTTGCGCAAGGCCTGCCCCCGCGAGGTCTTCGAGCACAGTCGAGCGCCGTCCCGAGCGGAGCCGAGGGAAAGCAAGCGGGGCTGGAGGATTGGAAGCTCAAGAAAAGTGAGGCTCCTCCCCGCGAGGTCTTCGAGCGAAGTCGAGAAGCAAGCGGGGCTGGAGGGTTGGAAACTCAAGAAAAGTGACGCCCTCCCCGCGAGGTCTTCGAGCGAAGTCGAGAAGCAAGCGGGTGAAAAGGGTTGGAAACTCAAGACCAGAACGTCATCATTGCGTGACGCCATTCCCGCGAGGTCTTCGAGCGAAATAACGTTAGCGAGACATTCTTCCCGCGAGGTCTTCGAGCGAAGTCGAGAAGCAAGCGGGAAGCGAGGTTTGGAAGCTCAACACGCGCACGCTGCGCTTTGCGCGAGAATGAGAACGCGAGGGCGCTGCGCGCCCGGAAACCCAAGTACTACTACTTCAATTTCTTTTACTGTTCTCCTGTATATCGCAACCTCCCTCTCCCTCCGAGAGATGGCAGGGTGAGGGCTTTGAGGCTTCCATGGATTAATGTTTGATTTCTTGGCGTGGGTAGCGCGTTCCGCGCAAAGCGCGGGTGTTGAGTTTCCAAGCCTCAAGCCCCGCTTGCTTCTCGACTTCGCTCGAAGACCTCGCGGGAATAAACCACGTCAACATCACTACGCTCGAAGACCTCGCGGGGAAAGCGCCTCGCTCCGATGTTGAACTCCTAGGCGCGCAGCGCCCTCGGCCCTTCGACTCCGCTCAGGGACCTCGCGGGAATGGCGTCGCTACAGAGAGTCATGCGCAAAGCGCAGCGTGCGCGGGGTTGAGCTTCCAAGCGTCCAGCCCCGCTTGCTTCTCGACTTCGCTCGAAGACCTCGCGGGCATGGCCTTGCTAAGAGAACCTCTCATTAACAGCTCGCGCTGTGCATGGCAGACATTTGCCTGCGTAGGTCGGCGGCGCCGCTCTGCAAGGGGCATGTGGTATATTTGCCCTGCTAAAACACCTGGCAACTCGCTCCTAATAACTTGATATAGCATCCATCATGGCATCATTTGCAAAGCGCACTCATACCTGCGGCGAACTTCGTGAAGAGCACGCAGGCACCGTATCTACACTCAACGGCTGGGTACATGCCGTTCGGAATTTTGGAGGAGTGTATTTCCTGGATGTGCGAGACCGTTACGGAGTTACACAAGTAGTGGTGCAGTCTGATGCGCCTGAGCACCTAGCGGCTACTGCGCAAGAGCTGCGAGCGGAGTTTGTGGTAACCGCCACAGGAACGGTGCGTATGCGATCCAATCCTAACCCGAAGATTCCAACCGGTCTTGTAGAGATAGAGGCATCGGACATCCGTATCGTGAACCGTGCCGAAGTTCCGCCCTTCGAAATCATGGAGCATGAGGAGCGGGCCAAAGCAAACGAAGAGTTGCGATTGAAGTATCGCTATTTGGATCTGCGCCGCCGCTCACTACAGCAGAACTTTATCGTTCGTAACGAGCTGTATCAAGTGGTTCATCAATACTTCGCCGAGAAAAATTTTATAGAAGTAGAGACTCCGGTGTTGATGAAATCCACTCCCGAAGGAGCGCGCGATTTTCTTGTACCCAGCCGCGTGAATAAAGGAAAATTCTATGCGCTGCCGCAAAGCCCTCAGCTGTACAAACAGATTCTCATGGTAAGCGGATTTGATAGGTACATGCAAATCGTGAAGTGTTTTCGCGACGAAGATTTGCGCGCCGATCGCCAGCCGGAGTTTACGCAAGTGGATATAGAAATGTCCTTCGTAGATCAAAACGATATCATCTCGCTGATTGAAGAGTTTACTGCGGTGGCATGGAAAAAAATTCTTGGTCGCGAAGTGCCAACGCAGTTCCCGCGGCTGACCTGGCACCAAGCCATGACGCGCTTCGGTTCCGACAAACCCGATACTCGCTATGCATTGGAGCTCAGCGATGTGTCCGAATGTGTTCGCACATGCGGCTTTGCGGTATTCAGCGATACGCTGGCGAAGAAGCACGGAGTGGTGGCTGCGCTCAATGCTAAAGGATGTGCGGAGTTTTCCCGCAAGCAACTCGACGAGCTTACCGAGCATGCGAAGAAGTATGGAGCAAAAGGTTTGGCCTGGATGAAAATCGCAGAGGGCGATGTACAGTCTCCCATTGCCAAGTTCCTTAGCCCCGAAGAGATCACGGCGCTCAAAGAGCGCACCGGTGCTGAAGTTGGGGACTTACTGCTTATTATATCCGACGAGTTTGAACGTTGCTATACTATTCTTGGAGCGCTTCGTACCGAGGTAGCCAAGCGTAGCGGCATTCTGGAAAAAGTGAAGGACGAGTTTTCCTTCTTATGGGTGGTAGATTTTCCTTTGATGGAATTCAGCGAGGAAGAGCAGCGATACATTGCTCGTCACCATCCCTTTACGTCTCCCTTGGACAGAGATGTGCCGCTACTCGCCACCGACCCCACGCAAGCATGCGCGCAGGCGCACGACTTGGTGTGTAATGGCTACGAGATTGCCGGCGGCAGTATTCGTATTCACGATCGCGATGTGCAGCAACGCATGTTCGATCTTCTGGGATTCACGCGCGAGGATGCGGAATCGAAGTTTGGTTTTCTGCTTCATGCTCTTACCTACGGAGCACCTCCGCACGGTGGAATTGCCCTGGGCTTCGACCGCTGGGTGATGCTTTTGTGCGGCACGGATAATATCCGAGATGTGGTCGCCTTCCCCAAAACAACCAGCGGCTTGTCTCTTATGGACGGATGCCCCTCGGCAGTGGATGATCGCCAGTTGGGCGATCTGGGCATAGGAATCACGGACTCGGCTACAAAGGACTCGGCTACAAAGGAGTAACCCTTTGCGGCCATCGGTGTTGTTGAATGGTACTCCATGAGATCAATGCTTGTTGATCATTAATGCCGTGTATCACCCATCATGATCGTGATCGTGATCATGATATTTAATGGCACCTGTTTTATTGCCCATACGCTCTGCCTTTAACCTTTTGTCTACTACCGATATGAATCTCCATCACAACGTGTGGTGCGCTGTGCCTGCTCGGGTGTTCAGCATTGTTCTTGCAACTGTATTCATGAGTTTCTGCACAAACCTGCACGCGCAAAACCTTAACTGGAAACACGCCCAAGGATTAGACGGCGGCACGGTTGGCGCTATGCTACATCTGCCGAGTGGTGATGTGCTTGCCGGAACCGAAACAGGATTGTTTGTTAGTTCTAATGCCGGTGCGACGTGGTCGTTGCGGGGCATTCGTTCGGCAACTGTGAATGGCCTTGCTTCGGTGGGCGATACCATCTACGCGGCTATAGGCTACGCCGCCGAAGATGGTTCCGGTGGTGTGTTTCGCAGTGTTGATAACGGAATCACCTGGCAAAAGAATCTTACCACCGAATACCTGTGGTGTGTGGCGGCAGCTACGAATGTCATCGTGGCAGGAAGCGATGGCAATGGTGTGTTTGTAACCACCAATGGCGCAGAATGGACCAATGGCTTGGCAGGCAAGAGTGTGTATGCCGTGGCAATACGCGGCACCTCACTGTATGCCGGCACTGATGCCGACGGCGTGTTTGTGTCCGTAGACAATGGTAAAACATGGACAAGCTCCGGTCTTTCCAATCGCGGAAGTGTGTATGGCTTAGCTGCAAACGCAAGTACCATAGCGGCCTGCGGGGAGTTTGGCGTGGCAGTTTCCCGAAACGGCTCCACGTGGTTGCCTGCCGGTCAGCAAGGCCAAAGTGTTTGGTGCGTGGCTCTTCGGGGTGATACATTATTTGCCGGAACCGATACAAGCGGCGTGGAAGTGCGCGTTGCAAGCGGCCCCTGGGTGGCATCGAATCTGGCGGACGAATCGGTGTTTTCGTTGAGCGTCAGTGGCGCGGAAGTGATGGCAGGTACATGGCTGGATGGCGTGTTCCGATCTACCGATGCGGGAGAAACATTTAGCGATCGCAGCACAAATCTTACGGCCGTACCCATTCGGTGTTTTCTTCCGTCATCATCTGCAAGCGAGCCAAGCTTTGCCGCGGGAAGCGGCATAGCCATTTCCGAGAACGGCGGCAGCGTGTGGCAGTGGTTGCCGTTTTACGGAGAAGTGTACGCGATGATCAAAGACAACGGCTCGGTGATAGCAGCCACCGACGATGGCCTGTATGTGTCCAGAGATGGCGGGTTGGAATGGAACGGCGGACCGCTTGCCGGAGACACCGTGTACAGTGTGCTTCGCGCGGGAGCAAATCTTGTGGCCGGCTGTGCTTCAAAGGGAATACAGCTCAGCACAGACAATGGCTCAACGTGGCGCGCAAGTTCTGTGCGGAGCGGATCGGTAAGCTCGATGACTATGATGGGTAATTCCGTTATTGCCGTCACCGAGGAAGGCGAGATTTTGCAAAGCACAGATAATGCCGCGAGCTTTACCCTTGTTTACGAGAATGTTGAGCATTGGTACACATCAGTTGCAGTGGTTGATGGTGCAATTGTGGTAGGGCTTGCGGGTCAGGATGTACTTATCAGTCCGGATTCCGGGCGCACGTGGCAACAGCGACTTATGCACAGTGTGTTGCTGAGCGATGTTACGGCCGTGACTGCGTCGCAAAGCGGAATGCGCCGACAGGGAGCAACGCACAGCTCCGTGTTTGCCGCCGCCTATGGCGCGGGAATTTTCGAGAGCACCAATGGCGGCTTCACGTGGACCGAGGAAGTACGCGGTTTGCAGAGCAAGTATGCCTTGGGTGTTGCCGAGAACAGTGGCGTGGTGATGGCCGGCATTGAAGGAGAAGGAGTAGTGTATTCGCCTGTGCTTGTAACGAGTGTTGAAGATTATTTATATGCCGACGGATCATCCTTTGGCAATATCTCTGTGCGCACCCAGCCGGCACAGGAGTTTATGACCATACAACTTCCCCCTAGGTATGCATCAATGACGGTAGAGCTCACAATGTGCACGGTACAAGGCGCAGTTGCATGTAGGGCACTTGCTCAGTCGGACGAAAGGGGTGCTATTCAAACAGATGTGCAGTCGCTGCCATCGGGCGTGTATGCCGTGCGTGTACAGGCCGGCCAACTGTATGGAAACGCTACGGTAGTGGTGCTTCATTGATGGGTGTGTGCGGCAGTGATTTTGACGATGAATGCTGCATGCTTTCGGCGAAGAGCATATTCGAGAAAATCACATTCGCGACGATAGCAACAACATCCTTACCTCGTCTCGTAGAGCCAGGTCCGCATTCTCCCACATCATGCGTACGGCGGAGAACAATGCTAAACGCTGCGGCGGATACATGGCAAGTTGTTCTTCGCTAAAAAGCAATCCCGTATTGATAGGCGTGGTTTCGCCGAACTCCGAACCCTGAAGAACCATAGGAATGCTGTTCTTTAGCGAGAAGACCGTGGCATAAGCAGACGCAAGCTCATCGCGACGAATGCGCGTGGCACAGCGAGGCGTGTTGTGGGTGTCCAGAGCGGCAAACACCGGCATAGCAGTGTGTATTCCGGTTTGATTCTCCTCGGTACTTTCTTCATTCTTTGCCACATACTCTTGCAACGATTCCACGGACCCTGCATGCCACCACGAATCACCCAGCACGGCGTCGAAGCCTAGCGCTGCGGATTCCTGCTCTTGAGTAAAATTCTCCTCCACAAACACAAACTCGGGCTTTAGGGCGCGGGCGTTATTGATAATCATGGAGCGAAGTTTATCGGGCAATGCATGGCTCATATCCAGCACCGCACCATCGATATCAAATCGCCGAATGTGCGCGGGAATCACATCGCTAAGCTCTTGCCATAGGTCGCTGCGTTCGTACATGCTCTTGCGCAAATGTTCATCGTACATGCGAATAGTGTTGTACGCCATGTAGGCAAAGTTTGGATGATTGTGCAAACGCAAATACGTGACGTCGTCCCACAATGGCTGCGAGTCGTCCGGAGGATAATCCGCAAACGCACCGGGAATCTCGCAGCGCGATCCGCCGCCCGACTCTGCAAATACCTGACCGCGGGCATCGCGATGAGTGGTGGCCAATTCCTTTGGAATATCCACAAACAACTCGCGATACGCTTCGCCGGGTTGGGGAAGATCGCGCCAGTCTTTACGATGAACTTTACTGCGAATAATACTCAGTTGCTCGTCGGTGAATGATGGTGGTCGCAGCCTGCCGGCGCTCTCCCGCACCCAGTAATACCACTCCGGATGCTCCGTACACCAACGCGCGTCTCTGGAGGTAGTGCGCAGCGGAAACTCACAGAGGATCTTGAATCCCAAATGATGACATGTCTCCACAAAGGCGTGGAACTGATCCTCTGCAGACAAGGCGCAGAGCGGCTCAGCGAGCATGGGGTCCAGAGCATGAAGATCCCTAACGGCAAACACCGAACCCAGTGAACCTTTGCGATGCACCTGCCCGGGTGCAAACACCGGCAACACATACAGCGTGTTTATTCCCAGGTGCTTCAGATAGGGAAGCAGGAGAATAGTTTTCAAAAAGGTGCCTGTGCATCGCCAACCGTCTCGTGTACATAATGCGGTCAGCTCTGCATGAGCAGCGCTTGCAGTGTCGGTATTGCTCGCGATGCTTGCGGTGTTTAGCGCGCTTGATGCACTGATGCTGTCAGTATACCATGGTTCGTGTTCCGCGCCGGAACTATTGTCGTGATCAAAGGCTGTGGCATAGCGCACCAAAAGCGAATAGATGGTACACCGATCCGGGCCGGTCGGTTGGGGTTGTTGAGGTGCATTGATTATCTGCTCAATAGCAGTGGCAAAGGTAGCAGCGGGCGATTGCACTACCACGCGGCCGTTCCTGTTGTGCGGTGCAAACCACAGCGCGGGCAATGCGTATGCAGCCCGCGCTGTAGAAGATTTCTCTAGCTCTTCAAGCCGCCGGAGTTCGCCCAGCAGTCGCTGCAAGTGGGGAAGCGGCATGGCAGGTAAGGATGATGAGAAGTACGGCTGTTTCTATACGTCTTAACCGGCAATAACCTGGGCAACAGTGCTGATCTCACAACCGCTGCGCTTAAACATTGCCGCAACGCTGCAATATTTCTCTTGAGAAAGTTCGATGCATCGCTCAAGATCGCTGACGGCTGCGTCGGGGCTGGTTAGCGAGAAGTGCATTGCCGCTTTGGTGAATACTTTGGGATGTTCCTCCGAGCGCTCGGCATGGACGCGTACGCTGAACGAGCTAATGGTCTTGCGCTTCTTCACAAGAATGTCCACGATGTCTATAGAGGTACATGCCGCTAACGACTGCAGCATAATGCTCATCGGCGATGCAGCAAGTGGAGCTGCGCCATCGATGGGCGAATCGAATTGCGTCATCATTCCCTTGGCATCGGTGCCTGTGAAATGATGTCCGCCGTGAAAGTTCAGGGTGATGTCCATGATGTGTGCCGGGTTGGTGGTTTGTAGTCGGATTATCCTCGGAGTATCCTAGGTGTATCCTCGGTCTATCACTTGGATTGATTCCACGCCAGAATACCGCCCATCACGTTGGTGCACTGAAAGCCCTGCTGTGTCAGGAATTGCGCTGCTTGGCCGCTACGAGCGCCGCTGCGGCAATACACGATAATCTCGCGATTGCGAACATTTTCCAGCTCGCCCATTCGTGCCGGCAATTCACCAAGCGGAATAAGCGGGCCGTCGCAAATGCGAGCTGCCGCGTGTTCTTCGGGTTGGCGTACATCCAGAATAAACAGGTCTTCATTTGCTTGCATTCTGGAGCGGAGCTCATCAACAGTGATGGTGGAAATCATAGATGAAGAAGTGGATGATGAAAAAAGCGATAATAACTTTTGCAAAAGACGATTGAGCATGATGTTGATTATTGACGTTTACGGAAAATCATTAGTCGTTCACGACCGGCACGGGCAGGGTGCGATTCACGAGGAACATCCGAGCTCACACAAATGAACCCTGCTTCTTCAAACTGATGATACACTTCGGATTCCTGAACGTTGTACGGTGGTCCGGACCGTTGCACATCGTCCAGCGGAAAGAAGAGCCCGGCTACAAGTCCGCCGGGTTTAGTCACCGCGCCCAGCATGTGCACGTACTCACTGCGCCGCGAAGGATCGAGTGCGCAATAGCAGGTGTATTCCAACACCACATCGAAGCTGTCTGGCAAATCCCATCGCAGAGTGAATACGTCGCGTTCAAGTATAGAGAGCGCCACACCGGCATGCTCTGATGCGCTGCGCAACTGCTCCAGTGGTTCCGGTGCGAAATCTACAGCAGTTACCTTGTATCCGGCTTGCGCAAAGGAAATAGCATCATGACCAAAGCCGCAGCCCGGCACCAGGAGCGTGCGCGACTCTTCGGGGCGTGGCATGAACAACGGGTTTGTTGTGCGCAGCGCCGCAAACACGGCAGTCTCCTCGCGTAAGTCCCAGGGCGCATCACCACTGCGATAGCGCTCGGACCAATAGTCTGCGGAATTACACTCCGCGTTTGATTCGTTGATCATGGTCAGCAAAAATAGCACATGGTGCTATCTTGCGCGCGCAGTACAGCCTATGCAATGCTAACTTCATTTCTGCGTGTATACCTGCACGGCGTATCTCGATACTCTGCGCAGGGTGCTCATGCTCAGTTGCAGTGGCCACCCCGGTGAATGCAAGGTTAGAACGCGTAGTGCGAATACAGTACTCGAATGCGCAGTGTGAATACACAACTCGAATGCACACGCAAATACTTAACACTCAGTCTATTCTGTGGAAGCATACAAGAAATACCTTCAGCCCGATGTAGTGGCACAGCTCGAAAACATGGAGCTGCGTGCGCGTCTGGTTGTAGAGGGCTTCATCACGGGCTTGCATAAATCTCCCTTTCACGGCTTTAGCGTTGAATTCGCCGAGCACCGTCAGTACCGGCCGGGCGACGAGATAAAGTATATCGATTGGAAAGTGTATTCCCGCACAGACAGGTACTATGTGAAGCAGTTCGAGGAGGAAACGAATCTGCGCGCGGTGGTAGCGGTAGACGGAAGTGCCTCGATGGGATATGCCTCCGAAGGGAACATCACGAAGTATGCCTATGCCACGTACTTGGCCTCGGCGTTGAGCTATTTGATGTTGAAGCAGAAAGATGCTGCGGGCATTGCATTGTACGACACCGAGGTGAGAACATATCTGCCTCCGCGAGCGAAGCTCTCGTATGTGCGCGAGCTTATTTCTGCGCTGGATGTGGCAGCACCGTCCGGCGGCACGGGAACGTCGGCAGCATTGGATGTTCTGGCCGAGCGTATTTCACGGCGGAGTTTTGTGGTCATTATCAGCGACTTTCTCGACGAGCCGGAATCTATCATCAGTGCGCTCAAACATTTTCGGCACCAACGGCATGACGTGCTTGCTATTCAGGTGCTGGATCCCCGAGAAGTGGACTTCGATTTTGGATGGGCCGCGAACTTCGTGGATATGGAAACCGGCGATGAGCTTGTTACACAGCCCATTCATATTCAAACATCGTACAGAGAATCATTTGCGCGCTTCAATGATGCATTACGCAGCGAGTGTTACAAAATGAATGTAGATTTCCTGCGGGTAACCACATCTACGCCCTTCGATAAAGCCCTTACCGAATACGTGGCCCGGCGTGCCACCGTACGGGGTTAGCGATGTTGGAGAAGCATTACAGGGCCGGCGGCTGCGCTGTAACAACATGGGGTTCGAAACTTCGTACCTAAACAATACCGGATAAACGGAGAATAGCTTACATGACGACGCCGGGTTTTTCTTTGCGAACAACAATCTTCAGTGTGGTGCTGGCTTTGGCGCTATGGCTGTTTGTGAGCATGCGCAGTACCTACGAAGTAGTAACCTCGGTGCCGCTGGAGTTTGTTCTGCCGTCGAATCGCAGTATAGAAACACTGGTTGCGTCGGACGTACGATTAAAGCTGCGAGCTACCGGTTGGCACTTGATTAACATTCTCTACCTAAATGCGCAGAGCTCGTGTGTACTGGATCTTACGCAGAGCACATCAACATCTGTTCGCATCGGCATACAGGATATGAAGCTTGGGTTTCGCGCGCCGGTGCCTGCCACGGTAGTGGAGGTACTGAGCGATGAGTTTGATGTTCAGCTTGGTATAGTAGGGCAGAAGCGCGTTCCGCTTCGTTCGCAGGTGCGTGTGGAAACAGCGCCGGGATTCATGGTGGTTGGTTCCACGGAAATGATGCCGGACAGTGTGAATATTCGTGGGAATATCAAGGTGCTTTCCGCCATTAGTTCATGGCCTACTCGGGCTCGCGAGATTGCCGGTATCAAGGAGGATATTACAGGTTATGTAGGTGTATCCGACTCGCTTCGCGCAAATATTACCGTAGAGCCAAAGGCCGTGTATTACCGAGCACGTGTACAGCGCAGTGCCGACGTAGAGATCGAGGATGTTCCGGTGGTGATACAGGGTGCGCCTAACGCGCCTAATGCCCCAAGTGCTCCAAATGCGCCAATTGCTGCCGGTGCAAACGGACCAAGCAGCGCTCACTCACTTCTTCCCATGCGTGTGAGCGTTAGTGTTCGCGGGGGAATTCAGGTGGTGGAAGCTCTCACTGCCAACGACATTTCTGTAAGCGTAGATTATGCGCAGTTGCTGAACGATACTACCGGCAGCATTATTCCCACGGTGAATGCCCCGGCGTCTGTGCGCGTGCTGGCGGTGCAGCCGGCAAGGCTACTACATACCGTGCTTAGCTCCGAGCGGCCGCGCCCCGAAAGAGCAGCGACGCGTCGCCGTAACTAAGGAAACGATACTCGTTGCTAAGTGCTTCATGGTAAATCTCTGCTCGTCTATCGTGCCCAACGAATGCGCTCACGAGCACCAGTAGAGTACTGCGCGGTTGATGGAAATTCGTAAGCAGCGTATCGCAAATCATAAAGGGGAAGCCCGGCACGATCATCAATTGTGTGGGGAAATGAATCTGCTCCAGGCCCTGAGAGTCCATGTAGTTCAGAATAGCTTGAATGCTCTCTGCGGCGGTGAGTGCAGGTTTGTTCGATTCCGTCCAGCACCATTGCGTTACTTCCGGCTTTGTGGGATCGATCTGCGGATTGCCGTGTAGCATGCACCCAAGGTGATACAAAGATTCCGCGGTGCGAAGCGAGGTTGTTCCAATACAAATAGTACGCAGTTCAGGATTGCTTTGCACGCGCAGCAGATGCTCACGAAGACGCATCAGCTCAGAACGATCAGCCGCAGCGTACTCCACATGCATGGTGTGATTGCGAACCTGATCAGATTTCATGGGTTCGAAGGTTCCTAGACCTATGTGCAGGGTAACATCACAGCAGGATATGCCCCGATCCTTGCATTTGCTCAGCAATGCCTCGCTTACATGAAGTCCGGCAGTGGGTGCGGCTACCGAGCCTTTTACCTTCGCATACACAGTTTGGTATCGCTCCTTGTCCGAGCTGTCGTCCCGACGCTTAATGTACGGCGGTAGTGGCGTAGCGCCGAAGCGATTCAGGGCCTCGCTGAAGGTCTCGGCGAAGCTCCAAGAGAACTCGACTATTGCCAAACCCTCGTGGCGCGACACCACGTGAGCATGCAGTATGCTGTGCTCATCGCTCGTGGTGAGCGTCATACCCTCGCGAACATTCTTGCCGCCAATCATACACTTCCATCGGTGCGGTGCCATGCTAGCCAGTGCCTCTGCATGCGTGCCCTTGTGATCGGGCTCCAGGAGGAAAATCTCTACCATGCCGCCGGTGTCTTTACGCAGATGCAAGCGCGCAGGAACCACACGTGAGTTGTTCATGATAAGTAGGCTGCCCGGGGCGATTAATGCCGGCAGATCACGCACATGATGGTGCGCGATTACACTACCGGACTCGTGCGCTACCAGCAGACGTGCAGCATCGCGCTCCGGCAAGGGGCGCTCGGCAATGCGTTCAGCAGGAAGGGTGTAATCAAATTCGTCGACGGGTAATTCGTTCATATGCAGGCGAAGCTGTGATTGCAACATATTTGATGTAATATGTCAGCCAATTGACGAGTAATGCTAAGTGGAATTGTTAGATCGTTTCCCACTCATCCTATGATTATATCACCCGGAATATCCGTACCACTCAGAACACCCGGAAGAATGGCCGTGATACTGTGCACGGCTTGCGCTCTGATGCTGTGCGATTCTCGACCGATACTCGCCCAGAAGCCGCGCAAGAGCATTGCGATCTGCGATGCAAAAACTCTGAGCAAGATGATCTTCAAGAACGCACCAACCACAACCGACAGCGTGCTTGTGGTGAACTTCTGGGCCACGTGGTGCGCGCCGTGCGTGGCGGAGTTACCGGAGTTTGTTCACCTGGACAGTGTGATCAAGGCACAGAAACTTCCGGCGAGAATTCTCATGGTGAGTTTTGATTTCAAACGGGATCTGCAATCAAAACTTATCCCGTTCGTTTCCGAGCGTATCCCCGCGCTTGGCTGTGTGCTGTTCTCGGATTCCGATACCGATACATTCATCGGCTCGGTAGACAAGGAATGGTCCGGCTCGTTGCCTGCAACGTTGATAATAAAGCAAAGCGGCACGTGCCGAACCTTCATGGAGCGGCAGGTATCACGCGAGGAACTTGAGCAATTGGTAAAATCGTGTATTCATTAACTAAAGGATAGTTTCTATGAAGCGTTTTGTTGTGGTGATGGTTGCGTTGATCCTTACTGGTGCGCACACACTCTTGGCCGGCGGCTACAAGGTAGGCGATGCCGTTACGGATTTTTCTTTGAAGAATATCGATGGCAAGAATCTTGGATTGTCCTCGCGCAGCGATGTAAAAGGATATATCGTGGTGTTTACTTGCAACCACTGCCCCTATTCGGTTGCGTATGAAGATCGTATCATCGATCTTCACAACACCTTTGCTCCCAAGGGATATCCGGTGTTGGCTATTAATCCCAACGATTCGGTGATTGTGCCGGATGATTCTTACGACAACATGATCAAGCGTGCGGCAGAGAAGAAATTCCCGTTCCCGTACTTGTACGATCCCACCCAACAAACAGCCAAGGCCTTTGGTGCTACACGCACACCGCATGTGTTCGTTGTGCAAAAGCAGGACAAGAACTTCGTGGTGCGATACATTGGCGCTATAGACAATGATGCAGAGAAGGCTGAGTCGGCAACCGAGAAGTACGTTGCCGGAGCGGTGAACGCATTGCTTAGCGGAAAGGCGCCCTCGCCCGATGCGGTGAAGGCAGTGGGTTGCGGTATCAAGTGGACAAAGAAGTAAGGACTACCAGATCATTTACCCGTTGAATTACACGTGAAGCGCGTATACATCGATGTTCGGCGTATGCGCGCTACACTGTACCTAGAGCAATAGATAGCAGTGGGCCACCACCTTCACGCATCGAGCCGCAAGACGAAGCGCCTCATTCCGTCCGCCCATCTATTCCATTCCCACACACTTCATGCGCATGTCCGGCATTCGATGCTAATCTGTAGTTGATGCGCAGTTAAGGAGAAGTGAAAGAGTAGTTGATGCGAAGTTGAAAACAAAAAGATACCCTAGAAAGGTTCAGCGCAGTATATTGCGCACGCATGTCGGCGAACGTGGGATACGTCTTGAAATTTTTCGTACATGCGAACACCGTAATCAGTGTGCGTTTTTTCGAGTGATGTTTGATCCTCGATCCTTGATGAATAGATAGCATAAATCCTGTGCACACTGCCGTTCAGGTTCGGCCTAGGATAGGAATCGCAAGCAGCCGTTTGGCTTGGCAATTCGCGCGGGGCGCGATCGAAACTTTATCCGTCTCTTGATAACTCATTGACATTGGTGCGTGTGAAGCACCGTCAATTTCACCGGTACGGCTAATAGCCGCTCCTTTGATGCGCAACCGCTCCGACCCTTGGATTTTGGGAGGATGTTTCGGGCTTTATGGCTCATCAAAAATCGTAACCCGATGTTTATGGGCGATGTACCTCCGGGTATCGCACCGAAGAACACTCAACACAGATATACACGACGCTCGTTGTTTCGTTGATCACGCAGCAGAGCATGACAATAGCAGAATAACGTAGCACAGGTACACAGCACGAATACTTAGCACAGTTACTCAGCACGAATACTTAGCACAGGTACACAGCAAGATTACTTATCACAGTTACTCAGCACGAATACTTAGCACAATCAACTTCATACTATCTATACTACAGGTACCATGAGAAAATCAGCTGCGACCAAAGCAGTAGGCACGTTGTACGTTGTTGCAACGCCAATTGGAAACTTTGATGACATTACGCTTCGCGGCTTACAAGCCTTGAAGGACTGCGATGTGATCGTTTGCGAAGAAGAGCAAGAGGCACGTCGCCTGCTCCATCATTACGAAATCGAAAAAGAGATCATCGAGCTAAACGAGCACAACGATGCCGAAGCAAGTGTGGAATGCATGAAGCTACTCACCAAGGGCAAAACTCTTGCGTTGATCAGCGATGCCGGCACTCCGCTGCTTGCCGATCCCGGAGATATTCTGGTGAAGGCAGCTGTGGCATACAAAGTAGATGTGCGCGTGCTACCCGGAGCATCCAGTGTACTGGCCGCTCTTGTGCGCAGCACCTACAATGCGCGTCAGTTTGTGTATGCCGGGTTTCTAAGCCGAAAGAATGAAGAGCGCGACGCAGAGATTGTGAAACTAGCCCGCGAGCCGCGCACAATTGTGCTCATGGACACGCCGTATAGACTGAAAACCGTGCTTGCTGCGCTTGCCAACTTCATGCCTTCGCGCCCCGCGTACATTGGCTGCAATCTCACCATGGCAAACGAAGCTCACCACTATGGAACGCTATCGGAGCTGCACACATTTTTCGAAGAGAATAAGTTTCGTGGCGAGTTTGTTATTGTTATCGAAGGCAATCCTGATGCACCTGAGCAAGAGGTTGCTGCATCACAGGCTCCCGTTGCCTCAGAACTTTCCTCAGAACCTGCCTCAGAACCTGCCTCAAAACCTGCCGCAGCCCGTGCACAAGAGCCCCAACGTCGTGGTCGCGGCCGTACTGCCGTTGCACCGCAGTATGATGACGAAGCAGAGGAGCTACCGCTTCTTCCCGGTGATGAACTCGAAGTGGTGCCGGCCGGCATCGACGAGTATGCACCGGTAGTTGAAAGTGTAAATCGAGATCAGGATCGAAACGACAGACGTGGCGACGGCCAGCGCCGCAACCACGGCCGGCGTGGCGGACGCGGAGGTCGTAACAACGATCGTCGCTTTAATGATCGTCGCCGTTGGGATGATCGCCGTCCCGGTGGTGAGCGCGCAGATGTTGCCGAAGGAGGTTTCGATAGTGCGCAACCCCGCTTCGAGGATGCTCAACCGGCACCCCGATACTCAGACGGTAATGTTCGCTACGACGATCAAGCGCCGGTGCGTCCCGCAGACGGCAACATGTTTGACGATCCTCGCCAACAGCGCCCTCGCCGCGAAGGCGGCAGAGACGGTGGCCGTGACGGCAATAGAGACGGCAATAGAGACGGCGGACGTGATGGCAATCGCGACGGCGGCCGTAACGGCGGTCGCCGCGGCGGATTTCGCAATCAGCCGGGTGGTAATCGGCCGCCCAGAGGCGGGGGATATCGCGATGGCAACGACCGCGACGAGCAGCCGATGCACAATGGCAATGAGCGATACAACAGCGTTTCGCAATCCGGTGTAGAGTTCTACGATGAGAGTTATGATGAGCGCGAGAACTTTGGTAATCGCGAAGGCGCTAACTATTCCATCTTTGATGCCAATGCACGTCAGAACTTCCGTCCGGGTGGCGGTGGCGGGCGCGGCGGCAGAGGTGGCCGTGGCGGCGGTGGTGGTCGTAGTGGGCGCGGCGGTAGAGGCGGTGGCGGTGGATTCAACCGCGGCAATGGAAATTCCGGCGGCGGTAACTCCGGCGGCGGTGATTCCGGCGGTGGTAATTCCGGCGGTGGAGGCAGGCGCCGACGCTGGTAGATTCGCAATGCTTCTGCATCGCATGGCAATACACACGACAACGACAACAAAAAATCACAAGAGCCGAACCTTCAACAAGGTCGGCTCTTTGAATTTATATCACCGTAATGATGCAGATGCAGGTGCTGTCTGTTATACCAATCCACCGGTTCTAAAGGACTCGTAGGCACGTATCTCGTCCACAAGTGCATGAACAACTGCAGAGATCACGCCCGCGTCGTCCAGATATCCGATCAGTGGTAAAAAATCAGGAACCGCATCAATGGGAACAACGAAATACACCAATGCTCCAAGAATGATAGCTTTAGTTCTCAGGGCTACGTGAAAGCGCTTATCGCGAAGCATGCTAAAAAGCAACCGAACATTCTTCAGCAGCAATTTTACGGCGTGCGTTTGTCGCCGGCTCTCCATGTGGTCCAGCTTCGATGGCAGATCGGCGTGAACCGTAGCTTCGTCTTGTTCGATGTTCGAAGACATCGGTAAAGGCTGGTGTTCGGAGTTCGTTTCCATAATATCCTCCGTAATGCGAAGGGCCGGCGCCTGCCTGTGGTCACCTTCGGAATGGCAGATGCGTGCTATCTACAAGCACGTCTTTGACAGTAGCAACTCGGATCTCATTCGCCGTCAGCAATGCGACAACTACTCACCAGCTGCTTTATCCTTGAACATGCGAAGAATTGCGTAGGGAATGATTACACAGTAGCCAATCACCAAGACTACGGGAGCAACCGATACCGCCAGCGGGTTATTCCACGCTGTTTGGTGTGATGCTTCATCGCTGATGCCGGTAGACATCAACATATAACCAATCAGGATCACTACGATTCCCAGGCCGAATATCATGAAGTTTCTGCGCGCATAGGGGAAATCCCACACTACTTTTTTTCCCGCGCCAAATGCCTTGCTTTGCTTTGCCATACTGTTCTTGGGTTGTATTGAACGGAATCTTATCACTGAATCTACGCTGAGTCGTACGCAGACTCAATGACACATACTCAATGCCTGCGAAGTTACGCACGAAGCTTCGCATGCGCGCCGTGAGTTGTACTTTTTTCATGTGTTAACAATTGCACTATTTCAGCAGCAACGGTGGATACTTTTTACCGAGGGTGGCGCTATGCCGTACGTATTTTGCGCCGTCGGTTTCCCGTTGCCATGAATGCAGCTTTGCTTTATCTCTTTTATGAGCATTGCGTTTCGCGGTGTGTAGCAAGGGTGAGCGGGGCAAGCGTAGTTGTGGCGGTCTAGTAGCAAAGGTGCCCTAGTAACAATGGTGCACAGAAGCTGCCGGAGTACCCGCCACGGTGAAGTCCGGCGATTATGAGTTTTTCTGTTTGTTTATCTCAACGCGTGATTGATATGATTCGTCGCATCTATACTATCATCTGTGTTCTTGCTCTGGGCATACCGGGAGTAGTAGGGACATTTGGTTTGGAGTCCTGCAATCGCATACAGCACACGCGTGAGGAGTTTATGCAACCGGGTTCGCCCGTACCCGGAGACGTTATCTTCTGCCATCAGTTATCAGACCCATCGGGTTTGAATCCATACACCACCAACGACAATAGCGCAAAGACCATCTATACCCTGATGTTCGACGGCATGCTTGAGCAGGATCCCTCAACTACAGAGTTTGTGGCTAATCTTGTGGACTCGCTGCCGCGTATTTCTGCCGATCACCTTAGCTATACCTGGCATCTTCGCAAAGGCATATTCTTTAGCGATGGTCATCCGCTTACATCCGCCGACGTAGTATTCAGTTTCAAAGCAATCAAGAACCCGCTTATACTTGATGCCTCTCCCTTGCGCGTGTATTTCGACGATGTTGTGGATGTGCAGGCAACCGACTCTCTTACCATAGTGATTACCATGCGCAAGCCATACTTCATGGCAGATATTCAGCTTGGTGATTTGCGTATTGTTCCCAAGCACATCATGGACCCCAAGGGTCTAACCGACCGCTACACTATTCGCGAGACCAACGACACAAACTTGGTGACAAAGAATCCCGCCATTCAGGAATTCGCGGATTGGTTTGGAAGTGCAGAAATGAAGCGAGATCCCAAACTTCTTATAGGTTCGGGGCCGTATGCATTGAGCTCGTGGAGCACCGGTGAGCAAGTGGTGTTGAAGAAATCTCAGCGTCCGTGGAACTCGCCCTGTGCGTGGCGTAGGGGCTATGCTGATGCAATCGTTGGTGTGATCATTAATGACCGCACCGCAGCTATGAGCGCGATGAAAACAGAAGATATCGATTTCTTTGAATCGGTTCCACCGCCAATGTTTGATGAACAGCTGGACACTACAAGGATTCCCTATATCGCAAAAGCACCGTACGAGCAAAGTGTGTACAGCTATGTGGGATGGAACTCCCGCAAGCCGCAGTTTGCCGACAAACGCGTGCGTCAGGCGTTATGCCACTTGTTCAATCGCGAGTATCTGATCAAAACGGTGATGCGCGGCTATGCGGTACCTATCGACGGCCCGGTATATAAGAATCGTCCGGAGTATGATAGCTCGATGGTGCCCTACGACTACAACCCCGAGAAAGCCAAGCAACTGCTAGCAGATGCAGGTTGGAGTGATACCGATGGCGACGGTGTGCTTGATAAGACGATCAAGGGGCAGAAGGTTCGTATGGAGTTTTCCATCAATGTAAATGCCGGCAACGAAACACGGGAGAACATTGCCATCTTGTTTTCTAACGAGGCCAAACGAGTGGGAATAATGTGCCATGTGGCGCGTATAGAATGGTCTGTGTTCCTCAAGCAAAATGCCACGCATGCCTTCGATGCCTATATAGGATCGTGGGTGAATGACAACATCCCCTCGGACCCGCTCCAGCTGTGGCATTCAAGCCAGGCCGAGAACGAGGGATCGAATTACGTGGGCTTTAGGAATAAACGTGCCGATGAGCTTATGGAGCTGAATCGTGTAGAGTTCGACGTAACTCGGCGCACACAGCTGATGCGAGAGTTCCAGCAAATAGTCCACGAGGAAGCAGCCTATACCTTTTTGTGGTCGCCACAATTATTGGCTTTGTATAATCGTCGGTTGGCCAACGTGAGCTTCAAGCCGGTACGTCCCGGATATCTGGTGACGGAGTGGTTTGTGCCGCGTCACTTGCAATCGCATATGGCGCAATAATGGCGCAGTACCGGCGCAATAAGAGCTGCCCTTCAGGAAATTGTGAACACGCATTACTTCGATTCCTCCCATGAAACGCCATGAGTTACGTCAGTTGATACTGGAAGGCGAAGGACTACGTGTGGAGTTCAAGCGAAAGTTCAGTTCGCATGTGAAGTTCGCAAAAGAGATTTCCGCCTTTGCCAACACCAAAGGAGGCGTGCTGCTTGTGGGGGTAGACGACAACGGTAGGATTGTTGGCGTAGACTCGGAGAAAGAGCAGATCGAGCTTGTTATATCGGCAGCGGAGTTTTACCTGGAGCCGCCTGTGCATTGCCGCGTTGAATGTATAGAAGTAGACTGGAAAGAAGTAGTGGTGATCTATGTGGACGAAAGCGAAACCAAACCGCATATGCTCAAGGAAGATCCCGATCAGCCGCTTGAGCGCGACCGCCGTGCATATATCCGCAATGCCGATCAATCGGTGCTGGCAAGTAAGGAAATGATGCGATTGCTGTCCGGAAGAAATCCTCAAACACGTCCTATGACCCTTCACATTGGCGACAGAGAAAAACGCCTGTTTGCTTTTTTGGAGGAACATCATCGCATCACCGTCAAGGAGTTTGCAAACCTTGTGAATATCTCGCTGCGACGCTCTTCGCAGATTTTAGTACGACTGGTCCGGGCAGAGGTTCTGAACATCTGCACCAACACCACCGACGAGTACTTTACCCTGGCAGAGTAACATGAAGCAATCATCGTCACAACTCATTACCCGCGCAGAGGGAGTGTTGCGTGAGCACTTCGGCTATTCCTCATTCAGACCGGGGCAGGCCGAGATTATTGAGTCCATTACCACCGGCCACGATACTCTGGCCGTGATGCCTACCGGCGGTGGAAAGTCCTTGTGCTATCAGATACCCGCGCTCCTCAGCCCGGGGACTGCGTTGGTGATTTCACCGCTCATCGCATTGATGAAGGACCAAGTAGATGCCTTGAAGCGAGCGCGAGTTCCTGCCACCGAGATTAATTCCTCGCTGCACATTCGTGAACTGCAGCAGCGCATGACCAACGCCAAGTTTGGCGCGTACAAATTGCTATATGTGGCTCCGGAGAGACTAGAGAGCGCGCAGTTCTTGGAGCAATTGCGTGAAGTCAACATTAGTTTTTTGGCGGTGGATGAAGCGCACTGTATCAGCGAATGGGGGCACGATTTTCGGCCATCGTACAGAAACATTCCGGAGGCACTTGCTACACTTGCACGCGTGCCCATCATTGCTCTTACCGCTACGGCTACAGCTGAAGTGCGCACCGATATCGTTCGTTCGCTGAGCATGAACGATGCGGCCACCTTTGTAAAGGGTTTCGACAGGCCTAATCTTCGCTATCACACGGAGTACTGCGAAAACAAAATTGCCCGAGTGGCCGAGCTGGTACAACAGACGCCTTCCGGCTCGGTGATTATCTATGCGGGATCACGGCGCAAGGTAGAGGAAACTTCAGAGGTGCTGCAACGAATGGGGCATGCAGCCGGTGCCTACCATGCCGGTATGCCCGATGCTCAACGCAAGGAAACACAAGAGAAGTTTCTTTGTGGCGATGTTCGCGTGCTTGCTGCTACATCGGCCTTTGGCATGGGTGTGGACAAACCCGATGTGCGGCATGTAGTGCATACCGAACTCACGCTGACGCTGGAGGCCTATTACCAAGAGGCCGGCAGAGCAGGGCGCGACGGATTGGAATCGGTTTGTACGGCCTTGTATCACCCTCGCGATAGGGAATTGCAAGAATACTTTTTGCGAAACATGTATCCCGCGCCGGAGTTCGTGCAGAGCGTCTACACCTATCTGTACGACATGGCCGGCGTAGCGGTTGGTTCCAAAGCAATGGCTCCGGTGTACGCCGACGACACCGGCATAGGTAATCGTTTGAACATGCCGGCGCCGGTGGTATCCGGTGTGCTGAATGTATTGGAGCGAGCGCAAGTGATTCGCCGGGGGCCGCGCAATGCGCAGGCACGGCTGCACCTTACGGCCGATCCCGAGCGTATTCGTGAGTACTTCCACCATACCACCAACGAACGTCGGGCTGTATTGGAAATGCTGCTTCGTGGTGTTGGGCCCGAAGCTCTGCGTGCATCGGTATCAGTGGATGTGCAGCACCTCTCCCGTAAACACGACATACCCTTTGATGCCTGTGTGGAAGCATTGCGTGCCTTCGAGTTTGCACGCATTCTTCGCTACGAGCCGGCCTCCGGCTCCGGTGGTATTGTGCTTATGGAAATGCGTGCATCGGCAAACCGCATTCCCTACGATGCAAAAAGTTTAGAGACCAGGCATACCAGAGCGCTGGAGAAGCTGGACGAAGTAGTTCGCTACATGGAAACCGACGAGTGCAAACGCACGGTGTTGTTGCGGTACTTCGACGACGTTGTCACCGAGCCCTGCGGACGTTGTTCCTCCTGCATTGCAGGCAAGTCCGGTTCCACCTTTGCAGACAAGTCCGGTTCCACCTTTGCAGGCAAGTCCGGCTCCACCTTTTCAGCAGCTCAACCTGTGAGCACAAAAGAGCAGCAACACGCCGAAGAAAAGATCCTGCAAGCAGTGGCGGAACTTGGTGAACGATTTGGCCGTACTACCGTTGCAGCTGTGCTGGTAGGCGAGAGCACATCGACGGTGGAGCGCTTCGACCTATCGCGCAGCACATTCTTTGCCTGCCTTCGCGAGCAGTCGGTTTCGTCGGTAGTGGAAAGTATCGACCGGCTTATTCGAAGCGGAGTGTTGAGCAATGGCAAGGGCGATAGGCCGGTGGTATCTATCACCGCTAAAGGCCGATTACTTCTGGGTGAGGATGTACCCGCGCCGCTGGCAATGCCCGTGGCAATGACCGGACGCGCTGCTGCCGAGCAAAGCTCAACAGCACAGAACACCCTGCTAGGGAACTTGCAACGAGTACGCACGGAACTTGCATCCAGATATTCTATACCTGCCCGAAGCGTTGCCACCGATGAACAGCTCAAGGCCTTGGCAGAGAACAAGCCCGCTACACCGGAAGAGTGTGCGCTCATTCGCGGCATTGGCCGCGTGTTTCTGGAGCGATATGCTCGCGAGTTCTTGGCCGTGATAGGTGACCAACACCAAAGTGACGCAACGCATAGTGCAGAGGATAATCTTACTGCGCGGCAGCGTGAGCTTTTACAGCTTGTGCGCGAAGGTTACGATGTATCGCGCATTGCTGCGAATAGCCGAACCGCTGTAGGATCTGTGGCGGCCGAACTGCAGGATATGATTATGGCCGGCGTCGACGTGCCTCCGCATCAACTTGTTCCGGCGCGTGTTGTGGCAAGCGTGCGCAAAGAGCTACAGAAAAATCCCCGCGCCATGCTCAAAGATTTGCGCGCTGCCATTGGTCCGGAAAGTTCTCCTGCCGAGCTTCGCATTGCCGCTGCCTATGTGCGCCGCGAACGTCAGCGCCTTGGCGGATAGGCAAGAGCGTGGTACAGATTACAACAGACGTAGGTTGATAGACAGGCACTGCCTACCCGATGTGTAGTTGAGCCTACCCGATGCCTACCCGATGCTGTACCGAAGCTTTACAGGCTCCATAAACGAACAGAGCTCGCGGTGTATGCCACGAGCTCCGGTGAATTGTTGAGGTGAAAGTGATAGTAAGGTACACGAGTGTCTCGCCTATCAAGAAGCGGTCATGTTTGAGAATTACCGCGCAGCTGTTACAAGCCGCATCGCGCAAACACGTGATCTACATGCGGTAGTGATTTCTTACCGCTGAACAACTCTTCAAGTTCGTCGCGTGTGAGAAGAGCGCGAACACCCTCGGATTCCCATAATGTATCGATAAGCGGACGTTGCTCTTGCCATGTGCGCATAGCCGAGCTTTGCACAAGTGCATAGGCATCCTCGCGGGTGATGCCCTTGCGAATCAGCTCCAGCAATACTGTTTGCGAGAACACCAATCCATGCGAGCGCTTGATAGTGGCTAGCATAGCTTCAGGATACACAAGCAGAGTATCTACCAGATTGATGGTAAGGCCAAGCATATAATCCAGAGTGATAGTGCTGTCCGGGCATATCACACGCTCCACACTACTGTGAGATATATCACGCTCGTGCCACAGGGCGTTGTTCTCTACTGCCGCTACGGCATTAGATCGAAGAAGTCGGGCTAAACCGCAGATGCGCTCAGACACAATAGGATTGCGCTTGTGGGGCATTGCCGACGAGCCTTTCTGACCCTTCGAGAAAAACTCTTCGGCCTCGCGAACTTCCGTGCGCTGCAAGTGACGAACCTCTAATGCAATTTTCTCCAGCGACGAACCAATGATACCAAGTGTGGAAAGATATTCGGCGTGGCGATCGCGCTGCACCACTTGCGTGGACACCGGAGCGGGCTTCAAGTTGAGGCGCTCGCACACATATTCTTCCACGAAAGGCGAGATATGCTCGAAGGTTCCTACGGCTCCGCTGATCTTTCCAACTGAGATAGTATCAATAGCATGCTCAAGGCGCGTGATGTTTCGCTTGCACTCTTCGTAGAACAACAACAACTTCAATCCAAAGGTGGTGGGCTCGGCGTGAATACCATGCGAGCGTCCCACGCAAATCGTGTTTTTGAATTCCACAGCGCGGCGCCCCAGCACGTCGCGCAAGCGCACAAGCTCTTTCATCAAGTGCTCGCCGGCTTGCTTGAGTTGCACCGAAAGGCAGGTGTCCAGTACATCGCTGGAGGTCATGCCCATGTGCACAAAGCGTGAACTCGGGCCCACGTATTCGGCCACATTCGTCAGGAAGGCAATTACGTCGTGCTTGGTGGTTTGCTCAATCTCCAGCACTCGAGCGGTATCGAAGTTTGCCTTGGCACGAATTTCATCCACCGCTTCTTGAGGCACCACACCTAGTTTTGCCTGCGCTTCACACGCCAGAATTTCTATCTCGAGCCAAATACGAAAGCGATTTTCGTCGCTCCACAAAGCGCCCATCTCGGGCCGGGTATAACGTTCAATCATGGAAGTGTGCGGTAGAAAGTTGTGCTTAAATGCAGAAGTAATCAAATAGGTATTGGGCAAAACTACGGGAGTGCAGGATATTGCGCTCAGGATTGTGGTGGCAGTTGAGTTTTAGTAGAAATTCAACAGCCGAAGCAATTGCATCTATCATTGCAGACGTAAGTAATCGCAGTAGAGCACATCACCGGCCCAACGATGATTGCATTGCCTTACGGTGATCATTACAGAAAGTACTCAAAGACTAATTGAAACTCTTTCAAATAGCACGCATCGAATCACCACGCACCATAGCATTTTATTGTAGCTCCTTAAGCAAAGGCGGTTTGGAGCTGAGCACCATGCGCCAGGCAGAGCGCATGCAGAAGCGCGGGTATCGTGTGCTGGTGCTGTGCGTGCAGGATTCGCCCTTGCATCATCTGTGCCGTGGCGCCAACGTGCCGGTTGTTTGCATTTCCAGGCCGTGGAAATATGCAGACATACCATCTGCTTTGCGTGTGATTCGCATTCTTCGTGAACATGGCTGCCCTCAGGTGGTGTTTAGTTTGAACCACGATCTAAGCTTGGCCGGTCGTATTAAACGGCGCATGCCAAGCTTGAGCATCGTGTATTGGCAACAGATGGGTTTGGGTGTAAACAAACGTGATATTCTTCATACTCGCCGGTATCAGTCCATCGATGCATGGATAGCACCATTGCAATCGCTTCGCAATGAAGTGCTGCAGCGCACGCGAGTGCCTACTGAGCGCGTTCATGTGATCCCGCTCGCAGTAGATCCCGCGCACCTTGGTGAAAGCGTAGAACGCGGCGCGGCACGAGCGCAGTTTGGACTTCCTGAGGCCGGTTTTAGCATTGGTATTATTGGCAGGCTCGATCCGGCGAAGGGACAATTGCTTGCTATTCAAAGCATGCCATGTATTCGCGAAGCTCTGGGCGATGTGCATTTGGTACTTGTGGGTGAAGCATCGGTGGGCATGGAAGCACACGCGCAGGAAATTCAACGAGAGATCCACAACCTTGGTCTTACTGATGCAGTGCACGTGCATCCATTTCTCCACAAGCCCGGCGTGTTCTTCGATGCTGTGGACTTGTTCCTTATGGCCACACGCAGCGAGACCTTCGGAATGGTCACGGTAGAGGCTCTGATACGGGGCTGCCCCGTGGCCGGAACCAATAGCGGAGGAACACCGGAGATACTTGAACAGGGCGCCTGGGGGCGATTGTTCGAACCGGGTTCGCAACGTGAGATATGCCGCGTAGTTCAGGAGGCGTTTGTACATCGAGACCACGATCGCAAGCGTGCGCAGCTTATTGCATCGCTTGCCGCAGAGCGGTATGGCGTGGAGCAGACGTGCGCTGCATTCGACCGAGTGCTTGATGAATGCGCGAAGCATCAACGAGGCTAAACGCAGGTTGAACTGACGGAAGACGAGTAGAGATTTAAGGATTCTGCGAGCCGCTGTTTTGCAATAGCTCCGCTTGCTCCTGAAGCCGCAGTGCTTCGGTGATGGTATCAAGCGCACCGTCGATCACTTGCTGCAGCGCCGTGTTTTTTCCGTCGCCTTCAATGCGATGATCGGTAACGCGATTCTGCGGATAATTGTAGGTACGGATTTTATCCGAACGATCGCCACTGCCCACCAAACTTTTTCTGGTGCTTGCCAGGGCCGAGGTGCGTTTTTCCAATTCCTGCTCGTAGAGTTTTGCGCGAAGCATTTTCATTGCACGTTCGCGGTTCTGCAACTGTGAACGCTCTTGCTGGCATCCCACCACAAAGCCCGATGGTTTGTGCGTGATTCGCACGGCAGTCTCTACCTTGTTCACATTCTGCCCGCCCTTACCGCCGCTGCGGAAGGTATCGATTTGCAAATCCGCAGGATTGATGTCGATCACAATGTCGTCGTCCACTTCGGGGAGCACGGCAACCGTGGCTGCCGATGTATGGATGCGCCCGCTGGCCTCGGTTTCCGGAACACGTTGCACTCGATGCACACCGCTTTCGAACTTCAAAAAGCCATAGGCCCCATCGCCATTCACTTCGAAGCTGATTTCCTTAAAACCGCCGCGCTCACTTTCGTTTTCGTCGAGCAGCAGTAGCTTCCATCCCTTGCGCTCGCAGTACCGCATGTACATACGGAATAAATCGCCGGCAAAGATTGCGGCTTCATCACCGCCGGTTCCGGCCCGGATTTCTATAGTGCAGTTCTTGGCATCGTTGGGATCGCGCGGCAGTAGCAACACTCGTAGCTCTTCCTCGCTTTTTTCCTTTTGCTCGTTGAGCGATTTAAGGTCGTCGTAGGCAAGGTCGCGCAGCTCGGGATCGGTGGCTGCATCGGCAATGAGTTCCTTGTTCGAGGCAATATCGTGCACTATGCGCAGGTAGCGCTCGCCCGCATCCACAATGGGCTGCAGGTTTTTGTGCTCTTTAGAGAGCGATTTCATCTGCGCGGGATCGCCGGCCACAGAGGGGTCGTTCAGCCGGTGTTCTACCGACCGGAAATGCTCGATAATCGCCGCGATTTTTTCTTCCATGTGATTTGCTTGATGAGCTGTCTATTGTGGTGCTTACTGAACTGCTACGTGTAGTGGTGTTTGAATCGTTTCGCCGACACCGACAGCTGCAAAGATAATTCAGCGCCTCCGTCTCTTGGCCAACGCGTATTTTTCGCGCCATATGAACATGAGTCTGTGCTCGAATATGTCTGCCAAGAATTGGTCATCCGCATTGCGTTCCATGTTTCTCGCTACATGCAGTAATCACACAAGCGCAGTAGTGATGTGTGCGGTTGTGGCGGTGTTGGTTGGTGCCTCGGGGTGCAAAGAAGAAAATTGGAACCTGGTGAGTCCGCCACCGGGTGGCGACAGCATTGTGGTGCGCTTCGTGAACATGTGCGGAGACGGTACGCCACGGTCGCTGTCTTTAGACTCAAAAGTGATCACTGATCTCACACCGGATACATCGGCATCGGTGTTTGTCTCTGCGCCTGCAGACTCCGCATTTGTGTCGGTTCTGGAAAACGGCGCGCCGGTGTATTCTATGAACGGTAGGGTGCGCTTTGCTAAGCAATCCACCGAGCTGCTGATCGCTGTTCCAACATTGCCTTCGTCGCAGCAACCAAAAGCAATTGATACTGTTTTACAATTCAATACTTCGCGTCTGTTGCTTCCACAGCCGGGCTTCGCACAGGTACGCTTGATTGTAGCCGGCGACGACATTACAACTCAGTACACCATGCGTGAGGGCTGTCCGAACGGTGAGCAGATTGGTAGTGCTGTAGCTGTGCGGCAGGGAAGCGCGTATTCATTTGTCCCCGAGGGAAGTTTAGTATTCTCTCTGATCCGCGGCAATACCTTCATAGGAACGTATTCGGCCATGGTCAGTTCGCGTGGCAGCTACTCTGTTATCGTTTCCAAAAAGAAGAATGCTGAGCCGGTTGTTCTAACTCTGAATGAAGACCTTGGCACGGCAGTAGCTATGAGGAAATCGGTTCCTGTGCCGGTATCGGAGCGACTCTCTCTGGTTCGTGTGATCAATGCCGGTAGCGTGAATGTGGACTCAATTGTGGCCAACGGCAACACGCGTGTTGTGTCGGATCTCAACACCAGAGCTATCGGTTCGTATATGCCGGTGCTCGCGTGCGCCGGAAGCAGCAGCGACGAGTTCAAACTGTATTCGTCGGGAGCGGCATCGGCCACGGCGAGTACTGCGTTGAGTGTGTCTTCCCGGTATTCACTTGTTTGTTACGATTCTTCCGCCGGCGGATCCGGCAGTGGAACCGGTATGGGCCTTGTACTTGTGCCCCCAACCCGCACTCAAACTCCCAAAGACTCGGTGACCGTGCGGGTGGTGCATTGTGCGGCAGCAGCTTCCGCAGCCACGTTTCGTGTGCGCATGGGAGCTCGCACAGACGACGCCGGTCAGTTTCACAATGGCGAGCTGATCGCCGTAAACCTCAAGCCGGGAACGGTATCGGGAGTGGTTCGTTTGGCACCGGGCGTTGCACCTGTCACGGTGTTAGCCATGAGCTCAGGTGGTCCGGACTATTTGCGAGCTACCTGTGTAAGCAGATTCATGGCGGGAAAAGAATATCTCATTGTCATCACACAGCAGGGAAGCGGCTCGGAACCAAAGGTTTCGATCATTGAAAGCGAAGAACAAAATGCGCAAATGCGCGAGGTACCTGCCGGCGTTTTTACACAGATTGTACAAGCGCGAAATGATAAAGCGGCAACGACGGTGTCGATTGGATCGGTTGTGAAATCAGCCGGTTTGACTTTCGGTAATGCGCTCGCAACGGTGCTGCCTCATGGATCAGAGACCGTGACGGTAGGTGGTGTTCGATCCAGTGTACAGGCAGACAGTTCCAGGCGGCTTACGATGGTAGCCACCGGAGATAATAGTGGAGTTTCGGTAATTGAATTGAATGAAGTATCGATGAGTCCTGCCGCAGATACTGCAAAAAGCCGGTACCTGAATGCAACCAAAGACGTAGCACGTGTGCGGGTAAGCATAGACTCGGTAACGAACCTTGGGTATAATGTGTACGCTGATGATCTGGAGTTTGGAAAGCTGTCGCCGCTTCGTGCGGAAGTAAAACCACGGCGTATCAACTTTGTGGTTGGCAATGCCGTAACGCTTAAAGAAATTCTTCGCCCCACGTATTCACTCACGCTGCTGGCGGGCAAGGCCTACACCGTGGTTGTTTGCGGATCGCAAACCAACGGGTACTCGCTTATAATTCATCAGGAGTATTAATGAGCGTAGGAGTATCAATGAGCACGTTCCTCCGGCATACATCTCTGCGATCTTCGGTGCCGCAACGTGGGAGTGCAACGCTCTGCGCTTCTTTGGTGAAGTCTGCCTATCGGTTGGCCTTCATTGCCGTAACTGCATTGATATTGTGCGGCTCTTCTTTGCCACTGCGTGCTCATCAAAAGTGCGGCAGTGATCGAGGAGCTTCAGTTTATTCACTGTCAGTTCGAATGGCATCATTTGCGAATTCTGAACTGTGCCACGTTTACGCATACAGTTCCGGTGTCTCGGCGGGCATCTGGGCTGTTGATACCATTCCTACGGATACCATTCCCGGCGATACCATCTCCACTGATAGTGTTGAAGTTGGTGCTGATGCCAATGCAATTGATACCACTGCCGATGAGTTGATAGGTTCAGAGATCGACTCCACTGCCGATAGTACGTTGCCGCCGCAGGAAGTTCAGCAGCCGTTGCAGCCGTGGAGCGCGCAGCTTCGGGGCGTTTTCTCGTCGCAACAACAACGCGCGGGTGTGGACCTAAGCGGAAATCAGGTAACCGCGGATGCTGGGTTGCGTCTGGCGCACGACATTGGCCTGTATCTGGAGTATGTGGGAACGCGTCGCTTGGGCAGCGGCGGAATGCTACAGCAGAATACATTTAGCGGCGGCTACTCGTATGATGTTTCGGACCAATGGTCACTGAGTGCAGATGTGAGCATCTACAGGTATCCCAACGATTCTGTTAATGCGTTGGCACAATCTCCGGCGTCGCTCTCGCTGTCTGCCGACTGGGGCGGGGAAGAATGGGAAGCGGGATTGTGCTTCGAACGATTCTTCGGTACTACGAAGTTCAACTACCTTACCGGCAGTATAGGACGTTCATTTTTCATCGACGAAGAATCTTCGTTCTTTGCAACGCCAAGCCTGAGCGTAACGTTCGCTTCCTCCACCTTCAAACCCAGGAATCCGGCACGGCCCCCAAGAACCAGTTTTTCCCTTAGTGCCATAGTTATGGACGTGTTCGTCAACACCGAGATAGGGTACGGCTTTTCGGTGTTTGCTGACCCCATGCTGGTAATCAGCTACCAAAAAGATCTGCTCAAGGTGATTCGCGGCAGCGCAAGTGCCGTCTCGAAGTCCATCCTTCCCCTTCTTACCGCCGGCTTGCGCTACACCGTGCGATGGTAACCAAAAATTAATCGGCACGCATTTTGCAGTCCTGTTTTGTCGATTCCTGTGCAAGAATTGTTTGAGGCGTTGCTGAGAGAATAATCAGCCAAAAAACGTCAAAAAACGATAAAATCGGGCCAAAAAACGGTGAACGCCGGCAAATCGGTATTCATGAACGTTGGAGATTTCCGGTTTGCGGCCGATATCTCTAGGGCTTGATCTTTTGCACCTCCGTAGTATTACGGAGAAAAATTGTCATTAGTGTGGAAAACTTTGTATCTTTACGAGCCTTGAGAAAGGTCAAGTAGCGCAAAGTTTCATCGGCATATTAAGATAGAAGTATCTTTTATTTGTTATGTTGCCGAAGTAATGTTCAGTCGCCTTGTTCATAATTCATAAAGAGGAACATATGCGTTTTTGGTACGTGCTGATCGTGGTTGTGGCAGTTTGCTCGCAGCTCGCGTTTGGGCAGCAGGTGATGAAATCGGTAGTCGGAGCCGGAGGAACGGTTTCGAAGTCCGGTGGTATCGTTGTGAACGGTACTGTCGGCCAGCCGGTAATTGGCAAATCCTCTGATAATCGCACAACTGCACTGTCCGGCTTCTGGTATAGTGTGGTGCGCGACCCACGCACATCTTCGGCCACCGGTGGAAGTACATCCACTCAGAGTGGATCAAGCTCTGCCGGAGTAGTGGCTGTAACGCCGCATCCCGTCACAAATATTTCGTCAATGAAGTTCTCGCCTGAGTGTACAGGGCAAGTGACCATCGATTTAGTGGATTTATCCGGTGAAAAAATTGCGACAATATTCAACGAATATGTTTCCGGAGAGATATCACTCTCATTTGATTCTAACGGCTTGGTGACCGGTACCTACATGCTTCGAGTAAAGACTTCTTGCTCGGAACAGAGTCAGAGACTCATGATACTTCATTAAGAATTCAAGAATTGCCGCCGATGCGTACGTGTCGATGGCTTTTCTCGTTTTATTATAAAGTGCCCGGTACGGAAATTATTTAAACAGGTGTACCGGCTGAATACGTGACAGAATAAAGAAAATTACTCGTAAGGCCTAACTGCAGATATGCACCAAGCGTAGACATGATAAAGCGGGTAGGGTAACGAAGCGAAGTATTAAGCAGAAAAGAAAAAAGAAGAAAAGAAAATTTAAATTTTTATTACCACGGAGTATTGTTATGAAGAATAGGATTTCCTTCCTCGTGAGCTTGGTGATTGTGGCGCTTATGGCGTTTGCTGCACCTTCACTCATGGCGCAGGCACCCCGCACGATGTCGTATCAGGGTGTGTTGGCAGACCCATCGGGCAAGTTGATGAGCGACGGCACGTACAAAGTGACCATACGTTTGTACGATGATGTGAACGCTTCCACCCCGATTTTCTCGGAAGACCACACAGTGTATGTATCACACGGTGTGTTCAACGTCATGATTGGTTCGGTTACAACCATTCCTTCCACGGTATCGTTCGATAAAGCATACTTCCTTGGTATGAGTGTGAACGACAGCCCGGAACTTACTCCGCGCACCGCACTGGCATCCACACCGTACGCAATGCGCGCTGATGTGGCAACGAACGTTGCTCCCGGTGCAAAGGGCGTAGTGAATTCGTTGAACGGCACACAGGGCGACCTTGTTATCAAGGGTGATGGCGCAACTACCGTAACACAAAAAGGAAATGTAATTACCATCGGTACACCTCTTGGTATTGTAGACAAGGGTGGTAATGTTATCCAGATCCCCACAAACGTTTCGTTCGCCGGCGATCTTACCGGAACAGTAAATACAAACAACAGCACATGGGCTGTGAACGTAAACACAGCTGCTATTAACAACACGAAACTTGCCAGCGGCGCAGTAACACCTGCAAAGGTTTCTGCCAGCGGTTCGTCAGCAGGACAGGCAATGATTTCCACCGGATCAAGCGTAGCATGGGGTAACCCCACACCGGGCGGAAGTGCCGGAGGCGATTTGGCCGGAACCTATCCTAATCCCTCACTTGCATCCTCCGGCGTAACACCCGCTACCTACGGCTCCGGTACACAAGTACCTGTTCTTACCGTAGACAGCAAGGGCCGTGTTACATCTGCAGCAAGTGTTTCTATCACCGGTGCTCCTCCCACAGGATCAGCCGGTGGCGATCTTTCAGGATCGTACCCTTCTCCCAGCGTTAGCGGAATTCAAGGTGTATCTATCTCAGCATCAGCTCCCACAGTAGGGCAGGCACTTGTGTACAATGGTGCTCAATGGGCGCCGGGTGCAATTGGTGCCGTGCAAAGCGTATCGGTGGTAACAGCAAATGGTGTTTCGGGTTCGGTGGCGAATCCCACAACCACACCGGCTATTACATTGACTCTTGGTGCTATCACACCATCGTCCGTTGCTGCTACAGGCACGGTAACCGGTTCTAATCTTTCCGGCACAAACAGTGGCGATGTAACACTCGGCACAGCAAACGGATTGTCGTTGGTTGGTCAGCAATTGTCTCTGGCTACAGCATCCGGTGCTACCACCGGTGCATTGAGCTCATCGGACTGGACCACCTTCAACAACAAGCAAACATCCTCGTTGGCGAACGGTGCAATCTGGGTTGGTAATGGTTCGGGCACCGCAGCAGCGGTAACGCCCAGTGGCGACGTAACCATCTCTAATACAGGAGCCACAACCATCGGCAGCGGTGCTGTTACATCGGCGAAGATTGCTGATGGTACCATCGTTGATTCTGATGTAAGCCTTACAGCCGGTATTGACGCTACCAAGATCGGTACGGGTGTAGTAGACAACACAGAATTCAGTTACTTGAACAACGTAACATCGAATATTCAAACACAGCTGGACAGCAAAGTGGGTGGCAACGCTCCGATCGTTGGCGCGACCAAAACCAAAATCACCTACGATTCTAAGGGATTGGTTACCGCCGGTGCCGATGCTACCACATCAGACATTGCCGAAGGTAGCAACCTGTATTACACAGACTCACGCGCTCGCAGTGCAATAACAACCTCGGCTACGGGCTTGTCCTATACACCTTCTACCGGTGTTTTGAGCCTGACGCCCGGATATGTGATTCCCACAACAACCGAGCAAACAAACTGGAACGACGCTAACAGCAAAAAGGTAAACACCTGGAGCGCTCCGTTGCAGTATTCGTCAGGTACAGCGTCGATCACGCAAGCCAATGCATCCACGAACGGTTTCTTGAGCTCTACAGATTGGAGCACCTTCAATGCCAAAGAGCCGGCTATCACACCGGGCACCACCGCTCAATACTGGCGCGGTGACAAAACATGGCAGACATTGAACACAACTGTTGTTCCCGAAGGTACAAACTTGTATTTCACCGATGCTCGCGCTCGCGCTGCTATCAACATCAACTCGTCGCTGACCGGTACGGGCGATCCTGCCACACCGTTTGGTATCAACCTTGGTAATGCAAATACATGGACAGCAACCCAAACCTTGCCTACCACTGCAGCTCAGGGCGATGCATTGATCGCATCGACAAACAGCGGTACTACAACCGTAAATGCAGTTCGCATCGGTAATGGTTTGACGAACACTCAAGTGAACGATGATCTCACGATCAACGGCGGAACAGTGGATAACTCACCTGTTGGTGCAACCACACCGTCCACAGCGGCGTTCACAACTTTGTCTGCAAACAGCACGGTAACATTCAGCGCGCTTCCGGCTTCCAGCAATTCGGTAGATCTTATGACCTCCGATGCAGGCGTAGTGAAGACCCGCACAGTATCATCGTTGAACGAGAAGGTAACAGTTGCAAAAGATGCCACCCTGAATGGTGACGGTCTTACCGCAACACCCCTTGGTATCAACCTTGGTAATGCAAACACATGGACGGCAACACAAACCTTGCCTACCACCGCGGCTCAGGGCGATGCATTGATCGCATCCACGAACAGCGGTACAACAACCGTAAATGCAGTTCGCATCGGTAATGGTTTGACGAACACTCAAGTGAACGATGATCTCACGATCAACGGCGGAACAGTGGATAACTCACCAGTTGGTGCTACCACACCGTCCACAGCGGCGTTCACAACCTTGTCTGCAAACAGCACGGTAACATTTAGTGCTTTGCCGGCAGTAGGTGGTTCTGATGATCTTGTAACATCTGCAACCGGTGTTTTAAAGACCCGCACTGTATCATCGTTGAACGAGAAGGTAACAGTTGCAAAAGATGCCACCATGAATGGTGACGGTCTTACCGCAACTCCTCTTGGTATCAATCTTGGCAATGCAAACACATGGACAGCAACCCAAACCTTGCCTACCACTGCAGCTCAGGGCGATGCATTGATCGCTTCGACAAACAGCGGTACTACAACCGTAAATGCAGTTCGCATCGGCAATGGTTTGACGAACACTCAAGTGAACGATGATCTCACGATCAACGGCGGAACAGTGGATAACTCACCGGTTGGTGCTACCACAGCTTCTACCGGTCGCTTTACGACGATTACCGGTACCACTCTTCCTGCTTCGAGCACTTCGTCGACAGTAGTAACTTCCAACGGCGGTGCCTTGGAAACTCGTGCAGCATCAGGTTTGGCTATAGCCGGTGATGTTACGGGTACGCTGGGTGCAACAACTGTTGCCAAGATCAATGGTGCGACACTTGGTACGACGACAGCAACTGACAAAAATATATTGGTCGCTAACGGTACGAGTTGGAATTCCGTTGCAATGAGCGGTGACGTCACTATTTCGAATTCGGGAGCTACCACAATTGGAACCGGAGCTGTTAATTCTTCGAAGATTGCCGATGGTACGATTGTGGACGCAGATGTTTCAGCATCAGCCGCAATCGCAGTGTCCAAGTTGGCAGCACTTACAGCGTCGAAAGCTGTTGTGACCAATGCCGGTGGTGTTTTGACAACCTCCACGACATCAGATACTCAGATTGGTTATTTATCAACAACGACAAGCGATGTACAGGTTCAATTGGACGCTAAGGCTCTGAAATCCACTGCAATCAATACAACGTCACCTTTGCAGGGCGGAGGAGACCTTTCGACATCTAGAATGCTAACAATAGCGGACGCTGCTGCGAATTCCACTGTGGATCCAATAACATTTGATTATACGGGTGGCTCAAAGGGAGCTGCCACATTTGATGTGAACGACTTTAATGATGATGGCTTGGGCACAATCATGCTCGACTATGTAAACGCTCAGAAGGCAAATGGAACGCAGCCGGGCTTCTTGAGCGAGTTAGATTGGACAACGTTCAACAATAAGGTCGCAACTACAAGACAAATAAACACAACGAGTCCGTTGACGGGCGGTGGTGATCTTTCGGCGAATCGAACAATTGGTCTTGCAGGCCTTACCGGCTTGGGAAGCGCGAACCAGATGTTGGGAATGAACTCGGCTGCAAACGGCTATGAGTACAAGACAATTGATGGTACAACCAACCAGGTTACTGTGACGCATGGTGCCGGCTCCATTACACTATCCACTCCGCAGAATATTCACACCGGTGCCAGCCCAACTTTTGCAGGCATGACACTCAGTACCTTAAACTCTGCTGGTGTGGTTCACACGAATGCGTCCGGCGTTCTTAGCACATCGGGTGTTACAAGTGCTGATGTAGTAGACGGCGCGATAGTTGATGCAGACATTAACGCGTCTGCTGCAATTGCCGATACCAAGCTTGCTACAATCAGCTCGGCAGGTAAGGTGGCAAACTCAGCTACAACCGCTACCAACTCGAATACAGCAAGCACAATTGTAGCTCGTGACGGAAGCGGCAACTTCAGCGCAGGCACAATCACGGCAACACTAAATGGTAACGCAACCAATGTTACAGGTACTGTGGCAATCGCCAATGGCGGTACAGGTCAAACAACTGCGAATGCAGCTTTGAATGCTTTGTTGCCCTCTCAAGCTTCGAATGCTACGAAATTCTTGCAAACAGATGGTACCAACGCTACATGGACAACAGTTGACGTAAGTGGTTCTCCGGTCGGAGGAGACTTGAGTGGTACTGTTGGCAATGCAACTGTTGCGAAGATCCGCGGTGTTAACGTATCGAGTACAGCTCCTACCGCTAATCAATTGCTGCAATTCAATGGAACAAACTGGGTTCCTGCTACAGTAACAGCTCCGTCCATCAACGGATGGGATCTCAGTGGCAATAGCGGAACAGACTCTTCGGTCAACTATCTTGGAACAGCCGATGCACGTCCGTTAGTCTTGAAAGCAAACGGAACTGAGCGTATGCGCATCACCTCCGACGGAATATTGAAAGTATCCGGCGGAACTAGCACTCTCATGAGCCTACGCGCAGGCAATGCACAAGTAGGTCCGGTATTCGAGTGGCGTGACAATACAGACTCATCTTTGGGTTGTATCGGTGGTAATGGTTTCTTTGGTATCGGAACAAATGCTCCTCAGCGTTTGTTACACGTGAAGAGCGACGGTGCAATCTCCGCAGTTTTCGAAGGCAATATTGGTGTGGGTACTCTAAATCCAGCTTATGATTTACACTTGTTCGACGAGAGCGATAATGGCTCAACAAACATGGTTCTTCAGTACACAGCTACTCAGTCGGGTCCGATCTTCGAGTGGCAAGATGAAAACGGTAATACCCTCGGTGGTATTGGTGCAAGCGGTAACCTTGGAATTGGTGTTGCATCACCCACGCGTGCCCTTGAAGTTGCGTCAAATCAGCCTGTTGTTTCAATCTTCCGCGGTACCGCAACTTCGCCGGGATTTGTAGGATTTGGTACACAAAACCCGACGGGAACAATCCATGTGTTCAACGAATCTTCGGATGCAGGCTCACGCCAATCGAATATTATTGTTCAAGCCGGTGATGATCAGGTTGCGAATGTTATCGATCTATTACAGCTACAACAAAATGACGGTACCGTTACAAGTTCGTTCGATCCTAATGGAAACGCGAATCTAACTCACACATCATACTCGGTTTCCAACGCTGGTACAACTTATAACGTCCTTTCAGGATATACAGCATTGCAGTTCACTCACACAGCTAATACCGCCATCACCATTAATTTGCCGTCAACCGGTGTTAGCGATGGTAAGATATTGTATGTGCGTTTTGTTAGCGGCGGAGCTTCAAGCAATGCTACTTTCACTGCTGTAAAACCAAATGGAACAAACCACACGACCGTTGGCAGCTCGCATCTCACATTCTTATATATTGGCGGTGCATGGCGTTTAATGAGTTCATTTTAAAATTAAAGCCTTTTGGTCTTAAGATTTTATCGAATTAAAATTTAGGGTTTACTTATTTCACATTTCTCTTTCTTGGAGGTTTTTATGCATAGTTTTTTTAGGCGAGCACGCGTAGCCGCGTTAGCTTTAGCCGCAACAGTAGGCTTGAGCTCTGCTGCTACCGCGCAGACTGACGGTCAGTTATTGATCGGTAATAGTACCGGCAATGTCATGAAGTTGGGCACCATTTCCGGTACCGCCAACCGTGTCACGGTTACGAATGGTTCGGGAACAATCACATTGTCTCTCCCGCAGGACATTGACAATAATGCTTCACCGGTGTTCAATGGTTTGACATTGGGTGGTTTTACAGTAGGTGGTATAGTTCACAACGATGTAAACGGAGTTTTGAGCAGTTCACTTATCGTTAATGCCGACATTGCAGCTGCAGCCGGCATCTCCTTGAGTAAGCTTGCAGCGCTTGGTAACAATTTTGCTCTTGTGAGCAATGGTTCCGGCGTTATCACTACATCGTCTGTATCGGCAGCTGAACTTGGTTATGTTCAAGGTGTAACCAGCGCGATTCAAACACAGCTTGATGCGAAACTTGTGGGTAACGCAGCTATTACCGGCGCGACAAAAACAAAGATTACGTATGATGCCAAGGGCTTGGTTACTGCAGGAGCTGATGCGACAACAACCGACATCGCCGAAGGCACGAATATGTACTACACGGATACACGCGCACGTTTGGCGATTTCTTCATCGGCAACCGGCTTGACCTACAACTCAGGCACTGGCGATCTTAGCTTGTCAGCTGGTTCTGTAATCCCCACGACAACGGAGCAAACAAACTGGAATGATGCTAATAGCAAAAAGGTATCATCGTGGACTGCTCCCTTGCAGTACTCCGCAGGCACAGCTTCTATCACCCAAGCCACTGGTTCAGCCAATGGTTATCTAAGTTCAGCAGACTGGACAACGTTCAATAACAAGGTTGCTACCGGCCGTACGATTAACACTACTGCTCCTCTTTCCGGCGGTGGCGATCTTAGCGCAGACAGAACATTGTCCATCAGCCAAGCAACAACCAGCACAGATGGTTATTTAAGCTCAACAGATTGGAATACGTTCAATGGTAAGCAATCCACTTCACTTGCAAATGGTACCGTATGGATTGGTAATGGCTCCGGCGTAGCTACAGCAGTTACCCTTTCCGGTGACGTAACCACAACCAATGCAGGTGTAACCTCTATCGGTGCTGCCAAGGTAACCAACACAATGCTTGCCGGATCCATTGCAGCTTCTAAGCTGGTAGGAACAGACATTGCTACCGTTGGAACAATCACAGCAGGTACATGGAACGGAACAACCATTGCAGTAGCAAATGGCGGTACCGGTGCTGTAACCCTTACCGGCTATGTAAAGGGAACAGGAACTGCGGCCCTCTCTGCGAGTTCCACAATCCCCGGTGCTGATATTTCGGGCAATATCTCAGGCAACGCAGCGAATGTTACCGGCACAGTGGCAGTAGCAAACGGAGGTACCGGCGCTATAACAGCAAACGGTGCGCTTAACGCATTATTGCCCGCCCAGGCTACACACGCCGGCAAAGTACTTCAAACCAATGGTACAGACGCTTCATGGGTTTCGACCGGTACGGCAGTGACCATGGGTGGAGATTTGAGCGGAAGCGCAGACAATGCACAAATTGTTGCCGGTGCTGTAGGAACCACCGAGATCGCAGATGCTTCGGTAACATCCGCAAAGATTGCTACGGGCGCAGTAACATCTGCAAAGATTGGCAACGGTGAGGTGGCGACTATTAACATTGCGGCTGATGCTGTTACATCAGCAAAGATCGGCGCGGGCGAAGTTGGTACTACTGATATCGCTAACGGTGCCATTACCTCTGCAAAAATTGGCACTGGTGAGGTTGCTACGACAAACATTGCCGCCGACGCGATTACTTCTGCAAAGATTGGTGCCGGCGAAGTGGCAACTTCAGACATTGCTGATGCAGCTGTTACAGACGCGAAAATTGCGGCAGTTGCTTCTTCCAAATTGACCGGTCAAGTATCAGGCGCAAATGGTGGTACCGGTGTAGATAACACAGGAAAGACCATCACTCTTGGCGGTAATCTTACCACATCGGGTGCATTTGCAACTACATTGACCGTAACCGGTACAACAAATGTAACCTTGCCTACATCTGGTACATTGGCTACAACCGGTGGCACATGGACTACAACCGGAAACTCCGGCACAACCTCCGGAACGAACTTTGTTGGAACCACCGACGCTCAGGAACTTGTATTCAAAACAAACAATGTCGAAGGTTTCCGCATGACTGTTGATGCGACTGCGCCCAGATTGTCATTTACAGGTGCTGCCCCGACGTTCCGTCTTGAATTGCCGAATAGTGCAACCAATGCAATCGGTCGTGCTCGCGCAAACTCATGGGCAGTTTACTCTTCAGAGGTTTGGAAGGAGAATATCCGTACAATAGATAATCCTCTTGCAAAAGCTCTGGCGCTCCGTGGTGTTTACTACAATTACAAACCTCAATACGGTGGCGTAAAAGATATTGGCTTTATCGCTGAAGAAGTAGATAAGGTTATTCCCGAGGTTGTTTACAAAGACGACAAGGGTGCCGTAGCTGCGATGGATTATCAGCGTCTTACTGCGCTTCTCGTAGAAGCCCTCAAAGAAGAGCATGCAAAGACCGAAGCTATGGCTAAGGACATTGCTGAGCTCAAGGCAATGGTTGCTACTCTTGCAGCAGCTGTGAAGCCCGCTACTTCTACAGATACCCCGGTAATCGGTGCAGGTTCCACAACCGTTATCGATATCAAGCCGGCTACAATCGGTCAGAATGTTCCTAATCCTTTCGAAGGCGTTACTTCTATTCCGTACTTCATTCCTAAGGGTGTGAACGTTGCTGAATTGGTAATCAGCGACAACGGTTCCAACGAACTCCGTCGTGTAGTTCTTGGCGATCGTGGCGTACAATCGAAGATCACATTGAGCATGTCTGAATTCACCTCCGGTGTATATCAGTATGCATTGATCGTAGACGGCAAGATTGTAGACACAAAGTCTATGACACTTGTTCGTTAATCGAACTCAAGGGATCCTAAATGGTCGGCGCGCGTACAAATCGCGCTGAATGAAAACGTGTCAAAGACACATAAAGGGAGCTTCGGCTCCCTTTTTTTTTTGTGCAGGCAGCGTACACCTTGTTCGCTTGATGTAATTTTTCGCACTTGCTCTGTGTTTGATCGAAGTTCTTCATCAATATTCTTCTTCGACGTACTTCATCAACATTCTTCTTCAAACCTCCACGTCATTTGCCTTAACGTGTTCAGATCTTTTTTCAACTCTTTACTGAGTTCACTCTACTCCGCTTTTGTGGCTCGTCGAAACTCCGCGTTCGATGCTGGCAAAGGTGTGCGCAGTGTGGATGTTCCGGTGATCAGCGTCGGAAATGTGTCCATGGGCGGAACGGGGAAGTCGCCTTTTGTTATTCTGCTTGCCAACACTCTTCTGCGCATGGGGCATAGGCCCGCCATTGTATCGCGTGGATACGGCCGCCGTTCCCGAGGTGTTGTGCTTGTGAGCAATGGGAAGAGCATTCAATGTAGTGTGCAGGAAGCCGGTGACGAGCTCAGTATGATTGCCCTGGCCCAGCCGCAATGCGTGGTGGTGGCAGCCGAGCAACGCTTTCTTGGCGCTACACGCGTGGTGCGTGAGTTCCCCGAAGTGGATGTGATACTACTGGACGATGGTTTTCAGCACCGCTCTCTGGCTCGCAATGCCGATATCGTGCTGGTGGATCGTGCCACTCTCGATGCACCCCTTGTGGTACCCGCGGGTGTGCTGCGGGAACCACTAACGAACATCAACAGAGCATCGCTGTTGGTATGTACGACGGGAGTTCAGGCAGAGGAGCTGCGGCCCTTTACCAAAGCACCAATGCTGTTTGTGCACACGAAGTATAGCGGTTGTGTGCGTTTACAGAGCATGGAAAGTACCGCAGTGGCTACGGAGCCCGCGCCCCCACGCGCAGTACTGGTCACAGCCATTGCCAATGCACACAGAGTGCGCGAAACCTGCAGCCACAACGGTATCGAGGTTGCTCATCATGCGGAGTACAGAGATCATTATTTTTACACCGCGGCGGATGTTCATGCAATCATTGCATTGTGTAAAGAGCATAGCTGCACGGTAGCCATTACAACAGCGAAGGATGCTCCAAAGCTTCTTGCTTGGCTGCCGGACTTTACTGCCAATGGCATAGTGCTTCTAGTACTTCGCATAGAAACAGTATGCACCCGGCAAGAGATGCTGGAAGAGTTTTTGAAGAGTGTTTTGAGGAATGATTCGAAGATTGATTCGGAGAATGATTCGAAGATTGGTTCGAAGAATGATTAGATAAATGTTTAGAACCGGTCTTCATCTCGAGCGGCTTCCATGCCGGACGAAAAGCCGTGATGATTGGTACGCGGTAGAGCCAGCGCCGCAGATGCGGCAGATGCCGCCGATTAAAGAATAACAAACCACACAGCCACCATGAAAATTGCCATTTCCAAAGCATCCGGATCGCCTACATACGAGCGTTATGCAGCGTGGTTGCGCATGCATTCTCCCGAGCTCCAGATCGTGGATTGTGTGAATCTTTCTGCCCACGAAATGCGCGAGGTGCTAAGCAGCTGCCATGGATTGCTGCTCAGCGGTGGCGCTGATGTGGAGCCGCAGCGATACGGCAGTGAAGCAGGCAGCTTGCCCTGCAGCCCTGATCCCGAGCGGGATGCACGGGAGTTTGCTCTGCTGGATATTGCCTTTGAGCGGCGCATGCCGGTGCTGGGAATATGCCGCGGCATGCAAGTGCTGAATGTACATGGCGGGGGAACCTTAGTAATAGACATCCCGCATCAACACCCCTCGGATGTTGAGCATGCGCGCGAAGGTGGCGACGCCGAGCACCATGTGGATGTATCCACCGATTCCGTGCTCAAGAAAACAGTGCGTGTAGCAGAGGGTATGGTGAATTCCTCGCATCATCAGGCGGTGGAGTTGCTTGCACCCGGTTACACCGTAGCAGCTACGGCAGCCGATGGTATCATCGAAGCCATAGAGCGAGACCCCGAGCAGGGAACATCGGTGGTGCTTGGTGTGCAGTGGCATCCCGAGCGTATGGATGTGGCGAACCCGCTCTCCGGCGCCATTCTTCACAACTTCTGCTTTGAGTGCGATTGTTACGAGCACATGATTTATCCGAAGCTACCACAGTAGAAAAAGCGCGGAAGAGCACTTCGGCGCTCCGGGTTTCATTCGCCGCTGATGCTGCTTGTGCTGCTTGTGCTGCTTGTGCCGCGTTTGCCGGTTCTACAATTACTCAATACTAAAACGCTATGAATCAAACTCCGGACAATGAGCCATCACAGAACCCCTTTGAAAAGTACTCGCGGGTAGAGCAACCTGCTGTCTCAATTTCTACCACGGCATCCTCCTCCTCTTCATCCTCCTCATCTTCATCATCTTCCTCACTGGCGTGGTTGCAAGGATTTATGCAATCCATCCGCAGCCCGGAGCACATGGATGCGCTGCGCAACGCCAATGTTTGGAAGATCTACATTGCCGGCGCACTGCTCCTTGCCATCAGCTACACGCTATCGGCATGGATGATCTGGAGCTCACTTCCGCTTCGCGAACAGATGATGAAACTGCTCGCCGCCTTCCCGGGAATGAAGGCGGGAAGCGCTGCTGCAGGCGGCTTTGGCGATGCCTTCCCGTGGCCGGCTGCGCTGGGGAGCACACTGGTGCAAACGGGATTGATAGGGCTGGGCGTTCAGTCGGTGATGATATGGCTTGTGCAACGGGTGCTACTTCGCGAGCCGCTGCGCATGCTGGCAGTGCTTGGTGTTACGTCCTTTGCTACAAGTATCACCGCTATTGGATACGTGATCAATGCCGTATTGCAACTGGCTACCGGTAGCATTACCACGAGTGCTTCACTGGCACCGCTGTGGTCTGTAACCGACCATCCTTTCCTGGTGAGCTATGTGCAAAAAGCCGATGTGTTTTGGCTGTGGCAATACGCGGTGATTGGTGTGAGTATTGCTGCCTTTACAAACAACTCCCGCCGCATGGGCGTGGTGATAGCAGTGGTAGCGATTCTCATTCACTCACTTTTCAGTGCATCCCTAGCGTACATGGGATATCTTCAAGCTGTGAGTATGGTGAAGTAGGGTGCGAGTGATGATCACGCTGCAATCATTTTAGACATTGATGCGTTTCAGTACCAATGGTGTTTGTGCGGTGTGTCCGTAGAGGGGTAATCAGGCAAGACCCAGCATCTGCGGAAGATCATCGATAGCGAGCACCTGTTGCGCCTTGAACCCGAGTTCCCGCGCGCCTTTCACGTGTTGGGGGGAATCGTCCAAATACATAATGTGATGGGCAGAGCAGCCCTCGTGCTGCAGCACATGCCGGAAAATTTCGTGCGTAGGTTTACGCAAACCAATCTTGTATGAAAGATACAGAGCATCAAAGAGAGAGAAGAGCTCAGCGCATTCGCCCGCTATACGCTCGTGATGGAGTACGTTGATGTTCGAGAGTAGTATCACTCGGTGATGTGTTTTTAGCGCGCGCACCCACTCGGTGCTGCGCGGATCCAGGCCCACTAGCAGAGCATTCCATGCATCGATAATATCCGTGTCGGTGCACTGTAGCGAGAAGGCCTCGCGAAGCTGCGAGCAGAACTCATCGGCATTGATGAGTCCGCATTCGAATGCGTCGAATACCCGGTGCTGCGAGGTCAGCGAAAAATCCACATCGCTTCCGGCCAGCAGAGACAAGCAATCGTGCGTACGTTGCAGATTGATGTGATACAATACATTGCCCAAGTCGAGCATGATTATAGGGCTCATGAATTCTCCGAAGTAAGCGATGCATCGTGTGCCACGCGTTTCATGCGGGCAATAAAAAAGCCGTCGGTACCTGAGTGCAGAGGATCCAAACGCAGCATAAAATCTTGCTCGCTGCAGCCGGGCACATCGCAACCGTGTGCGGCAAAATGTGGCTGAAGCGCATCCGGAACGAACTCCGTGTTTGTAGCCAAGAAACTCTGTATCACGTCTTCGTTTTCCTTGCGAATCACGGAGCAGGTAACATACACGAGCACGCCGCCGCGCCTCACGTAGCGGGCGTACTCTTGAATAATCCGGGTTTGCTTTTCGTGCAGGCGCTCAATGGCGGCCTCGCTTGTGCGCCACTTCAGCATGGGTGTGCGGCGAATAGTACCAAGGCCACTGCAGGGTGCATCCACCAGAACGATATCGAAACTGCCCTCTAATCGCGCGCGCGCGGATTCATCAAGGTGCAGCAATGCCTGAACCCGTATGGACTGCAAGTTTGCGGTGCGCATGCGGGTGTTCAGCTCGCGCATACGTTTAGGCTCGGAGTCTGAAGCCATGATTTCACCTTGATCGTCTTGCAGCACGGCCAGGTGTAAAGCTTTGCCGCCGGCGCCTGAGCAGGCGTCCAGAATGCGTTGCTTCGGTTGTGGATTGCAGGCATAGCCCACCATCTGAGAGCCTTCGTCCTGCACTTCTATGGCACCGCTGTTCATGAGTGCATGCTGTGTAAGGCGCACCCGCTCGTGCACGATTATTCCATGCGGAGAGAGGCCGCTGGGAGTGCAATCAATATTCTCGTTGCGCAAAGCTCGAAGCACCTGCTCGCGCGTTGCTACACGCGTGTTCACGCGCAGGCACAAAGGAGCGGGCTGCACAAAGCTCAAACCAAACTCGCGCACATGATTGGCGTCCGACGTCGCGCCGCTGTAGGGCTGATGCAAACGTTCGCGCACCATCCACTCAGGAACGCAGGCGCAGAGAGCTATATCTGCCGGAGTATCAGAAGCAAGAAGCGAATCGAATTGCATCCGTATAGCATCGCAAACGGCGCTACAAGCATCGGTGCTGAGAGAGGAATAATCTTTGTGAGAGGAATGTTTCTCCGTGGATTGTTTCTCTAATACATACTTCTCCGCAAGGAAACGAATCACCGCCGTGTTCCACGGGCGAGCGTCGCCATTGCCGGCCGGCTCGGTTGCGGCCGGCTCGGTTGCGGTTTGCGCGGTTGCGGTCTGCTCGGTTGCGATCGGCACTGAGCGCAAAAACGGTTCCAGCACCGAAACAGCATTCCACTGCTCGCAAAGCACAAGGGCAGCGCTGATACAGCCGGCATCGATAGGGATGGTGGAGAGCATTTCCGCAGCAGAGCCGGCAATGGGTTCGGTGCCTGTGCCGACTTCGGATGTCAGGAAGGCCTGCACTGCTCTGCGCCACAATTCATCGGCCGATTCCATCACCCGCTGCGCGTGAAACACGACGGCAGAGATGGCCCGCCGATCGGACGCGCCAATGTACTTGCGCTCCCTCATGTACGAGGACGTCAGCAAGTCTGCCGGTTGCGGAGATTTGCGGATGATGCGAAGAAGTTCGGCACTGTGGCCGAGTAGTGAGGAAGACTGCACGCGTGAAGCTTCGGTTGGCGATGAATTGACTGCCCGCAAAAATAGCCTTACTGACTAAATTTGTTCGCACGCATTCGCGAATAGCATACGTGCACGAGTGGCAGGCCTGTGGTTTGCTGCGCCGAATTCATCATCGCAATTCATCATTGCTATTCCTTATCGCAATTCATCATTGCAATTCATTACTCCCAATCACCGCTGCACGTACATGACCTTACTTTCCGCAACGCAACTGCATAAATCCTTCTCGGCCGGAGGGGAGCAGCAAGTGCGCGTATTGCACAACGTAAGCGTGCAGATTCAGCGCGGGGAGTTTGTGGCCGTTACCGGCCCATCGGGCGCCGGCAAGAGCACCTTGCTGCATATTCTGGGGTCGTTGGAAGTGCCGGACAGTGGCACTGTGGTGTACGAACTTGATGGGCATAGTTACAACCTTGGCAGGCAGGGAGCAATGGAACTTGCTCGCCTCCGCAATAAGCATATAGGTTTTGTGTTTCAGTTTCATCAGTTGCTGCCGGAGTTTAGCGCCGAAGAGAATGTGATGATGCCGATGATCATCGCGGGTGCAAGTAAGAAGATCGCTCGTGAACGTGCGCATGAACTACTGGAACTTGTGGGTATGAAGCACCGTCACGAGCACAAGCCACAAGAGCTTAGCGGCGGCGAACAGCAGCGCGTAGCAATTGCCCGGGCATTGATCAACGAACCCGACGTGATCTTTGCCGATGAGCCCACAGGAAATTTGGATTCGGCGAATACCGCTTCGGTGTTGTCGCTCCTGCGCACCATACGCGCGGTGCGCCCGTGCACGATGGTTATTGCCACGCATTCGGCAGAGGTAGCAGCAGCAGCAGACAGAGTGATAAGCATGAAAGACGGAGAGATTGTAAGCCGTTGAAGCAACTCTCGTCTCATATCGTGTTTCGTGCCTACGCATTCTTCCTGATTGTATCGGGAATGGCGGGCACGCTTCTGGGGCCCGATCATACAAAGACCGCAGTGGTAGCAGGCTTGGCCGGTGGCATTGGTGTATTGTGGTTGGCTAAACTTGCAAACGCCAAAGCTCAATGGGCTATGAGCGGACTGCGTGCTGTGTTGGGAGTATTCGGCCTTACGTTTGTTTGGCGCGCCGTGAATGCATGGACCTTGGTGGCAGGCGGTGCGAGTTCGTTGGTACCCATTGCCGTGCTGCTCTCGCTCATGTTTGCAGTAACGATGGTTACTGCGGTGCTTGTGAGGTCGCCGAATTCGCCGTAGGCGTAGCAGTGGTTGATGTTGAGAGATTGATGACGAAATGTGATGTTGCGAAGTTGATACTGCAATGACAAGATGGAGGAGTATTCCTTGCCTGATCCTGTCAGCCACGTGACGATCTCGTTTTGTTGTTTACACTTTGTTTGCTTACCGGACGTTTCCCTTGCTATGAATGTACAGTATTCCCAATGGCGTCAGGATTCAGAAACCGCGGAGGATCGCGCCCGCAGGTTGTCGAATCTTTTTACCACCGTGCTGCTGTATGTGAATGCCGACGCCGAGCGCGCTCTGGAGATATTGCAATCCTTGCAGGATAGATACGGCGTGCTGGGAGACATGAGCATGGATGAATACATGGATATGCTCAAGGCCAAGGGTTTGCTGCAGGAAGGCGAAGACGGAAAGCTCCGGGCTTCAAAGAAAGCGCAGAAGAAGCTTCGCTCGGATGCGCTGATGGCGGTATTCAGAGATTTGAAAAAGTCGGACGTGGGTCAGCATGAAACACCAATGAGCGGAAGCGGCTCCGAGAAGCTTGCGGAAACTCGTTCGTATACCTTCGGCGATCCCGCATCGAACATTGATGTTACCGAAACGCTGCGCAATGCATACACGCGTTCCGGACACGATGCCTTTACTCTTCACGACGACGACATCCGCGTGCACGAAACGGAGCATCTGTCCTCATGTGCAACGGTGTTGCTGATCGACATTTCTCACTCGATGATCTTATACGGCGAAGACCGTATCACGCCCGCCAAGCGAGTGGCTCTGGCACTTGCAGAGCTTATCACCACAAAGTTCCCGAAGGATCAACTGGAAGTGGTTGTGTTTGGCGACGAAGCGCGGCGCGTGCAGATACAGGACATTCCCTTTATAGAAGTGGGGCCGTTTCACACGAACACTCTGGACGGTATTCGCATGGCGCGTACCCTACTGAAGCGTTCGCGTGCGGCCAACAAGCAGATCTTTATGGTGACGGACGGCAAGCCCTCGGCGATGTTCGACGAGTTTCATCGCTTGTATAAAAATCCCTACGGACTGGATCCGCGCATCATCAACAAAACGCTGGACGAAGCCGTGGCGGCGCGCCGCGAGGGAATAGTGATCAGCACCTTTATGGTGACCGACGAGCCCGTGCTTGTGCACTTTGTGGAAGAAATGACACGAGCAAATCGCGGGCGGGCCATGTATGCCAACCTGGATGGTTTGGGGCAAAGTGTATTCGTAGATTATTTGCGCAATCGCCGAAGCACCATGCGCGGCGGCTTTCGTTGACGAGTGTAAACATATCTTTCCGTGATATGAACCATATACTACCGTACTACAGAGTATTCCTCCTACCGATGAGCGTGCTGTTCGGCGCTTATTATGGCGGAGCAGCCGGTGCGTCGGCAATTGTGCTCACCTTTGTGATTCTCCCCGTGCTGGAACTTGTACTGCCGCGCGACACCAAAAACCTCAGCGCTGAAGAGTACGACGTACTTGAGCAAAACATCGGCTTCCGATTTCTTACTTGGCTATGGGTACCCGTGCAGCTTGCTACGATGGTTGTGGCAATTGCAGCCGCTGCTGCACCCGGCGTTCCCGGTATTGAGCGCGCTGTGATGGTGTTGTCGCTGGGAATACTTACCGGCGGTATTGGCATTACGGTATCTCACGAGCTCATGCATCGGGCCGGCCGCGCCGAGCGCGTGCTTGGAGATATTTTGTTGTGCAGTGTGCTATACATGCACTTTCGTATTGAGCATGTGCGCGGACATCATCGAAATGTAGCAACGCCCGACGACCCCGCCACCGCCCGCTTAGGCGAGAGCTTTTACCGATTTCTTCCCAGAGTGTTGTGGCACTCGTGGATAAGCGCGTGGAAGCTGGAGGCAAAGAGAATGCGCAATCGCGGGCGTTCGGTGCTGCACTATACCAATTTGATGATTGCCTACACGGTACTTCAACTTGCACTGTGCGCCGCTGTGGCACTGTGCTTCGGCAGCACGGTGTTGTGGGTGTTTTGTGCTCAGGCCGCCGTGGCCTTTATTATTCTTGAACTAGTGGATTACATAGAGCATTACGGCTTGCAGCGCCGTGCGTTGGCCGAAGGCCGCTACGAGCGTGTGACGGAAGAGCATTCGTGGGAATCCACCGCGCGCTTTACCAACTACATGCTGTTCAAACTGCAACGTCATTCAGATCACCACATTCATCCGGGCAAGCGATATCAAGAGTTGCTCTACACGGCGGGCTCGCCGCAAATGCCCACGGGTTATGCGGGGATGGTGGCCCTTGCGCTAGTGCCGCCATTGTTCAGGAGAATCATGCATCCGCGACTGGCACAGTATCAATCGTTGCGCGCTGCATCATCGGGGTCGTGATCCGGGTTTGAAAAAAGTTGGAAGCTTTAGTCCTTTATATCTTCTTGTGACTCTTCCTGACCATCTTCATGGAAGTCGTCTTGTGACTCTTGCTGACCATCATCACCTAACTCTTCCCCAAAATCTTCTTGCAGATCTTCTTGCAAATCTTCCTGCAGATCTTCTTGCACATCGTTCTGCTCGTTGAAGAAGGCCAGCACTTTGCTCGCTGTTGATTTGCCCACTACTGCTTCTATCTGCTCGCGCGTTGCGGCGCGCACTGCTTGCACACTGCCCAGTTCGGTGAGCAGCTTAATGGCTTTCTTTTCGCCCACACCTTCGATCTTCGTCAGCTCGGTTTGCAGAGTGCGCTTGGAGCGAAGCTCACGATGAAAGCGAATGGCAAATCGATGCGCTTCATCGCGCAGTTGCTGCAGTAGCCGCAGGGAGCCGGAGGTACGCGGCAGCAATACGGGATCGCTGATCTCCGGGCGGAACACTTCTTCCAATCGTTTTGCCAAACCTATCACCGGAACGGACTCCATAAGGTTCAGCTCGTGCAGTACTTCGCACGCGGCAGAGAGTTGTCCCTTGCCGCCATCGATAATAATCAGATCCGGAAGCTGCGCCTTCTCTGCAAGCAAACGCGTGTATCGACGCCGCACCACTTCGCGCATGGCGGCGAAGTCGTCGTTGCCAACGAATGATGCAATCTTGAATTTTCGGTAATCGCTTTTGCGTGGCTTGCCATCCACAAACACCACCATCGAGGAAACATAGTCACTGCCTTGCAGGTGGGAATTGTCGAAACACTCAATGCGCCGAGGCGCGCGGGGCAGATACAGATCTCTCTGCAAGGAAGCAACGGCGCGGGGCACAGCTTCTTCACGCTTCATGTTTTGAATGTGAAGCTCTTTGAGCAGAAAATCGGCATTGGCTGCAGCCATAGCCACGAGCTTTTTCTTGTCGCCAATTTTGGGCACCACAAACTCCACCGTGCCGCCGCGTTTTTTTTGCAGCCAGTCCAGAAGAATCTCGGAGTTATCTAATTCGCAGGGCAGAAAAATTTCGGGCGGAATAGTATCGTTTTCCAGGTAGAATCTGGACAACGCCCGCTCGGTGATTTCGCTATCGTCCTGATGCAACACGTTGGCAACAATGTAGTGCCGCTTGCCCAGCAGCTTACCGTCGCGAATAGTGAGCACGATGGTACATGCGTGATGATCATCGCGAGCAAGTGCCACAACATCGCGGTCGATGCTGTCGGTGGTCATTACTTTTTGCTTGCCCGCATAATCGCGCAGCACTTCAAGGCGATTCCGCACACGCGCCGCTTCCTCGAACTCGAGCTGCTCGGCGTGTACAATCATCTGCTGCTCTAGGTGCTTCTCCACCTCGCGCGATTTACCGTTAAGAATATTCACGCAATGCTTAATGTGTGTGGAGTAATGCTGCCTATCCACAAATGCCTGGCAAGGGCCCTCGCATTTTTTGATGTGATAGTCCAGGCACACTTTGAATTTACCCTGTGCAATTAGGTCGTCGCGCAGGGGAAGGTCGCAACTGCGTAGCGGAAAAATGGACCGCAGAGTTCGCAGCAACGAATACATATAGCGCAAATCCGTGTACGGCCCAAAGTAGGTACTGCCATCGCGAATAATTTTTCTGGTGGCAAACACACGGGGATAAGGCTCGTTGGTAATGCGAATGCTCGGGTAGGTTTTGTCGTCCTTAAGAAGGATGTTATACCGAGGTTTGTGCTCTTTGATCAGATTGTTTTCCAGCAGCAATGCCTCGGCCTCGGAGTCGGTGACGATTACATCGATGTCTGCAATCTTCGATACCAAAACCCTGGTTTTTGCGTCCGCAATGCGATTCTGATCAAAATATTGACGCACTCGCTGACGAATGTTCTTTGCTTTACCTACATAGATAATCGTGCCCTCGGCGTTCTTGTGCAGATATACGCCGGGACGAGTGGGAAGGGATGCAATCTTCTCGCTGAGCGACAGCGGCAGATCGGCAGAGGTATCTTCGGGGTTTTGATTCATAGCCGGGATTCGCTGCAAAATACATGCGATACAGTGAATCGGGTGTTGGTTCGAAGCCCGTTCATCGCTATTTTTGCACCTCTATACATCAATCGACAAACCGAAGAGACCATCATGTTTATTTTTCTTGTCATTCTCTCGTGCATTGCGGGCCTTCTCCTTATCGGAGCAGTATTGATTCAGCCCGGTAAAGGCGATATGGCTGCCGGCTTCGGTGGCGTTGGCGGACAGTTCGGATCGATGATCGGCATGCGTCGTGCTGCAGATTTTATCGTGAAGACTACAATCGGATTGGCGCTGGCCATTCTGGTGTTTGCCATTGCTGCCAATACAGTGTTCAAGCCTGTAAAAGAAGAGGCCGCTTCACCTTTCGAGAATATTGAGACCGGTTCGAGCGCTGCTCCTGCTCCCGCATCGGCTCCTGCACCTGCTCCGGCCCCTGCACCTGCTTCTGCTCCTGCGCAGCAAGCTGCACCCGCCGGCAAGTAAGGTCGGTTAGGAATTTTTTACAGTAAGACATTATGAATGGACGCAAACCCGCACCGGGAAGCGTCCATTTTTGCTATGAGAATATTCGTCATTAATTGGCAAGACATTCGTAACCCCATGGGCGGTGGGGCAGAGGTGCATTGTCACGAGATTTTCAAGCGCATTGCCGCTATGGGGCACGAGGTAACCCAGCTGAGTTGTGGCTTTGCCGGAGCACCTATCAGTGAAATAGTCGACGGCATTCGCATTATTCGCATTGCCCAGAGGAACACCTTTAACTTTGCCGTGCGCAGTTACTACAAAAAGCATGTAGAGCATGCCGGCTACGATGTGGTAGTGGACGATATCAACAAGATTCCCTTCTATACTCCTGGGTACGTAAAGGAACCAATTGTTGCCATAGCGCATCACTTTTTTGGAAAAAGTATTTTTAAAGAGACCGACCCTCTGCGCGCCGGGTACGTGGCGGGCTCTGAGATGTTGGTAGGACGTGTCTACAAGCACACACGCTTTGCCGCGGTATCGGAGAGTACTAAAGCGGAACTTGAGTCCAAAGGCATTCCGGGGGCAAATATTACGTTGGTGCGCAATGCGCTGAACCACGAAATTTTTCCCATGAACGTCACTGAAAAAGAATCAGATCCGGTGTTTGCGTATTTCGGACGCATGAAAAAATATAAAAGCCCCGATCATGCATTACGAGCTTTTGCCTCTTTGCATGCGCACCGCCCGTCTGCGCAGTTCTGGTTTATTGGCAGTGGGGACTTTGTTGGAGCCCTGCAAAAGCTTGCTCGCGAGCTGGGAGTAGAGAAAAGCGTGACATTCTACGGCCGCGTCAGCGATGAACAAAAAGCCGTGCTGCTTAGCCGAGCATGGTGCGTTGTGAATACATCCATGAAAGAAGGATGGGGCATAACAAACATCGAGGCTAATGCCTGTGGCACCCCGGTACTCGCAGCCAATGTACCCGGTTTACGTGACTCGGTTTCGGATCAACAATCCGGCTTATTGTACCCCTATGGAAACATCAATGTCTTGTCGATAATGATGGAAAGACTCGCTTCCGACGACGCCTTGCGCGAACGACTGTGCGCGGGTGCAGTGCAATGGGCACGTTCTTTCTCGTGGGATTCAGAGGCAGAAGTAATGCTGGAATTGTTGCAACAGGCGGCGCAAGCTTCTGCTGCGATACCATGATTTCACTGCAGATATGCCGGTTATAACGCAACCGGAAAACGTTCATCGAGTACTACAATTTTGCTACATAACGAACATCTATAAATACTACACTACTTACGCCGGTGTCATTAATCGGCGAACTTTTATGACTTTATTATCGATCCCCATTTCTCACCGACTGCGAAGTGTTGGTTCGCGTTTGGCTATGCTTGGTGGTATAGCCCTTTGCTCTGTATTGTTTGTGATATCTATTGGCTCCGTGCAGGCAAGCGCTACGCAAGCATCACTCTCCGGTAGCGAAGGCACGGCATTTACCTTTTGTGTATTGCCGACCTTTCAAAAAAGTGACGACTCCGTTGTGCTGGTGGTGCGTTCGTCGCACCTTGCCACGATCACGGTAAAAGCTACCTCGTTTGCAGGAGCCGATATCAGTAGAACAATTCGTATCACCGATACTCGACGCGCTGCTGCTGTGGCCTTCCCTCGTAGCGAGGTAGAACTTCGCGGACTTTTCACCGATAGTATCGTTTCGGGAAATGATCAGGCCGAGCGCGCAACTCGCACCCAAGTGTTTACGGTAAATGCAGACTCTGCCTTTAGTGCCGCAGTGCTTGGCGGAGGAGCAAGCAGCAGCTACGCCATGAATCTTATTCCGGATGCAGCATGTGGTCGCAGCTATGTGGTAGCGACATCTCCGGCTACAACAGTACTAGATCCGAACTCTCCCGGCAATATCGATGGTAGCAAGAGTGGCCCTTCACAATTCGCTGTTATTGCTTTGCAGAATGCGACGCAAGTCAGTATCACACTTGCCGCCAAGACATCTGCACAAACATCAGGAGTTATTACGCGTACGCTTCAAGCCGGCGAAGTATTCTTTGTTCAGTCACAGCTGATTTCCGACGTCCGGGCCGGTGATCTAAGCGGTACCATTGTTGCTGCAGACAAGCCGGTGGCCTTCTTTTCGGGAAATCGCAATGCGAACCTTCCTCCTTCAGGGTCGGCTGTTTCGAGTGCAACTACTAGCGGTTGCATAGCCCAGCAAACACCGCCACTCGAGCGTTGGAAGAACTCACACATAGTAACTCCATTGAGCAGTAATGAGTCCGGCGTTCAAACACACAAAGAGTTTGTTCGCATTTACGGAGCCGTGGCAGGTACCGTGGTATGGGTTGGCAATCAGAACATTGGCACGGTCAAAGCGGGCGAGTTCATTGAACGACCGGTAGATCAAGCCGTTGGCATTAGAGCGAGCGAACCCGTGATGATTACGCAATACGTTGCGTCTGCAGCCGTGAACGGAGATTCGCTTGGTAACTCCGCACTTTTTACGGTACCGCCGGTAGACCAATGGAAGCGATCCGTAGTAGTAAATGCACTTCAAGTACGCGATGGTGCAGTGAAGCGTTATACCACACAGTATCTCACAGTGATAACACATAGCTCGGCATTCAAGAGTCTTGCCATAGATGGTCAGCCCACCGAGCTCACTCCAAAGAGTATTAGCGGAACTCCCTATGTTTATCTGGTGCGCAAGATTGCCGACGGAATGCATACTATAGAGTGCGATAGTATATGCGGAGTGATCGTCAACGGTGTTGGTGTTCGCCAGCGAATTGTTACTACAGCGGATCTATCATTACCCTTGCAACCATATCTGGTGCCGTATCTGCGCATTTCTGACGTATCGGTAAAAACCGGTGGTCGTGCTGAGATTTTTGTAAAAATGGATTCCGTGAAAATGCCGCCCGCACTAATGAATGCAAAGCCGGCCACCTTCGAATTCTATTTGTGTTTCAACGCTACCGTTTTAACCCCCGAGCAAGAACTGCTACGTGTTCCTATTACCAACGGTGAGCAGTGCATTCCGGTTGTGTACACTCTGCAAGATCCTTTGGCGCAGGGCACTATATACTCTCTTCCCGTGCTTTGCGGATTAGGTGATGCAGTACGCTCCAAGATAACATTGCGCGATGCCGTGTGGCTGACTAGTCAAGGCGATACCATTCCGTGGCTGGACAACTCCGCTAAGGGTTGGGCCGTGGTAACCGACGTGTGGTCTGATTCATCAGGCCTTCGTTTGTTGAATCCGCAAACAGGATCGTTGAAGATACGCCTTGGTCCGAACCCGGTGCGCACTACATGCTTTGTTGAATGTTCCACTACAGACATCGCGAATCTCGATTCGCGGTTGGTAATTTTTAACTCAGTAGGCGAGATAATTTTCGAATATGCAGAACCTCTGGGCGGACCGGCAAACAGTAAATGGGAAACGCAAATTGATATGAGCGCATGGCCTACCGGTGTGTACTATGCTCGTTTAGACAGAGGCGGTCAGAGTGTGAAAACACGGTTTGTTGTAAACACGAACTAAGCTTGTCGTTGCCACTAAACATCAACCGCACTATAGCGTTTACCGCACACTCATTACCACCGAGAATTTGAAGTACGAGAATATTATGAAATTGAATTTTGTTGTAAAGCTTCTATCTGTTCCTCATACCCGTTTGCGCGCTGTTGCCATGGCCGCAGTTGTTTGGTGCATTGGAATCTCTGGCGTTGCACAGGTATCGTTAGACTTGAGCAAGCCCATTCAGGTGGGAGTATTCGGAAGTGCCGGGCCGAACATGCAGCCCAATGGAGGTTTCACGGCATTAGCGGGGTTCCCGCGGCCGGCAACTCCCTTTGGCGCAGGTGTTGGTGATCAGATTATGTTCGGCGGTGAAGTCAGTGCGCCATTGACGAACCTTTTGGGATCGGGTTTTGGCGAGCCCGGTGCATACTGGGGTGGTGCGCGTTTTGGTTTCGACGTGTTCAATACCACCATGAAAGCTTCGGAGCCTACCACCATTCTGCAAGACGGAAAGCCGGTGCAAGGGAGTTTCGAGACCACTCTTGCGGCCCGATTTGCCAGCTACGGCATCGAACCCTTTATTGAACATTATCTTTCTGCTCTGCCTCGTGTGCACATTCGTGTGGGCGCAAAGATTTCTCGGTTGTACACTTCCACGTTTACGCAGTTAGAGAGATTTCAGGGTGCAAACGGCGTGACCTATGTGGGCGGCGATGTATCTCGCACTGTCTATCAGGATCTGATTCCCAACACCAATGCCACACAAATTGCTGCCACTGCAGGTGTAGCATATTCCGTTTCGCTTGGTAAACGATTTGCGTTTGTACCTGAAGTTTCCTACCAGTTTCCCCTTACTAAACTGGTAAATGACCAATCGTGGTCTGTGCATTTTGTTCGCATCGGTGCTTCGCTACAGGTTACCATTCCTACCTCCAAGCGCGTTATTCGCGATACGGTGTTAGAGCGTGATACCATTATCAAAATTGATGGGGATATCACTGAGGAAAAAGTCGAACTTATTCGTAACACTGTTCAAAAGCGTGATGAAGAAACGGAAGACACCAGGTATGAACATATCACGTTGACCGAGAAGTATGTAAATCGAATTCCCAAAACGCAACCCACCAAGGTGGCGAAGATTGAATTGTTTATCAATAAATACAATCCCGATTCTACGGTATCCCGGCTAGATGCACTGCGATGTCAAGAAACCGTATGGAATAATTTTCAGCCCATCCTGAACTACGTGTTTTTCGATTCCGCATCTGCGAATCTGGCAGGGAAGTATAAACAACTTACCAAGTCTGACGCGTCGCGCTTTGCTCTGCGCAGCGACAAAACCCAAATGGAAACCTATTACGAGGTGCTGAACATTGTTGGATCGCGCATGAAGGCCGAGCCGAAGATGGGACTAGAGCTTGTAGGTTTTGTGTCTGAGCTCGAGCAATCCAAAGTGCCAAATGCCCGTCAGCTGGCGTTGAATAGAGCAGAGAATGTGTCGCGCTATCTTCAAGAAGCGTGGGGCATAGAGCCGTCTCGCCTTAATGTTCGTGGCGGTACCGTGCCGGCAAAGGCATCAAAGGAACGCACCATCGAAGGTTCACAAGAGAATCAACGTGTAGAGATAAACTCCGTAAACGGTGATATTACCGCGCCCCTCATGTTCCGCGATACGGTGCTTGAAGTGCCGATCACCAGACTGCGTTTGGGTGTGAGCATTGAGCAGGGCGTACCTATTCAGTCGTGGCAAATCTCGGCGGAACAAGAAGGTAAATCAATCTTCAGTTTCCGTGGCCAAGGTCGGCCGGAGAAAACCATCGATGTTGACCTGGATCCCAAGCTGCTGCGCCGCCTGGCCAGAGTGGCTGAATCGAAGATGACCTTTACTTTGTCTGTGGAGCAAAAGGGACAGGGTACCATCCGTACCCGTGCCGATATCCCTGTATATCTGGAGACCATGAGCAATCTTTCCACCGGTCGCAGAAAAGAAGTTGATAAATACACGATGATCCTTTTTGACTTTGGCAAAGACGACGTATCCGGAAGTAATCTTCAGCTTATTCGTCTGGTACGTTCTCGTATAGATTCCAGCGCCACCGTGAGCATTGTTGGATCCAGCGACTTGTCCGGAAATGCTGAATACAATGCCGAGCTGGCAGAGCGCCGTGCAAAGAAAGTAATGGAGGCACTGGCTGTTCCCAATGCGGAAATGAAAGGCGTGATTTCCGGTATGACTAACGAACTGAATGCTACCCCCGAAGGGCGCTTCCACGGCCGTACGGTACGTGTGCAAGTGCAGCGCGCAATGGATCAGGACGGGGAGCAGAAGTAGGGCAGAAGTAGAGCCGTTCCAAATCACAACATGCTCCTTGCTTTTCATAAACCATACGGAGTGCTGAGCAGCTTTCGCCCCGATGGCTCTGCTAATCGCACTCTGGCGGAGTTCGGCTTTCCGCCGAATGTATATGCCATTGGCAGGCTCGACGCGGATAGCGAAGGGCTGCTGCTGCTCACGGACGAACGGGAATTGCCGGACAAGATTCTTCCGCCCGAGCGCGCGCATCGCCGCACGTATGTTGTTCAAGTGGAGGGTGAGCCAACCCCGGAAGCGCTTGCGGAACTCCGTAAAGGAGTAGTGGTTCGCGGTGAGCGCACACGGCCTTGCTCGGCGCAGGCGATTGAACCTCGCCCTGATATTCCCGAACGTATTCCCCCCATACGGGTGCGCAAGAGCATTCCTGATACATGGATCAGTATCACACTCACCGAGGGTAAGAACAGACAGGTTCGGCGAATGACGGCTGCGATTGGGTACCCAACGCTTCGATTGATGCGCTTTTCAATTGGTGAGTATACTCTTGGCGATCTTGCGCCGGGAAGTTGGAAAGAACTGACGAGGGCAGAGAGAGATTTGGTACTGAGTAGTGCCGGCGGGTCATCCACACCCGGTAAAGGAACCCGCACTCGATAAAGAACTCAACAAACACGTTGCCGTGAAAAAGTGTTGGCTTGTATAGGCGGTGTATCTGTGCACGCACGTTGTATATTTGCGCACTATTGCAATCCAAAAAACGACCTATGTACACATCACCGAACATCGTCCTTCCTAAGATTCCCAATCTGCACGAGATTGACGTTTACGTTGCCAATGGCGGATATGAGCAGTACCGAAAAGTGCTGAAGCTCACTCCCGATGACGTTGCCAACGAAGTGAAGAAATCCGGCCTTCGCGGTCGCGGCGGTGCGTGTTTTCCAACGGGGTTGAAATGGACCTTCATGCCCAAGGGCAACGACAAGCCGAAGTATTTGGCTATCAATGGTGATGAGTCCGAACCGGGCTCGTTCAAGGATCGTCAGATTCTGGAATACAATCCGCATCAGCTTATCGAAGGTATCATGATTGCCGGCTATGCAATGGGCATAACCTCGGCGTTCATTTACATCCGCGGCGAGTATCACAAATGGGTGAGACTCATGGAAAAGGCTGTGGACGATGCGTATGCCAAGGGCTTCTTGGGGCCGAAAATGAAAGACACCTTCGGTGGCAGTTACTCCATGGATATCGTGGTACACAAGGGCGCAGGCGCCTATGTGTGCGGCGAGGAAACCGCTCTCATGAATTCCTTGGAAGGCGATCGCGGATATCCCCGATTCAAGCCGCCCTTTCCTGCGAACAAGGGACTGTGGGGCATGCCCACCACCATCAACAACGTTGAAACATTGGCAACGGTTCCTCCCATCTTTGCTATGGGTGCAGAGGAATTCTCGAAGATCGGCGCCGCGGGTCACTGCGGTACATTGCTCTACGGTTTGAGCGGTCACTTGAATACACCCGGTGTGTATGAACTTCCCACCGATGTGTCTCTAAAGGATCTGATCTACAAGTACGGCGGCGGTGTTCCCGGTAACAAAAAGGTAAAGGCCGTTATTCCCGGGGGATCATCCATGCCTCCTTTGTCCGGCGATGAAATCGACGGCGTGATCATGAACAACGAAGACCTGAAAAAGTACAAGACCTTTATCGGTACCGGCGGAGTGATGGTAATAGACGAAGACACGGATATTCCTAAACTTCTGCTGCGTATCGTTCACTTCTATCACCATGAGTCGTGCGGCCAGTGCACACCGTGCCGCGAGGGCTGCGGATGGATGGAGAAGATTCTCAAGCGCATTGTGAGCGGAGATGCAACGATCTCCGATATCGATTTGCTTATGAGTGTAGCCAATAATATCGACGGCAATACCATCTGCGCATTGGGCGAAGCAGCAGCGTGGCCGGTGCAAGGATTCTTGCGCAAGTTCCGTCATGAGTTCGAGGCAAAGGTTAAATCCTCGCGCTCCTTCGTTCCCGTAAATATTGTGCACGGGCGCAGAGACACGGCAGCAACACTCGAACTCAACGCGTAATACATCGCGCCGCACACGAGTATCGGCGCGCGCTCACAACTCCTCGCTCTACGTGAAACGACTTGGCATTTTCGGCGGATCGTTTAATCCGGTGCATATCGGGCATTGTGCCGTGGCAGAGCATTTTGTGCAGCACGTAAAGCTGGATCGCTGCGTATTTGTTCCCACATTCATCTCGCCGTTCAAAAGTGATGAACCGGTAGTGACCGATCCTTATCGCCGTTTGGCTATGCTTCGCTCTGTATGCCGCACCAATGCTCGCTTTGCGGTCAGCGATGTGGAATTGCGTCGCAAGGATATTTCCTATACCATTCACACGTTGCGTCATTTTCGCGCGCAGCATCCCGATGCTCAATTGTTTCTGTTGGTAGGCAGAGACCTGCTTGCACGTTTTGATGAATGGCGTCAGTGGGAGGAGATTGTTCGCATGGCCACCGTATGTGTGGCGGGCCGGCCATTTGCATCGGCGGAAGGCAGCGATGACAACCGTATGCTTCAGCGCATTGCTGAAACCGGCAATGCACCTATAGAGCTCACGCCGCCGCGCATAGAACTTTCCTCTAGTATGATTCGCACCATGTGTGCAGCCGGCGAGTCCATTCGGTATGTGGTGCCCGATTCCGTGCGTCGTATTATTCGGCGGCATGGATTGTATACATCACATCAAGCGCAGTCAGGTATTGCAAACACAAGCAAAAGCACAAACACATGAGCAAAGCAGCCCATATCGCTCTGCACACCTTGCTCCTTGTTGTAGCAATACTCATGCTGTTTCCCATGAGTTGGATGATTATCACGTCGTTGCATGAACATCCCGAGCAGTACGAAACATTATGGGAAATGATTCGTGCACCGTATTCGCTAGTAAACTACACCGAAGCGTTAAGCTCAGACTCCTTCTCGCGGTACTTCGTGAACTCCATAGCCGTGGGGCTGGCAGTGACCGGCGGTAATATTCTGTTCTGCTTTCTTGCCGGATACGCACTGGCGCGGCGGCGGGTGCCGGGCTCGAAACTTGTATTTGCCACACTTCTGGCGGTGCTCATCATTCCTCCCCAAGTGATCATGATTCCCTTGTTCCGGTTGATGGTGGAGTTCAGGTGGATCAACAGCTATGCCGCACTCATTGTGCCGTGGCTGGTTACGCCCTTCGGAATATTTCTTGTCAAGCAATACGTGGAATCGTTGCCCGCAGCGGTAGAGGAAGCCGCCCGCTTAGACGGTGCCTCCGAGTTCTATGTGCTCTTCCGAATTGTGATGCCACTATGTGCGCCAATACTGACAGTGCTGGGTATCTACGTGTTTCTTGGAAATTGGAATTCCTTTCTGTATCCCTTCTTGTTCACCAACGACGAAGCGCACCGTACCTTACCGGTGGGTTTGGCGTTTTATGTGGGCAAGCAGAGTATAGATTGGGGGCATCTGATGGCCGGCGCGAGTATATCCGCTCTACCGGTGCTTACCGTGTTTGCCTTCTTCCAACGGCAAATTATCAAGGGGCTAACGGCCGGTGCGGTAAAGGAATAGCCCGCGGCAGGCAAGGCGCGCGGCGTAGTATTTTTGTAGCAAAAGTTTTAAGCATCGAAGGACGGCTATATCCTGCATGTGAACAACTTTCGCGTTGCGGTTGACTAGAATTATTACTGACTCTATGGCACAATCATTTACACTCGATTCTATTATCTCTCTTGCTAAACGCAGGGGATTTGTGTTTCAATCATCAGAGATATACGGCGGCTTGAACGGATGCTGGGATTACGGTCCCTTGGGCGTGGAGCTTTTGCGCAATGTGAAAAACGCATGGTGGCAAGACATGACCTATCGCGACCACATTGTAGGATTGGACGCTTCGATTCTTATGCACCCCCGCACATGGGAAGCCAGCGGACACGTGCAGCAGTTCACCGATCCGATGATCGACAACAAGACCAGCAAAGCCCGTCACCGCGCTGATAATCTTATCGAAGATTATATCGAACGCTTGCGCAAGAAGGGAAAGGCCGCCGATGCCGATAGCCTTGAGCAGCGATTGGCTGCAGCCAAGGAACCGTCGGACTTGTACGCAATTATCATGGATGCGGGTATTCCCGATCCGGTAAGCGGCACCAAGGATTGGACCGAAGTTCGAAATTTCAATTTGATGTTTAAAACGTTCATCGGTCCGGTGGAAGATACCGGCGCCGCTGTGTTCCTGCGTCCGGAAACCGCGCAGGGAATATTTGTGAACTTCAAGAATGTAATGGAGTCATCGCGCCAAAAAGTTCCCTTCGGTATTGCGCAAATAGGAAAAGCCTTCCGTAACGAAATCAACACCAAGAACTTCTTGTTCCGCACCCGCGAGTTCGAGCAAATGGAGATGCAGTTCTTCGTGAAGCCGGGTTCCGAAATGGAACATTACGAATACTGGTTGGAGCAGCGGTGGTCGTGGTTTATGCGGTATGGTATGAAGGCCGATCACCTTCGCCGTAAGGTTCACGAGCGTCTTGCACACTATGCAAATGCTGCAGTGGACATAGAGTTTTTGTTTCCCTTCGGGTGGGGCGAAATCGAGGGTATTCACTCGCGAACCGATTTCGATCTGATGCGTCACCAAGAGTACAGCGGTAAAAAGCTGGAGTATGTTGATACCGTTACTCGCGATCGCTACGTGCCATATGTGATTGAAACATCGGCGGGGGCATCGCGCTCGTTTATGGCATTTTTATGCAACGCCTACGACGAAGAAGTCGTGGCAGGCGAAGGCAGCGAAGCCGATACACGCACGGTGTTGCGTTTTCATCCGCGACTAGCGCCGGTTACCGCTGCTGTGCTGCCGCTGGTGAACAAGGACGGCATGCCGGAAATGGCGGAGAAGATTTACCGCGACATTCAAAAGAACTTCAAAGCACAATACGACGATGGCGGCGCAATTGGCCGCAGATATCGCCGTCAAGATGAAATCGGAACGCCGTTCTGCATTACGGTGGATGGCCAGTCTACCGAAGATGGCACCGTTACCGTGCGTCATCGCGACTCCATGCAGCAAGAGCGTGTAGATGCCTCGATGCTACGATCATATTTGCAAGAGAAGTTGGATTAGAAGAAGAGTGGGATTAGAAGAAGAGTGGGATTAGAATAAGAGTTGTAGAGCTAGAAGATACAGTTGCAACCCGGTAATGCGGGCCGTGCATACGTACAATTCCTGCTAACCGATGCTGCGTGCTTCGTACGTGGCTTATCATGAACGATCAAAACAATCTGCTATGCAATCGTCGCCGCCGCGACATACCGCCTCGGGCCGTTCATCCTTGCGATTACCTAAACGGGGAATCGCGGGTGTAGTGCTCGTGTGTATTGCGCTGGCATCAGCCGGATGGATCTCTGTAAATGAGTCGGTGTATTACCGCATCAGCAAAGCCCTTGAAACCTATGCGGAGGTGTTTCGCCGCGTAAGCTTAGACTACGTGGACGAAGTTGAGCCGGAGAAGTTTGTGCGCATTGGCTTAGATGCCATGCTGGCCTCGCTGGATCCGTATTCCGTGTACATGGACGAAGCTCAGTCCGACGATTTCGATTCGCAGATTTCCGGACGCTATGTGGGATTGGGAATACAAGTGGGCGTGTACGACAGCATGCTTACCATTACCGGTGTGGCACAGGGCTATGCAGCAGAGAAAGCCGGCCTGCGAATAGGCGACAGATTACTATCGGTAGATGGCACGCGTGTGCTGGAGATTTCGCCAAAGGATTTGCGCAAGTACACGCGCGGAGAACGCGGCTCCGTTGCCAAAGTGGAACTTTTGCGCGAAGGCAGATCGGATACACTTCGCGTAGAGATTATGCGAAGCGACATCACCGTGAAAAGTGTGAGTTATGCAGCCAGACTGGACGACGGCATCGCCATTATCAAGCTGGAACGATTTACGCGTAAGACAGCACAGGAAATGCAACTGGCACTGGACTCACTGCGCGCGCTTGGTTCATTGAATGGTATCATTCTGGATTTGCGTGATAATCCCGGCGGACTGCTGGACGCAGCGGTAAGCGTTTGCGAGTTGTTTACCAAAACGGGTTCGGTGATTGTCACCACAAAGGGGCGTAGAGAAGGGGAGTCTCGTGTGTACACAAACAACAGCGTGCCCTACGAAGCGGAATTCCCCATGGCAGTACTTGTTAACAAGGCTTCGGCTAGTGCTGCAGAGGTGGTGGCCGGTTGCCTTCAGGACTTAGACCGCGCCGTTGTTTGCGGCGAGCAATCATTCGGCAAAGGTCTGGTGCAATCTCAGTTTCCCACTCCCTATGGTACCACATTAAAGCTCACCACGCAACGATACTATTGCCCCTCCGGTCGCTGCATTCAACGTCGTGATTATTCCAAGAAGAATTCCGGTACGGATAGCGTGTTTACACCACGCATGTTTGTTACCGAGCATAATCGCCCGGTGGCTGATGCGTCGGGCATCACACCCGATTCCCTCATGAAAGCAGATACCTTGCCTCAGGCAGTGCAGGAATTGGTTCGCAAAGGAGTGCTGTTCCGCGTGGCTACTCAATACGCTGCGCGATACAGTTCGTTGCCGGAGTCGTTCGATCCCGCTGCCTTGTTACCGGAGGTAGAGCATATGATGAAAGATCGTGGTATAGATCCGCATGCTGCGTTGGTATCGAAGCTGGACGAAGCTCGCGCGTTGGCCACGAATGAGCCGCAACTAGCCGGCATAGAAAGTTCATTACGAACACTGCAGACCGAGGCCAAGCAACAGCGTTCCGCCATTGTGCGCGCTCATGCAAAAACGCTGAAGCGACTACTGCGCGAAGAAGTTCTGGCGCGTTTCACCGGCGAGCAGGATGTATTGCGCGCGGCGATGGAATCGGACCTGCTTCTGCGCAGCTGTGCCGACCTTTTGCGAAGCAAATCATATGCTCGCTTACTTATGCCGCACGTAGCAACGCGCGAGTAACATCAACACGAATTCCCTCATGGATAAAATCTATGCGCGTATAGCACCGGACGGTACCCCAAACGTATCGATGGCCGAGCGCGAACTATTGCAGCGATACGCTGGTTGCATAGCCGAGATTTCACCGGTGAATGAGTTCCCGCCGGAATGGTCGCTTATACCGGATGTGCAGATGCTTCCGCTGAATGTAGTGGTGCAGGGGTTGAATATGCAGGGTAGGTATGCCGGAAACTCGGCGCTTGATTCGCATGACTATGCGGATGAAACGGATGCCGTGCATTGGGCCCACGGTATAAACACAACAGATGCAACAGGTACGGAAGGAACTGCAAGTACGGAAACAATTCCGGAGACAATTCCGGAATCTACCGGCAATGGCATGCTCGTAGAAACGGATGTGTTAGCGGCATTTTTATGCAGAAGGGAATCGGCCTCACTTCTTCGCCGTGCTCTAGCCACCGGCATGTGTTATACCACCTTTGTGCAGTTAAGCGAAGTGCTCGCGTGCATTCCGGAACATGAGCAGGGAGATGCCCTTGCAGCGCTTTCGCTGTTGCGTCCACTGGGCGCGCACCCCAGATATGCCTCGCACATGGCGCAAGCACTTCCGCGTGCCACAGCTTTAGCGCCCACCGATGCATTTCGATTTGCCGTTACGGCAGCAATTGCCCGCCAAAGCCGACTTCCCGTGCTCACGGTTCGGCACAGAGTCGTATATTCGCGGCTTGATATTTCCACAATAAATGGAAATGCGCTTCGTTTGTAGAAAACTTCCCGAGCGTTGCTATACGACCGTTGCAATGATGCTCGGCCTACAGGACGGGCTTCGGAATTGGTAACGGCGCGCCGATAGGACGATCGGCATACACGTATCACAGACCTAATCACAGAGTAGCTTCATGAGAATAACTAAACAGTACACGAATCGTGAAAGCCAGTCGCTCGACAAGTATCTTCAAGAGATCGGTCGCGTGGAGCTTCTTACGGGTAATGATGAGATTGTTCTTGCTCAGGCCATCCGCAGAGGCAATGCCGAAGGTGAAGCAGCACTGGAACGATTGGTAAAAGCCAATCTTCGCTTTGTGGTATCCGTGGCAAAGCAATATCAGAATCAGGGATTGTCGCTGGGCGATCTTATCAACGAAGGCAACCTGGGATTGATCAAAGCTGCAAAACGTTTCGACGAAACGCGCGGTTTTAAGTTCATCTCGTATGCTGTATGGTGGATTCGTCAATCCATTCTTCAGGCCTTGGCCGAGCAATCACGTATCGTTCGCTTGCCCCTCAATCGTGTGGGTGCCCTCAATAAAATCGGTAAAAAGTTTAGCGAGTTAGAGCAGTTGTACGAGCGCGAACCAACGGCAGCCGAGCTGGCAGAGCAGCTGGAAATGAGTATTGCCGAGATCGCCGAGACTATCAAGATCTCCGGTCGTCACCTTTCGGTAGACGCCCCGTTTGTACAGGGTGAAGACAACCGCTTGCTGGATATTCTTCCCAACGATTTACAGCCGCCCCCGGATTCGGACCTCATGCTTGAGTCTCTTCGTATCGAAGTACAGCAAGTGTTGAAAACCCTTTCCGAGCGCGAAGCGGAAGTGATTCGTCTGTACTTCGGCTTGGAAGACAAGCAGTGCCTAACGCTCGAAGAGATTGGCGAGAAGTTCAACCTAACCCGCGAGCGCGTACGCCAAATCAAAGAGAAAGCAATTCGCCGCTTGCGTCATGCATCGCGTTCCAAGTCTCTGCGAACCTATCTTGGCTAAATCTCAAAAAAATCTATAAAAGACTGTTCTTCGGAACAGTCTTTTTTTTTGCCCGAAGGCGAGCCACGAAGCGGGGAGCACATACGTCTTCGGTGGTAGTTTTGCATGCTCATCAACTGCTCGCAACCGCTCATGAAACGGGCTCCGGCACCCTACGTTGTTGGTATAGTGACACTGATCTTCAGTGCTGCACAGGTGTATGCAGTATCGAGTATGTGTTTCCAAACTCAGACAGAGTTTGTAGCAACGGCAGGTACCCCACGGCCCTCCCGCAGTAAAGATTCCGCAGCTATTAAAGGAGAGCCCCGAGCAGCCGCGAGAAGCAGTTCCGTCGCTGACACAAGTTCCGCACCGAAAGTTCCCGACGATAGTATTTATGTGTTTGAAAGCCCGGTTCCGCTCACGGGCCGTTCGCGAGCGGTTCTTTCCGATCCATCAAGTTTTTTTATTCGCTTGATGATATCGGGTAATGGGTACGGTTTGGGTTTGGGTTACGATTATCAGGTGTCTCCCAATTGGTCTGTGTTCGCGGACTTTGCCCTATCGGGTGCGCGAAACACCAGCGAGCTGGAGCTGCAGGACCCCTACACGTTTATCGTGTACGTGCCGAACAAGATCAATCGTTTGTTCATCTTGCCGTTGTGCCTGGGTACGCGGTACAATATTCCCAAGGAGTATGTGGCAGACAACATTGCCCCGTATATCTCGGTGGGAGCAGGTGCTTCGGCTGTGGTGCGTGCGCCCTACGATCCGGTAAATGGTGATCTTTTCAGTTCCTTGGGATATGCTGATACCTATTATCGTCCCGCCGGGTTTGTGGGAGCGGGTATGATTATCGAAAGCTCGGAGAAAAGTTACGCTACCATTGATGCTCGCTATTACATCATACCATTTGGTGGCGAGGGTCTGGAGAGCGTTCGAGGTAAACCCATGAAGGATTTTAACGGCTTATTTGTGTCGGTTGCCATCGGAATTCGGTAGGTTCGCAGCTGCGGATTTCCGAGACGCATGGGGCTTCGGAAACAGCGTCAGAGCGCTCTCGGTCACACATTGATATCAATTCAGAAAATCATTTTTCACACCGTCGTTTATCACACCATTACATCAGTTGTTTTATGCGTATTGAATCGGATACAATGGGAAGCATCGAAGTTCCCTCGGATAAATACTACGGCGCGCAAACCGCGCGCTCACTTCATCACTTTGCCATTGGTATAGAAAAAATGCCGCGTGAGTTGATACGCGCATTGGGTATTCTGAAAAAGGCCGCGGCTGCGGTGAATACGGATCTTGGAACACTTTCGCAGGAGAAGTATCAGTTGATTGCCTCTGCCGCAGACGAAGTAATCAGCGGAGCACTGGACGAGCACTTTCCTCTCTCGGTGTGGCAAACGGGATCGGGTACCCAAACAAACATGAATACCAACGAGGTAATCTCGAATAGAGCCATTGAATTGGCCGGTGGAGAAATGGGTTCGAAGAAGCCCATACATCCCAACGACGATGTTAACAAAGCGCAGAGTTCAAACGACACCTATCCCACCGCAATGCACATTGCCGCAGCAGAGCAAATGGTGCATCGCCTACTACCTGCAGTGACCAAACTTCGCGATACCCTTGCGGCCAAGAGCGTGGAGTTCGCCGGCTATATCAAGAGTGGACGTACTCACTTGATGGATGCTACGCCCGTAACCTTGGGCCAGGAATTCGGCGGATATGCACAACAGCTGACGAACGATCTTGCGCGCATTCGTATGAGCCTTGACGGCATTTACGAACTCGCGCTTGGCGGAACGGCCGTTGGCACAGGGCTTAACACCCATCCCGAATTCGCGGTTCGAAGCGCTGCAAAGATTGCCGAATACACCGGCCTGCCCTTTGTGAGTGCACCGAATAAGTTTGAGTCGTTGGCTGCGCACGACGCATTGGTATTTGCGCATGGAGCGCTGAAAACACTGGCTGCATCATTGATGAAGATTGCCAACGATGTTCGCTGGCTGGCATCGGGACCTCGCTGCGGACTCAACGAGATTTTTATTCCGGAAAACGAACCAGGCTCGTCGATCATGCCGGGCAAAGTGAATCCCACGCAAAGCGAGGCAATGACCATGGTAGCGGCGCAAGTAATGGGCAACGATGTTGCCATCAATATTGGCGGAGCCTCAGGCAATTTTGAACTCAATGTGTTCAAGCCGGTAATCATCTACAACTTTTTGCAGAGCGTTCGATTGCTTAGCGATACCTGCACCATGTTCGATGAGCACTGTGCGCAGGGAATAGAGGCCAATGCCACAAAGCTGGAATATTACAATCGCAATACCTTGATGCTGGTGACAGCGCTGAACAGTCATATAGGATATGATAACGCGGCCAAGATTGCCAAGCATGCTCACAAGACCGGCGGCACGCTTCGCGACGCTGCCATCGAGTTGAACATTCTGGATGGCGACACCTTCGATACGCTGGTACGCCCCGAAGACATGTTAGGGCCCCGTGCATGAGTACGCAACCGGCTCACATAGATACCGTTTGGTCTTTGCATGGTAAGCGTGCGGTGGTAACAGGTGGTACCAAAGGTATAGGCAAAGCCATCGCCGAAGAGCTTGCGCGATTCGGTGCAGAGGTTAGCATACTTGCTCGCTCGAGCAACGATTTGCAGACCGTGCAGCAGCAGTTCGCGCAGGCGGGGTTGAATGTACACACTATTGAATGCGATGTAGCCGATGCCAAGGCCAGAGCCCGGTGCATAGAGCTTTTATCTGAGGCAGATCGTCCACTGCATATCCTTGTGAATAATGTAGGCACGAATATTCGCAAACGCACAGTGGAATACAGTGCCGACGAAGTTGACTTTCTGCTGCGTACCAATCTTCTTTCGGCCTTCGATTTAACCAAAGGTTTGCATCCCTTACTGGCACTGGCCGGTGGGGCGGCAGTGGTGAACGTGGCATCTACCAATGGCTTAACCTATGCGCGCACCGGAGCACCATATTCCATGACAAAGGCCGCGCTCATCCATCTGTCCAGGTACTGGGCTGTGGAATGGGCGGGCGATGGAATTCGCGTTAATTCCGTTGCACCATGGTACATTCGTACTCCTCTTACCGAGGGCGTGTTGGGCAATGAAGCGTACTACCATGAAGTGCTCCTGCGAACACCCATGAAACGAGTGGGTACACCGGAGGAAGTTGCTCACGCCGTTACATTTTTCTGTATGCCGGCGTCGTCGTATATCACCGGGCAGTGCTTGGCGGTAGACGGCGGCTTCACGCAATACGGATTCTAGCGCTTTGAAGGAACACGGGAACTCGTTTGCATAGACAGCATTACGAACATCATCGCAAACACTATCAGGAGCATCATCACGAATGTCATCGTACACACATCGTCACGAACGGGAAGCATGAAAGCACACACTGATTCAAACGTCCATGCCTTGAGTGCGGAGTTACTTCCCGTAGCTGCCATCTTTAGGCCCGGCTTTGCAGGTACCTCTCGGGCCGGCGGCTGCGTGCAAGCATTGCGCGTGATCATGATCTTCGTAGCTGTGATGGTTGTTACCACGGCTGCTGCGCCTGCCGTTCCGGCAGCGGCGCAGCAGGCCGTAACAAAAGACAATCCCGAGCGCGTGCGGCTTCTAAAAGTTGCTCTGGACCATTTCAACGACAAGCAATACGATAGTGCTATTACAGAGTTTCGAAAGGCCTATGCTCTTGATATAACTCGTATCGAGGTGCGCTACGAAATGGCTCTGGCTTTTGCAGCGAAACGTACCTTCGATAGCGCCGAGAGTATACTGCGGGAAATTCTCCCTCATCCCAAAGCCATCGACAAGTACTATCAGTTGCTCTCGAATCTTCGTGCCGAACAGGATGATACATCGGGCGCTCGAATGGTTATCGACGATGGTATCAAGCGATTTCCGCAGTCGGGGCGCTTGCACATGGAGCGCGGCATGTTGTACATTCAAGCCCGCCGTTTGGACGAAGCTGCCGATGAATTCGAAGAGGGTATTCAGGTGGATCCCGGATATCACATGAACTACTATTGGGCGGCGCGCTCATACTCGCAGGGCAGCGAACGTATTTGGACGTTGCTCTATGGCGAAGTGCTGATGAATGTAGATCCCAATCCGTCCAGACTTTCGATCATCTCTGATTTGATCTACCGAATGCACATGCGTACCTACGAGGATTTCCGTACATCCAACGCGATGAATTACAGCCTGGCGCGCAAGGGATCTGCCGATGCTTCTACTCCGGTGGAAGTATCGTTCGAGGATCGTTTCGATGAGCTCATGACCTTAGGCGCAGCCAAGCTTCGCTTCTTTCAGGATTTCGAAATTCCCCTGCTCAGCATCGATACCATGCAAACGGTGTTTATCAAAGAGTGGTACAAGCGCGGCTACGATGCACTCTATCCCAACGCGGCAATAGAGAGGCACAAAACACTACTGGATGCAGGATTGCACAGCTCGTATGTTGTGTACCTGATGCAGTTCGCTAAGCCACTGGAAGCCAAAGCGTACTTTGATGCCAACAAGAAAAACTATCAGCGGCTACTTGCCTGGATGAAGGAACATCCCTTCGAAATGTCGACGAAGAACAGATTCAGCAGGTACATGTATTAAGCGTAATGTGTGCTGCTGAGATGCTGTGATGCTGTGTTTGGCGGCGAATTTTCTCGAGGTACCTATGCGCAGAGCTTCGGTTCGAGGCGCAGTAGAAATAGAAGACGATAAGTGTGTGGGTAATGCCCGAGCTGTGAGTAGTGAGTAGTGAGTGGTGAGTAGTGAGTAGTGAGTATTGAGAAGTGAGTATGTAATAAGCCGGCTATGAATCAAGCAATACAATCATCAATAGATATCACAAAAGGACGATCATGCAAAAGGTTCCGGTAAAGGATAGAGAGATAAAGCACTATCACGAAGTATTACCCAAAGAAGAACGACCTGAACAGGGCGGCAGATACTTAGTGAGTATGAATGATGAACCGACGTATGTGGCCGACATCACCGAGTTCAAAGGCGGCTGCTGGGCGAAGGTGCGTGTTGTGGAACCCGCAAACGAGAAGTATGCACATTTGTATACGAAGCAGATGGAGTTCGAAATCAAAGTGGCGCACTATGGCTTTCAGAGTTTGAAGGAAGCGCAGTCGGGCCCTGCCGCAGACTCCATAGTGCACGCGGAACCGGCAACAGCAACAGCGCCCGACACCGACGCCGCATGATTCGCGCACACGTACACAAATAATAGAGGATCGAAGGGATGATTGATTTACGCAGCGATACAGTAACCACTCCCACACCCGGAATGCGCCGAGCTATGGCGAACGCAGCGGTGGGCGATGATGTGTTCTCCGAGGATCCCACCGTTAATGCATTGCAGGAAGAAGTGGCTGATTTGTTCGGCAAGCAGGATGCGCTGTTTGTACCCACCGGTTGCATGGGCAATCAGATTGGTATTGCGCTGCACGCCGGCACCGGCGACGAAGTGATCGTGGAAGCGGAGTCGCACATTTTTCATTACGAAACCACGGCACCTTCCATCATTGCGCGTGTGCAATTGCATTGTGTTCCGTCTGAGAAAGGCATGATGCGTCCCGAAGATATTGTGGCCGCTATACGCCCGGACGCGTATTATTATCCGCGAACAAAACTCATTTGCTGGGAGAACTCCCACAACCGTCATGGCGGTACGCTCATGACAGCCAAGTACCTAAAGGCCATAGGCTCATTGCGATCTAACCACGGTATCGCATTGCACTGCGATGGTGCGCGCATTTGGAACGCGGAAGTTGCATCGGGCATATCGCTTCGAACCTTCGGCAAAACCTTTGATACCTTGTCCGTGTGTTTGTCTAAAGGGCTAGGCGCGCCGGCAGGATCTATGCTCGTGGGCACCAAAGAGCAGATGCGTGTAGCTCGCCGTTGGAGAAAGATACTTGGTGGCGGTATGCGGCAAGTGGGTGTGTTAGCCGCTGCCGGACGATATGCATTGAAGTATCACCGAGAGAAACTTGCGCGCGATCACGAGAATGCAAAGCTGTTTGCATCGTTGCTGGCAAACTCAGCAGTTATCAGTTTGGATACATCGGTGCCGGAGACGAACATCGTTGTATTCAAGGCGCAGGGCGATGTGCGAATTCAGGATGTGTTGTCTGCTTGCGAGCGCAAGGGTGTACGATTCAGCGCAGGCCGCTCCGGCGGGTGGATTCGAGCTGTGTTTCATCATCAGGTTTCTACCGCGCAAACCCGATCGGCAGCCGAAAGACTTTTGCAAGTTGCCGAAGCACTGGGTACAAAGAAGAGCGTATAGCACCCGCAACTGCTGTGTGCAGACGGAGCCGAGCTGAGCTGAGCTGAGCCGAGCCGAGCTCCGAAAGCGCCGCACTGATTTTTTTGATAGACAATTATGATTGCACGTATACACGGAACGGTGGTTGAAAAGTACCTGACGCAACTTGTAGTTGATTGTCATGGTGTGGGATATGCAGTTATGGTAACGGTTGCCACGGCAGAGGGAGCCATACTGAACTCGCCCATAACGCTTGCCACATACCTGGCGGTTCGTGAGGACGCCATGCAACTCTTTGGTTTTTCCCGAACCGACGAACGCGAGCTGTTCCTGCAGCTCATCGGCATTCCGGGTATAGGCGGCAAGACTGCGATGGGAATATTATCTGCAACCACTCTGGGTGAGCTCCGCTCTGCCGTGGCCACGAAGAATGTGGCTGTGCTGCAGCGCTTGCCGGGCATAGGGAAGAAGACTGCCGAGCGCCTTATTGTGGAACTGCAGGATAAGATGCCGGCGGGATTTGATGTAATGGCAGGTACCTCGGAACGCACGGCGGATACTGTGCAAGCCGATGCCATTGCAGCGATGGTTGCCTTGGGATATCAAAAGGTAAAAGCAGAGAAGGCAGTGCGATTTGTGGCAGCAGAGGTAACGGATCGCGAATGGACGGCTGACAGTATGCTACGGGCAGCGCTGAAGATTATGCAATAGAATTCGGATAGGTATCGTTGACACAAGTCCACTAAGAATATCACACACGCCAATGATTCTGGTAATACCCGCGATGGAGCTTGTGCAAGGATCTTGCACTCGCCAAACACATACCACGCCGGACTGCAGCTCCGAGGCGGCCATGAATCTGCGCCCGCCCGATCTGGCGCGTTTGTGGCGTACCGAGAATGCAAAGACCATTCACATCACCGACCAAGACAGTTTGCGTGGCGACGACGATGCCGCCAATCACCAAACCATTCTGGATATCATTCAGTCTGTAGACATTCCCGTACAGTTGAATACCGATGTGCGCACGGTAGGGGAGTGTGTGCGCTGGCTGGACCAGGGCGTGTTTCGCGTGATTGTATCTACGCTTTTGCTCGACGATCCCGACGGTTTGCAATCGCTGATAAAGGAATACACTTCGAGCCGCATTGTGCTTGGCATCCGCGCTCATAGCGGTCGCGTGAGGTTTGGCGACGAGTACCCTTCGATATCCGACACCGACTTTGCTGCACGTGCTCGCGACTGTGGCTTGCAGCGAATAGTATACTCGGATGCTTCATGGGAGGGCACCTACGAAGGTCCCGATGTGAATACCTTGGTGAGGATTGCTCGTCAGTCGGGTATGCGTGTTACCGCGGCCGGCGGTATAGACTCACCCGAAGAGCTGTGGGCATTAAATGAATTACTCTCCGAGAATATAGATTCGGTGGTTGTGGGTCGCGCCATTTTCGAAAATCGTTTTCCCTGTCAACTCATGTGGCGAGCTATCGAAAACGAAATCTTTTCCACAACCGGCCCTACCTCCTAAGCCAGTACAGCTGCGCTGTTCACAAGGTTTTGCCTACGTTTTTTCTTTATCGTACTCCGTGGCATCACTCGCTTCGTTTGTGTTTTTGATGCCTGATCTAGTATACTGCCATATCACTCAACCTTAGTATTGATGCACTCTGCGGGGGATGTGTGAAGAAGAATTGTCCTTGAATCACACACTGCTCAGTGCCACGATCATTTGCTATGAGGTAGCGTGCAATCGTAACAGCAATCACGCGCGTCGTGCAGCCGTATCGGCACATGATTGCTGTTACTAAAGCAGTGTGGAAAAAAAATATCTTGACATCGCTTTGGCACAGGGCTATTTTCGCAGCGCGTTACGATCAAAGCAGCATTTGAACGTAATGACTCAATCCTATTCTCTTCTCGTCGGTAACTCAATGTAATGGTTGTGGCGGTACGTGTTCTTTCACATTCTGTTGATTGTCATGTCTAGTGGTGCTCAGCGCTCGTGGCGCAAGAGTTCATCCGAGCGAGGCATCGGGCAGTTCATCGTGTATGCATTACTCGTTGTGTTTGTGATTGGCGCAGGTTTGCGCTGGCGCTCTCAACAAGAGTTGCGTGAAGTTCGTATCAATGGTCTTCACACGTTGTCTGAAAGCGAGATTCGCCGCGTGCTTGATTCTACATTGCTTCCAAAGAGGGTAGCTGATGTGGATCTGCAAGCTGTGCGTCTGGCTGTACTCTCGGTACCATTTGTTCGCAGTGCGGTGGTGCAACGCCGTGCGGAAAACTACATAGAGATTTCGGTAACGGAACGAGTGCCCTTGGCACTGATCGTTTCTGATTCCGGTGATCCCATGTACGTTGATGCCGATGCGGTTGTGTTGCCGTACAGGAACTTGGGCGAGAGTAAAGATCTGCCTATAGTGCGAGGATTATTCCGCACACAAGCCGCAGCTGAAGCTCAAAGCCCCGGTTCGTCCGCAACACCGGGAACATCTGTAACATTAGATACCATTGCCGTAGCGAACGTCGTGACGTTGCTTCGCGAAATGCAATCCACAGAAGGGAAGACGTTGTACAACGACATCTCTGAAATTGTGTACGACAGCAGAAAACGTTCTTTTTCTTTAGAAACATCGGCCGACGCATCGCTTGTTCTGTTTGGAACTTTCGATAATCACACGGAAAAAGTAAGTAACCTCTTTTCGTTGCGTCGTTCCGGATTCGGAGCATTAAATAGCGGAGCAGCATCCGTGATTGACGTGCGATGGAGGGATAAGATGTTTGTTTCGAGGCGTGCGTTGTAGGGTTGGTGGGTGATCTTGGTTGCGGTAGTTGAGTTTTGGAACTGATGCAATCGGCTCCGAATTCGTACAGTAAAGAAGTCAGTTTCGATGAATGTAGTGAAAGCGAGTCGCTTGATGCGCAAGGCGGCATCAACGTTGTGAGGAAGCAACGGGACTCGTGAGATTCACAATCCCAATAGCATGGGGGGAACATGATAGCTTCAAAAAGCGCAGGTGCAGAGCGAGTTCAAAGCAGTGAAGACGATGCAAATCGCGAGATCATCGTTGGCCTGGACATAGGTACAACCAAGATTTGCGTGATCGTTGCCTCTCCGGATCAGGATGGCAACGCCGTGAATATTCTTGGCGTCGGTATGGCCGAAAGCAGTGGATTGAACCGCGGTGTTGTCGTGAATATCGAGAAAACCGTTCGCTGCATTCAAACAGCCGTTGAGCGCGCAGAGCTCTCCTCCGGTGTAGCCATTCGCGATGTAGTGGTAGGCATTGCCGGCGATCACATCGAATCCTTCCAAACGCGCAACATCGTTGCGATCAGCAACACAAGCTCCGAGATTACTGCAGCCGATGTACGCCGGTTGGTGGAAGACGCGCATAACATTGCCATTCCTTCAGACCGTCGCATCATCCACATCTTCCCGCAGGATTTTATCATCGATGGCCAAGACGGCATCACCGATCCTGTAGGCATGAGCGGTGTGCGTATGGAAGCGAACGTTCATGTGGTTACAGGACTGGTAACTGCTATTCAAAATATTTACCGCTGTGTAGAGCGCGCAGGCTTGCGAGTGCAGGACTTAGTACTCGAGCCCATTGCCAGCAGCCACGCAGTGCTTGATCAGGCAGAGAAAGAAGTTGGCGTTGCGCTTGTAGACATTGGCGGCGGCACCACCGATGTAGCAATCTTCGAAGAAGGCGTAATACGCCACACAGCAATGTTCGGTATAGCCGGAAACAAGGTAACAGACGATGTGAAAAAAGGCCTGGGTGTAATCCAGAATCAGGCCGAAGCAGTAAAGCTCTCGTACGGACATGCGTTGCAAGAGAGCATCATGCGTGATGAAATGTTTATGATCCCCGGTATCAATGGCCGCAAGCCAATGGAGGTAACAAAGAGCCTTCTGTGCCAGATCATTCAGCCGCGTATGGAAGAGATTTTCGAATTCGCCTTCGCCGAGATTCGTCGCTCCGGTTACTCGCGTAACCTGTCTGCAGGTGTTGTTATTACCGGTGGGTGCTCGCAAATGCGCGGCGCTGCCGAACTGGCAGAGCAAGTGTTCGGCATTCCTGTAAAGACGGGAATTCCCGGCGGAACAATTCGCGGCGGATTAGCGCCCGAGGTGCAATCGCCCATGTATGCTACGGCAGTGGGACTGGTGCTGTATGCCTTGCACACCATGAGTCACGCCACAATCGAAGATGATACACACGATGAACCTATCGCACCTCGCAGCACGGGAGTTCCTGTGAAGTACGGCAAATTCATCGAGAAGGTTAAAGGATTTTTTGAACAATTGTAACTCAATTTCATTTTTTCACGAGGGGGGAAACCATGAATAACTCACAAAACTCACAGCTTGCCTTTGAATTGGCAGCTCCGGCTCCGGAAGGAGCACGTATTCGCGTCATCGGTGTTGGTGGCGGCGGAGGAAACGCAATCAACAGTATGATCAAGCGTGGTCTTACCGGTGTTGATTTTATCGCGGCAAATACAGACTCGCAGTCTCTGACATCGAATCTTGCCACCACAAAGGTGCAGATTGGTCGTGAGCTAACACGCGGTCTTGGTGCCGGCGCAGATCCTACCATTGGTCAACTGGCTGTAGAGGAAAGCATCGACGACATTCGCGACGCGCTTCAGCATAGCGATATGATTTTTGTAACGGCAGGTATGGGTGGTGGAACGGGTACCGGCGGAGCTCCTGTAATTGCCCGCATCGGTCGCGAATTGGATTGCTTGGTTGTGGGCATCGTTACCAAGCCTTTTGCATGGGAGGCGAAAAAGCGCTCGCATTCAGCCGATCACGGTGTAAACGAATTGCGTAAACACGTTGATGCGCTTATAGTTATACCCAACCAAAGATTGATGGGAATCATTGATAAGAACACCTCGTTCGTTCAGGCATTCCAGAAGGTGGACGACGTGTTGTACAACGCCACCAAGGGTATTGCCGACATCATCAGCGGTAATGGCTATGTAAACGTAGACTTCGCAGACGTTCGTACTATCATGAAGAACAAGGGCGATGCACTCATGGGCATAGGTATTGCCCGTGGCGAAGAGCGTGCTAAGGATGCTGCATTAAATGCTATTCAATCACCGTTGCTCGATGGGGTTTCCATTCATGGTGCCGAAGGCGTGTTGATCAACATCACCGCGAACTCGGATGTGAGCATGGCAGAAATCGGCGATGCTGTTCAAACCATCGAAGAGGCGGCAGGTGAGCAAGCAAATCTCATCTTTGGTGTAGTGTTCAACGAAGATCTGGGCGATCAGATCATGGTAACGGTTGTAGCAACCGGCTTTCGTCAGAACGCGAACTCCGAACACGAAGAGCTAGAGCAAGAGGCAGTTCAAGTTCATGCTCAACAAGCGGCACAAGCTCAGCAGCAGGTTGCTCAAGCGGAATCAAAAATCGCAGCAAATGGCGGTGCTGTTCACATGCCGGCGGAGTTTACGGCGGCAGTAGCATCACAGCAACGTAGTGTGCCCGTATCGGCTCCGGCCGGACACGAGGTAACATCGACATTCAACGCACCCGCGTACACGCGTCGCGGCGGATCAGTTCCGCTTAGCACGCCCGCGCAGGCGCCGGCAGCAGACAGTCGCGACAAGTCACCGTCGGAGAAGCCGGCATTCCTTCGTAAGATCATGGATTAATTGATCAGAACAAGGATGTTCCGGCAGTCCGGCACGGATGCCAATTTTTCTCGATTGGTGTGGAGTAACAATCTTTTCTATCCTACCCTTTTACGTCCCTGAGATTTTGTGGTTCCCTCCACAAGCTCCACAACCAAGATGGCGCCTCGTACTCCCTCACGAGGCGCCGTTTTTTTTGCCTGAAACTGCCGGTAGAATCACGGCTTACACACCTCTCTCATGCCGGCCACCACGACAATGATGCAGTTTCTTTCCACACTGCGTTTGCGTGGCAAGTCAGGGTACTATCTTGCGCGCTCTTCTAGGCATTGATCATTTTTTCTTTACTCCGGAGTTACCAGTATGCGATACTCGGTCATGTTTTTGATTGTTGCAGGAGCATTGCTTTCCTGTTCCCTTGCGGCGCAGGATGCCAAACCAAATGGATCGGCCTCGCCTGCACTTGGTGCGGCAAAGAAGCCTTCGATAAAGCCGTGGGCTGAAGTTATTACAGCAGAAATGAAAGCAGATAGCGGAGTGTTCAATGTGTATCGTCAGGACGACAAGGTGTTCTACGAAATCCCTGTAAAGCACTATCGTCGGGAGTTTCTGTTGGTGACACGAATCTCCAAAACTCCGCAGATTGGTTACGGCGGTGAGCAAGTGGGGAGCGCAGTGGTTGTATGGGAACGCAAGTACGATAAGATTCTTCTGCGCACAAAATCGTTTGTGAACATTGCGGCCGATTCTCTGCCTATTTCCAAAGCAGTACGCGCATCCAATTTCGAAGAGATTGTTGCGGCTCTGCCTATACAATGCTACAACAAAGATTCCTCCGCAGTTGTGGTAGATGTTACCTCACTTTTCACCGGTGATATTGGCTTGCTCACGCCTCCCAAAGGCCAGCGTGATCCGTACAAGATTAGTTCGCTGTCGTCCGATCGTTCCTTTGTGGAGTATGCTCGCAGTTATCCTTTGAATATTGAGGTAGAAAATGTTCTTACCTTCAATGCCGATGGTGCGCCGCAAAATCCCGGAACTCGCACGGTAAGCTTCTCCATGCACCACTCTATGGTTGTGCTTCCCGAGAAGCCCATGAAAGCTCGCCTCACAGACTGGCGCGTGGGATTCTTCTCCGTATCAACCACCGATTACGGCCTGGACAATCAGCGAGCGGAGGAGAGATCCTTCATTGCTCGTTGGAGGCTTGAACCTAAAGACAGCGCTGCCTATTTCCGCGGCGAACTTGTAGAGCCCATAAAGCCTATTACCTACTATATCGATCCCGCAACGCCGATGAAATGGCGCCCCTGGTTGAAGAAAGGTATTGAAACATGGAACTCGGCATTCGAAAAAGCAGGTTTCAAAAATGCGGTACGAGTATTACCGCCACCCGATAGCTTGGAAGATCCGGAGTTCTGCCCGGAAGATGTTCGCTATTCGGTGATTCGTTACTTCCCGTCGAATATTGAAAACGCATACGGTCCGCATGTGTCGGATCCGCGCAGCGGCGAGATTTTGGAAAGCGACATCGGTTGGTATCACAACGTCATGAACCTGCAAACGGGATGGTATTTCACGCAGGCCGTGGCCGATCCTCGCTCGCACAAGATTCCTTTCCCGGATTCACTGATGGGTGAACTTATCTCTACAGTGGCAGCGCACGAGTTTGGCCACACCATCGGTTTTCCGCACAACATGAAGGCATCGTCGTCCTACCCGGTTGATTCATTGCGCTCGCCGTCGTTTACTGCACGGTACGGCACGGCACCAACCATCATGGACTACGCTCGGTACAATTACATTGCACAGCCGGGCGATGGCGCATCGTTGATGCCGAAGGTTGGTCCCTACGACGACTTTGCCGTGAACTGGGGATATCGCGTTCTGCCGGCTAGCCTTACGCCGGAACAAGAGCAGGATACACTGCAGGCGTGGATTCGTGCGCAGGACAACAACCCCATGCTTCGGTTCGGACGCCAACAATGGATGACGGTAGATCCCTCGTCCCAAATGGAAGACTTGGGCGACGACGCCGTAAAAGCAAGTACACTGGGTATAGCCAACCTGAAGAGAGCGATGGGATATTTGATCGATGCCACCACCGAAACAGGCAAGGATTACGATCTGCTTAAAGAGATGTACGATGAAATCTGCAAGCAATGGCGGCAGGAAGTAGTCCACGTTGCAGAGAATATCGGTGGTATGGTTGGCACGTACAAGAATGCCGGTCAGGCAGGCGTGGTATACGAAGCAGTGCCTAAAGAAAAGCAACTTCGGTGCCTAAGTTTCCTCCACGAAAATGTATTTACCACACCCACGTTTTTCCTGGATCCCGAGGTATTGCGTCGCATCGAGCCATCGGGTTCCACCGATCGTTTGCAGCGTATGCAGGAGCGAGTGCTCTCTACAGTTCTCGCCAATGATAAGCTGTTGCGGATAATCGAGAATTCGTCTCTGCCGCTGCCTGCAAATAGCGCTGCTGCGTTTACTGCTACCGAATTGCTCGAGAATCTTCAAAACGGCATATTCTCGGATGTATTCGGCAACGGTAATCCCGATCTTTTCCGGCGTAATCTTCAGCGCTTCTTTGTATCCAATCTGGTTGGGAAGCTAAGTGCGCCCGCTGCGCCCACAGGACCGGTATCTGCTATGGCATCGATGTTTGCTCCGCCCAATGTATACCGTACGGATGTGCGTGCCCTTGTGCGAGCTCAGCTTGAGGGTCTGGCAACCAAGCTCAAAAAAGCCGGCGGATCGGATATTGTTAAGGCACACAAGAAGGACCTGCTGTTTGTGATCGAGGATGCTTTGAAACCGTCCAAAGATCGTTAGGTTTTGACCGCGGTGTGTATGCAGTTTCTGTTACAGCGGAGAGTGGTATACACGGTTATCAAGCTCCGCGGATTCCGGTTCGTCTCTCCTTATTTTTTTGATAATAAAAACCTCCAACACGTTGAAGTACAACGTGTTGGAGGTTTTGTTTTTTCGGGAATGAGCGTACGTGGTAAAGGCTTGAAACAGGCAAATGCCACGCAGTACGGTGGTTGGAAATCGCTTGCTCACAGGCGGAAGTCTGAACGTTTGATGTTCGATTCCTTAGCAGAATTTAGGCCGCAGCAAAGAGGGCTTTTACCCGCTCCGTAACCCGCTTGTGAACGGCAGGATTAAAGGGGCTGGGGACCAATTCCTCGCGCTCGGCCAGCTCGGCAATAGCGATAGCAGCGGCTACCTTCATTTCGTTTGTGATTTGGTCAGCGCGAACTTCCACCGCTGCCTTGAAAAGTCCGGGGAAGGCCAGGGCGTTATTTACGCTTTTACCGTCGGCGGCAAAAGCAGCTCCCGCGGCCAGGGCCTCTTCGGCGCTTATTTCGGGTACGGGATTCGACAACGCAAAAATGATCTGCCCGGGTTTGATCATCGGAGCGGTGATCAGACCAACTCTGCCGGTGGTAGAGATTACTACGTCGGCGGTCATAGCTTCTTCAAAATCAACAATACGCACCCCGCGCTCCATCACCCGTTTGTGCGAAGCAGGATTAGGATCGTATGCCACTACATTGAAGCCATAATGAGCCAGGAGCTGGGCAATAGCACTACCGGCCGCTCCCAGTCCCAACTGCGCAAATACCAGCGAGGAATCGCCAGCGCGGTTTACTTTCTTCAAGGCGTTGAGTACCGCGGCCAACAGTACGGTAGCGGTTCCGTGCTGGTCATCGTGCATCACGGGTTTATTCAGGCGGCGGATGAGCTCATCTTCTATGTAAAAGCAGTCCGGTGTGCTGATGTCTTCTAAATGAATTCCTGCAAAGCCGGTCGAGACCTTTTCGACGATGGAGATAAACTCGTCGGGATCTTTGGTGTCAATCAGGATGGGCATTGCTCCCAGACCAACGAATTGATCATAGAGCATGGATTTACCCTCCATCACCGGCATAGCAGCCGCAGGGCCTATGTCACCCAAACCCAGCACTCGGGTTCCGTTGGTGAAGATGGCAATGGTGTTTCCTGCGCTGGTAAAATCGTACAACAGGGAGGGATCTTGCTGAATTGCTTTGCACACTCTGGCCACACCCGGTGTGTACACATACCGAAGTTCGGCTACGCCGGGTACATCGGCCTTGCGGCATACTTTGATCTTTCCGCCGCGGTGATGTTCAAATACAACATCTTTAATTTCAACTACTTCTGCTTCTGTTCTCTCTTTAATCGCGCGCTCTATAGTAGCTAAATGCGGCGAGTCAAAAACAGAAATTACGATCTCTCTGAGTACGTGATCGTGACCAACAAACAGGGTGGTCATATCACCGATCAATCCACCTTCTTCGCCGATCACCGTACACAATCGTCCCAGCATTCCAGGCCGGTGGGGATTCTTTATAATAAAGACTATGTCGTTATCGGGTAGTTGCGGTCGTAACGGTTGAACCTGAACTCCTTCGCCATCCATAAATACTCGCTTCGAAAATCAGTAGAATTCAAAACCGATCGCAAAGTTACGCTACAGAGCGGATTTGAGCGTTGATTTCAGTGTGGTGATTCGAGTGGAGTTTACAGCCGAACTCAATCGGAGAGTGTGATGGTAGTTTTATTGATCCACCGCAAAGGTGGAGCACAGCGAGTCGGGCGTGTCTCGGTAATAGCGATACGTGGGGTGCTCAAGGCGGGCAATGGGCACGCCTTCGCTTAGTGCCTCTTCAAAGAACACGGCGTCGTCTGCATAGCGCAAGTGCGGAAAGCCGCCGCGCTCCACCAGTAAGTCTCGGCGAATCACAAAGGTTCCGCCTACCACACAGTCGCTAATGGCAATACTGCGTGTGGGATCGTTTTTGTCGGGAACGAAGGCATTGCCTATTACCGCCACGCCTCCGTGAAAAAAGGGAATTTCAGGATATTCCCTACACGCCTCTTTACGCAGAGCCAAATGCTCGGGCGCATATTCGTCATCGCTATCCAGAAACGTAACGAATACACCGCATGCGGCAAGTATTCCGGCATTCCGGGAAGCACCTACGCCTCTGTTCGCGTGATGCAGAATGCGGATGCGCGGATTGAGTCGGGCATGTTCCTGTAGCAAGGCCAGGGTGCCGTCGGTGCTGCCGTCGTCCACCACGATGAGCTCCCAGTCTTTTTCCGTTTGCGCTTGAAGCGAAGCAAGTGCTCTTGGTAACAGCGCGCACCGATTATACGTGCAGCATATCACGGAGAAAAAGGGAACACGATGATTATACACAGAAAGAGTTTTCATGAAGGAATAGTGTGGCGATAGTTACGGGAAAAATGTGTGGTGAGGGAGCTTGAGTGGCGAATAGGGTCGGTATTGTGAATGGATTCGCACGGCAAGGTGATGAGCAAGCCGACGTTCATACGAAAGCCGGGGTCGGGGCACCTTCACAATGTTAGTTTTGCACCAAGCACACAGCCCAATCATCACCGCAAACAACGGAATCAACGACACGTGGACAAACTAGAGTTTTGGACAATCTGTTCAGCAAACGGCATCATTCTGGAGAAAGAGGATGTGGACATTTTTGAGAGATACCACAACGATCTGCTCTATTGGAATGCCAAGGTGAACCTGATATCACGCAAAGACGAAGAGAATATTTGGGAGCGCCACATACTGCATTCCTTGGGTCTACTCACCGTTACCGATTTTCCCAAGCGCGCCCGCGTGCTTGATGTAGGTACCGGCGGGGGATTTCCCGGAATTCCGCTGAAGATTGCCCGTCAGGATATGCAGGTGCTGTGCGCAGACTCCATTGCAAAGAAAGCAAAGATGACCGCCATGTTCGCAGAGCATACCGGTCTGCGGGGTTTGAGCGTAGAGAATTGTCGCGTTGAAGCACTTGCCGAGTTGCCGAAGCACCGAGGCACGTACGATGCCGTTGTGGCGCGGGCTGTGGCACCCTTGGCGGAAATTGTGGGATGGACACACCGATTACTCAAACCAACCGGCCTGTATGCGTTGCTCAAGGGCGGCAACCTGGACGAAGAGATTGCCGATGCGCGCAAGCAGTTTCCCACCCTCCACATTCGGGAACTGCCATTGTCTATAAAAGGTGTGCCGTGGTTTACGGAGCAGGAAAAGAAAATCGTCTTGGCTACGTTTACAGGCTAGTCGCCACATATGAACAACCACTTTTCACCATATCGCATGCTTTGGCTTACGTGTGCCGTCTGTCTACTCACAAGTATGACAGGCACCGTGCTGTGCGCGCAGTCGTCGTCGGTGAAAATGGCGCGCTTGAAATACAGCGGCGGCGGTGATTGGTACAATGATCCCTCGTGCGAGGTAAATCTGATGAACTTCGTTCGTCAGAATACTAATATCCAGGCCGCACCTGTGTACGAGTTTGTGGACATCGGCACGGATAATCTGTTCTTGTACCCAATCTTGTTCATGACCGGTCACGGAACGGTGAGTTTTTCCGACGCAGATGTGAAGCGCCTGCGAGCATATCTGGAGAACGGTGGTTTCCTGTATGTAGACGACGACTACGGCATGGACGCATCCATTCGCCGTGAGCTGAAAAAGATTTTTCCCGGGCAGGATCTTCGCGAACTGCCATTCTCTCACCCGCTATTTCACGCCCATTTTCAATTCCCTAATGGGGTTCCCAAAACGCATGAGCACGATGCCAAGACGCCCCAAACGTTCGCATTGTTCGATGGCGACCGCGTATGCGTGCTGTACACCTACGAATCCAATCCCAGCGACGGTTGGGCGGATGCAGAGGTGCACGGCGATCCTCCGAACAAGCGTTTGGAAGCACTTCAGTTTGGAACCAACATCGTTGTGTATGCTCTAGGCAACCGCTCCACCTCACCGGCAAAATGAACAATCAAACTGCATATACGAAGCTCATTCAGCGCCTGGATTCCACGCGCCGAAAAGAGATACGCGTGGATGTCGTTACGGCACTAGCTACAGCGTTGGTAGTGCCTGTGGTGTGCTTAATGGGGCTGTCGGTGATCGAAGCTTTTATGCACGCCTCCGTGGCAGCGAGAACTGTAGCAATGAGTGTTCTTGGTGTAGCTACGCCCTTGTTGCTTGCTACGGCTGCGGGGAGAATTCTATGGAGCAGAGTATTCTCGCCATCGGCGCCTTCTGCCTTCAGTATTGCCGAGCGCGTTGGTAATGTTTACACGAGTATTCGAGACCTGCTTCTCAACGCCTTGCAATTAGTGAGTACCACAGTGCCGAGCGTTGCAGTGTCTTCTCAGCTTATTGATGCCGCCTTCGGTCAAGTGGTAGAGGCCACGCGCGAGCTGGACTTCGACAAGGTGATCAATACCGATCGCATGCGCAAAGCTCTACTCGTGCTGGCAGTTTCTTTGGGAGTGTCTGCACTGCTCTTTGCCGCAACCCCGCTGGGTTCCGCCGCCTACAGACTTTTACATTTCCGTACCTCGTTCGTTCCTCCTGCACCCTTTACTCTGCGTGTGGATCCGAAACAACGCGAGGTATTACGCGGCAGTAAGGTTACCGTGTTCGTTCGCGCCGCAGGCGTGGTGCCCGCCACTGTTACGTTGATGGTGCGCGAGGACGAGCAAGCCGCCTTCGATAGCTACACACTGCGGGACGACAGCTCCGGCGTGTTTCGCTTCGAGCTTCCCTCGGTGAAACGCAGCATACGGTTTTATGCAGAGGTTCCCTGGTACAACGAGTTCGTGCGCACCGATACCGGTACCATTACCGTGAGCGACCCACCACTGGTACGCAGCCTGGAGGGGCGTGTGCTTCAACCCGCGTATACGCGAATGCCGGCCATCGCGCTCGATGAACAGCATGCAGACATCGCGTGTCTGAGCGGGTCGCGCGTGGAGCTGAATATTATGGCAAACAAGGCCCTTGCTCGCGCCGAGTTATTGCTCTTTAGCGGGAAGTCTGCCGCAAGCACGGCCACGACGAGCGCCACAAGCATGGTGTCGAACAACAAATCTATAGACAGCGCAGCTGCGCGGCAGGCACAGCTTCAGGCGGAGGATACCGTTCGCGTGCCCATGAAGGTGGCGGACCGCAAAGCTTCGGCTCAGTTCAGTGTGCGAAACTCCGGCTCGTATGCCATTCGCATCTACGATGGCGAGGGCAGAGCAAATGCGGATCCGATGCGCTACAGTATTACCGCGCAGAACGATGGTTATCCCGCAATCAGTTTGGTGGAACCTCAGGGTGATGTGCAGGCCAAGCCCGATGTGCGCATTCCCATCCGGGTTACCATCACCGACGACTACGGCTTCTCTCAACTTACGCTGAACTACAAACTCACGGCTTCGCGATATGCAGCGCCGGAGAAGGATTACAAGCGCATTGTTATTCCTATGGCACCGTCGGGTACCTCGGCCGAAGTTAGCTACCTGTGGGACTTGCAGAGCATCGGTATTTCGCCGGAGGATTCGTACGAGTTCTTTGTGGAGGTGTTCGACAACGATCGCATTACGGGGCCAAAGAGTGCCCGTACATCGGTGATTGCGCTGCGGCTGCCGTCGCTGGCTGATGTATTCCGCCAGGCAGAGAAGAAGCAGGACGATGCCGCGAAGGACCTGGAAACAGTGATGAAAAAAGCAGAGGAAGTGGCTCGCGACATGGAGCAGATGCAGCGCGAGATGATGAAGCAAAAGCGCATGGCCAGCGATTGGAATGCGCAAAAGAAAATGGACGATATGCTCAAGCAGCAGGAAGCTATGCAAGAGAAGCTTCAGCAAGCTCAAGAAAAGCTGGAGCAAATGACGGATATGCTCAAGGAGAACAAAGCGCTTTCTCCGGAGACATTGCAAAAGTATGCCGAGCTGCAGAAGCTGATGAAGTCTATAGATTCAAAAGAAATGCGCGATGCAATGGAGCGCATGAAGCAGGCAATGGAGCAGATGTCGCCGGAGCAAATGCAACAGGCCATGAAGAACTTTAAGTTCAACGAAGAAGACTTCAAGAAGCAGATTGAACGCACCATGCAGTTGCTCAAGCGAATTCAAACGGAGCAAAAAGTAGACGAGTTATCGCGCCGTGCAGAGGATTTGCAGCGCCGTCAGGATGATCTTCAAAAGCAGGCAGAGAACACAAACCCCTCGGATGCAAAATCCAGAGATGAGTTATCCAAGAAGCAGGATGCGCTTAAGGAAGACATGAAACAGCTTGCCAAGGACGCCAAAGAGATGGAGAAGCTGGCCAAAGAAGCGGGATTGGATAAACAACAGAACGTGATGGAGCAAATGGGCAAGGCCATGGATCAATTGAATGCCGAGATGACACAGCAGCAGATGTCGCAGAGCAGCCAGTCCATGGAAGAAGGCGATATGCAGCAGGCACAGCAAAAAATGAAAAATGCCTCGCAGAATCTGAAGAACTTCTCGCAGTCGATGAAGAAGATGAAGCAGGAGATGCGCAAGAATCTTCAACGGGAAACTGCCAAGCAGATGCAGTCGTCGCTGAACGACATGATGGCTCTGAGCAAGGAACAAGAGCAACTCATGAACGACGCCGAGCGCATGGATCAAAACTCCGCTCGAATGAGTCAGAATGCGCGACGCCAGCAGAATCTTCGCGAGCAGATGATGAACCTGGCAAACAAAATGAATCAGCTGGGGCAAAAGTCTACAGCAGTAACGCCGGAGATGGGCAAAGAGATGGGCGACGCCATGCGGCAGATGCAGGATGCTCAGGAGAGCATGGAGAATCGTAATTCGCCGGCGGCAGCCATGCAGCAAAAAGGCGCAATGAGTTCCATGAATAAAGCCATGAAGCAAATGGCCGGAGCTCTCAGCAAAATGAATGGCTCGTTGCCCGGCCAGGGCGACGGCCAGGGCGAGGGCGATCCCATGAATCCCTCGGGAAGCAGACCCGGCGGGCAGAGCGGATTTATGCAACGCTTGCAGCAAGCGGCCAACATGCAGCAGGGCATCAATAGCGGTATGCAGCAGATGGGAATGGGACAAGGATCCATGAGCTCCGAGCAGCAGGCAGAGCTCGGCCGCTTAGCATCACAACAAGGTAAGGTTCAGAAGTCGCTGGAGGAATTGTCTAAAGAACAAAAAGAAGCAGGCGGTTCGAAGAAGGCCCTGGGCAACCTGGAAAAGATGGCAGAGGAGATGAAAGAGATATTGGCAGACATGCAGTCCGGCCGAGTTACCGACGAAACACGTCGGCGTCAAGACCGCATACTTTCGCGCCTGCTAGATGCATCGCGTTCCATGAACGAGCGAGATTACGAGAAAACTCGTGAGTCGCGATCGGGCGAAAACACTCGTCGATCCGGCCCGGCTGAATTGGATTTGGAGCGCCTTCGTAGCTCGGGTTCGGTGCGCGATTTACTGCGCTCTATGCAACAGGGATACACCAAGGATTACGAGCAGATTATTCGACAGTATTTTGAGCAGTTGCAACAGCGGAAGTAATTATCGGCGGGTACGATGTACCTTGTGCGCGGGTACCTCTCGTCGTTATCGCAGACACACCTTCCTTTGGCCATACTTCTTCCACAATTCTTCTACACTTCAGCCATACTTCAGCCACAAAGCGTATGAATATTCACGCCTATAGCATCGAGGAACTCACGGCGCTGCTGCAAACAAGCCGGCATGGCTTGACGCACAAACAAGCCGAAGCTCGATTGAACACGGAGGGGGCAAACG